>NZ_JBHSIB010000008.1:0-76298 GCF_042653325.1 Massilia sp. GCM10023247
TGTCGCCGGCCGAATATGAAAAGCAGTATTTCCAGCGGCTCGCGAGTGTCTAGAAAACTCGTGGCGATTCAGGATTCACTTGACACAGCTCATTCACGCGAGCGCCCGAGAACAGGCCAACGTGCGGCAGCCAGAACTTGTAAGCCTCGGTCTGGCTCTTGGCCAGCGCGGCCATCTCCGAGCCTTGGAAGAGTCGCTTCAATTCGTCCGGCTTGAAATGTCGTTGTCCGAATTCGGGGTCGCGACGGCTGCCCAGGTACTGAATACCTTCAACCGTGACCGTCATCGGCCAGCCTTTGTCTTGCCATCTGCCGCGGCAGTATTTCAGGAACGGCGCCATAGCGGCCATATATGTGCCGTCGAATGTGGCCTTACTCATTTCCCCTATCTGACGTTCAGCCACCTCGCGCAGAGTGATACCTTGCTGACGGCAGACATCACTCCAACGTGGTGGTAGACAGTGCACCGTGTCGAAAAATTCAAGAATGTCTGTTTGCGTCAGCGAACCAATAGGCTTGTTGCCCACCACCTGAAGCAGCGCCGGCATTACCGTCTTTACCTTCTTTAACATCGCCGGCTTTTGGAGTTTTTCGTAATATGCGATGTAAGCCTGCGTGACTTCGGACAGCATTGGCGTCAGGCGAGTGCCGACCGCGTTCGGCGTTGGCTCGTCTTTGCCTTCATAGCGATTCAGAAGTTTTTCGTTCGTGCGGATTGCAGTACGCGCAAAGGCCAACGTCAGCCGTTGCATGTCCGCCTCCGGCACATTAACGTCATATCCATACAAAGTCAGGAACTGTTCCAGCGCCGGGCGAATCCGGTCCACGTCTCCAATGGCTACGCCCATCTTTAACTCAAGATTGGCTTCGGCATAGCTGGCTTTGTATTGCTCGATGTCTTCGACGGTATAAGCTCCCGCCTTGCGACGTTGCTCATCCACGGTAAGACTGCCAGCCTCGAAGTGCGTACAGATAGTGTCAATTACCTCTGGTGTAAGCACATCGATACGCTGAACTTCGCGTAATTTCCAACGCGCAGCGGCTCGCGCGAGACGCTCGCGCGCCTTATCCCACTCGGCGTACAGCTTGGCATCTTCACGCCGCAGCCGCTCTACGGCAGTCCGGGAATCTTTGGTTTTTAAGGAAAACGTAACCTCTTTCTTGCCAGGGTACTGGCTCAAGATTTCGGTTGGGATACGACGGCGCAGGTAGTAGACGCCAGATTTTTTGTCGCGGACGAGGCCGGTAGGAAGCATGGGCATGAGTTCTGAATTCCCGGTTTCATGTGGTCAGAAACCAGTCAGGTCGGGAACTGCCGCCAGTCTTTGTGTAGAAGCTTTGTGTAGAACCCGAGTCGGAAAACCCCGTTATTTTACTGGGTTTTCCTTATGGAACAAGGGTTTAAAGCAATCTTGGCGGAGAGAGGGGGATTCGAACCCCCGGTAGGCTATGAACCTACACACGCTTTCCAGGCGTGCGACTTAAACCACTCATCCATCTCTCCTGCATGCTTCGCTCTCGCGAAGCCGCCTATTATAGCAACAATTCTCGGCAGTTCAAGCACAATCCTGCCATGCGCAAGGGGCGTGTCAACCTGTTGCTCCAGTCGGCGCTGCGCGAGGGTCACTGAGATACACGCAATGCAATGATCAGGGGCCGTAGCGCGTGGGCGGAGCCCACCCTACAACCGCGTTCCAACGTTCCCGATTCGAGTGCGCACGCTAGGCCAGCCGCTAGCGACGCGATCATTCAAATATTTTGAATGATGTCGTGAAACCCCACGACAAATCCCCCTGCCCCACGGTCGCATAATGACTCCATCAACCAAGGAGATCACCATGCTTACCATTCGCAAATCACAAGACCGCGGCCACGCTGACCACGGCTGGCTCAACAGCTACCACTCGTTCTCGTTCGCCAACTATTACGATCCGGCCCACATGGGTTGGGGCAACCTGCGCGTCATTAACGAAGACTGCATCACGGCGGGGGCCGGGTTCGGCAAGCACGGCCACCGCGACATGGAAATCATCAGTTATGTCCTGTCGGGCGAACTCGCCCACGAGGACAGCATGGGCAACGTCAAGGCGATTCCGCCGGGCGACGTGCAGCGCATGAGTGCGGGGACCGGGGTCATGCACAGCGAGTTCAACCATGCCAAGGGCGAAACCACCCATTTCCTGCAGATCTGGATCGAGCCGAACGTGCGCGGCATCCCGCCGAGCTACGAGCAGAAAGCGATTCCGCCTGCCGAGAAGCGCGGCGCCCTGCGCCTGATCGCCTCGCCCGACGGCGGCCACGATTCGGTCCTGATCCACGCCGATGCCTCCCTGTACTCGGGACTGTTCGACGGCGACGAACGGGCTGAACTGGCTATCGACCCGGCCCGCAAGGCCTATGTGCACCTGGTGCGCGGCGCGCTGGCCGTCAATGGCCGGGCCCTCGAAGCCGGCGACGCCGTCCTGCTCGACGGCGAAGACAGGATCACCCTGAGCGACGGCCGCGATGCCGAAGTCCTGGTGTTCGACCTGGCGGCCTGAAACGCATCGTTTAACGAGACAAATTTTGAGGAAATCCCATGATCAAGCAATATGACAATTCGCTGGCCCTGGTCGGCCGCCTGCTGCTCGCGGCGCTGTTCCTGCCGGCGGGCATCAGTAAAATCGCGGGCTTCGAAGGCACGGTCGGGTACATCGCCTCGGTCGGCCTGCCGCTGGCCTCGCTGGCGGCGATCGCCGCCGTGGTCGTCGAGGTCGCGGGCGGCCTGGCCCTGATCGCCGGCTTCCGCACGCGGATCGCGGCCCTGGTGCTGGCGCTGTTCACCCTGGCTGCCTCGGTCTTCTTCCACGCCTACTGGGCCGCGCCGGCCGACCAGCAAATGGTGACCGAGCTGCTGTTCTTCAAAAATATCGCGGTGGTCGGCGGCCTGCTGATGCTGGCGGCATTCGGCGCCGGTGCCTGGAGCCTGGACGCCCGCCGCAAGGCATAAGCTGCCCCCTACGCAAGCCGGCCGCTATCGCAGCGGCCGGCTTGTGCCGTCAGGGCGCGTCTTGCCGCGGGGGACGCGCCATGCCATCATTCAAAATGATTGAATTTTCATTTGCTCCATGCCTACACCGCGCGACGTCCTGACTCCTTCCGCCCTCGCCATGCTGCAAGTGATTGCCGATACGGGCAGTTTTGCTGCGGCGGCGCGCGCCACCAATATGGTGCCCAGTGCCCTCACCTATCGCGTGCGCCAGATGGAGGACGCGCTCGACGTGCTGCTGTTCGACCGCAGCTCGCGCCAGGCCCAGTTGACCGAAGCGGGTGCGGAACTGCTGCGCGAAGGCGCGGGCCTGCTGGCCGAGATCGACGCGGTGGCGAACCGGGTCAAGCGCATGGCAACCGGATGGGAGCCGGAGTTCACCGTCGCCATCGACAGCATCGTCGACCAGGCCACCGTGATGGAGCTGTGTACGCATTTTTTTGCGCTGAACCCGCCCACACGATTGAAATTGCGCGCAGAAACCCTCTCCGGCACGCTCGAGACCCTCGTGTCCGGGCAGGCCGACCTGGCGCTGGGCGTGGTCATGGACGACAACACCAAGACCGGCCTGCAGCGCGAAGCGCTTGGCACGGTCGACTTCGTGTTCGCGGTGGCGCCGCACCACCCGCTGGCGCAGTTGCCGGAGCCCCTGTCGGACCAGACGATCCGCCAGCACCGGGCCGTCGCGATTGCCGACTCGGTGCGGCAGGGCATGAGCATTTCGATCGGCCTGTTGACGGGACAGGATGTGTTCACGGTGGCCGACATGCCCGCGAAACTCGATGCGCAGCTGCGCGGCCTGGGCGCCGGATTCCTCCCCATCTGTATCGCCGGACCGTCGATCGACACGGGGCGGCTGGTCGTCAAGCGCGTCGAACGGGCGCAGCAGCAGGTCCAGTCCAGCTATGCCTGGCGCAAGAGCGGCAAGGCGGGCCACGGCCGGGCCTTGCAGTGGTGGCTGGAGCAGTTGCGCTCTCCGGTCACCCGCTCGGCCTTGCTGGGTGGACGCTACAGGCGGGTGTAAGGAAACGCCGGCATCCACGGGCCGCGGCCGGGCCGATTAAACGCCGGCAGCGCGCTAGGTCGGCGCCAGCGGAATATCGTTGACCACGAAGCACCGCTTGCGGCCGGGTCCAACGGCGATGTCCGGAACCTCGACACAGTCGAACTCGACGTCGCGGCCCCAATAACAGATCGGCCCGGCCAGCAAGGCGGCACGCTGGTCCGGTCCCAGCGTGCCGTTGCGCGGCACCACGCGCAAGGTCACCTTGCCGCGTTCCCGCTGGTACAGCTGGCAAGCCTTGATGAAATGCCAGGCGCAGGCGTCGAGTGCGATCGTCAAGCCTGGCAGCCGGTTGCCGTGGCGGTCCAGCACGAACTCCTGCAGCCGTCCGTCGATGTCATCGCAACGTCCGTCCGGGCCGATCAGGGCATAGTCTCCGGTGCAATAACGGATCAGCGGCATGACTTCATTCCAGAGCGAGGTGCCGACGATTTCATGGCACCCATGACTCAGGCGGTTCTCTGTCCAGCCGTACAGGGCCTGGAACTGGTAGGGACTCGCCCCGGCCTCGTCGTGCACGGCAAACGCGAGGTTCGTCCTTTCGGTCAGGCCATAGCTGATCGACACCGGCGCGTCGAACACGCGCGCGATCAAGGCCAGCTGGGCAGCGGACGCAGGCTCGGACCCCAACAGCACGCCGCGCAAGGGGAGGCCGAGGCCATGGCCGCGCTGGGCGAGCAGTTCCGCCAAGGCAAGGGCCGCGCTGGGATAGGCATGGATGAATTGTGGCCTGAAGCGCTCGATGGCGCGCAGGATGATGGACAAGCAGTCAGGCCGGACATGTTCCGGAGACAACATCAAGCGGTTGCCAAAGCGCCAGGTCGGCGCAGCTTCGAGCGGCCGGGTCGCATCGTAGCCAATGCGCAGGTAGCGCGACTTGTCGAAGTCGAATCCGAAGCGTCCCCATTCACCGACATAAAAGGCTTTTTCGATGTCGGTTTCGCGCTTGTTGCGCCAGACGCCGATGCCGGTGCCGGTCGAGCCATGGCTGGCGGCATAGAGCAGGAACCTGCGATCGATGCGTTCGTCGAGAAAGGCATGCTGCCTTTCCATCACCTCGATTTTGTCGATATACGGAAATTGCCCGATCAGCTCGGACACGGGTGCGTGCTCGAGCTCGCCGGCACCGAGCTTCACCTTGCCGCGGTAATACGGTACGTGGGTCACCGCCGACTGCAGTATCCGGCGCAAGCGCCGTTCGACGCTGGCTTCCTGCACATGCCGGCTGGCAGCCAGCAGCCGACGCACGAGGAAGTGGTCAGGGTGGTACAACATCGCTTTCGGGACGCACCAACGCCAACGATGGTATTGGTGCAGCAGTGCTGCTTTGAGTTGCTCGGCATCCATCAGTAACCCATGGCGTGGGAACGGCATCAGCCCGCTTGATCGACCTGCACTAACAACAAGGAGATTCTAGCCGCCCATCTCGCGCGCTGAGCTGACGCTTCCGGGGTGTTTGAGATGGCTCAGAGGGAGTCAATTCACGGGAACGCCTGTTACGCGCCGGCGGGATTGAGCTTTATGACAATATATTGACGGCACGGGCCGCCACCATCCCGACAGTCAGCAGCGAGGCAATCGACTGAACCATGAAGAGCAGCTTGACGCGTACGGTCAGCGGCATCGTGTCGGTCGGCGAAAACGCCGTCGCGTTGGTGAAAGACACAAACAGATAGTCGAAGAAACCGGGACGCCACCCATGGTGTCCCGGGCAGTCGGCACTCATCTGCGGAAACAGGAAGTCCGCAGCCGGTTCTTTTGCCGAGCCAGGAACAGCCGGGCCGCCGCTATCGAGGTTCCAGAACCATAGCGCAAACACCACGACGTTCGTAAACCAGATGTTCAAGGCGTCGACCAGCAGACTTTGTCCGGTCGCTTGCTTTGCCCCCTCCAGAAGCGCCCGCAGCACCACCAGCAGCGAATGGAAGTTAATCAGCGTGACGATGGCGGTCAAGAACATCGCAGCATGGCGGACAAGACGACGGGCACGCTCGATCCGCAGCCAATGATGCTCATCGGTGGCACGGCGCATCCGGTCGTGGGTCCAGGCAGTCGCGACCGATAGCGGGGCCAGCAGCGCCACCTCGACAGCCGATGCGAGCCACCAGGGGAAGACGGTCAGCTTATTGATCAGCAAGGCATTGAGTGCTGCCGTGACCAGGACCGCTCCCCGCGCGGTCCAGATGTCACGCATATGCCGCTCGAGTGCGTTTCCCGCGTCCAGCATGCAAGCTTCCTCGTCGATCGCGCGTTTTCCGGCCGGGCCGTCATGCTCCCGCATGGTACGAGTATGCACCCGATCCCTGCGCCGCAGCCAGCATACCTGTTGCCATTTGTGCCAAGGCGCGTTATGTTTCACCTGTCAGGCTCGCCACCGTGCGCCGCGCGGCAGCGCCCCCATCCACCTTCACGACGACAAGGACATCACGATGAAAGCGACGATCACCCCTGGTGACCCGCAGCCCGGGCAGTCAGCCACCCGCTCCATGCTGCGCGTCCTGCTCGTGACCGCCGCCATCCTGCTCGTTCCCTTGGTTGCCATGCAGTTCACCGGGGAAGTGAACTGGAGCGCCGGCGATTTCCTGGTCGCCGCCGTCCTGCTGGGCAGCACCGGGCTGTTATGCGAGTGGGGGACGAAAAAATTCCGTACTCGCAAGAGCCGCTGCATCGCGCTCGCTGCGATCGGTTGCGCCTTCCTCTTCGTGTGGGCCGAGCTGGCCGTGGGCATCGTCGGCAGCCCGCTCGCGGGTTCCTGAGCGGCTCGTCAACCGCCCCTGGCCGCCCGTCGCGGCAGGGTCATCACGAAACAGCTTCCCTTCCCCGCGCCCTCGCTGCGCGCGGCCACCTCGCCGCCGTGCATGGCCACGATGCTTTTTACCAGTGCCAGCCCCAGGCCCAGGCCGCCCTGTGAGCGGTCGGGCGTGCGTTCGCCCTGGCTGAACAGGTCAAACATGTTCGGCAGCAAGGCAGGTGCGATGCCGATGCCGGTATCGGTGACGCTGATCTCGACGCTGTGTTCGCTCGCGCCCAGCGCCAGCACGATCTGTCCGCCGGGCGGCGTGTATTTGGCGGCATTGTTGAGCAGGTTGGAGACGGTCTGGATCAGCCGGGTGCGGTCGGCATGGACGAACACCGGCTCGGCGCCGAATGCTGCCTCGAGCCGGTGGCCGCGCGCATCGATCAGCGGCCGGGCCTGCTCGACGGCGTGCGAGAGGACGAGGCGCAGGTCGATGTCGTGCTTGTCCAGCGCGATCATGCCGCGGGTGACACGCGATACGTCCAGCAAGTCGTCGACCAGCTCGGTCATGTGCGCGGCCTGGCGCGCGATGATGCGGGCGGCGTGGCGCACCTTGGTTTCGTCGTGCGCCGACATGTCGAGCAGGCGCGCGCCGGTGACGATCGGCGCCAGCGGGTTGCGCAGTTCGTGCGCCAGCATCGCCAGGAACTCGTCCTTGCGGTGGTTCTCGTCGCGCAGCCGCTGCTCCGCGCGTTTGCGGTCGGTGATGTCGCGCGAAATGCCCAGCAGGCCGACCACCTGCCCGCCCTTGTCGCACAGCGCGATCTTCATCGACAGCCAGATGCGCTGCTCGCCGTCTGGTGTCGGCACCAGCTCTTCGAGTTCCTCGCCGGCGCCGCTGTCGATGATGCGGCGGTCGTTGTCCATCACCTGGCGTGCCACCTCGGGATCGTTCAGGAACTCGGCGTCCGTGCGGCCAAGGATCTGGTCGACGGGTTTGCCGATCAAGGCAACGGCGGCCGGGTTGACGAAGCGCATCCGGCCCTGGTCGTCCTTCGCATAGATCACGTCGGGCGAGCTGTCGCTGATTGCGCTCAGCAGCGCCGTGCTTTCGCGCAGCGCCTGTTCGGCGTAATGGCGTTCCGACACGTCGCGGAAGTAGACGGTCAAGCCTTCTGGCGTCGGGTAGCAATTGCATTCGAGCCAAAGGTCGAGCGGAGCCGGATAATATTCCTCGAACTGGACCGGCTGGCCCGTGTTGACCGCCTCGTGATAGCTGTCGTAGAACCTGGTTCCGGCCGAGTAGGGGAACAGGTCCCAGACGCGCCCGCCGATCAGCTCTTCCGGGCGCATGCCCAGTATCTGCGCCGCGCGGTCGCTGACGACGGTATAGCGCCAGTCGCGGTCGATCACCAGCAGGCCGTCGGTGATGCTGTCGATCGTGTCGCGCAGTTTCCGGTTCGAACGGCGCAGGGCCTCCTCGCTGGCGGCCAGCGCCCGCTCCACCCGCACGGTCGCGGTGACGTTGCGGGCAAAGACGACGATCGCCGGTTCCGCATCGCCGTCGGCAGCGGCGGACACGACCTCGCCTTCCCAGAAACGCAGGTCTCCCGCCTGGCTGACCGATTCGAAGCGGTTCAGCTTCAAGGGCGCGCCGGTCTGCAACACCCGCAACAGCTGCGTTTCGAGCCCACCTTGCGCCGCGGCCGGGAAGACCTCGCGCAGCGGCCGTCCCAGCATCGGCAAGCCGGGCCGCAACTCCTGGCAGGCGCGGTTGGCGAAGGTGAAGCGCAGTGCCGGGCCGGCCAGGATGGCCACGCAGGCGTCGACGGTGTCGATCGCGCCCGCCAGGGTGGCGACGGGCAAGGCCTGCGGTGTGGCATGGAGCGGTAGCGGGGCGTCGGCGTTATCCGGGGATGGCATGGGGTACAGGTAGTTTCGCACGCAAGGACCACGGCGCACGAGTGAAGAAAGGAATGGCAACGGGCGCCAGTGTAACCCGTCTGCAGCGAGATCACAGCAAGGTCTTGCCCGATTTACATTGGATGCGCCGCCGCAGCCGGCGCTGCCTGAGCAACTGGCGAGGCATGAAAAAAGGCGGCCCGCACAATGCACGGGCCGCCTTGCATGGCGCTGTCAGGCCGATGCGGTCAAGGCCGCATCATGCCGATTCCTTGAGCTGGTCGAGGATGGCCGGGTTTTCCAGCGTCGAGACATCCTGGGTGATCGTCTCGCCCTTGGCCAGCACGCGCAGCAGGCGGCGCATGATCTTGCCGGAACGGGTTTTCGGCAGGTTGTCGCCGAAGCGGATTTCCTTCGGCTTGGCAATCGGACCGATTTCCTTGCCGACCCAGTTGCGCAGCTCGGCCGCCAGCTTCTTCGCCTCCTCGCCGGTCGGGCGCGCCTGCTTGAGCACGACGAAGGCGCAGATCGCCTCGCCGGTGGTCTCGTCCGGCTTGCCGACCACCGCCGCTTCGGCGACGATCGGATTGGCCACCAGCGCCGACTCGATTTCCATGGTGCCCATGCGGTGGCCCGAGACGTTGAGGACGTCGTCGATGCGGCCGGTGATGGTGAAGTAGCCCGTGTCCTTGTTACGGATGGCGCCGTCGCCGGCCAGGTAGTACTTGCCGCCCAGTTCTTCCGGGAAGTAGCTGGTGCGGAAGCGCTCCGGGTTGTTCCAGATCGTGCGGATCATCGACGGCCATGGACGCTTGACGACCAGGATGCCGCCCTGCCCGTTCGGCACGTCGGCGCCCGCCTCGTCGACGATCGCCGCCATGATGCCCGGCAGCGGCAGCGTGCAGGAGCCCGGCACCATCGGGGTCGCGCCCGGCAGCGGCGTGATCATGTGGCCGCCCGTTTCGGTCTGCCAGAAGGTGTCGACGATCGGGCAGCGTTCCTGGCCGACGTTCTTGTAATACCACATCCACGCTTCCGGATTGATCGGCTCGCCCACCGATCCCAGCAGGCGCAGCGAAGACAGGTCGTAGTTCTTCGGATGCACTTTCTCGTCCACATCCGAGGCCTTGATCAGGGAACGGATGGCGGTCGGCGCCGTGTAGAAGATCGTCACCTTGTGCTTGGCGATGGTTTCCCAGAAGCGGCCGGCGTTCGGGTAGGTCGGGACGCCCTCGAACACGACTTCGGTGGCGCCCACGGCCAGCGGGCCGTAGGTGATGTAGCTATGGCCGGTGACCCAGCCGATGTCGGCGGTGCACCAGAAGACGTCGTCCGGCTTGATGTCGAAGGTCCATTTCATCGTCAGCGCGGCCCACAGCAGGAAGCCGCCGGTCGAGTGCTGGACGCCCTTCGGCGTGCCGGTCGAGCCCGAGGTGTAGAGGATGAACAGCGGGTGCTCGGCGTCGACCCATTCCGGCTCGCAATCGGTGCTCTGGCTGTTGACCAGGTCGTGCAGCCAGAGGTCGCGGCCTTCGGTGAAGGCGATGTTGCCGCCGGTACGTTTATAGACGATGACATCCTTGACCGTGTCGCAGCCGCCCATGGCCAGCGCTTCGTCGACGATGGCTTTCAAGGGCAACGACTTGCCGCCGCGCATCTGCTCGTCGGCCGTGATGATGGCGACGGCGCCGGCGTCGATGATGCGTTCCTGCAGCGACTTGGCGGAAAAACCGCCGAAGACGACCGAGTGGGTGGCGCCGATGCGGGCGCAGGCCTGCATCGCGGCCACGCCTTCGACCGACATCGACATGTAGATGATGACGCGGTCGCCCTTCTTGATGCCGCGCGACTTCAGGCCGTTGGCGAACTTGCAGACGCGTGCGTGCAGGTCGCGGTAGGTCACGTTCGTGCTGCTGCCGTCGTCGGCCTCGAAGATGATGGCCGTCTTGTCGGCGTTACCGTTGATCAGGTTGCGGTCGAGGCAGTTGTAAGAGGCGTTCAACTGGCCGTCGGCGAACCATTTGTAGAACGGCGCGTTCGATTCGTCGAGCGTGCTGGTGAATGGCTTTTGCCAATCGAGGTGCTCGCGGGCCAGGCGCGCCCAGAAGCCCTCGTAGTCGCTGGCGGCATCAAGGCACAGCTTGTCATAGGCTTCCATGCCGGAGATAGCGGCGTTCGCCGCGAACCCGGACGGCGGCGGGAACACGCGGTGCTCCTGCAAGCCCTGGTTTTCCTGGTTGGTCTCGTTCTCGGCCATGCTAGTCTCCATCGTAGTAGTTGTCTCAGACACCATAGGCGCGCTCGCTTACTGAGCGCTTACAGCGCGCCGTCCCTATTCAGGTGCGATTTTACCAACCCGCGGCGAAACCGAGGCGGTCGTCTGCAAGCGCGCGCCGGCGGTGTAAAATGCTGGGCTGTATTTCGTCTGAATCCTGGAACCCGATGCCGCAACAAATCCCAAACAACGAAACACCGAAGCTGACTCCTCTCAGCAACCTGATTTTCGCAAGTCGCTGGCTGCAACTGCCGCTCTACCTCGGCCTGATCCTCGCGCAGTGCGTGTACGTGTTCCATTTCTGGGTCGAACTGAAAGACCTGATCGGCGCCGCCGTGGGCAACGCCGCCTCGCTCGACCATATCCTCGACGTCGTGACCGTGCCCGGTTCGGTGCGTCCCGACAAGCTGACCGAAACCACCATCATGCTGGTCGTGCTCGGCCTGATCGACGTGGTGATGATCTCGAACCTCCTGATCATGGTGATCGTCGGCGGCTACGAAACCTTCGTGTCGCGCATGAACCTGCAGGGCCACCCGGACCAGCCCGAGTGGCTGTCGCACGTCAACGCCTCGGTACTGAAAACCAAACTGGCCATGGCCATCGTCGGCATCTCGTCGATCCACCTGCTGAAAACCTTCATCAACGCCGGCGCCTACGAGGCCAAGGTGTTGATCGCGCAGACCGTTATCCATAGTGTATTTTTACTGTCGGCCCTGGCGATTGCCTACACCGACCGCATCGTGACCTCGACCCACCACCAGGCCAAGCCTCACTAACATCCATCCGAGAACAACCATGACAGTCATCAAACAGGAAGACCTGATCGAATCGGTCGCCGCCGCCCTCCAGTACATCAGCTACTACCACCCGGCCGACTACATCGAACACCTGGCGCGTGCCTACGAGGCCGAGCAGAGCCCGGCCGCGAAGGACGCGATTGCCCAGATCCTGACCAACTCGCGCATGTGCGCCGAAGGCAAGCGCCCGATCTGCCAGGACACCGGCATCGTCAACGTCTTCCTGAAAGTCGGCATGGGCGTGCGCTTCGAAGGCTTCAGCGGCACCGTCACCGACGCCGTCAACGAAGGCGTGCGCCGCGCGTACAACTTCGCCGACAACAAGCTGCGCGCCTCGATCGTGGCCGACCCGCATTTCGAGCGCAAGAACACCAAGGACAATACCCCGGCCGTGGTCCACATGGAACTGGTCGAGGGCAACACCGTCGACATCAAGATCGCGGCCAAGGGCGGCGGCTCGGAAAACAAGACCAAGTTCGTCATGCTCAATCCATCGGATTCCCTCGTCGACTGGGTCCTGAAGACCGTGCCGCTGATGGGCGCCGGCTGGTGCCCGCCGGGCATGCTCGGCATCGGCATCGGCGGCACCGCGGAAAAGGCGATGCTGATGGCCAAAGAGTCGCTGATGGAAGACATCGACATGTACGAACTCAAACAGCGCGGCCCGCAGAACAAGCTCGAAGAGCTGCGGATCGAACTGTGCGACAAGATCAACGCGCTCGGCATCGGCGCCCAGGGCCTGGGCGGCCTGACCACGGTGCTGGACGTGAAGATCAACATGTACCCGACCCACGCCGCATCCAAGCCGGTCGCGATGATCCCGAACTGCGCCGCCACGCGCCACGCGCATTTCGTGCTCGACGGCTCGGGCCCGGCCTATATCGAACCGCCTGCGCTGTCGACCTGGCCTGACGTGCAGTGGATGCCGGACACCGAAAAATCGAAGCGCGTCGACCTCAACACGCTCACAAAAGAAGAAGTCGCTTCCTGGAAGCCGGGCCAGACCCTGCTGCTGAACGGCAAGATGCTGACCGGCCGCGATGCCGCCCACAAGCGCATCCAGGACATGCTGGCCAAGGGCGAATCGCTGCCGGTGGACTTCACCAACCGCGTCATCTATTACGTCGGCCCGGTCGATCCGGTGCGCGACGAAGTGGTGGGCCCGGCCGGCCCGACGACCGCGACCCGCATGGACAAGTTTACCGACATGATGCTGGAAAAGACCGGCCTGATCTCGATGATCGGCAAGGCCGAACGCGGCCCGATGGCGATCGAGTCGATCCAGAAGCACAAGTCGGCCTACCTGATGGCCGTCGGCGGCTCGGCCTACCTGGTCTCGAAAGCGATCAAGTCGGCGAAAGTCGTCGGCTTCGAAGACCTGGGCATGGAAGCGATCTACGAGTTCGACGTGACCGACATGCCGGTGACGGTGGCGGTCGACTCCACGGGCACTTCGGTGCACAACACCGGGCCGAAGGAGTGGGCGGCGAAGATCGAATCGCTCAAGGGCATTCCGGTCAACGCAGCTTAAGCGCGTAGCGTGGGCGGCCATGCCGTCCACGCGTCCGACCGGCTCACCTTCCCGTCTCCATGACCGCCCCTTCCCCGCATTCCGATTCCCCCATCGGCATCTTCGATTCCGGGGTCGGCGGCCTCTCGGTCCTGCGCCACATCCGCGCGCAGCTCCCGCACGAACACCTGATCTACTTCGCCGACTCCGGCTTCGCCCCGTATGGCGGCAAGCCGGAGCAGCTCGTCATCGAGCGCGTGCTCGCGATCGGCGCCTTCCTCGTGGCGCAGGGTGCGAAAGCCATCGTCGTCGCCTGCAACACGGCCACCGTCGCGGCCATCGCCGTGCTGCGCGCGCGCTACCCCGGCATGCCGATCGTCGGCGTCGAGCCGGGCCTGAAACCGGCGGCTGCCGCAACGAGAAGCGGCATCGTCGGCGTGCTGGCCACCGAGCGCACCCTGCTTGGCCCCAAATTCCTGCTGCTGCGCGACCAGATTGCCGCCGGCACCGGCGTGCGCTTCCTGCTCCAGCCCTGCGCCGGCCTGGCCGACCAGATCGAATTCGGCCAACTCGCCTCCGAAGCGACCGACGCCCTGCTGCGGCGCTTCATCTGGCCCCTGCTCGACCAGGGCGCCGACACCTTGGTGCTGGGCTGCACCCACTACCCGCTGGTGCAGGCCTCGATCGAACGCGTGATCGCCGCCCACACGGCGCAGCCGGTGACGCTGGTCGACACCGGCGAAGCCGTCGCGCGCCAGCTCGAGCGCCTGCTGGCAAGCGCCGCCATCGCCCGCCCGGCCACGGCTGCCGGCGCGGCACGCCTGGACGGCTACACCAGCGCCAGCGCGGCCGCCCTGTCCGCCGCTTTCGGCGGCCTGCTGGGGCTCGACCCGCCGGTGCATGAGGTCGCCTCCGCGGACGGCGGCCCAATGTTGATCCGACAGAACAATTAGATTTGCCAGTTTGCTTTGGAGTTTGTATAATCTTGTTCTGTCTCGGCAGTGCCGGGATAGTAAAGTAAGACAGTGGTGGCTGTAGCTCAGTTGGTAGAGTCCAGGATTGTGATTCCTGTTGTCGTGGGTTCGAGTCCCATCAGCCACCCCAAGAATTCCTTTTCCTTGTTAAATCAAGGTCTTAAGGTCAGTCAGGCACTGATCGGTGTAGCACCAGGTAGAGCACTTGGTGTAGCACTTCCAAATTGTTCGCAGGTTCCAACATGGAACTTGCCGAATGCAAAACACTTACAAAAACAGACACGGAACTTACTATCTCCGTTTGTTTGTTCCAAAGATCCTCCATCCTCATGTAACCCGCACCAAGGTCGTTAAAAGTCTTCGAACAAAAGACCGAAAACAGGCATACTTAAGGTCGTTGCTAGAATGCATTGATTTCGAGACTTGGGTGGCTGAAATGACGAAAAAGCTGGGCTTGGACGACTATCGTGAACTTACAGTCACTCTGCCCTCCGGCGTCAAACTTGAGTTTGACCTGAGCATTGCAGAGGAGCGGCTAGCCTACGACGACGCCGTCGAAAAAATTGGGCTCAAACAGCCTCTAACGGCGTCAGAAGCCATTTCCACGCAGAGTGCACGGTATCGGCTGACCGACTTGTTTCAGTCGTATAAAATCGCTAAAGCAAAAGTTTTTTCTCAGGCAACTCAAGCTGGCTACTTCCCTCGCATCCAAAAATTTATTGAGCATCACCAAGCCAAAGGGATCATATTCATTGATGAGATCCGCAAACCACAGGCGAGCGACTATCGTGAAGTGATTATCCAAGCTCAGCAAAGCCCACTTACAGTAGACAACTATACCAAAAGCCTTAAAGGCTTTTTTGATTTCTCTACAGATGCAGGAAAATACTCGTTCGAAAATCCATTTGCAAATATGCATTTGGTAAAAAAATCGGAACGAGAAAAGCATACTGACTCCTGGCTCCCCTACTCACAACAAGAAATTCAGCTTCTATTCGTTGACCAATTCGCAGCGTATGTGAAACGCTTTTGCAAGCCTGACCTATTTTTTGCTCCATTAATTAGTCTTACGACTGGCATGCGCATGGACGAAATTGCTCAACTTCAGGTTAGTGATATTTATCCAATCAATGGCGTATGGGTATTTGACATTAATGACAATGGCGATGATAAGGAGGTGAAAACACCTGCCGCCATTCGAAAAATGCCATTGTGCACAAGCATCCTTACAACGAATTTTCTTGAATACCATTCAATGGTAAAAAATAAGTATGGCGAAACGGCTCTCCTTTTCCCGTACTTAACGAATACGGCATCAAATGGATATGCAAAAAATATTGGATATAATTGGACGCAATATAAAAAAGAACTAATTTCCGTGGACCAAAAACAGAAGAATTTTCATAGTCTACGGAAAACGATTGGGGCAGCAATGGTTGATATGGAATACGATCTTCCATTAAGGAAGAGAATTTTAGGCCATGCCATGAACGACATTACTCATGTGGTTTATGGTAAAAAGTATCCACTTGAATATATTCGCTCTTGTTTAGACAAGATAGCTTGGAACATAGATTTCTCAAGGTTCCAGTTTCATTTTAAAAATGAAAAGATATTGGATGGCTTAGTAAATAAAAAGGCAATCGATGAAAGAAAAAAAGCGCTAAAGGCTAGGGAACAAATTTGAGTGAGTTACTTACATTCAAAGACTTCTTGCATCACAATCTAAAAATAGGGAATCTTGATGTTTAATTTTTTTCGCAAAAAAACCGAATTAGAACAACTTATTGCATCAGATGGAATTGAACACGCAGCAAGCCGATTTGCGGACATTATTTCTAGAAAGTTGCCAAACAAAGAGATCGCCTATCAATTCATTCTGCAAGAACTTGATGGAGCAAGGCAAGGCAACGAAGCTTCAAAGTGGTTCGCTAACAATAGCGGTATTCAGTTGTCGGAATATCGCAATGCGCTGAGCAAATCTGTACCAGAAGTTGATGGGGCTGGTGGGCCTCAACAGGTATTATTGGCCTTATCGCTCCAGCTCGCGAACGACCAATCGGTAATGGCCAAGTTCAGGTGTAAAGTCGCCGATAATATTATGAAAAAATTTGAACTCGGCAAATATGCTTCAAGCGAAGAAAGAATTGCAAATCTTGCCGGCGCAATGAAAATGAATGAAGCAAAGCCAGCATTGCAAATAGAAAAGAAATTTGAGCAGATTGTCGCTGAAATGTTGGCAGCATTAAACCAAGACGGCATTGTAATGTTGGACGAAGAAGGTGCCGCTAATATCGCACGCGAATCACTTCAGAATATTTCTGAGCAAGATCTCTTGAAGTGCAAAACCAATGTGGCGTGCATTTATGTATTAACCCAGCTTGCGATTTCTGCTTACGAAGACGGTGAGACAGTTCCTGCAAAATATATATCTAAACGATGCAAGCCGATTGGGTCGCAGATAATGAAGTTATCCCAAGATAACTACAATGATACCGAGTTCTCAATGTTTGACCATGCAATGGAAGTTATGAAGAAAATTGATGGGCATTCTTAATAATTAATACAATCCAATTCTGCTTGAGCCATTCCTGTCTTATGTGTGGCTCAAGCATTCTTTTAGGTTGTATGAAATCAGTTCGAACGAAAAAATACTGAATCAGTTATCTAAGCCTACTTTTTGTTGATCGGATCTTAATATCTTTGCTCATATATGGTTCGTCCTGTCTTGACTTGACGCCCTGCAAATAATTCAGTCGGGTGATGAGTGCTGGGGCGTCGGCTCGATCACATGTATTCAGCTGCACGCCTAGCAAATATAACTCATCATCAACACTCATTGAAACCTTCGGAAGCCCTATCGGCGCTGCTGAACGGTCTATTCTTGTTGGTGTCTCGACCGCATTGCCAGAATATTTTGAGTAGCCTTCATTTGTTGTATCAATTTCTCTGTTTCCATTGTTCTTCTCATTAATTCCGAGAGAACCTGCCTCATTTCTATTTGTCCTTGTGCCATTTGGCCATTGAACGCCTCTACTAAGATCAGCCTTGAATTTACAGACATCACTGAGACTTCTAAATTGTGTAAATTGTTTAACATGTCGACCAGGCCCTGATTTTCTGCCATATTTTGTTTCCTTTCTGTTTGTTGTTTTTATTCGGTCATATTTTTCCGTCAGATAACTCTTCCTTTTTGCGTATAAGTCCGTCATTACATCTGCATAAAATTTTGCATCTTTTGCTGACATATCTTTGTTATCAACCTGTGCAAATCCGTGCCTTAGGTTCTCCATCCTGATAAAAGATTCGAAGAAAAGGAGATTAGCTTTTCCAGGTGGATGAAGATTAAATGCTTTACCTGTTCTTAGATCTACCTTAGGCATTAAAAAATGTAATTCTAAGCGGCCTTTATCGAAATGCTTCACCCATAAGAAATTTGTCCTAGCTGGATCGCTAAATGGGCAAAGTGTCTTTTCAAACCGTTCAACAAGTTCGTGCTGTTGAAGCCTAGTTAAATCCTCACCATATCGGAAACCAATAACGCCTGTTATATATTTATTTTTAAATTTTAATGAGTTTATAATTTTCTTAGTTATTTCTGGCTCGCCTTCCAAGACCTCATGTTTATGACCAGCATGCTTCTCTTCGCTCAGCAGGTAGTCAGTTATAAAGTCAGCCTTTCCTTGTCCTTGATGGAATATTTTTATAATCATAATTTCCTATATGCCTCAATGACTTCATTTAACTGAATGCGTATAAAATCAATACTTGTTTGCACCTCAAAATTGATTTGACTCATTGAGTGCATTTTTCTGGTAATCTGGTTCAGATTAACGCCAATTTTGTTTATTTCATAAATCATTTTTTGCATTCTCTTCTGATCATGTTCGATCGGGCAGATGATACAGATCCGAACATAATCAGATCGATTAAGATAGCCGTGCTCTTCCATCTTTAACTGAACAAAGGCGTGCTCTTGCTCACTCAAACGAACTTGAAGGATTTTTGTTTTTCTCATTTTTCCCCGCTCCCTAAACTTTCTATATTATTATAATTACAATTTTTGTAATTACAATAGGTAACCTTGTCGAGGAATTTTTCTTTGTCTAAGATTTGGGCAAAAAAAAAGCTAACATTCGTTAGCTCACACATTAAAAAACAGCAATTAAACTGCCGCGTCCTTTATTTTTTCTTTATATGTTTTAATTAATATTTCTATACTTCGTCTTTAAAATATATCTATAAATATAGGAATGGGACTTGTTTTTTTGCTTTTCCGTCACCGTGCTACCACACGGTTCCGAAAAAGTCTTCCCTTACCCGCAATTAGCAGGGGGACGACTTAATCGTTGCTACCTAGCACCGGATAGATAACGAGCAACCGTATCTATTTCGAGGTTCGTAGAGTTGCAATCTACAGTAGCGGGGTCCTCTTAGTCTTCCCTGTGGCTTTGCTACTATCTCATTCTAGCCACTTCTCAATTTGAGTTTTAATACCGTCTTCTATTTCTGAATTAATGATGTTGGAAGTCCAACCGCAGTCAGTTTTAATTGTTCATGCCTCTGCATTACAGAATTTCAAAGGTTCTTTGGGTATCGTAGAACCGGGGAGTATAAGCAAAGTAAGAACAAGTCCGAAGAAGAAACTTACTTTGCGCTCGACGCATAGTCCGACACCAAAAAACAATATATTAGAAAAAAATTTTTTGTCAAGCCTGGCAAGCGTTGATTTTCTACGATAATGCGTTACGCTTCTTAAAACGGAGGAACATTATGGAAAATTCAGAAATTTTTGAACTACTGCGTGCGATACGCTATGAGGAAGTGCAGTTAAAGAATCTCCGCCTGCAACAACTTATGCGTCGCAATAAGATAGAGAATATGCGAAGGAAACTTGATAGCCTGCTTTTCGAAACACAAGGTTCTTAATTTTTTAAATTAAGAACCCGCTGCGGCAGCGGTCCTTTGGTAAGTAGCATTAAATCGTAACGCGCCAAGAAATGACTGATTAATGTAGGCGTCTGCTCTAAAAAATTTATTTAACTAAGTGCCGCATAACTCCGCGCGGTTGCAGCGTCATGCAAATGATCGCTAAGCTGGTCAAGTAAGCGAAGCAAACGATCACTGCGCTCTAATAGCGATGACTTACTCAAAATCTTGCCTTGGCCATGTGCGATCGCATTTCGATCTGCAACCAGCTGTTCATTTATAAAGACTTTAGTTGTCGTCCACACCGCAGAATCGAGGCCAAGCTGGGGATTAAGCCCAGCAGACTTCAAAATTTTATCGACAACTTCGGTGCCAGGATTTCCCTCAGTATTGACATCCCAGCCGGGCGTAGATATTCGTGCGTCGATACTTCCAATTATCTTGTTGGCTAACAAGACATGGTTTAGCTCACTGCCGGGATGTTTAGCCTCGGCAGCTCTAATTACATCGCCGTAAAACGCGACAGCAATAAGAGCAGGTTTTAGTTTTCGCAACGATAAGTTCTGCGCGAAGACATGTTTAAGATAAATATCTATCGATCTTTTTAGGAATCCTTCCCAGTGAGCGCAAAGCATTACTTGAGTTGATCTAAATATATGATTCGCTGAATCTTCTGCGTGAGCCATCATTGATCGATAATCACTAATTTCGCGCTTCCGCCAAGCTAGTTCACGCTGCAGTTTGTTCTGGAAGTCTGTCAAACTCTCCATTTCTAAACCTAATTTTTCTTCGCTACTTTTGCAGCTGGTTTTTTAGCTGACGCTCTTTTGACAGGTGCGTTCGCGGTCTTGTTTTTTAAGAAATCAGCGATTACGCGATCCGCTGCTGGCATCACACGCAACATTCTTTCCCGCGCGCGCAGTCCGGAAAAGCTCTTATTGTACTCAGGTTGACTCCATACCTTTTCAATAAATTCTTTGACATTAAACGATGACTTTTTTCTCTTAATTTTCGACCAGTGACGGCCGATAATTATTGCAATCCCTTCATATGCACCTAACGAAAATCCACCGCGGAAACCTTTTGCAGCATTCCAGGAGCGGAAAGAATCGGAGCCAACCGACTGTTCCAAAAATTCAAAAACTTCGTGAAAAGCTTTTGCTTCGCCCTCTTCATCGTACGATTCATCGAGAGCGATCTCCTCCATGCGTTCACGCAAAAAATCATGCACATCAACCACAGTATTAATCGCGGCTTCGTTACGCAAGGTCAAGAAGCGTAGCGCAAGATCCATATCGTAGCGTTCTTGCATTTGCGATTCGCTGAGCAAAGTGCAGTCGCGGAAATTCTGGTCTTCGGACAATTTTTTTAGCCACCTGAATCTTTCTGGATTAAGGCTAACCAATACGCAATTCCGTAATTCTTGAGGCGAGAGAGGCTGGCCGTATGTATTCAATCGTTCGAAAAGATCGAATTTGCCTTTGTTGTTACCAATCGAGTCGCGTGACAGCACTTTCACATCTAAGCGCGTGCGCTTAAACTCAAGCCGTAACGCCTGATCTAAGGCGGAGAAAAACATTTTATCTAATTCGGGAAGGTGCTTAGTTGCAGATAACTGAAACGCTGGCTTCTGCTCCAACTCGTCTGACTTTTCTTTTGGACCAGATAATTCGCCCATGAATTCAAAGATTGTAGACAAGCGTTGTACGCCATCAATTACTTCCCATTCTCCGTCTTCGTTTGTAGCCACATAAATCGGAGGCAATGGAATTCCGAGCAAAAGTGACTCAATAAGCCTAGATTTTTGCTCAGGTAACCACCGGAATACCCGTTGAAACTCTGGATGAATGTCGAGTTCGCCGTCTCGATATAAATTCAGGAGTTCACCTATCGACATTGATATGTTGTCCGACGAAATTTCACGCCGCTTTTTATCGACGGCATCCTTGAGTAGCTGAGCTTTTTGCTTAGTCATAGTTAGATTTGTGGGGTAGTTGCTGCTGACAGTCGATCAGGCGCGTGATCCAAGCGCTGACATTCGATAAGTGTTAGTTCAAGTATGAACCAATTGTTGACAAGTTGAAATAGGTCTGAAGAACTCTTTGAGCACTAAGTTCGTTTAGTACGGTAAACTACGATGGTGTAGCAGGCCATGAGGTCATTGGTGTAGCACTCTTCGACCTGTACGGCGTAACGCGACACGAAATAAACCTATTAAAAACAAGAACTTGCGACCTTATTGGATTTACTCCCATCAGCCACCCCAAGAATTCGCAGTAAAAAGAAAGGGTTACCTGCTTCGGCAGGTAACCCTTTCTTTTTTTTCGAGCCGGTTGCCGACTGCGGCGTGCCGGGGTTCGGTCCAAGCGGACCAAGTCCGGACAAACGCCGCTCATTCAAGCGCAACACTGCCCCGCTTTTCGCGTTGCTTGCCCCACATGGGCGGCCAGGTCAAAAGATTTGTTCCGCTTGCCACATCAGGTGATTTACACTCAGCCACTGTCATTCACATCCAACACTGCACGGTTCCTCTATGCACGAAGAGCGACACGCCGAATTGCCTGACTCGCACGCCAACGAGACGGCATCCTTCCCGATTGTCGGTATCGGGGCTTCCGCCGGCAGCCTGGCGGCCTTGACCACACTGCTGGACAACATGCCGCCCACGCCGGGCATGGCGCTGGTGGTGGTGCTGGACCTGGCGCCGGATGCTCCCAGCTCGGCCACCGGCGGGCTCGCGCGCGCGGGCAGGATGCCGGTGCTGCAGGTCGGCCAGCACGTGCGGCTGGAACCGGACCGGGTGTACCTGGTCTCGCCCCGCCACAGCCTGATGCTACGAGACGGCCAGCTCATGGTGGACGAGCAAGAGCATACGGCGGGCATCCTGACGAGCATCAACAGCTTCTTCCAGACGCTGGCGCAAGCATATGGCGAGCAGGCGATCGGCGTCATCCTGGCCGGCATCGGCGTGGACGGCCTGGCGGGGCTGGCGAGCATCAAGGAGCATGGCGGCATCACCTTCGCCCAATCGCCTGGCGAGGCCGCGGAAGGCAGCATGCTCCAGCCGGCGATCGACGCTGGCCTGGTGGACTTCGTCCTGCCCGCCGCCCAGCTTGCGGCGAAGCTGATGGCGATGCGCAAGGTGATGACGATGATCCGGCAAGGAGGCGTGCAGGACGCGCCGCTCGGCGAGCGTTCCCTCCTCGAGACCGAGGCGCGGCCTCCGGAGATGCTGGACGATATCCTGTCCCTGCTGTTCGCGCGCACCGGCCACGACTTCCGGCACTACAAGCAGCCGACCATCCTGCGCCGCCTCGAGCGCCGGATGCAGGTGCGCAGCATGCCGGGCCTGGCCGCCTACTACGAGCTGCTGCAGCAGGACCTGCATGAACCGGAGTCGCTGCTGCAGGATCTCCTGATCGGCGTCACCAATTTCTTCCGGGACCGCGATGCCTTCACGGTCCTGGAGCAGACCATCCTGCCGCGGATTTTCCATGACAAGGAACCGGGCGGGCCGGTCCGGGCCTGGGTCTCGGCCTGCTCGACCGGCGAGGAAGCCTACTCGCTGGCGATGCTGCTGGCCGAGCATACCGAGGTCATTGCCGGCGCGCCGGCGATGCAGATCTTTGCCACCGACATCGACGAACGCGCGATCGCGGTGGCGCGCGCCGGCCGCTATCCGGAGGCGATCGCCGCCGATGTGCCGGCGGCGCGGCTGGCGCGCTATTTCGTGCTCGAGGACGACCACTTCAAGGTGCGCAAGCTGCTGCGCGACCGCATCCTGTTTGCCCAGCACGACCTGCTGCACGACCCGGCCTTCTCCAACCTGGACCTGATTACCTGCCGTAATGTCCTGATCTACCTGAACCGGGAAGTGCACCGCCATGTGCTGGAAATCTTCCATTCGGCACTCAATCCCGGCGGCTACCTGTTCCTGGGCACGGCCGAATCGGCCGACCTGGCGCCCGACCTGTTCGTCGCCGTGAACAGCCGCTACCGGCTGTACCAGGCAAAACCCTCCACGAAGTCGGCGCGCCGCATGTCGGCACTGCCGCCGGACAAGAGTGCGGGCCGGCACCCGGCGGTACGCGCCGCGCATGCGCCGCTCCAGCGCGGGGCACGCACCGCTCCGTTTGCCGAGCTGCACCAGCGCGCCCTGGCCCGGCTGGCGCCGCCCAGCCTGCTCGTCAATGGCAGTGGCGACGTCGTGCACGCGTCGGACGACGCTGCCTGCTTCCTGCGCTACAGCGGCGGAGAACCGAGCGCCCATGCCCTGTCGCTGATCCTGCCGGAATTGCGCACCGACCTGCGCAGCGTGATGTTCCAGGTCCAGAAAACGGGCAAGCCTGCCAAGTCCCGCCCAATCCGCTGCGGCGCCGAGAGCAAGGAGAGCCTGCTCACGCTATCGGCCCTGCCGGTGCAGGACGACAGCGGCAGCGAGGGCATGCTGCTGGTGCAGTTCGAAGCGGCTGCCGCCCTCGCCGCTGCGCCGGGCGACGCCGGGACAGCAGCCGATCCGCGCGTGCGCGAGCTCGAAGAAGCGCTGCACCACGCCAGGGAAAGCCTGCAGCAGACCATCGAGCAGGCCGAACTGGCGAGCGCCGAAACTGGCAAGGCCATCGGATTTTTGCAGGACACGGTCGAAAGCCTGCGCACGACCATCGAAGAACTGGAGGTCAACCGCGAGGAACTGCAGTCGCGCAACGAAGAGCTGTACACCGTGAACGCCGAACTGGAGATGCGCGTCGAGGAGACCTCCCAGGCCAACGACGACCTGAGCAACCTGATCGCATCGACCGATATCGCGACCCTGTTCCTCGACCGCCGCATGCGCATCCAGCGCTATACGCCGCACGTGACACGGATCTTCAACATCATCCCGGCCGACGTCGGGCGTCCGCTCGGCCACATCACGAGCAAGCTCGAGAACACCCGGCTGTTCGACGACGTCGCCGCCGTCTTCGCCAGCCTGCAGCCGATCGAGCAGGAGGTGCGCAGCACCGACGGCCGCCATTACATCGTGCGCGTGCATCCCTACCGCACCGCCTACGAGCGCGTCGAGGGCGCGGTGATGACCTTCTTCGACATCAGCCAGCGCCGCATCGCCGAGGATGCGCTGCGCGAGAGCGAAGCGCATTTTCGCGCCTTCGTCACCGCCAGCTCGGACATCCTCTACAAGATGAGTGCCGACTGGTCGGAACTGCGCAACCTCCAGGGAAAGAATATTTTTGCCGATACCGAGACACCGGACTGCAAATGGAGCGAAAAATTCCTTCTGGAAGAAGATCGTCCGCACGTGCTCGCCGTGATTGCAAAAGCGATCGAGACCCGATCGCCCTTCGAACTGGAGCACCGCGTCATCCGCGCCGACGGCAAGATCGCATGGACTTTTTCGCGCGCCATTCCCCTGCTCGACGCACAGGGCAACATCGTCGAATGGTTCGGGACCGGCACCGACATCACGGAGCGCAAGCGCGGCGAGGAAGCGCTGCGTGCAAGCGAACAACGGCTCGCCGACGAGCTCGCGAAGAACCGTTTGCTGCAAAGACTGAGCACCAGCCTGATCCCTGAACAGCATCCGGAAGCGCTGCATGAAGCCATTCTCGACGCGGCCATCGCGCTGACGAAAGCCGACGCGGCGACCATCCAGCTCTACGATGCGGATACGCAGCGCCTGCAGCTCCTCGCATCGCGCAACATTCACCCGCAATCGCAAGCGTTCTGGCAGGAAATCGACGCCAGCCATGCGAGTGCATGCAAGCAGTTTCTGACGACACATGAGCGCGTCATCATCGAGGATGCCGAAGCCTATGCCTGCATGGTCGGAACCGCAGACCTCGAGGAATTTCGGCGCACCGGCATCCGCGCTGTCCAGTCGACCCCGCTCATGGCCCGTTCCGGCCGCTTCATCGGACTCATTTCCACCCATTGGCATACGCCGCGCCGTCTTGTCGACGACGATTTCAGGCTGCTCGACGTGCTCGCTCGCCAGCTGGCGGACCTGATCGAACGCGCGCAACTGGACGAGGCGCGGCGCGAAGACGGGGAACGGCACCTGGCCGACCTCGAGCGCCAGGTGCTGGAACGCACCAACGAGCTCAAACGCAGTCGCGACTCCCTGCAGGCGACAGTGGATGCCTCGAACGACGGGCTCCGCTGAGGCCGGCCGGCGCGGCTGCGGAAAAACGAAAGGCCACCCGCGGTGGCCTTTCTTCATTGCAGGACCGGGCGGGCCGGCCCTCCCCGATCAATACCGGTTCGGGTTGTTCGGACGCTGGTCGAAGCGGTTCGGAACCCCATCGTTGTCGCGGTCGCGGTCATACCGGTTGGGGACGCCGTCGCGGTCGCGGTCGCCTGGGCGGGCCACGCGGGCAACCCGCTCGCCGTGGCGCCAGCCGCCGCGCTCGAGGACCCAGCCGTTACGGTCGCGGCGCCATTCCGGGCGGCTGTACACATAGCCTGGGCGGACTTTTTCGTAGTGGCCCGACACCCAGGTGTAGCGGCGGCCGTTCCAGTCCCAGTAGCCGGGCACCCATTCGAAACCGCGGCGTGCGGCGGGCATCGGCTCGTGGCGCAGCGCCGGCGGGGCCTTTTGCACGACGATGACCTCGGTCCTGTAGTGCTGCTGGGCCTGTGCCTGCGCCGGGGTGAAGGCGGCGGTGCTGATCACGACGGCTGCTGCGGTAAGAAGGAATCGTTTCATGGTGGTGCTCCTTTCGGTTCGGTGTGAGATCACTATAGCCAACCGTTCTTCCACGAAGTAGCACTGATGCAAGTTCTTACAATGGATACATTCCGCCACCGGCCATCAAGGTTTTGGTAACACTTCTGCTGAAAGGCCGTGGAGTCGGGACTCCACCCTACGCCCCCCCAAAACAAAACAGCCGGCGCAAGGCCGGCTGTTCGTGAAGCGAAGCAAGGACTCGAATCAGTCGAGTTTCCAGGCGTAGTCGACCTTGGCCCAGGTCTGGGCTGGCGAACCGTCCTTGGTGCCCGGCTTGAACTTGCAAGCCGACAGGCCCTTCTGGGCTGCCTTGTCGAGGCCTTTGAAGCCGCTCGACTTTTCCAGCTTCGAATCGGCGACGCTGCCGTCGGCATTGACCAGGAAGGACATCGAGGTCGTGCCCTGCTCTTCGTTCATCAGCGAGGCTTTCGGGTATTCCACCTTGCACTTCGACGGATCGAACGAGGCAGGCGTTTCGGCAGCGAAAGCCGAGCCGGCGAAGGCGGAGAAAGCGAGGACAACGGTGGCGCTCAGGTAAGACTTTTTCATCATGGTGGTTCCCAAAAGGTTTTGGTTAATCTGCCGCTGACTGCTTGCGGTCTTTCAGTGTGTCCGGCTGGTTTCGCCGTGAATTAAAATTCTTCCCATTCGTCGCTGCCGGCACTCACCGGAGCCTTCTTCGGCTTGGCGGCTGCCTCTGCGGGTGCCGGGGAGCCTGGCGCTGCGGCCGGCTTCTTCAATGCCGGACGCTGGGCACGGCTGGCCGCGTTGCGCACGGCCGGGGTGCGCACCGCCGGCAGGGTCGCCACCGGTGCCGCAGGGATGGTTGCGGCCGGCTCGGCGGCGGCCTGCTCTTCGCCCTCGACCAGCTTGAAGATGCTGACCACGCGCGACAGTTCGCCGGCCTGGTCCTGCAGGCTCTGGGCGGCGGCAGCCGCCTCTTCCACCAGGGCCGCGTTTTGCTGGGTCATGCTGTCCATCTCGATGATCGACATGTTGACCTGTTCGATGCCGGCGCTCTGCTCGGCGCTGGCGTTGGCGATCTCGCCCATGATGTCGGTCACGCGCTTGACGCTCGCCACCACTTCGTCCATCGTCACGCCGGCCTGGCCGACCAGCTTGCTGCCGCGCTCGACCTTTTCGACCGAGTCGCCGATCAGGGTCTTGATTTCCTTGGCGGCCGCAGCCGAACGCTGGGCCAGGTTGCGCACCTCGGAAGCGACCACCGCGAAACCACGGCCCTGCTCGCCGGCACGTGCCGCTTCGACCGCGGCGTTCAGCGCCAGGATGTTGGTCTGGAAGGCGATGCCGTCGATGACGCCGATGATGTCGGCGATCTTGCTGGCCGAGCTGTTGATCTCGCCCATGGTGCCGACCACCTGCGAGACCACGTCGCCGCCCTTGCGGGCCACGTCCGAAGCGCTCGCCGCGAGCTGGTTCGCCTCGCGGGCATGCTCGGCGTTCTGCTTGACGGTGGTGGTCAGGGTTTCCATTGCCGACGCGGTCTTTTCCAGCGAGCTGGCCTGCAGTTCGGTACGCGAGGACAGGTCGATGTTGCCGGCGGCGATCTCGCGCGAGGCGGTGCCGATGGTTTCGGTGCCGCGGCGCACCTGGCCCACGATACTGACCAGGCTGTTGCGCATCTCGTTCATTTCCGACAGCAGGCTGCCTTTTTCGGCGGTGCTGGTGTCGATGGCGATCGACAGGTCGCCGTGGGCGATGCTGCCGGCGATCTTCGTGGTGTAGTCCGGCTCGCCGCCGAGCTGCTTGATCAGGCCGCGGGTGATGACCCAGGCCGCCGCTGCGCCCATGGCGAGCGCCAGCACCAGCATGATCGACATGAAGTTACGGGCGTTGACGAAGGCTTCATAGGCATCCTTCTGGCTGTCGGCGCTTTGCTTGTCTTCCAGCGCGACCAGCTTGTCGAGCGCTTCGGTCCACTTCTTCTGGACCGGGCGCACTTCGCGGATCATGACGCGGGTGGCGTCCATGGCGTTATTGGCCAGGTACAGTTCCGAGGCCTTGGCAATGGCCGGCATGGCGGCCGCTTCGTGCTGCTTGATCTCGGCCAGCAGGGCCTTTTCGGCATCGGTGCCTTCGGCGGCGAAGATGCCGGCGACTTTCTGCTGGGCTTCGTCGTACTTGGCGGTCTGTTCCTTGAAGCGCTTGAGTTCCGGCTCCATCTCGGTGGCGTCGGTCATCAGCGTCAGCACGCGCAGCGAAGCGAGGCGGTCCTGCACGTTGTTGCGCATTTCGATGACGGCGCGGCTCGACACGCTGTTAACGCTGACCACGTGGTCGAGCCGGTCCTGGATCTGCGACATGCGCACGATGCCGACCACGGTCACGGCGACCAGCAGCACCAGCACCAGGGCAAAGCCCAGGCCCAGCCGCATCCCGACTTTCATCTTCGATAAATTCATTTCGCGTTCCTGTTGATTGATCAGATTTGCTTCGGTTGTGACGTGTCGCAGCTACCGTGCGGCAGTTCTCTTTTCCGAACAGCAAGTATTTCTCATAGGATAAATCAAACTCGTCGCCAAGTCTGAAATTGTTGCATTCGCGGGCTCCACTCTCTTCTGGAGGGCGCCTCGCAGCAAATCTCCGATCCCGCAGCGAAATTATGGATTGTGTCTTGCCTTAGAGCAAGCGTAGCCATGATTTGTCTACACAATAGGAGTTTCCTTGTAGCAAATACCCGACACGAAGAGAAAAATACCTTCCGTTAGCATGGCGGTGTAACTACAGGAGAGAACAATGTGACAACACACGCGGGCGCATGGCGTTGCCGGGAGGAGGAGGCGGAAGGAAGGCACCGCTGCCGGGGCAGCGGCGCAGGAAGATGCTCAGAGGCCGCGGATCTGGCTGGCTGCCTCGAGCAGCAGCTGCGGGTCGCCGCTGGCGAGCTTTTTCGGGTCGGACAGCATCTGGCGGAAGGCGCGGGCGCCAGTCAGGCCGGCGGTCAGCCCGAGCATGTGGCGCGTGATGCCGTTGAGCTTGAGGCCGCGGCCGCCGTGCTGCGCAAGCTGGTCGGCGATGTAGGGCACCATCGCCGCCAGCACCTCGGCGCGGCTTTTGGGGTTGGTGTCGTCGCCGTAGAAGCGCGCATCCCAGCTCGCCATCACCCAGGGGTTGTGATAGGCCTCGCGGCCCAGCATCACGCCGTCCACGTGCTCGAGGTGGAGCGCGATCTCGTCGTCGGTCTTGATGCCGCCGTTGATGATGATCTCGAGTTCCGGAAACTCGCGCTTGAGCTGGTAGGCTACCTCGTAGCGCAGCGGCGGGATCTCGCGGTTTTCCTTCGGCGACAGGCCCTTCAGGATGGCGTTGCGCGCATGGACGATGAAGGTGCGGCAGCCGGCATCGGCGACGGTGCCGATAAAGTCGCGGACAAAACCGTATTCCTCGCTGTGGTCGATGCCGATCCGGTGCTTGACGGTGACGTCGACCGATACCGCGTCGCGCATCGCCTTGACGCAATCGGCGACCAGTTGCGGCTCGTTCATCAGGCAGGCGCCGAAGGAGCCCTTCTGCACCCGCTCCGACGGGCAGCCGCAGTTCAGGTTGATTTCGTCGTAGCCCCACTCCTCGCCCAGCTTCGCGCTTTTCGCCAGGTCGGCCGGATCGCTGCCGCCCAGCTGCAAGGCGACCGGATGCTCGATCTCGTCGTAGCGCAGGTGGCGCGCGGCGTCGCCATAGACCAGCGCGCCGGTGTTGACCATCTCTGTATACAACCAGGTGTGGCGAGTGATCTGGCGGTGGAACACGCGGCAGTGGCGGTCGGTCCAGTCCATCATGGGCGCGACCGAGAGGCGGCGGCTGCGGTAAGGGGTGTCGGCAGGGGTCACGGCGGCTTCTATATCAATACGATGCGAAACAAGGGCGACATGATAGCGCTAAACGGAGGGCGCCGTGGACGAGCGGGCTGCGACGGAGATTTTTCACCGCAGAAAAATATTTAAAAAAATTTCCGTACGGCACTTAATGGACTGAAGGAAACGGTCGTCTTGTACTTGTGAGAGCGCGACGAACGCGACTTTTAACCAGATTCTTACCCAATACTAGGAGTTCACCATGCTGAGCCTGCACACCAACAACGCCGCCCTGTCCGCACAAAGTTCCATCGGCCGTACCCAAGGCGGCCTCTCGACCTCGATGACCCGCCTGTCGACCGGCTTCCGCATCAACTCGGCAATGGACGACGCGGCCGGCCTGCAGATCGCAACCCGCCTGAAGTCGCAGACCAGCGGCATGGCCGTTGCAATGCGCAACACCCAGAACGCCACGTCGATGATCCAGACCGCCGGCGGCGCGCTGGCCGAGATCAAGAACATGCTGATCCGCATGAAGGACCTGGCAACCCAGGCAGCGGACGGTGCGTCGAGCACGGAAGACGTCACGGCGCTCAAGGCCGAATTCGATGACCTGAAAAAAGAGATCGCCAACGTCGTCGACAACACGACCTTCGGCGGCACCGCACTGCTGAAAACCACTGGCTTTGCCGCCAAGGTGACCTTCCAGATCGGCGCAACGACCGCTGAACAGATGGAAGTCGACGTCGGCACCAACGTCGGCAAGATTGGAACCGACAGCGCAGCCTTGGCCATCACCAACCAGACCGATGCAAACACGACGATCGACAAGGTGCAAGCCGTGATCGACACCGTCAGCACCGTTGACTCGGCACTGGGTGGCGCGGCGAACCGCCTGCAGCACGTGTACAACAACCTGTCGAACATCAGCTCGAACACCAAGGCTGCCATCGGCCGTATCATGGACACCGACTTCGCGACCGAAAGCGCGAACATGACGAAGAACCAGATGCTGACCCAGGCTGGCACCGCCATGCTGAAGCAGTCGAACCAGATGTCGCAGATGGTCATGTCGCTGCTGCAGTAATTCCGGCTTGCCCCGGCCGACTTCGGCCGGGCGTCGTGAAGGGCCAGCCGCTTCCAGGCTGGCCTTTTTTATTTGGACCGTGCCATGACAACGCTCACCACCATCGTTCCCCTGCTGCCCCCGACCACACCGCCCTTGCAGGCGACCGCCGTGGCGGCGGTGGCGCCCGTGGCCTTCGCCGCGGCGGAAAGCCAGTTGCCGCTGCCGCAGTCGACACCCCTGCCGAACCAGCCTGCCGCTGCCGGCGCCGAGACCGGCGACGGCGCCGCGATGCGCCCGGACCAGGTGTTCATGTCGCGCCAGCTGGTGTTTCCGCAGGACGGCCGCCTGCTCGCCGGACACTGGCGCGCGCTGGTCGGCAATGTCGGCGCCACGCTGGCCGAGCGCGAGCTGCGCGCGCGCGGCGGGGCGCTGCCGGCGGCCCTGCTGGCGGCAGCGCCGGATGCCCGGGTGCCCGGACGCGCGCTCGAGGCTCACGTGCTGCCGGCAGACCCGTGGCGCTTCACGGTGCATGCGGGCAGCGCGCGCGAGCAGCACCTGCAGGTATTGCGCAAGGGGCCCGATGGCCAGTCCGGGCGCCGGCGCCGTCCGCGCGCCGCGCTGCGGCTCGAGCTCGAACTGGCCGACGGCACCCAGGTCGCGGTGCAGGTCGAGCCGATGCCGGGCGGCGTGGCCATCGAGATGGCGGTGCCCGACGCGCACGCGCTGGCGCGCCTGCGCGCCCTGCAGCCGGTGTTCGAGGCGGCAGTCGAACGGGCCGGGCTGGTCGTGCTGCGCTGGAGTTTCATGCATGGGATCATGACCGGCGCACCGGCGCACGCGGCGCTGGCCGCCGAGGACGTGGCCGATGCGCTGACCTTGCCGGTGTTTCGGGCGGTGGCGGAGATGGCCTTGCTGTTGCCGTCGCAGGCGTGAAATATTATTTCGATTTACACGGCCGTATGAAATAATATTTCACGCGGCGCGCAACCGCGTGGGCACGGAGCGCCCACCCTACAAGAACGCCGGGCGGATTATCCCACCGTCCCCACGATCGACACTTCCCGGTTCTCGGGAATCTCGTTATACGACAGCACATGCAGGCCCGGCGCGAACAGCTTCGCGTAGCGCGCCAGCAGCGGGCGCACCTGCGGCAGCACCAGCAGCAGCGGCGGCGTGTGCTGCCCCTTCATCTGCTCGCGCGCCACCGGCATGTTGACCTGCAGTTGCGACAGCAGTTGCGGATCGATCGGGTAGTTGTCCAGCGCCACCTTGCCGCCGCCGCTCTGGCGCGCCTGGTTCAGGGAACCGAGCAGCATGTTCTCGAGCTCCGCCGATAGGTTAAAGGCCGGCATGTCCTTCTTCTTGCCGAACAGGCTCGAGACGATCTGGCGGCGCAGCGCGCAGCGCACTTCGGCCGCCAGCAGGATCGGATCCTTGGTCGTCTCCGACGCGTCGAGCAGCGTGGTGCCGATCACCACGATGTCCTTGAGCGATACGCCTTCCGCCAGCAGCACGCGGAACACGCGCAGCAGCTGGGTGTGGTTCAGCGCCTTGCCCAGGGCGTCGGCCAGTTTCGGCGACAGCGCCGTCAGGCGCTCGATGAGCGCCGGCACGTCCTCGTGGCGGAACAGTTCGTGCAGGTGGTCGCGCACCACCTTCGAGCAGTGGGTGGCGATCACGCTCGGCACCTCGACCACCTGGTAGCCCAGGCCCAGCGCGTGACCCTTCTGGTCCGGCGCGATCCAGGTCACCGCCATTCCGAAGGCCGGCTCCAGGCCGGGGATGCCATCGAGGTCCCCGTAGACGTTCGGCGAAGGGATCGCCATCAGGTGCTCGGGATGCACTTCGCCTTCGGCCACCACCACGCCCGACAGGCTGACCGAGTACTGCGAGGGGCGCAGCGCCAGGTCGTCGCGCACGCCGATGTTCGGCAACAGCACGCCCATCGATTCGGACAGGCTCTGGCGGATGCCCTTGATGCGCTTGGTGAGCTGCTCGCCCTGCGCCTTGTCGACCATGCCGACCAGTTTGTAACCGACCGCCACCGAGATCGGCTGCACCACCGGCAGCTGCTCCCAGTCGAGGTCGGGCACGCGGTCGTCGCGCAGGGCCGCCTCGATCGCGGCCACGCCGGCCGTATCCGGCGGCTGGACGCGGGTCGCCAGGCGCCAGCCGGCATAGACCAGGACGGCGGCGAACACGAAGAAGACGAGTTTCGGCATGCCCGGCACCAGGGCCAGGATGATCATCACGCCGGCGGCGGCAAACAGCGTCGACGGCTGCGCCAGCAGCTGGCTGCCGACCTGCTTGTCGAGGTCCCCTGCTTCGCCGATGCGCGTCACCAGGATCGCGGCCGCCGCCGAGAGCAGCAGCGCCGGGATCTGCGCGACCAGGCCGTCGCCGATCGCCAGCAGCGCGTAGGCGCGGAAGGACTCGCCCAGCGGCAGGTCGTACATCAGGGCGCCGATGGCGACGCCGCCGATCAGGTTGATGACGAGGATCAGGATCGAGGCGATGGCATCGCCGCGCACGAACTTCGAGGCGCCGTCCATCGCGCCGTAGAAGTCGGCTTCGGCCGCCACGTCTTTCCTGCGCTGGGTCGCCTTTTCCTGGTTGATCAGGCCGGCGTTCAGGTCGGCGTCGATCGCCATCTGCTTGCCCGGCAGCGCGTCGAGCGTGAAGCGCGCCGACACTTCCGAAATGCGCTCCGAGCCCTTGGTGACGACCACGAAGTTGATGATCATCAGGATGACGAACACCACCAGGCCGACCACGAAATTGCCGCCGATGACGACGTTGCCGAAGGCCTCGATGACGGCGCCGGCTGCATGCGTGCCTTCGTGGCCGTGCAGCAGCACCACCCGGGTCGAGGCCACGTTCAGGGCCAGGCGCATCAGGGTGGTCACCAGGATCACGGTCGGGAACACCGAGAAGTCGAGCGGGCGCCGGGCCGAGACGGCGACGGTGATCACGATCAGCGACAGCACGATGTTGAAGGTGAACAGGACGTCGAGCAGCACCGGCGGCAGCGGCAGCATGATCATCCCGAGCAGCATCAGGATGAAGACCGGGGCGGCGTATTTTTGGCGCCGCAATTCGGCGACGAAGGCGTTCAGGGAATTCATGTAGGTGTTACCTCGCTAAGATGAGATGGCACAGCCACGTCAACAGGGAACCGCGGGGGCGCCTGGCGCCGGCCGTCGCGGAAAGCATTCAGTTGCAGCACGTAGTTCAGCACCTGCGACACCGCCTGGTACAACTGGGCGGGGATCTGCTGCTGCACCTGGCTGGTGTTGTAGATCGCGCGCGCCAGCGGCGGCAGCGATACGGTTTCGATCTTGTGCTTGGCGGCGACGCCCTTGATGTAGAGCGCCATTTCGTCGACGCCCTTGGCCACCACGAAGGGCGCTTCGGCGCGCTTGGTGTCGTACTTCAGGGCCACCGCATAGTGCTCGGGGTTGACGATCACGACATCGGCGGTCGGCACGGTCTTGTTCACGTTGCGCTGGGCCAGCTGGCGCTGCAGCTGGCGCACGCGCTGCTTGACCTCGGGCCGTCCCTCGGTGCTCTTGTGCTCTTCCTTCTGGTCCTGCTTGCTCATGCGCTGGTTTTTCGCGAACTGGAAGGCCTGGATCGGCACGTCGAGCACGGCGAAGATCACGAACACGGCGACCAGCGCCATCAGGCCGTCGAAGGTCATCGCGGCGCCGCGCGCGATCGCGTCCATCAGCGGCAGGCGCTGCAGCTCGATGTAGGCCGCCACGCTCGACTTCGACACATGCACCAGCACGAAGCCGAGCACCACCGCTTTCGCGATCGAGGTGGCGACACCGATCGCATGCTTTTGCGAGACCAGGTTGCCCAGGTTTTTCATGGGACTGAGGCGCTCGAGCTTCGGCGCCATGTTCTTGCCCGACATGACCCAGCCGCCGGGCACCAGGCCGCCGAGGATGATCGCCGCCGGAATCGCCGCCAGCGGCAGCAGCATCTTGACCAGCAGGAGGATCGCCGCCATGAACACCACCGACATCGCGTTTTCCATCGCGCCGGTCTCGCCGAGCGGAACGAACACCAGCCGGAACAGGGTGCGGAACGATTCGAGGTAGTTCGGCACCATCAGCGCGAACATCTTCAGGCTGGCCAGGATGCCGATCGCCGTGGCGAGGTCGCGCGAGCGGACGACCTGGCCCTCCTCGCGCGCCTTTTTCAGCTTTTGCGCGGAGGCCTTTTCGGTCTTGTCGCCGCTGCTGGTGTCAGCCATGCGCCTCCCTCATCTGCTGGCCCAGCATCTCGAGCACCTGGTTGGTCAGCTGGATATAGTGTTCGGGGATGAAGCGCACCAGCTGCACCATCATCAACAGGCCGAAGATCGTCACCAGCGAAAAGCCCAGCGAAAACAGGTTCAGCGAGGGCGCCACCCGGTTCAGGAAGCCGAAGCCGACCTGCACCACCATCGTCGAGAACACGATCGGCAAGGCGAGCAGCATGGCGGCGGCGAACACCCAGCCCACGTTCAGGGCGACGGTCTGCAGCACCAGCGGACCGAGGCCCTGCCCCACCGGCCAGGCCTTGAAACTCTGTCCGAGGACGCTGGCCAGCACCAGGTGGCCGTCGATCGAGAAGAACACGAAGATCGCCACCAGCGCCAGCAGGCTCGAAATCACGTCGGACTGCTGGCCGTTGACCGGGTCGTTCATCTGCGCCATCGAAAAGCCGATCTGGCTCGAGGCCAGGAAGCCGAGCATGGAGATGGCCGCGGTGGCGAACTGCAGCGCGAAGCCGAGCACGCCGCCGATCACCGCCTGCTCGAACATGGCGACCACGCCGGCCAGCGAAAAGGGATCGGGCATCGGCATGTCTTTTGTCAGCGGCAGCATCAGGAACGACAGCACCAGCGCCAGCAGCGCGCGCACCGGCATCGGCACCATGCCGTCGCCGATGGCCGGCGCCATGGCGAACATCGCCATGATGCGGCAGAACGGCCACCACAGCGCGCCGATCAGGGGCAGCAGGAAGCCGACCAGTTCCACTTAGGTTGCCAGCGTGGCGGCGCGCTGGAAGACCGACACGCAGTAGTCCATCAGGTAGCCGGTCATCCAGTGGCCGGCCAGGATCAGCGCGCCCAGCGTCACCAGGAGGCGCGGCAGGAAGCTCAGGGTCTGTTCGTTGATCTGGGTGGCCGCCTGGAACAGCGCGACGACCAGGCCCATGATCAGGCCCGGCACCACCAGCACCATCACCAGCAGCATCACCACGCGCAGCGCTTCGGCGACCAGGTCGACCGCAATGTCAGGACTCATCGAGGGAACTCCGGGTTTTCTTGGCTAGTAACCGTGGATACTGCCCACGAGCGTGTTGACGGTCAGGGTCCAGCCGTCGACCAGCACGAACAGCAACAGCTTGAACGGCAGCGAGATGACGAGCGGCGACAGCATCATCATGCCCATCGCCATCAGCACCGAGGACACCACCAGGTCGATGATCAGGAAGGGGATGAACAGCATCGCGCCGATCTGGAACGCGGTCTTCAGTTCGGACAGCACGAAGGCGGCCAGCTTGACGGTGAAGGCGCGGTCCTCGGGCTTCATGTTGGCCGGCTCGCCCGACAGGTGCGCGACCTGGGCCAGCGCGCTCTTGCTGGTCTGGGCCAGCATGAAGCGCGACAGCGGTATTTCGGCCGTTTTCAGGGCCTGTTCCAGGCCGATCTTGTTCTGGTCGTAAGGTAAAAAGGCTTCGTTCCAGACCTGCACCCCGATCGGGCGCATCACCAGCAAGGTGAGGATCAGGGCGATGCCGGTGATCACGCGGCTCGGCAGGCCCTGCTGCAGGCCGAGCGCCTGGCGCAGCAGCGACAGCACGATCACGAAGCGGGTAAAGCTGGTCATCATCATGACCAGCACGGGCAGCAGCCCGAGCAGCGTCATCAGGACCAGGATCTGGGACTTGACGCTCATCCCGGAATTGGCGCCGGGGATGACCCCGGCCAGCACGTCCTGGGCGCCCGCGGGCGCGGCACACAGCAACAGCGCGCCGGCGCCAAGCGGCGCGGCGGTACGGCGGACAAGGCAATCGAAGCTGCGGCGGTCGAACCTGCGCATGAACGGCGCGGCGCCGCCCGTGGTCAACATCATGGTGCGATCAGGTCCAGGTTCAGGCCGTCGAGGTCGATCACTTTCAGGCCGTACTGCTCGCCCGACACCACTACTTCGGCGCGGCCGATCGGCGCGCCGTTGACCTTGATCACGAGCGGCTCGCCGGCCACCGAATCGAGCGGCAACACGCTGGCCGGACCGAGGTCCATCAGGTCCTGCAGCGAAATGCGGGCCGAGCCGACTTCGAGCGTCAGCGTGACCGGGATGCGGCGCATCATCTGCGGCAGGCGGGCCTTGTGTGCAGAACCGTGCGCAGGCGCGGCGACTTCCACGTTGTCGTCGAGGAGAACGTCGACAGCCAGTTGCTCGTTGAGATTCATGTCCATTTATTCAGCGTCTTCAAAAGAGGTTAAACACAGCTTGCCCTTGTGCTCGGCCACCGCCGCCGTGAACAGGCGCGCTTCGTCGAGCAGAACGTCGGCGCGGCCGACCGTGACCGGGATGACGTCGCCCAGCTTCAGTCCGAACAGCGCCTCGAGCGTCATTTCGTGGCTGACCAGGCGGCCCTCCAGCTTGACCTTCAGGTTCGCGCCGAGCGGCTCGGCGCTGCGCTGCGCGCGCTGCGGACGCTCCGGCTGCAGCGCCTGCAGGATCAGGCCCATCAGGCGCGCGTCGGGTGCGATGAAGCAGCGGGCCTCCCCGCCGCCCTGCGGTTCGCGCAAGGTAATCGAGAGTGCCCAGGCATTCTTGCCGGGCGCAGCGCCGGCAGCCGGCGCCACCGTGCCACTTCCGGCTTCGCCCGGCGCCGCTTCGATGCCGGCCGCGGCCGCGGCGAGGCGCACGCGCGTGGCCAGCAGGTCCGACAGTTGCTGGGTCAGCGTCGACGCCAGCCGTTCTTCGGTGGCGGTAATGCGCTCGCCCTGCGGGTCGCGCACCAGCCTGGTCTGGCCCTTGCTGTAGCGTGCCTCCAGCAAGCCCACCAGCAGCGCGCGCTCGAAAGCCACGGCTGCTGCGCCCTGGGCGCCGGCGGCGTCGAGCCAGCGCAGCGCGCCGCCTTCCGGGGCGCGGGCGAACTCGACCCGGCCAAGCGCCAGGCCGCCCCAGTAACGGCGTCCGGCCGGGGTGGCCAGCATCGCCGCCAGGTCGCCGCCGAGCGCGGCCGCAAAAGCCGGCAGCAGGTGCACGGGCCGGCCCAGCAGGGATGGATCGAGTACCTGGTGCGTATGCGTCTGGTCGGATGAATTGTTAATCAACATACTTTCGCGTCATACATTTCGGAATGAGACATTCGGAGAGATTTGAGTTTATTCATTCCCTAAGGAAACAATTATATCCACTTTACTGTGGCGGATCACTTGATATTCCTCTTTGAATTCCGCGTTGCCCTACGGTAAGATCGTATCTTGAAATGCGCAGCCCCCTAGGAAAACAGCGCGACGCCACAGGGGAAACGTCAAATAAATGCAGTTAAGAAACACCTCTTCAAGCACTTTGGCATTGCGCAAGATTTAACATTCGTTGTAACGCAGCTGATGTTTTAAATGCCGAATGTCGCAAATACGCGACGAGATCTGTCACTCGCACGCAACACTGACCGCACAGGATTTAACAAATGCAAACTGAAATGGCTGGCCTGATCAAGGCTGATCTTGCCGCACTGACAAACGAAGCCCAACGCCTCGCGATTGCGCCCGCAGCCGATGCGGCAACGCAAGGCGGTCACGGCGACTTCTCTTTTGCCCAGACTTTCAAGGATGCGGTGCGCAGCGTGAACGACCAGGATCAGGCCGCCGCGGTGAAGATGGCCGACGTCGAAACCGGCAAGAGCGACGACCTGGTCGGCGCGATGCTGGCCAGCCAGCAGGCCAGCCTGTCGTTCTCGATGCTGATGCAGGTGCGCAATAAGGTCATGGGCGCCGTCGACGAACTGATCAAGCTGCCCGTCTAAATACAGCCAAAAGCCATCAACGTGATTTCCAAACTCAAGAATGCCTTCGGCGGCGGCCTCGGCGCCATGCCCGGCCTGCCTCCCCTGCTTCGCAACAACCTCACGCCGCTGCTGGTGCTGGCGGTCGTCATCACGGCCGCCGTCATGATGTTCATGTGGCAGGACCAGGCCAGCTACAAGCCGGTCTTCGGCGCCCGCGAAAAAGTCGCGGCGAGCGACATGATGAGCGTGCTCGAAGCCGAACAGATCCCCTACCGCATCCACCCGGACAGCGGCCAGGTCATGGTCCCGAGCGGCGAGCTGGGCAAGGTGCGCATGCTGCTGGCCGCCAAGGGCGTGACCGCCCAGCTGCCGGCCGGCCTGGAACTGATGGACAAGAACGACCCGCTGGGCGTGTCGCAGTTCGTGCAGGACGTGCGCTTCCGGCGCGGCCTGGAAGGCGAACTGGCGCAAAGCATCCTGACGCTCGACGCGATCGCCTCGGCGCGCGTGCACCTGGCCATCGCCAAGACCAATTCCTTCGTCGCCGGCGCGTCCGACCAGAGCTCGGCCTCGGTCGTGATCGCGACGAAACCGGGCCGCACGCTCGGCAACGAGCAGATCGCGGCGATCGTCAACATGGTATCGGGCAGCGTCGCGAGCCTGTCGCCGGCACGCGTGTCGCTGGTCGACCAGGCCGGCAATTACCTGTCGGCGCGGGTCGATTTGACCGAAGGCTTCGACGGCGCCACCCAGGGCGATGCCGCTGCCCAGCGGGTATCGAACGAAGTGCGCGCCAACGTCGCCGAGCTGCTCGCCCCGGTGCTGGGCGCGCACAACTTCAAGGTCAGCGTCACCGCCGACATCGACAACGACCGCATCGAGGAAACCCAGGAAAAGTACGGCGAAGCGCCGAAGGTCACCAGCGAAGCGATGCGCGAAGAGCTGGAAAAGAACCGCCTTGCGATGGGCGTGCCGGGCACGCTGTCGAACCGCCCGCCGGTGCCTGCCGAGCCGGCCGCGCCGGGCGCGCCCGAGGGCGCCGCCGCCGCCGCTGCCGAGAAGGACAACAGCAATTCGCGCAAGAACGCGACCACCCGCCAGTACGCCTACGACCGCGCGATCACCCAGATCAAGCGCTCGCGCGGCCGCCTGCGCAAGCTGTCGGTGGCGGTGGTCCTGAACAACGCCAGCGCGGCCAATGCCAAGGCCGGATTTACGCCGGGGGAACTGGCCAATATCGAGAAAATCCTGCGCGGCGGCCTCGGCATCGACGAGGCGCGCGGCGACGTGCTGGCAGTCTCGGCGCTGAGCTTCCCGGCCGCCGCGCCGGTCGAGCCGTGGTGGCAGGAGCGCGACACCATCGTCGACGCCACCGGCTATGGCCTGTGGATCCTCGGCGCCCTGCTCGGCTACCTGCTGCTGGCCCGCCCGATGCTGCGCACGGTGACCCAGCGCATGACGCCGGCCCTGCCGGCGCCGGGCGCGAAAGCGGCGACGGCCGCCCTGCCGAATGCCGGCGCCGAGCCTGCGGCCCCGGTCCTGGCCGCCGCCGCGCTGCCGGCCGGCGCGGGCGCCGCCGCGGTCGTGCCGCTGCTGGAAAACTACGATCTGCCGCCGGCGGGTTCCGCCGTGGATGTGATGGTCGATCACCTCAAGGTGCTGGCCGGCAAGGAGCCGGAGCGCGTCGCCGAAGTCGTCAAACAATGGGTGCAGAAGAAACATGGCCGAACTGAATAACAACGACGCCGAAGGCGTCCTCACGCCGGTCGAGCAGGCCGCGATCGTCCTGCTGTCGATCGGAGAAGAGCCGGCCGCCGCCGTGCTGCGCTGCCTCGAGCGCGACGAGCTGATCGAGCTGACCCAGGTGATGTCGCGCATGAGCGGCATCAAGGTCGACTCGGTGAAGTACGCCGTCCAGAATTTCTTCGACGACTACCGCGAACAGAGCGGCCTGCATGGCGCCTCGCGCACCTACCTGAAGCGCTCGCTCGACCTGGCGCTGGGGAGCGACATCGCCAACAGCGTCCTGAACACGATCTACGGCGACGCCATCCGCCCGATGATGGCGCGCCTGCAGTACGCCTCGCCGAAGTGGCTGGCCGAATTCATCTCGCACGAGCACGTGCAGATGCAGGCCGTGTTCCTCGCCTTCCTGCCGCCCGCGCTGGCCGGCCAGATCATCGAGGGCCTGCCGGAAGCGAGCCGCGACGTCGTGCTGCTGAACCTCGCGCGCCTCGACGAGATCGACCGCGACCTGCTGCGCGAACTGGAAGAACTGGTAACGCGCTGCCTGTCGGCGCTGGACACGCAAAGCGCCAGCGTCGAAGGCGTGCGCCAGGTTGCCGAGATCCTGAACCGCCTGCCGAACAACCGCGCCGGCATGGTCGAACTGCTGCGCGCCCACGACCCGGAAGTGGTGTCCCAGATCGAGATGTCGATGTACGACTTCTTCATCCTGTCGCGCCAGACCGAACAGGTCATCACGCGCCTGCTCGACGACATCCCGCTCGAGCAGTGGGCGATCGCCCTCAAGGGCGCCGAACCGGCCCTGCGCGACGCCATCCTGTCGGCCATGCCGAAGCGCCAGGCGCAGTCGTTCGAAGACCTGATGCGCCGTTCCGGCCCGGTGCCGATGTCGCGCATCGAGCAGACCCGCAAGGACATCATGGCTTCCGTGAAGGCCCTGGCCGACGCCGGCGAGATCGACGTCCAGCTGTTCGCCGAGGCCACGGCCGAATGAAGCAGTTCCGGCCTTATCACTTCCCGCCGCTGCACCAGGTGCGCGCCTCCCAGGGCGCGGCCCCGGCCGCGGACGCCGCTGCTGCGCGCGAAGAGGACTGGGACAGCGCGCTGGCCGCCGGCTATCGCCAGGGCCAGCAGGACGGCTACGACGCCGGTTTCGAGGCCGCGCGCGCCGAAGGCTATGCGGCCGGCCAGGCCGAAGGCTTCCAGCGTGGCCAGGAAGAAGGCCAGGCGCAGGCGCTGGCCCACCTGGACCAGATCGGCAAGCCGGTCGACGCCGCCCTGAAGGCGCTCAAGAAACTGAAAAGCGATTTCAAGGCAGCCCAGCGCAAGGAAGTCGTCGACCTGGTCGGCAAGATCGCGCGCCAGGTGATCCGCGCCGAACTGGCCCTGCAGCCGACCCAGCTGCTGGCCCTGGTCGACGAGGCGCTGGCCGCGATGCCGCCGGCGCGCGACGCCATCGAAGTGCTGATGAATCCGGAAGAACTCAAGCGCGTCTCCGAACTCGATCCGAAGCGCGCCAAGAAGTGGAACCTGCTCGCCGATCCCTCGCTGGAGCCGGGCGAGATCCGGGTCAAAGCCGGCGACCATGAAGTCGACGCCGGCTGCCAGGGACGGCTCGCCGCCTGCATGGACCAGGTGCGCGAAGCCGTCGCCACGACCGAGGGAGAACAGGCATGACGGCGCTGCTCGATACCCTGCGCTCGCTCGACATCGGGGCGGTGCCGGTGGCCACGCCGACCGGCCGCCTGGTCGGCGCGCAGGGCTTGTTGCTCGAGAGCGTAGGCTGCAAGCTGCATACCGGCCAGCGCTGCCGCGTCGAACTCAACGACGGCGGCTGGCTCGATGCGCAGGTCGTGGGCTTCCGCGACAAGGTCTCCTACCTGATGCCGTTCAAGAAGGCGAACGGCCTGGCGACGGGCGCGCGCGTGCTACCGGAAAAGGCGGCCGCGAGCCTGATGGTCGGCCCGTCCTGGCTGGGCCGCATGGTCAATGGCCTGGGCGAAGAAATCGACGGCCTGGGCCGCCTGGGCGGCGACCAGCCCCTGAACTTCACGCCGCCGAAAGTCAATCCGCTGCGCAAGATGCCGGTCGACGAGCCGCTCGACGTCGGGGTGCGCGCGATCAATTCGATGCTCACGCTCGGCAAGGGCCAGCGCGTCGGCCTGATGGCCGGCTCCGGCGTCGGCAAGTCGGTGCTGCTCGGCCTGATCACGCGCCAGACCGTGGCCGACGTGATCGTCGTCGGCCTGATCGGCGAGCGTAACCGCGAGGTGCGCGAGTTCGTCGAAAAGTCGCTCGGTCCCGAAGGCCTCAAGCGCGCGGTACTGGTGGTGGCGCCGGCCGACGAGTCGCCGATGATGCGCGTCATGGCCACCGAGTTGTGCCATTCGATCGCGGCGCACTTCCGCGACCGCGGCCAGAACGTGCTGCTGCTGGTCGATTCGCTGACCCGCTACGCGATGGCGCTGCGCGAAGTGGCGCTGTCGCTGGGCGAGCCGCCGGCCACGCGCGGCTATCCGCCGTCGGTGTTCTCGAATTTGCCGCAGCTGGTGGAATCGGCCGGCAACGGCGAAAACCCGGTCGGCAGCATGAGCGCCATCTATACCGTGCTGGCCGAAGGCGACGACCAGCAGGACCCCGTGGTCGATACCGCGCGCGCGATCCTGGACGGCCACATCGTGCTCACGCGCGAACTGGCCGAGCGCGGCCACTATCCGGCGATCGACGTCGCCCAGTCGATCAGCCGCTGCATGGCCCAGGTGGTCACGCCCGAGCACAGCGACGCCGCGCGCAAGCTGAAGGCCGCGCTGGCGCGCCACGCCCGGGTGCGCGACCTGATCCCGCTGGGCGCGTATACGCCCGGCGCCGATCCGGAGACCGACCGCGCGGTGCGCCTGCAGCCGCACATCGACGCCTTCCTGTGCCAGGGCACGCGCGAAGGCGCGCCGCTCGACACCTGCGTGACGCAACTGCAGGGGATGATGGCATGAGGATGAGTAAATGAACCGGCGCGATCAGATCCACAGCCTCGACACGCTGGTGCAGCTGCGCAGCAGCGAAGTCGACAAATTGCAGACGGAACTGGCGCGCCAGGAAGCCACGCGCGCCCGCTACCAGGCCAACCTCGAGCGCTTGAACTCGCTGGCCGAAGGCAGCGGAGCGTCAGGAAACAGCGCAGGAAAAGGCGCAGCCGGCCGCCTCGCACCCGCGCTGGCACTGAACTGCGGACATTACAAACAGGCCGTGTTCGCGCTGGCCGACCACCACCGTACCGACCTGCAGCTGCATGAGGCGAACATGGCGGTATCCCAGCGCAGCCTGGCGCAGGCATGGACGCGCCGCGAACTGCTCGGCAAGGTGCTCGAGCAGCAGCAGGACGCCCTGGCACGCGAGCAGGCGCGCGCGGCCAGGAAGCGCGAAGACGAGATCGCCACGCAATCGTGGCTGGCAGGACGGGCGTAAGCCCCGCATTGAGCCCATAAGGAGAACCCATGGCAAGCATCGGCACAAACTACGACCCGGCAACGACGGCACAGGCACTGGCGCAGAGCTACACGGCCTCGCAACAACAGATCCTCGAGCGCCAGCGCGCGCAGGCGACCGCCACCGAGAAAGCCCTGGGCACGCTCGGCTCGGCACTGTCGACCTTCCAGGCCAGCCTGGCGAGCATTGCGGGACTGAACAAGACCATGGCAGCCAACAGTGCGCTCTTCAGCGATACCTCCGTCGCCAGCGCGACGGCGACGGCCACCGCGGCGGCCGGCACCTATTCCTTCTTTGTCGAGCAGCTGGCCAGTGCGCACCAGGTGTCGTACAGCGGCGTGAAGGACATCGTCCTGGCCCAGGACGAGACGATGACGCTGAAAGCCGGCAACGTCTCGTTCGACGTCAACCTGAAAGCCGGCACCACCTCGGTGCGCGACCTCGCCGCGGCAATCAATGGCGCAGCGGGCAATACCAACATCTCGGCCTCGGTCGTTACCGTCACCGGCAGCGACGGCAAGGCGGTCTCGGAACTGGTGCTGAGCTCGAAACTGACGGGCGCGGCGAACGCAATCGCCGTCTCGTTCGGCGGCGGCGCGCAAGGCGGGCTGGCCACCAGCCTGGGCGCGCAGAAGCCGCTGGTGCCGGCACAGGACGCGATCATCCGCATCGGCTCCAGCAGCGGCAGCCCAACCTACAGCGCCACCAACACCTTCAACGTGATCGACGGCGTCACCATGACGGTCTCGAAAGCGCAGGCCGCCGGCAGCGCGCCGGTCACGCTCACGGTGGGACCGGACAGTGCGAAAACGACGGCCAACATCCAGGCCTTCGTGGACGCCTACAACAAGCTCAAGTCAACCGTCGATGCCCTCCTCAGCCCGGGCGATCCGGCCAACAGCAAGGCGGCGGGCGCCTTCGCCAACGACAGCGGCGTGCGTTCCCTGCGCGACCGCCTGGTAAGCATGGTACGCGGCACGGGCGCCACCAGCCTGGCCGGCTACGGCATCGTCGCCAACCGCGAGGGCACGCTCGGCATCGACAGCGAGCGCCTGACGAAAGCGCTGGCAGCCAACCCGACCGGTCTCGATACGCTGATCGGCAGCGCCTCGGCCTCGGCCCCCAGCGGCATTGCCGGCAATCTTCAGGCCTACCTGAAAACATGGACCACTGCCGGCACGGGCCAGATCGGCACCCGCAAGGATGCGGTCAGCAGGCTGCAGACCACCTTCACGGACCGCCAGTCCACGCTCGACCGGCAGTACGACAGCGCCTATACGCGTTACCTGGCGCAGTTCACCCAGCTGCAGGCCATTCAAAGCAGCATGTCCAATAACACCTCGCTGTTCGACGCTATGTTCAGCAGCAACAAAGACTAAACTCATAGCCATGTCCTATCAAGAAGCCTACGGCAATTATCACGCAGTCAATCTTGACGCACAGACTTCCCGCGCCACCCCGGTCGAACTCGTGCTGCTCCTGACCGACGGCCTGCTCGACGAGCTGGCCCGCGTGCGCGGCCACATCGTGGGCAAGCGCTACGAACAGAAAGCCAACAGCATCGACAAGTGCTGCGAAATCATCAATGGACTGTCGAGCTCGCTGGATTTCGAACAGGGCGGCGAAGTCGTCGCCAACCTGGCCAACCTGTATGACTTTTGCTCGGCACGCCTGCAAGGCGCGGGCATCAGCATGGATCCGGCGATGGTCGACGAAGTGGTCGGCGTGCTGACCACGATCCGCCAGGGCTGGCAAGGCGCACAGGCGCGCAATGCCTAGGACTGCGGAGATCGGCCGGCTTGCCGCCGCGCTGGCCCAGGCCGGCGCAGCGCGCGACTGGGAACGCCTGGGCGCGCTCGCCCGTGCGCTCGCCCCCCAGCTCGGCGCCTTGCAGGCGCGCGGTCCCTGGAGCCGCGGCGAGCTGGCGGCGCTGGCGCAACTGCGCGCCCATCACGACCAGGCCGCCGCCGACTGCAGCGCCGCCCTCGACGACCTGGGCGCCCGCCTGGCTGACATGCGCGATAACAAGGACGGCTGGACCGCCTACGCGCTCGCCAGCGACCTCGACTCCGCCGGATAGCAAGAATGAACCTGACTTTTAACCATACCAACACGCCGGCCGCCCCGGCAAGCGCCCCCGCTACCGCTGCGCTTGCGGCCGACGCCGCCGCGCCCCGCGCCGCCGATGCGGCGGCGGGCGCAGACAGCCGCCAGCCTGCTGCCGGCGCAGCGCAGGCAGCGCCGGCACAGCCGGCACTGGCCTTCGCCCAATGGCTGGGCCTGGAACTGCCTGCGGCGCCAGCCGCTGACGCCGCACCCGAGCCGGCGGCGCCGATCGCCGAAGCCGCCGTCGACGAACAGCAGCCCCTTGCCGACACCCCTGCGCTCGGCGCGATGGCGCTCGGCTTGCCGCTGATGCCCGTCGCGCAGGCGACGCTGGCGGCGGTCGTTGCTGCCCTGCCCGGCCTGCCGGCCGCCAGGGAGCCGGCGCCTGCCCTCGACACCGACGGATCGCCGCCGCCTGCTGCGCCGCTCGCACGCCGTGCCGACGCGGCCCTGCCTGCCGCTGCGGCGCCGGCCGCTGCGGCCGGGCCTGTGGCTGGCGCAGCGCCGGCCGCGGGTCCCGCGCCTGCGGCCCTGCCCGCCGAGACGCTCGCCAAGCACGCCGAAGCCGGGCAAGACCAGACTGTGCCGGCGGCCGAGCGCGGCGCCGCGCCCACGGCCGGCATGGCCGCCCCGGCCCCAGGCAATGCCCAGCGCACGGCCGATACCGTGACCCTGTCGGGCCCGCCGACGGCCTGGCGCCAGACCCTGCACGAAGCGCTCGGCGAGCGCCTCCAGCTCCAGCTCGGCAAGAACGCCGAGCAGGCCGTGATCCGCCTCGAGCCGCCGATGCTGGGCCGGGTCGAGATCGCGATCCGCCACAGCGCGGGCGCGCTCGAAGTGCACATCTCGGCCACCCATGGCGAAGTGCTGCGCCAGTTGCAGGCGGTGAGCGAAAACCTGCGCAACGACCTGGCCCAGCGCCAGTTCACCGACGTCGCAGTCAACATCGCGCAGGCGCCGCGGGGTGCCGCCGCGGGCAACATGAACCTGTTCGCCGGCGACGGCAGCGGACGCGGGCGCCAGCAGGATGGCGGCCAGCACGAACAAGACCCGGGCAATGCCCTGGCCGAAGCCAATACCGGCACCTCCCCGTTCTCGCTGAACGGCCGTGCCTCGACCTGACGCTAACGAACAGATGAATAGCAAGCTCAAGATCATGATCGGCGTAGTCGCCGTACTGCTGGTAGGCGCCGCATCGGCCGGCGGCGCCATGTGGTGGATGCAGTCGCAGGAAGCCGCCCAGGCGGTTCCCGGCGCCGCAGCCCGGCACGAGCCGAAGAAAAAGGAAAAATCGGACAAGCCGGCCAAGTACGTCACCCTCGACAAGGTGATCGTCATGCTGCGCCGCGGCCCGAACGAGGCGAGCGCCCACTACCTGTCGACCGACCTGGTGCTGGCCACCACCGCGGACCAGGAAAAGCAGGCCAAGGAACACCTGCCGCTGCTGCGCGCGGTCGCCGTGCGCGCGCTGTCGAGCCACACGCTGGCGCAAGCCTCGGGCATGACGGTCGAGCAGTTCGCCGCCCTGTTGAACAAGACCTTTGACGCCAGTTATGCCAGCGAAGAACGCGACAAGCCGTTCGACGAAGTCATGATCGGCAAGCTGATCATCGAATAAGACCGGGGATCACGTGGCCTATTCCGCCGACTACCTTGATACCGCCTGCGCAGGCGAATACGCCGGGGCCGCCGCCTCCGCGGGCATGAGCGCGCGCGAAGAGCAGCAGCACCTGGTCGCCTACGCGCCGCTGGTCAAGCGCATCGTGCGCCAGCTGAACTCGCAGGTATCGGGCGTGATGGCGCGCGAGGACATGGAGCAGATCGGACTGATGGGCCTGCTGGAGGCGCTGCGCCGCTACGGCGCGCCCGACACCGGTTTCGGCAGCTTCGCCACGCTGCGCATCCGCGGCGCCATCCTCGACGAACTGCGCCGCCAGGACTGGCGCCCGCGCGCCGTGCGCCAGGACGCGCACCGCGTGCGCGACGGGCTGCGCGCCCTCACCCGCAAGCTCGGGCGCGAGCCGACGCCGCAGGAAGCCGCCGACGCGCTCGGCATCACCCAGGAAGCCTATTTCCAGCATCTGCTCGATGACGGCGCCGAAGAGATGCTGAGCTTCGACGAAGTGCTGCAGGAAGCCATGGATGGCGCCAACGCCACCCCCGGCCCGGAAGAAGCGCACCTGGTGCGGCGCAGCCTGGAACAGGCGCTGTCGGCCCTGAACGAGCGCGAGCAGCGCGTGATCCAGATGATCTACGAGTTCGAGCTCAGCTACAAAGAAATCGCCGCCGTGCTCGACCTGTCCGACGCCCGCGTCTGCCAGCTCAACAAGAGCGCGCTGGCCAAGATGAAAGCCGCCCTCGGGGCGGGCAGTTAAGTAACAAATAAGAGAAACAACCATGACCATCATCCTGAAAGGCCCGTCATGCAGCAATTCCTAGGTATCTTCATCGTGCTCGGCTCCGTGTTCGGCGGCTTTGCGCTGATGGGCGGCACGGTCACGGCGATCTGGCATCCGGTCGAGGTCCTGATCATCGTCGGCGCCGCCTTCGGTGCCCTCGTGATCGGCAACGAAAAACACGTGCTCGCCGAAATGGCCCACCAGCTCAAAAAGATCGCGTCGCGTAAAAAGCACGACTCGGAATTCCAGCGCCAGCTGTTGCTGCTGATGTACGAGCTGCTGCAACTGGCCGCCGGCGGCCTGAAGGCGCTCGATGCCCACGTCGAGGCGCCGCGCGAAAGCGCGATCTTCCAGCGCTACCCGCGCATCCTGGACGAGCCGAAGCTGCTCGCCTTCATCGTCGATAACTTCCGCCTGATGGCGATGGGCAAAATCAACGCCCACGAACTGGAAGGCGTGCTCGAGCAGGAACTCGACGCCATCCACGAGGAGCTGACCCAGCCGTCGAAGTCGCTCCACAAGATCGCCGAAGGCATGCCGGGCTTCGGCATCCTGGCAGCCGTGCTGGGCATCGTGATGGCGATGTACTCGGTCTCGGACGGCGCCGACTCGGGCCAGATCGCGGAAAAAGTCGGTGCGGCGATGGTCGGCACCTTCATCGGCATCTTCTTCTGCTACGGCCTGCTCGACCCGCTGTCGAACATGATGAAACAGCTCGTCAACGCCGAAGCGGCGACCATGGAAACCGTCAAGGTCGTGCTCTGCACCCACGTCGCCGGCAAGCCGGCGCTGCTGGCGATCGACGCCGGGCGTCGCCTGATCCAGCTCAACTCCAAGCCGAGCTTCGCCCAGCTGGAGCAGTGGATCAACGCCATGGGCGGCGAAGACGAATCGCAGAACAAGCGTCGCCGCAACAGCGACCGGATGACGGGGTAATCCGTGTCGAAGCTGAACGACAAGCACGATGCGACCATCGTCAAGCGCGGCGGCGGCAAGCACGACCACGACGAGCACGGCGGCGCCTGGAAAGTCGCGTTTGCCGACTTTTGCCTGGCCCTGCTCTCGCTGTTCCTGGTGCTGTGGCTGATGGCCGCGCGCGAAAAGGAAGCCGCCCAGAACATGCTGAAGGACCAGGCCGCGGGCCAGCTCGAAGGCCCGGGCAAGAAGCCGGAAATCTCGAGCAGCCCGAGCGGCAGCCTGATCGAGCGCTTCCCGACCATGCATGACGGCACCGGCCCGGGCAACGACGCCGGCCGCGCCAAGGTCTCCTACGATTCGCCAGCCGACCTGGCGGCGCTGTCGAAAAAGCTCGAAAAAATGAGCGAGGAGGCGGGCCTGGCCTCGAACCTGGAGGCGACCGTCACCCCCTTCGGCCTGCGCGTGATGCTGCACGACACCGACAAGCAAGGCATGTTCATGCGCGGCAGCGCCCTGCCCACCGGCCGCTTCGCGCGCCTGCTGCAGAAAATGGGCCCGCTGTTCGCGCAAATGGAAAACCAGATGCTGATCGTCGGCCACACCGACTCGGTGCAGTACACCTTCTCCGAGAAGACCGGCATGTCGAACTGGACGCTGTCGTCGAACCGCGCGATGGCCGCCCGTGCCCAGCTGCTCATTGGCGGCATGCGCGGCGACAGCGTGCTGCAGGTCGTCGGCATGGCCGACCGCGCCCCGATCGACGAAGCGCGCACCACTGCCGATGTGAACCGCCGCATCGAACTGATGATCCTGACGCGCAAGCAATCGGCCCAGGTGGCGGCCATGTTCGGCGCGCCCGGCGCGACCCGCCAACTGGTCGACGGCGTGTCCGTCAGCGCAGCCGGCAAGACCGAAAACGAAGAAGACAGTGGCGGCGAACTGAAGACACTGCGCGGCCAATTGGCGAAGTAACCATGACGATTCAATCGAAAACCCGAGGTACCCGCATGAAAATCTCCGGAACCGGCGCGGCCGGCATGACGCCGGCAGTCGGCGGCGCGCCTGCCGCCGCTCCCGCCCCCGCCGCCGCTCCCGTGCATGCAGCGCCTGCCGCGCTGGAATCGGACGTGCTGCAGCCGGCCGCACAGGCCCTGCGCGCGATGCCCGACTTCGACGCGGCGCGCGTGGCCGAATTGCGCGACGCCCTGGCCAAGGGCGAGCTGCCCTTCGACCCGTCGCGCCTGGCCGGCCTGATCCAGCGCTTCCACGGAGGCCGCTGATGAGCAAGATGACGCGCCAGCAGGCAGCCGCAGTCCTGGCCGAAGGCGTGGACCAGGACCTGGCGGCGGCCAAGGCCATCCATGCCCTGCTCGAACGCCAGTTCGAGGCCGCCCTGCGTCACCAGGGCGCCGAGCTGGCGCGCCTGGCCGCGGAACTCACCCCGGCGCTCGACGCGATGGATGCCCGCCGGCGCCAGCGCGTCGCCCTGGTGCGCGCGCTGCTTGGCGCCGAGGGCAGCATGGCCGGCTTCATCGCGGCCCAGCCGGAGCCCGGCCGCGCGGCGCTGGCCGCCGCCTGGAGCGAGTTGGAAGGCGTGGTGGTCGCCTGCAAGGGCGCGACCACGCGCAACGGCAACCTGCTGGCGGACCAGTTCACGGTCATGCAGCGCGTGCTGCAAGGAGGAGACGGCACCTATGCGCCACGCTGATTTTTCCACTGCCCCGCTGGCGCCGACGCTGCCGACCGCCCCTACCCGCCCGCTGGCCGCCTCCGGCGGCGGCAGCGGCTTCGGCGGCGCCTTTGCCGCGGTGCAAGGCGAAGTCGCAGCCTTCATCCAGAACGGCGGCGGCGAAGCGGCCCCAGTCCTCAGCCCCGAGGGCAGCGTCTGGCATGCACGCAGCGCGGCCGCCGTGCTGGCAGCCCCGGACGCCGAGGGCAGTACCAGCGAAGAGCAGCAGGCATTCCTGGACAACATCGCCCCCTGGGCGAAAGAAGCCGCGGACAAGCTGGGCGTGGCGCCGGAACTGGTGCAGGCCCATGCCGCGCTCGAATCGGGCTGGGGCCAGCGCCCGATCCGCAACGCCGACGGAGCGAACAGCCACAACCTGTTCGGCATCAAGGCCGGTGCCAACTGGCAGGGCGCGGTCAGCGACACGGCGACCACCGAATACGTGGGCGGCGCCGCGATCAAAACCAGCGCGCGCTTCCGCGCCTATCCGGACGGCGCCAGCGCCTTCCGCGACTACGCCCGCCTGCTGCTGGAAAACCCGCGTTACCAGGGCGCGATCGGCGCCGGCAGCGACGCCAACGCCTTTGCCCAGGGCCTCGCCAAAGGCGGCTACGCCACCGACCCGGCCTACGCCGCCAAGCTGGCGCGCCTGGCCGGCAAGCTCGCCGGCATCAACGGCTGATGCGCGGCATGGCGAGCGGTTCGACCGTGCCCGGCGCGGTCACGCGCATGTGCACGGTCTGTCCGCTGGCGCTGTTGCGCACCCGGACCGTGGCGCCGCGCGCGCCGCTGTCGAGCGCCTCGCCGGCCGTGCTGACTTCGATTCCCTCGATGCGAGCGATCATCACGACGGCATCGCCGCGCTTGACCAGCACCGGCGCGCTTAGCGAATTGTTACGCAGAACGTCGCCTGCACGCAACGATCTGCGGCTGGTTTGGCCTACCGCAGCAAGTGGATCGGTTACAGGGTCCGCAATGCTGGTAATGTCGCGTTGCCCTACGGTAACATGTGCATCGGTGAGCACTTCGTTGGCGGCGACCGGCGCGGCCAGTACCACGACCGGCGCCGAGATGCGCGCCCGGACGATGTATTCCTGGCGGCTGCTGCCCGGTCCCGGGCAACGCACGGCGAAGCGCATCCGGCTCGGCTGCCGGGTGTCGAGCGTGTCGACCTCGACCGGGCCGCTGCAGGCCGGCGCGACGCGCGGCGGCACCACGCTCAGTTCGAAGCGGGCCTCGGCCAGGCCGGATGCGGCAGCCTGCTGTTCCAGCTGGGCGCGGGCAGTTGCCTCGACCTGGCTGGCAATGGAGGGCGCGGCAAAGGCCGGCGCCGCCAGCAGGGGCAGCGACAGCAAGGGCAAAACGAGAACACGCGTGGTACGACGAATCATTGCAGCAAACCCCGGCAATCAAAGATTTACCCATTTTAACGAAACACCCTGCAGTTCACGACGGAGGACAAGCGAATGACGATTAATTTTAAGGACGCACTGGGAGTGCATGCCGACGCGCTGCACGTGCGCGCCGAGCGCACCAAGGTGCTGGCCGCGAACATCGCCAACGAAAGCACGCCCGGCTACACGGCGCGCGACCTCGACTTCGGCGCCGTGCTGCAGGAGCGCATCGATGCCGAATCCGAAGGTGGCGCCGGCGCGGGTTTCGGCACCGAAGCCCTGTATCGCGTGCCCTTCCACCCCAGCGCCGACGGCAACACCGTCGAAATCGGCGTCGAGCAGGCTGCGTTCTCGCAGAATGCGTCGGACTTCCAGACCAGCCTCACCTTCATCAACATGAAGCTGCGCGGCCTGGCCAAAGCCATCAATGGCCAGTAACCCGGGACAGTAATCACATGAGCTTCAAGGACATCTCCAATATTGCCGGTTCCGCGATGGCGGCGCAGTCGGTGCGCCTCAATACCATCGCCTCGAACCTGGCCAACGCCGATACCGCCGCGCCATCCGAAGCGCAAGCCTACCGTGCCCGCAAACCCGTGTTCGCCGCCGTCATGGAAAACGACGCGGGCGGACGCGTGCAGGTGCTCGACGTGGTGCAAAGCGCCGATCCGGTGCGCAAGGTCTACGAGCCGGGCAATCCGCTGGCCGACGCCGACGGCATGGTGGTCTATTCGAACGTGAATTCGGTCGCCGAAATGGCCGACATGATGTCCGCCTCGCGCGCCTTCGAGACCAACGTCGAGGTGCTGGGCCGGATCAAATCGATGCAGCAGTCGCTGCTGAAACTGGGTGAAGGCTGAGCATGCTGACGAATAACTCCTTGGCAAGCACGAACAACACCGCAGTTACCGACAAGGTAGCGGCCAGCGCCGACGTCTCCGCCAACAAGGACATGTTCACCAAGCTGCTGGTGGCCCAGATCCGCAACCAGGATCCGCTGGCGCCATCGGACCCGAGCCAGTTCGTCAACCAGTTGTCGCAGCTGTCGCAGACCGAAGCGCTGCAAAGCCTGTCCAAGACCACCAGCGCCAGCGCCAGCGTGCTGCAAAGCCTGCAGGTGCTGGCGATGGGCGGCCAGGTCGGATCGACGGTCACGGTCGCCACCGACCGCGTGCGCGTGGACGGCTCCCCGCTGAGCGGCAACATCGTCCTGCCCGCGGCCAGCAGCGCCACCAGGCTGGTGCTGACCGGCGCCGACGGCCAGGCGCACACGCTGGCGCTGCCCTTCCATGCGGCGGGCTCGCAGCCATTCACGGTCGACCCGGCCGCGCTGGGCCTGGCGCCGGGCAGCTATGCGATCTCGGCCCAGACCGCCGAAGGCACCCGCGTGCCCGTCGAGGTCGTCGGACGCGTCGACAGCGTGCGCCTGTCGGGCAACGGCGCCGTCATCTTGCAGGTGGCCGGCGTCGGCGAAGTCGACCCGTCCGCCATCACTGGTTTCAACGGCAAGGCCACCCAGGTCGCCGCCGCTCACTAATATTCAAGGATTACGCCATGAGCTTTAACATCGCCCTCTCCGGTATCCAGGCCATCAACGAGCAGCTGGAAGCCGTATCGAACAACATCGCCAACTCGAGCACCTACGGCTTCAAGAGCAGCCGCGCCAACTTCGCCGCCATGTACGCAGGCGACCAGGCGACCGGCGTCCAGGTCGGCTCGCTGACCCAGAACATCGGCCTGAACGGCTCGGTCGAGTCGACCGGCCGCTCGCTCGACGCCGCCATCGACGGCCGCGGCTTCTTCGTCACCCGCGAAGCCAGCGGCGCGCTGTCGTTCAGCCGTGTCGGCATCTTCGCCGCCGATAACGCCGGCAACCTGATCGACGCGGCCGGGCGCAAGGTGCAGGGCTACGGACCGACCGTCAACGGCGTCATGGGCGTGATGGGCGACATCAAGATCCCGACCGGCCAGATCGCGGCGTCGGCCTCGACGAGCGTGAAATTCGTCGGCAACCTGTCGGCCGACTGGAAAGAGCCGCTGACGACGCCGTTCAACATGAACGAACCAGGCAGCTACAACATGGTCAAGCAATCGGTCCTCTACGATTCGCTCGGCAGCCAGCACACCGTGTCGCAATACTTCGTGCAGAACGCCAGCGGCGACGTGACCGTGCATTACGGTTTCGACGGCGCCGTCCCGGATCCGGCCATCAGCGGCACCATGAGCTTCAGCCCGCAGGGCCAGCTGACCAGCGCGCCGCGCAGCGCAGCGCTGACGCTGACCCCGGCCAACGGCGCCGCGCCGGTCGCCTTCACGGTCGACTACACCGGCACCACCCGCTTCGCCGGCGAAGCGACGACGACGACCAACAACGCCAACGGCTACGCCTCGGGCACCTATGTCGGCGTCGAGCTGGCATCCGACGGCTCGGTCGTGGCCCGCTACAGCAACGAGCAGAAGCAGACCGTGGGCACGATCGCCCTGGCGACCTTCGGCAACGAAGGCGCGCTGACCGCCACCAGCGAAACGAGCTGGCAGGCCAACGCCGCCTCCGGCCTGGCGCTGTACGGCACCCCGGGCGCCGGCCTGGCCGGCAAGCTCAATACCGGCGCGCTGGAAGGCTCGAACGTCGACATCACCTCCGAACTCGTCGGCCTGATGACCTCGCAGCGCAACTACCAGGCCAACTCGAAGGTCATCACGACCGAAAACCAGATGATGCAGTCGCTGATGCAGGCGCTGTAAGTTAAGGGACCGCGATGGATAAACTGATCTTCACCGCCGTCTCCGGCGCCGAGCACACGCTGCGTGCCCAGCAGGTCCACGCGAACAACCTGGCCAACATGGACACGCCGGGCTTTCGCGCCAACCTCGAACTGGTGACCACGCAGTCGCTCGGCGGCTATGGCTACGACGACGTGCACATGGCGCGCACCCAGGCCGACGCCATCTCGACCAAGCCGGGCACGGTGCGCGAAACCGGCCGCGCGCTCGACGTGTCGATCAACGGCAGCGGCTATTTCGCGGTCGAATTCAACGGCCAGGAAGCCTACACCCGCGCCGGCGCGATCGACATCGACGCGACCGGCGCCTTGTCGGTGGCGGGACGCCCGATCCTCGGCGAAGGCGGGGCTATCGTGCTGCCGCCCCACTCGGCGGTGGAGATCGGCACCGACGGCACGGTGTCCGTGCTGGCCGAAGGCGCGGTCACGATGCAGGTGATCGACCGGCTGCGCCTGGTCAATGCCGAAGGCCCGGAGCTGACCAAGAACGAGGCCGGCCTGATCGTCGCGCGCAACGGCGACCAGCTGCAGGCGGACCCCAACATCACGGTGCGCTCGCGCGCGCTGGAAGGCAGCAACGTGTCGGCCATCGAAGAGATGGTCGCGACCATGGCCCTGAACCGCAGCTTCGAATTGCAGATGAAGCTGTTCCAGGCCGGAGACAAGATGAATGAGGCGGGCAACCGCCTGCTCGGCGCGTAGCGCACCTGACAAAACCCCCATGGCGGCGTTGCTTCGTCTCGCCGTACTTAAGTACTGTCTTCGACGAAGCGCCTTGCCCTGAGAATTTTCTCAGGCGCGCTAAGTCGTTGACAACCCAAGGAGAATTTCATGAATCCAGCAATGTGGATCAGCAAGACCGGTGTACAGGCGCAGGACGCCAAGCTGCAGGCCATCGCCAACAACCTGGCCAACGTCAACACCGTCGGCTTCAAGCGCGACCGCGTCGTCTTCGAAGACCTGCACTACCAGGTCGACGCCCAGCCGGGCGCCCAGAGCGCCGACAACACCGTCTCGAACGGCGTGCAGCTCGGTAACGGCACGCGCCTGGTCGGCACGCAGAAGGTCTTCACCAACGGCTCGCTCCAGACCACCAGCCAGCAGCTCGACGTCGCCATTTCCGGCGGCGGCTTCCTGCAGGTGCGCCGCCCGAACGGCGAAGCCGGCTTCACCCGCGCCGGCCAGCTCCAGATCGACGCCAACGGCACCCTGGTCAATGCCCAGGGCCTGGCGCTGGTGCCGCAGATCACCGTGCCGAACAACGCCACCGCGATCACCATCGCCGAAAACGGCACCGTCTCGGCCACCATTCCCGGCCAGTCGGCCCCGACCGAACTGGGCGCCCTGACCCTCACCAGCTTCGTCAATCCGGCCGGCCTCCTGGCCCTGGGCGAAAACCTGTTCCAGGAAACCGCCGCCAGCGGCGCGCCGACCGAAGGCCGTCCGGGCGACGGCGCCCTGGGCAAGCTCAAGCAGGGCGCGCTCGAGGGCTCGAACGTGCAGGTGGTCGAAGAGATGGTCGACATGATCGCTGCCCAGCGCACCTACGAGATGAACACCAAGGTCCTGTCCGCGGCAGACAACATGCTGCAATACCTGGCACAGGCAGCGCGCTGATGAACACCTTCAGCCTTGCGGCGGCCATGCTCGCCCTGGTACTGGCCGGCTGCGCCTCGCGCGCGCCAGTCGTGCAGGCGCCCGACGAGGCCGTGGTGCCGGTCGCCCCGCTTGCGTCGCGCGGCGTCTCGGGCGGCGTCTTCAGCAACGACGCCCTCTCGCTCACGTCCGATGCGCGCGCCTACCGCGTCGGCGACGTGGTCACCGTGATCCTGCAGGAGACCACCCAGGCCAGCAAGCGCGCCGGCACCAGCTTCAGCAAGGAGTCGTCGGTGGGCGTGTCGCCGCTGGGCGCGCTCGGCAAGACCTTCGCCAAGACCGGCATCGACGTGTCGGCCGACCGCGGCTTTTCCGGCGACTCGACCAGCACCCAGCAAAACGCCCTGTCGGGCGCGCTGACCGTGATCGTGCAGGAAGTGCTGCCGAACGGCCTGCTGCGCGTCGCCGGCGAGAAGAACATGACCCTCAACCAGGGCGAGGAATTCGTGCGCCTGAAGGGCTATGTGCGCGCGGCCGACGTCGACGCCGACAACCGGGTGTCCTCGCTGCGCGTGGCCAATGCGCGCATCGCCTACTCGGCCAAGGGCGTGCTGGCCGATGCCAACTCGCCGGGCTGGCTGACCCGTTTCTTCACCGGCCCGCTGATGCCCTTTTAATTCAGGACCAACATGATTCAGTTTCGCCGCCCCCACCTCCTCAGCCGTATCATGTTCGCCGCCGCGCTTGCGATCGGTGCCGCCGTGCCCGCGCAGGCCGCGCAGGCGCTGCGCAACCTGGTCAGCATCGAAGGCGTGCGCGAAAACCCGCTGGTCGGCTATGGCCTGGTGGTCGGCCTGAACGGCTCGGGCGACTCGACCCAGGTGAAATTCGCCAGCCAGTCGGTCCTGAACATGCTCAAGCAATTCGGCGTCAAGCTGCCGGAAGGCCAGGACGCCAAGAACAAGAACGTGGCCGCCGTCATGGTCTCGGCCGTGTTCCCGCCGGGCTACCGCCGCGGCCAGGCGATCGACATTACCGTGTCCTCGCTGGGCGACGCCAAGTCCTTGCGCGGCGGCACCCTCCTGCTGACCCAGCTGCGCGCGGCCGACAACGAAGTCTATGCGCTGGCCCAGGGCAACCTGGTGGTCGGCGGCCTGTCCGCCTCGGGCAGGAGCGGCTCCTCGGTGACGGTGAACACCCCGACCACCGGCCGCGTGCCGAACGGCGCCATGATCGAGCGCGAGATCGCGACCGATTTCGCCACCCGCCCGCAAGTGCTGCTGCGCCTGCGCCACCCGCATTTCGAGACCGCGACCAATGTGGTCGAGGCGATCAACCGCCGTTTCGGCCCGGTCGCCACCACCGCCGACGGTACCAGCGTCGAAGTGGTCGCCCCGATGGACCCGACCGCGCGCGTGGCCTTCGTCGCCAAGCTCTCCAACATTCCGGTCGAAGCCGGCGTCGAGGTGCCGAAGGTCGTGTTCAACTCGCGCACCGGCACCGTCGTGATCGCCGAGGGCCTGCGCGTGAAATCCGCCGCCGTCACCCATGGTGCGCTGAAGGTCGTGATTTCCGAGAGCGCGAACGTCAGCCAGCCGGGCCCGCTGTCGCGCGGCCAGACCGCCGTCACGCCGCAGTCGCAGCTGTCGGTGGACCAGGGCTCGGGCCAGATGTTCAAGTGGCCGGCCGGCGCCAAGCTGCAAACGATCATCGACGTCGTCAACAGCCTGGGCGCCTCGCCCGACGACATCATGGCGATCCTGCAGGCGCTGGACCAGGCCGGCGCGATCGAAGGCGAACTGGTGGTGATCTGATGGAAACGACTAACAAGCTGCTGCCCCTTCCCGGCCGCAATCCTTCCCAGGCCGACGCGGTCGCCCCGGCCGCGCAAGGCGGCGCCGATCCGGTCTACGCCGCCCAGGCCACCAAGGCCGCGGTCGAGTTCGAGAGCTTTTTCATTTCGCAGATGCTCAAGGACATGCGTGCCACCACCCGCGAAATGGCCGCCGAGGACAGTGTCTTCAAGGACCGCGTCAACCAGGACATGCAGGACATGGCCGACGGCATCCTCGCCAAGCAGATGGCGGGCCAGCGCGCCTTCGGTGTCGCCGACGCCATCCTCAGGCAGTTACTGCCGGCAACAATTAATTCAGGCAAAACTTAATAATTCAAAGCAACTGGTCGCCTGTTCTGGGTAGGCCCCTTGTTTCTCGAGAAAGACCCTGCCATGACCATCCTGTCCAATGCGCTGTCGGGTGCGCTTGCTTCCCAGCTCGCGCTCTCGGCCACCAGCCAGAACATCGCCAACCTGCAGACCAAGGGCTACACGCGCCAGGCCGCGCTGCTGTCCACCGTCGGCGCCGATTCGAGCGGGAAATCGGTCGGCAATGGCGTGCAGGTGAGCTCGCTGATTCGTTTTTCCGATGGTTACAAGAGCCAGCAGATGTGGCGCGCCGCGTCCGAAGCGGGCGCCTATTCGCAGACCCAGCCCTACCTGACCCAGCTCGAGCGCGTGATGGGCGACAGCACCGCCAGCCTGTCGGTGGCGATCGACGGCTTTTTCGCCTCGCTCAACGCGGTTGCCGGCGACAGCGCCACCTCGACCCCGCTGCGCCAGCAAGTGATCACGTCGGCCAACCTGCTGGCCCAGCGCTTCAACAGCCTCAACAACGTCTACACCGCCCAGCAGAAGTCGATCAGCCAGCAGCGCAGCGCCATCGTCGACTCGGCCAATGCCAACATCAGCAAGATCGCCGCCCTGAACGCCCGCATCACGCAGGGCAACGCCGTCGGCGCGCCGGTCTCGAACCTGATCGATGCGCGCGACCTGGCGATCGACGAGCTGGCTGGCCAGATGGCGCTCGAAGTATCGGAGCAGCCGGGCGGCGTGCGCGACGTGTCCCTGAAAACCGGCCAGGCGCTGGTGATCGGCAACGTCGCCGGCAAGCTGTCGGCAACCGCGAACGAAGTCGACCAGCGCTTCGAACTCGAGTTTGCCTCGACCGTGTTCGGCCTGGATGCTCCCCAGCTCGGCGGGCAGCTCGGCGGTCTCTCCCTCTACGAGCGCGACACCCTGCAGCCGATGCAGCGCGGCGTGTACGACATCGCGGAGAGGCTGTCCACGCTCGTCAACGAGACGCTCGAGGGAGGCCAGGCGATGGCCGGCACCCCTGACAAGAAACTATTTGTGTTCAAGCCGGGCACGAATAATGCGAAGGGCGAACCGATCGGTTTCGAGCTGGCCGTCACGGCAGGTTTCGTACCCGGCCACCTCGCGTTTTCGAGCGACGGTACCGAAGGCGACACGGGCAACCTGCAAAAACTGGTGGAGATCGTCAACAAGAAGATCACCGTCAAGGACCTGGGCGAGGTGCGGCTCTCCGACGCCGACACCCAGCTGGTCGGCAGGCTCGGCGTGCTCAGCCAGCAGAACCAGGCCGCCCTGTCGACTGCCCGCACCATGCGCACCCATGCGGAAGAAGACTGGCAATCGACCAGCGGCGTCAACCAGGACGAGGAAGCCATCAACCTCGTCGAATACCAGAACATGTACCAGGCCAACATGAAAGTCATGTCGGTCGCCAACACCCTGTTCGACGCCACGCTGGCGATGATGGGATAAGGAGCAATCATGCGTATCGCCACCGCCCAGTACCAGTCGAACATGAACAAGTCGCTCCAGCTGAACCAGGAGCGCCTCAGCAAGCTCACCCAGCAGATGGCCGAAGGCAAGCGCATGCTCGTGCCATCGGACGACCCGGTCGACAGCGTGCGCATCTCGCGCCTGCAGCGCGAGGAAGCCGCCATCACCCAGTACCGCGACAACATCGCCACGGTCAAGATCCGGCTGACCAAGACCGAAGGCTACATGACGAGCATGGTCAACGACATCATGGCCGGACGCGACCAGCTGGTCTGGGCGCTCGACGGCGCCAACACGCCGCACGACCTGAAGGCAATGATCTCGCCCCTCAGGGCGCTGCGCGACAGCCTGCTCTTCAGCGCCAACACGGTCGACCAGGAAGGCAAGTACATCTTCTCGGGCACGAACACCTCGGTCCAGGCCATCACGTACAACGAAACCACAAAACGCTACGAGTACACCGGTAATCAGAACGAGCAGAGGGTCGTTGTCGGCAGCGGCCTGACGGAAGTCGCCAACGACAACATGGCTCGCATGGAAGAGTTGCTCAACGCCATAGACGACACCATCAAAGTGCTCGCCAGCGACGATCTCAACGTCGGCGCGTCGGCTACCCGCACCGCCCTGGGGGACAACCTGCGCGCCTTCGACGACGCGCTCAACAGGGTGTCGGGCAAGATTGCCGTCATCGGCGGCAAGCAGAACATCCTTGGCACGCTCGATGCCAACCACGGCAACGTCAGCCTGTCGAACAAGATGGCGATCACCGATATCGGCCAGCTCGACATGGGCGTCGCCGCGACCGAACTCAACGGTTACTCGACTGCACTGCAGGCCACCTACAAGGCCTATGGCCGGATCGGCAACCTGTCCCTGTTCTCGGCCCTGTAATCGATGGATACCACGCTCCGCACGACGATTTCCCCCACCGCCTCCGGCACGGCCCACGCCGGCGCCGGCATTGTTCCCGCACGCGGCGCAGCCGTTCCCACCCATGGCGCAGCCGCTCCCGCGCGCGCGCAGTCCGTATCGAACGAGCCCGCCGAGGCCCGCTTCCCCGCGCGCCTTGCGACACCTGCGCCCGCGCCCGCCCGCCGCAGCCGGGCCGAGTGGGACGCCCGCCTGCAAGGCGACGTCGCCAGCGCCCAGCAGGCGCAGCAGTACCTGGAGCAGGTCGCGCGCGAACTCGAAGCCGTCAAGGCCGCCCTGAGCGCCAAACTGGCCGGCATGCGGAGCGGCGCCCGGGAGCTCGAGGCACGGGCACGCCAGCTCAGCGCCTCGCTGGCCGCACGCACGGCGCAAGCCGGCGGCTCGGTCGATGCCCAGCTCGCCTTCTCGGAGGGTGCGCCGGCGCAGCAGCGCTTCCGCATCGGCGGACTCGAGGTGCACACCTTGCAGGAAGCCGCGCCCCTGTCGCTGGCCTTCTCGATCGGCGGGGCCGGTGGTCCGCAACTGGCGGCGGCGATCGAGCCGGACATGACGCCCGCACAGATTGCCGCGCGCCTCGACCGCACGCTGGCGCCGCTGAACGTGCGCGCCGGCCTCGACCGGCAGGGCCGCATCGAATTTTCCACGGCAGAGGCGAACTGGCCGGCCGTTCGCGACAGCATCGCCTTGTCGGGCCGCGGCCGCGCCGCCACCGAGGCTGTCGCGCCCGACCTCGCGCTGCGCGAACTCGACACCGGCAACCCCGACGCCCTGCGCCAGAGCCTGCGCGAAGTGGTGCAGGCGCTCGAGCGCGTGCGCCGCTCGCAAGCCGCCGCCAGCGCGGCCCTGAGCGCCGCCACCCAGCGCGCCGCGCAGCCGGAAATCAGCCCCGAGGCCCTGGCACTGACGGCCCGGGACTTCGCCGCCACGGCCGCCAGCCACGATTACGAGTCGCTGCTGGCAATCACCTCGGCGCTGGTCGGCGTCAGCCGCGAGCGGGTGCTGGCGCTGCTGGGGATCCGGTAGGGTAGGCGGCTCCGCGGCAGCAGAATCGCATGCATTCGGGTGGAGCCGCACACCCTACGCACCCATCCCCTCCTCCGCCGGCACCGGCCGCTCGCCGATCTGCTGGCGCCACATCGCGTAATACAGGCCGCGCGCCTCGAGCAGCGCCGCGTGCGATCCGCTCTCGACCACACTGCCCTTCTCCAGCACGAAGATCGTATCCGCATGCATCACCGTCGAGAGCCGGTGCGCGATCAGGATCGTCATCTGCGCCGCCCGGCGCGAGATCTCGCGCACCGTGTTCGTGATTTGCTCCTCGGTGATCGAGTCCAGCGCCGAGGTGGCTTCGTCGAAAATCAGCAAGGCCGGCCGGCGCACCAGCGCACGGGCGATCGACAGTCTCTGCTTCTCGCCGCCCGACAGCTTCATGCCGCGCTCGCCGATCACCGTATCGAGCCCTTCCGGCGAGCGCTCGAGCAGATAGGCGCACGAAGCCTGCCGCATGGCCTGCACGATGTCTGCGTCGCTCGCCTCGGGTGCGACAAAGCGGATGTTGTCGCGGATGGTGCCGGCGAACAAATAGGTTTCCTGGGTCACGAAGCCGATCTGGCGCCGCACCCGGTTAAAGCGCAGGCTGGTCGTCGCCACGCCGTTGTACGACACTTCGCCGCCGTTCGGCGTGTACAGCCCGACCAGCAGTTTCACCAGGGTCGACTTGCCGGAGCCGGAGGGCCCGACGAAAGCGATCGTCTGTCCCAGGGTCGCCGCGAACGACACGCCGGCCAGCGCGTCCTCGCCAGCCCCCTTGTGGCGAAAGCGCACGTTCGCGAAACGCAACTCGTGCAGGGGCCCGATCTCGACCGGATCGGGCGGGCGCCGCTCCACCGGCTTGTCCATCAGGGTCTTGAAGTTCAGCAGCGAGGCCTCCGCCTCGCGATGCGCGAGGATGATGTTGCCCAGCTCCTGCAAGGGCGCGAAGATCGACACCGAAATGAACTGCATCGCGATCAATTCTCCGGTGCTGAGCACGTCGCGGAAAATCAGCCACAGCAAGGCAAACAGGATCGCCAGTTTTAACAGGCTCAGCGTCGAGCCCTGCAGGAAGGAAAGCAGGCGGATGCGTTTTACTTTTTCCATCTCCAGCGCAAAAATGGCGTCGGTCTGGCTGCGCAGGCGCCGGATCTCCGGAAAGGTCAGCCCCAGGCTCTTGATCAGCTCGATATTGCGCAAGGACTCGGTGATGAAGCCCGAATTGCGGTTGGTCTCGCGCACGATCGAGCGCTGCTGGGTCTTGATCTCGCGCGAGAGCAGCCCCGTAAGCCCGCCCAGCACCAGCACCCCGACCAGGAACACCGGCACCAGCAGCCAGTGCCTGGTGACCGCATACCAGGCCAGGAAGGTAACGCCGACCAGCGCCGCAAACGCGGTGTTGATGAAGGTATTGATCAGGCGCTCGCTGTCGGCGCGCACCTTTTGCAGCAGGGATAGCATCTCGCCGCTGCGCAGGTCCTCGAATTCCTGGAATTTCAGCCTGAGCAGATGCCGCAGGCCATCGTTGAAGATCGCCACGCCCAGCTTTTGCACTACCAGCCGCGTCACGTATTCCTGCAAGGCCTTGGCCAGGCGCGACAGCACGGCCACCAGCACCGCCAGGCCGAGCAGCCGCATCACCCGCGGCATGAGCTCGGTCTCGGGCAGGCGGCTCGGTCCGCTGACGCTGTCGATGATGGTGCCGAAGATGATCGGATCGACCAGGGCCAGCACCTGGGCGATCCCGGCCAACAGCAAGGCCAGCAGGCCGAGGCGCCAGTGCGGCTTCAGGTAGGTCCAGAGGATGCGCATGAGCCATCTTAGCAACGGCTGCCAAAGCCGCGCGCACCGATCAGTGCAGCTCGGCCGGCGTTCCCGGTGCTAGGCAGTCAAGCAATAATTTGCAATATAAAAAGAATGAGCGAAGCAAATACGACTGGAACCGGATTCTGACAGGCAATCATCGGCCTATGTAACAAGAAGTCTGATTTTAAACAGGAGCGATCGGCGCAGCTGCCCTATCGTCGGGTATGCGGCGTGCCGGTCCAGTATGCCGCGCTCAACCGATGGGAGGTATGCCATGTTTTCCCGTAGATGCCTACTCGCATTGTCCCTGTTTTCCGCCCTGCTGCTGCCTGTGGCAAGCCATGCCGCGCCGCGCTACAAGGTCACGGTCCTGCCCGAGCGGTTCATCCCGGTGGACATCAACAATGCCGGGCTGATCGCCGGCGATGTGCGCGTGAGCGACACCCAGTCGCACGCCGCCCTGCTGGCGCGTGGCAAGGTCATCGATCTCGGCACGCTAGGCGGGCCGACCAGCGTCGCCGCCGCGATCAACGAAGCCGGCCAGGTCACGGGCACGTCGAGCACACGCTATGCGGACACCACGCACGCCTTCCTCTATTCGCGCGGCAAGATGATCGACATCGACCGTCGCGGGCCCGGCACCAGGAGCATCGGCCTCGCCATCAATGTGAAAGGCCATGTCACGGGCCAATACGTCAACCGCAAGAACCAGCCGCACGGCTTCCTGTACACGGGGAACGGCTTGCGCGATATCGGCACCCTGGGCGGCACGGTCAGCCTTGGATGGGACATCAACGACGCCGGCTTCATCGCCGGCGAGTCGGAGGTTCGCGACCCGTCGAACATGTTTCCCCCGTTCCACCCATTCATCTACCGGAACGGCGTGATGCGCGATCTCGGGGTCCTGCAAAACGGCACCGCCAATGCCGCGCAGGCGATCAACAACGCCGGCCAGGTCGCCGGCTATTCGGAAGTGAATGGCGCCTTCCACTTGTTCTTCTACGAGCGCGGCATGATGACCGACCTTGGCTTTTTCGGCGGCCCCCAGCTCACCGTCAACGACATGAACGAACGCGGCGCCTTCGTCGGCACCGCCCTCGCGCCCGGGCCGGACGTGGGCTTCCTGTATTCCGGTGGCCAGCTGTACGACCTGAGCACGCTCATTGTCCATTCCGGCGGATGGCAGGTGCAGTCGGCCGACGGCATCAACGATCACGGGCAGATCGTGGGCAGGGCGTGCCGCCAGATCACCTGCTATCCGGTGCGGCTCGACCCTGTACGCGGCCACCGCTAGCGCGGCCAGGCGTAAAAAAACCCGCTGCACCGCGACGAGCGCGGTGACAGCGGGTTTTCGGAACGGCGCGAACGCCCGGCAATGAGGCCGGTGCTTACGCCTCGCGGCTGGCCTTCTTGCGCTCGTGCTCTTTCAGGTGACGCTTGCGCAGGCGGATCGACTTTGGCGTGATCTCGACCAGCTCGTCGTCCTCGATGAACTCGACGGCGTACTCGAGCGACATCTGGATCGGCGGCACCAGGCGCACGGCTTCGTCGGTACCCGACGAACGCACGTTGGTCAGCTGCTTGCCCTTGATCGGGTTGACGACCAGGTCGTTGTCGCGCGAGTGGATGCCGATGATCATGCCTTCGTACACCGGGTCGTTGTGCGACACGAACATGCGGCCGCGGTCCTGCAGCTTCCAGATCGCGTAGGCCACGGCGGCGCCGTCGTCCTGCGAGATCAGCACGCCGTTGCGGCGGCCAGCCAGTTCGCCGCGGGTATTGTCGACCGGGGCGTATTCGTGGAACACGTGGCTCATCAGGCCGGTGCCGCGGGTCAGGGTCATGAATTCGCCCTGGAAGCCGATCAGGCCACGCGCCGGGATCAGGTACTCGAGACGCACGCGGCCCTTGCCATCCGATTCCATGTTCTGCAGGTCGCCACGGCGGCGGCCCAGTTCTTCCATCACGCCGCCCTGGTTGGCTTCCTCGACGTCGACCGACAGGTTCTCGTACGGCTCGTGACGCACGCCATCGACCATCTTGAACACGACACGTGGACGCGAGACCGCGAGCTCAAAGCCTTCCCTGCGCATGTTTTCCAGCAAAATCGTCAGGTGCAGTTCGCCGCGGCCCGAGACTTCGAACACGGTGTCGTCGTCGGTCGGCGCCACGCGCAGCGCGACGTTCGCCTTCAGTTCGCGCTCGAGGCGGTCGCGCAGCTGGCGGCTGGTGACGAACTTGCCTTCGCGGCCGGCCAGCGGCGAGCTGTTGACCATGAAGTTCATGGTCAGCGTCGGCTCGTCGACGGTCAGCATCGGCAGCGCTTCCGGGGTGTCCGGGGCGCACACGGTCGAACCGATACCGATTTCTTCGATACCGTTGATCAGGACGATGTCGCCGGCGACGGCTTCGTCGACCAGCACGCGCTCCAGGCCCTTGAAGTTCAGCACCTGGTTGATGCGGCCCTTGATCGGCGTTGCGTCCGGGCCGTCCAGCACGACCACGTCCTGGCCGGCCTTGATGCGGCCGCGCGAGATACGGCCGATGCCGATCTTGCCGACGTAGGACGAATAATCGAGCGAGGTGATCTGCATCTGCAGCGGGCCGTCCGGGTTGTCGTCGCGCACCGGCACGTATTGCAGGATGGCTTCGAACAGCGGCTTCATGTCGCCTTCGCGCACGTCGTCGCTCAGGCCGGCATAGCCGTTCAGGCCCGAAGCGTAGACGATCGGGAAGTCGAGCTGCTCGTCGGTAGCGCCGAGCTTGTCGAACAGTTCGAAGGTCTGGTTGATCGCCCAGTCAGGACGTGCGCCCGGACGGTCGACCTTGTTGACGACGACGATCGGCTTGAGGCCCAGGGCCAGCGCCTTGCGGGTCACGAAGCGGGTCTGCGGCATCGGGCCTTCCTGCGCATCGACCAGCAGCAGCACCGAATCGACCATCGACAGCACGCGCTCGACCTCGCCGCCGAAATCGGCGTGGCCCGGGGTGTCGACGATGTTGATGTGGGTGCCTTCGTACTCGACCGCGCAGTTCTTCGACAGAATCGTAATGCCGCGTTCTTTTTCGATGTCGCCCGAGTCCATCACGCGGGTGTCCACGGCCTGGTTTTCACGGAAGGTGCCGGACTGGCGCAGCAGCTGGTCCACCAGGGTGGTCTTGCCGTGGTCAACGTGGGCGATAATTGCAATATTACGAATTGCGCGTTTGGTATTTGACATGTGATTTCAGCGTGGTTTTGCGTGATGTACGGATGTGTACGGGTGCTGGCGATTTCGGAAACCGACTAGTATAACAGGTTAATGCGTCTTTTCTGTGAAAAGGTCCGCATTTTCAACGGCTTGCTGAGTTTTTGTCGGTTTAATACGGGTTTCGCTGGTTTTTGTTGCGTTACCTGAATGCGTGCAGCAGGACGTAGGGTGGACGGCTCCGCCGTCCACGCGTCCAGCCAGCCGGTGATTTGGCGAGGGGGATGAGCTTGCCTGAGTCGAACGCGTGGGCGGCGGAGCCGCCCACCCTACGCGCCCGTCAACGCTTACTGCGCCACCGAAATCAAGCGTTCCGGCGCCAGGATCGCATACTCCTGCAGATTCGCCGTCCCCAACAGCTTGCCGTCGTGATACACGCGCACCCTGCCCAGCGCTTGCGGCACCAGCACCGATTCCTTGCCCAGCGCCAGGCGCTGGCCGTTCAGGAAACGCTTGGCCAGTTCCGGCGTCAGTTCGACCGACGGGAAGCTCGACAGCAGCGCATCGACCGGCGCCAGCAGCGACAAGGGGTCGGCATGTGCCTGCAAGTCTTCCAGCGTGATCATCGTGGCGACGGTCAGCGCCCCGACCTGGATCCGGCGCAGCGCATTGAGGTGGGCGCCGCAGCCGAGCGCGGCGCCGATGTCCTCCCCGAGCACACGCACATAGGTCCCCTTGCTGCAGGTGACGCGGATCCTGAGCATCGGCGCCTCATAGCCGATCAGCTCCAGGCCGTGAATGGTCACCGGCCGCGCTTCGCGTTCGAGGGTAATGCCTTCGCGCGCGTATTCGTAGAGCGCCTTGCCGTCGCGCTTCAAGGCCGAGTACATCGGCGGCACCTGCAGGATCGGACCGCGGAAGCGCGCCAGCGCCGCTTCGATCTGCTCGAGCGTCACATCGACCTCGCGCGTCTCGATCGTGTCGCCTTCGGTATCGCCGGTGGTCGTCACGATGCCGAGGTGGACCGTGGCCTCATAGGTCTTGTCCGCTTCCAGCAGGTCCTGCGAGAACTTGGTGGCCTCGCCGAAGCACAGCGGCAGCAAGCCGGTGGCGAACGGATCGAGGGTGCCGGTGTGCCCGGCCTTCTTCGCGTTCAGGACGCGCTTGGCCTTGATGAGGGCGTCGTTCGAGGACAGGCCGACGGGCTTGTCGAGCAGGAGCACGCCATCGACGAGGTCGCGCGGCTTCTTGGGCGGGCGGGCGTTCACGTTGCTCACTGAGGGTCGGCTCCCGCCTTGCCGTCCGTCTTCGTTTCCGGCGTATCGGCCTCGAAATCGGCGGCGCGCACGGCGTTGGCCTGGTCGATCAGGGCCGACATCTGCAGGCCGCGCGAGGTCGAGGTGTCGTGCAGGAAGTGCAAGGCCGGCAGCGTGTGGATGTGCAGGCGCTTGCCGAGCATGTTGCGCAGGTAGCCGGAGGCCTTGTTCAGGCCTTCGAGGGTCTGCTTGACTTCTTCCTTGCTGTCTTTCAGCAGGGTGAAATAGATCTTCGCGTGGGCGTAGTCCGGCGTGAGCTGGACTTCGGTCAGCGTGATCATGCCGACCCGCGGGTCCTTCAGTTCGAAGGCGATCAGTTCCGACAGGTCTTTCTGGATCTGGTCGGCGACGCGCAGGCCGCGCTGGGGGATGGTTTTGCTGTGTTTTGCCATGGCGTTAATGTGGATTTTTCTGATGATGGTACATCGATTGGGCGGCGGCGGGATGGCGCGCACGGCTCGAAAAAAAACGCCATCGGCTGGGCGTGAGCCCGGCGGATGGCGCTTTCGAGGCCGCGCTTGCGATTACAGCGTACGGGCCACTTCGGTCACTTCGAACACTTCCAGGACGTCGCCGACCTGGATTTCGTTGTTGTTCTTCAGCGAGAGGCCGCACTCGAGGCCGGCGCGCACTTCTTTCGCATCGTCCTTGAAGCGCTTGAGCGAGTCGATCTCGCCGGTCCAGATGACGATGTTGTTGCGCAGCAGGCGGACCGACGAGGTACGCTTGACGACGCCATCGGTGACCAGGCAGCCCGCAATCGCGCCGACCTTCGACACCAGGATGACCTGGCGAATCTCGACCTGGCCGGTGATGGTCTCGCGCTTCTCCGGCGCCAGCATGCCCGACAGTGCCGTCTTGATCTCGTCGATCGCATCGTAAATGATGCTGTAGTAACGGATGTCGACGCCATTGGCTTCGGCCAGCTTGCGTGCCTGTGCATCGGCACGGGCGTTGAAGCCGATGATGACCGCTTTCGAGGCCACCGCCAGGTTGACGTCCGACTCGGTGATGCCGCCGACCGCCGCATGGACGACCTGCACGCGCACTTCCGAGGTCGACAGCTTCTGCAGCGAACCGACCAGCGCTTCTTGCGAACCCTGCACGTCCGTCTTGATGATCAGCGGCAGGTTCTTCACCTCGCCCTCGGCCATCTGGTCGAACATGTTTTCCAGCTTCGCTGCCTGCTGCTTGGCCAGCTTCACGTCGCGGAACTTACCTTGACGGAACAGACCGATTTCACGCGCCTTGCGCTCGTCGGCCATGACCATGGCTTCTTCACCGGCCACCGGCACTTCGGTCAGGCCCTGGATCTCGACCGGGATCGATGGACCGGCAGCGGCGATCGCCTTGCCGTTTTCGTCCAGCATCGCACGGACACGGCCGTAAGCGGAACCGGCCAGCACCACGTCGCCGCGGCGCAGGGTACCCGATTGCACCAGGATCGTCGCGACCGGGCCACGGCCCTTGTCGAGGCGGGCTTCGACCACCAGGCCACGGGCCGGCGATTCGGTCGGCGCCTTCAGTTCCAGGACTTCGGCCTGCAGCAGCACCTGCTCGAGCAGGTCGTCGATACCGGTACCGACCTTGGCGGACACCGGCACGAACGGCGAATCGCCGCCGTATTCTTCCGGCACCACGCCTTCGGCAACCAGTTCCTGCGTCACGCGGTCGGTGTTCGCGCCCGGCTTGTCGATCTTGTTGATCGCCACCACGAGCGGAACGCCCGCAGCTTTTGCGTGGGCAATCGCCTCTTTCGTTTGCGGCATCACGCCGTCGTCCGCCGCCACCACCAGGATGACGATGTCGGTCGCCTTGGCACCGCGGGCACGCATGGCGGTGAACGCCTCGTGGCCCGGGGTGTCGAGGAAGGTGATCATGCCGCGCGGGGTGTCCACGTGGTATGCGCCGATGTGCTGGGTAATGCCGCCGGCTTCGCCCGACGCCACTTTGGCGCGGCGGATGTAGTCCAGCAGCGAGGTCTTGCCGTGGTCGACGTGGCCCATGACGGTCACGACCGGGGCGCGCGAGGTCGCTTCGAACTCGGCGTGTTCGCCCTGGTCGGCCAGCAGCGCTTCCGGATCGTCCTCGGCGGCAGCGAAGGCCTTGTGGCCCATCTCTTCCACCACGATCATCGCGGTTTCCTGGTCCAGCACCTGGTTGATGGTGCACATCTGGCCCAGCTTCATCAGCTGCTTGATGACTTCCGAGGCCTTCACCGACATCTTGTGGGCGAGTTCGGCCACGGTGATCGTTTCGGGGACGTGGACGTCCTTGACGATCGCCTCGGTCGGCGCCTGGAAGTTGGTTTCGCGGTCGTCATTCGAATGACGACGGCCACCGCTGCGGCCGCCACTGCGCCAGCCGTCGCGGCCGGTGCTCGCGCCCGGACCGCCGCGGCCCTTCGGACCGCTCGGTGCGCCACGCTTCTTGGCGTCGTCCGACCAGGTCGAGGAGACATTCGCCGACTTGATCGACTTCTTGTCGCCCGGCTTCTTGTCGCCCGGCTTGGCGGTACCGTCGGCCGGCTTCTTGTCGGCAGGCTTGTGCAGCGTGCCGGCAGGTGCGGCCGGCTTAGCCGCGACCGGTGCAGGCACCGGCTCCGGCGCCTTGATAACGCGGCGCGGCTGGGCCATCATCAGCTTGATCTGTGCCACTTCGTCGGCCACGGCCTTGCGTGCACGCTCGGTGGCGGCGGCGCGTTCGGCGGCTGCCTTGGCAGCTTCGTCGGCCTTTTGCTTGGCTTCGGCGGCGGCGGCCTGCTTGGCCTGTTCGCCGGCAGCCGAGCTCGCGGCGGCGGCCGCGGCGGCGTCGCGCTTGGCCGCTTCCGCGGCGTCGCGCTTGGCCTGCTCTTCGTCGGCCTTGGCCTGCTCGGCGCGTTCCGCTTCGAGCTTGGCCAGGCGTTCCTGCTTTTCGCGCAGGTCCGCTTCCTGGCGGGCGACGAGTTCGGCGTGACGGCGCGCCTCTTCCTCGCGGCGTGCGATTTCGGCTTCGTCGATGACGGGCGCGGCCGGGGCTGCAGCCGCGGCCGGCGTGGTCGTCACGTCGTCGCGCTGCACGAAGGTGCGCTTCTTGCGTACTTCAACCTGGATCGTGCGCGACTTACCGGAAGCGTCAGCCTGCTTGATCTCGCTCGTTTCCTTGCGGGTGACCGTGATCTTCTTTTTCTCGGTCCCTTCGCCGGCACCATGGGTGCGGCGCAGGTGGTTCAGCAGCTTGTCCTTATCATCCTTTGACAAGGGATCTGACGTCGAACTTTTATCGACGCCGGCAGAACGCAGCTGCGTCAGCAGCAAATCTGCAGGCATCTTCAGTTCGGTGGCAAATTGGGCTACGTTGTTACTCGCCATTCAGTCCTCTTTTCTATGTGTCGCGGAGATGATAAAGATTTGCAAATTATGCCTTGGCCGTTTCTACCAGGCTCCAGGCTTTCGCCTGCAGTGCCTTGGCTCGGTCATCATATTTACTGTCGACCAGCTTCATCTCATCGTCGGTCACATCATTAAATTCACTCTTGATCAGTTCACGGGCACGGTCCGACGACAGGGCCAGGATGGCACCGAATTCGTCGTACGCGAGACCTGCGAATGCTTCGACCGTCTTGATGCCGGCCAGTCCCAGCTTGCCGGCAGTGGTACGGTCCATGCCTTCGAGGTTGACCAGTTCCTCTTCCATGCCTTCCAGGCCTTCTTCCGAAGCGATCGCTTCGGTGACCAGCGCGTCACGGGCACGGGTACGCAGTTCGTTCACGGTTTCTTCGTCGAAGGACTCGATTTCCAGCATTTCGGAAATTGGTACGTACGCGATTTCTTCAAGGCTGGAGAAACCTTCCTCAACGAGGATGTCCGCCACTTCCTGGTCGACGTCGAGCTTTTCCATGAACAGCACGCGGATCGCCGCCGTTTCCTGGGCCACCTTGTTGGCCGATTCCTCGGCCGTCATGATGTTGATCTTCCAGCCGGTCAGTTCGGACGCCAGGCGCACGTTCTGGCCCGAGCGGCCGATCGCGATGGCCAGGTTTTCTTCGTCGACGACGACGTCCATCGCATGCTTTTCTTCGTCAACCATGATCGACGACACGTTCGCCGGTGCCAGGGCGCCGATGACGAACTGGGCCGGATCGTCCGACCACAGCACGATGTCGACGCGCTCGCCGCCCAGCTCGCCGGTCACGGCCTGCACGCGCGAACCGCGCATGCCGACACAGGTGCCGATCGGGTCGATGCGCTTGTCCGAAGTGAACACGGCGATCTTGGCGCGCACGCCGGCGTCACGGGCAGCCGATTTGATTTCCAGCAGGCCCTGCTCGATTTCCGGCACTTCCAGCTCGAACAGCTTCATGATGAATTCCGGCGCGGTACGCGACAGGATCACCTGCGGGCCGCGCATGTTGCGGTCCACGCGCAGGATGTAGGCGCGGACGCGGTCGCCGATACGCAGGTTCTCTTTCGGGATCATCTGGTCGCGCGGCAGGCGCGCTTCGATCTTGCCCGACTCGACGATCGCATCGCCGCGTTCCATGCGCTTGATGGTGCCGGTGACCAGCGAATCGCCGCGCTCGAGGAAGTCTTGCAGGATCTGCTCGCGCTCGGCATCGCGCACGCGCTGCAGCACGACCTGCTTGGTGTCCTGGGCAAAGCGGCGGCCGAAGTCGACCGATTCCACCGGCTCTTCGATGTATTCGTCGACTTCGATGTCGGCGATCTGTTCTTTTGCTTCGAAATGCAGGATTTCCTGGTCCGGCAGCTGCAGGCCGGCCTCATCGGGCACCACGTGCCAGCGACGGAAGGTTTCGAATTCGCCGTTGTCGCGATCGATGCTCACGCGAATGTCGACCTCGCCTTCATAGCGTTTCTTGGTGGCCTGGGCCAGGGCGAACTCGAGCGCCCCGAACACCACTTCCTTATCGACGTTTTTTTCGCGCGCGAGCGCATCAACCAGTAACAAAATTTCGCGACTCATGCTTTGCGACTCCTAAAATCCACCTGCGGCACCAAACGTGCCTTGTCCAATTCGGCCAGCGTAAATTCCAACAACGCCGGCCCATCTTTACCTTCAAATTCCAGACCGATCTTGTCGCCTTCCGGCGCGACCAGGACACCCGTATAGGTTTTCCGGTTCGCGGTGCCCGGCATGGCGACGCGCAGCTTCACCGTGCATTCGTGGCCGGCGAAGCGCTCGAAATCGGCCAGGGTGCGCACCGGGCGATCGAGCCCGGGCGACGAAATTTCGAGACGTTCGTAATCGACGTTCTCCACGGTCAGCACGTGCGACAACTGGTGACTCACCGTTGCGCAGTCCTCGACCGTAATCAAGCCCTTCTCTTCCGCGACGGCAGCGGGAAAATCGATAAACACGCGCAACACCCCGCGCTCGCCCCGTTCAACATCAACGAGCTCGTAGCCCAGGCCACCGACTGTCTTGGCGATCAAATCAAACTGCTGCACGACACTTCTCCAGGGCTTTAAAACCGTTTACCAAAAAAAAAATGGGCATCTGCCCATCTTTTTGTATTCACAACCCAACCAGATGAAAGCACTTGCACCAATTTAATACTCGGGAAGGACTTCGATTAGGCTGCAAATTATAACGTATTCGAGGGCACGCTGCAATCGACATACCATTTTATGAGCAAGCAAACAACAGCCGCGCACGTTATCAAAGCGGACACGGGGTGTAGCAGGATCGCAACGGGCAGATCCGGCTGCGACGCCACATGCAGGGTGGAGTCCCCGACTCCACGCCCTGCGGCGCCCGCACACCCCCGGCTTGATTAACCGCGGCGTCCGCGGCGCGGCAAGCCGTGCTCGGAGCCGCGCGGACCCTGCCCGCCGCGGCGTCCACCGCCGCCGGTGCCGGCAAAGCCGAAGGTCGTCTGCAGCGGATCGGGCTGGCGCGGACGGCTGCTACCGCCGGCATTGCTGCCCGGACGGCCCGAGCCGCCGGCATTGCCGCCACGGCCCTTGCCGCCGCCGGCGCCACGGCCGACAGGAGCGACGCCGCCGCGCGGCGGCACGCCGACGCGCGCCACCGGCGGGCCGAACGGATCGACGTTGCGGTTGGCGTCGGCGCGGTCGATGCGGTTGCCGTCGGAGCGGCGCGGGTCGGGCTGCTGCCCGCCCTGGCCGCCCTTGCCCTTGCCGGCGCCCTGGCCGCCGCCCTTCTTCTCGATGCCGAACGCGGCCATGAAGTTACGGACGTCGTTTTCTTCCAGCTCTTCCCAGCGGCCGCGCTTCAGGCCCGACGGCAGGGTCATCGCGCCGTAGCGGGTACGGATCAGGCGCGAGACGGTCAGCCCGACCGCCTCGAACATGCGGCGCACTTCGCGGTTGCGGCCTTCGCCGATGACCACGCGGTACCACTTGTTGATCCCTTCGCCGCCGCCGTCGGCGATCTTGGTGAAGTTGGCCATGCCGTCGTCGAGCTCGACGCCGGCCAGCAGCTTCTGGCGCATCCCCTCTTCCAGCTCGCCCAGGGTACGCACGGCGTACTCGCGGTCGATGTTGTAGCGCGGGTGCATCAGCCGGTTTGCCAGGTCGCCCGAGGTGGTGAACAGCAGCAGGCCTTCGGTATTGAAGTCGAGGCGGCCCACGGCCAGCCACTTGCCGGTCTTCATGGTCGGCAGACGGTCGAATACCGACGGACGGCCTTCGGGATCGTCGTGGCTGACGATTTCGCCGGCCGGCTTGTGGTACACCAGCACGCGCGGCGGCTTGCTGGTGTTAACGCGGCGCTGGATCAGCTTGCCATTGATGCGCACGGCATCGGTCGGCAGGATGCGCTGGCCGATGTGGGCCGGCTCGCCGTTGACCGACACGCGGCCGGCGACGATCAGGTCTTCCATGTCGCGGCGCGAGCCGAGACCGGCTTCGGCGAGCACCTTGTGCAGCTTCGGCGCGTCGTCGTCCGCGGTCAGGTCGCGCCGCACCTGCTTGGCCTGCTGGCCGCGGCCGCCGTCGTTGGCGTCGAACGCGTCCGAGGTGACGAAGGAGAACACGGCGTCGGCATCGCTCGGCTTGCCGGCGCCTGGCTTGCCCGGCTTCTGGCGGCCGTTCTGCTTGCCGCCCTTGCCTTGCTGGCCGCGGCCGGCCTGCTGGCCGCCCGGCTGCGCAGTCTGCGCGCCCTTCTGGTTGCGTCCCTTGCCCTTGGCGTGGCGGCCTTCGCGGCGCGCTTCACCGGCCGCCGGCACGGCCTCGCCTGCGCCGGCTTCGGCGGGCGCTGGAGTCGCTGCTGCCGGAACCGGGGCCGGCTGGCGCGCTTCGCGCTCCACGCGCTGTTCGCGCATCTGGCGCGGACCGCGCGGCTTGCGCGCCGCCTGCTCCTGGCGCGGCGCTTCGGCGCCGGCCGCTGCGGGCGCGGGCGCAGCTGCGGGCGCAGCTGCTACG
>NZ_JBHSIB010000009.1:0-306715 GCF_042653325.1 Massilia sp. GCM10023247
TGTCGCCGGCCGAATATGAAAAGCAGTATTTCCAGCGGCTCGCGAGTGTCTAGAAAACTCGTGGCGATTCATTCCGGCACAGCTGGAACGACAGGTATTCAATCATCGCTAAACGCTTTGGACAGGGAAATAACGGTAATATTTGCCGCTCAAGGCCAAACTGGCTGAAAACGACGATGAGCGCCCGAGGAAAACGATGGAAGACATTGCCGTCACGAGACTGATACCGAATATCTGTACAGACAGGATGGAGGAAACTCGGGACTTTTACATGAAGCTTCTCGATTTCGTCGTCGGTTTCGAGCATCAGGGGTGGTACATCCAGATGGCGTCGCCGACCAATCCCCAGCTTCAGGTCGGCATCATGCGCCGTGATCACGAGTTCACACCGAAGGCCTTCCAACATGCGGCACAGGGCGTCATCATCTCTGTTCAGGTCGACGATGCCGACGTCACTTACGCAGCGGTGCTAAAGCGCGGTTTCCGTATTACACAGGAACTGTGTGAGGAAGGCTTTGGCATGCGACGCTTTATGGTTGCCGACCCGAACGGGTTGCTTGTCAATATATTTTCGTTCCGATAAGGCCTTAGCTGGATCAGGCGCCAGCGCACTGCGCTCGCGCCCTGCCGCTCTTCAGAGCGATTTCAAATACTCCACCACATCCGCTTGTTCCCGTTCCGACAGGTTCAGGCGGAAGTGCGCATCGTAATGGGCCACGACCTGGCCCAGCGTCGCAAAGCGGCCGTCGTGATAAAAGCCCCCTTTGGTATGCGTCCACAGGCCCCTGAGCGGCGCGGTGCGATAGCGCCTGTCGGGAGCGCGGTTGGCCTGGAAATCGTCGATGCCGATCTCTGCCCCGGTGTGCATGTTCCAGCCCGGTTCGGTGAAGGTCGGCGGGACATGGCAGGTGGCGCAGGTCGCCTTGCCGTTGAAGATGCGCTGGCCGCGCAGGGCCGCGTTGCGATCGAAACTGCCGGCAGGGGGCTTGGGTGCGGCAAGCGCCAGTTGGTACATGTGCAGGGCCGGCAGTTTCGCGCTGACCAGGTCGGGGTCGTTGCGAACGTTGCCAAAGTTGTTGCGGGCAGCAACCGGAAACTGGGCCGGGTCATTCAGGCGCGGGTCGTAGAAGGTCCCCTTGCCGCGCATCGCCAGGTTGGCAACGAAGGCGTTCCAGTGGGGGACCGAGCCCCAGCCCGTCCAGGTATGCAAGTTGACGCCGGCCAGGCCAAATGCCGGGGGAAGCAAGACCGCGGCAGTTTTCCCGTCGGGACGGAATCCTTTTCCGTCGAGGAGCAATTCGGCGTCGAATTTTCCCGGGCCCCAGGCCGCCAGGACCGTGCGCACCTCGCTCTCGGTCACGTTGAGAATCCCGGCCACCGCGCTCAGGTCGGGCGCGAGGTTGATGAGCGCGCCCACGTTCAGGTCACGGTTGGCCCAGCCGTCGAGCCGGTGTCCAATGCCGCTTGCCAGCGCATTGTCGACGGTCGAGTGGCACAGGGCGCACTGCACGCCCACGGCGCGCAGCCTGCCGCTGCCGTCGAAGCGGCCCGTCACACCGACCACGGCATTTATTTTGAGTAGTGCCAGGGTGGTGGCGGGATCGTCGAGGTTGACCTTGCCCGCCTTCAGACTGTTGACCAGGGCCGGCGGCAATGCATCGACATCGACTTTCAAGCCGACCGCCAGCGCAGCCCTGGGGCTGACTCCCGGTCCGACACCACCGAAGCGCGCGCCCTGGATGGCCTGGTGCAGTTTGATCGTATCTCCCCAGAACGCCTCGTCGCCGAAGGTATCGAAGCGGAAGATTTGCCTGCCTTGTATGATGGCCTGCCTTGCGTCCCGCTCGACCTTGCGGTCAGCCCGAGTGAGCGCCTGCTCGCCCCTGTCCTCGTCGTTTGTCCTGGACTCGCCATTGCCTGCTGCGGACAGCAGAACCGCAAACGCCAATACTGACAGCGCCGGGATGGACAGCCATGTCGGATGTTTCATCGTTTCCTCCTGTTTTGGGATGAACCTTGCGTCCGCAATGGGACGAAGCTTGCAAGCTCATCATTAACAGTACCCCCCGGGCAGGCGGGCGATTTGACCCGACGCACGCCGTCACAGACGTCCAGGCAGGCAGCAGGCATCGGCCCGGCAGCCTGGATTGCAGTATGATGGGTAGTTTCCTTAGTAAAACTTTCCGTGATCAGCATCCCACCCGCTACCACGGCCGCCTTCGCCTCACAGGCGGTCAACCTCGTCAATTGCGGACTCATCGTTCTCGATGCCGGCGGTTGCATCGTCCTGTGGAACCGCTGGATGGTGACCCGCTCCGGCCGTTCGGCGGCGCGGGTGCACGGGCAATTGCTGCTCGATGTGTTTCCGGAGTTGCGCGGCTCGCGCGTCGACAGCGCGGTGCTGGCGGCGCTCGCCGAGGGCATCGCGACGAATGTTCCGCAATCGCAGAGCCGCGCACCCTTCCCCTTGCGTGAAGCCGGCAGTTTCGATGGCGAGCGGATCGACCAGGCGGTCTCGGTGACGCCGTTTAGTGAAGGCACGGCGCGCCTGTGCATGATCGAAATCCGCGACGTCAGCGGTGCGGCCGGGCGCGAGCGCCAACTGCTCGAGCATGCCGAATCGCTGCGCGCGCGTTCCTATGTCGATGCACTGACCGGGATTGCCAACCGGCGCGGTTTTGACGCGGCGCTGGAGCGCGAATTGCGGCGCGCGCAACGCCACGGCGGCGCGCTGGCGCTGCTGTTGATGGACATCGATTCCTTCAAGGCCTATAACGATCACTTCGGCCACCAGCAGGGCGATGCCTGCTTAAAAACGGTGGCGCAGGCTTTATCTGCCATGCTGAAACGGCCGGCCGACCTGGCGGCGCGCTATGGCGGCGAAGAGTTTGCCGCGATCCTGCCCGATACGGCGCCCGAACAGGCGCGCTGGCATGCGAACGCCATCCGCGCCCACGTGGCGTCGCTGGCGCTGGCGCATGCGCCGGCGGCCGTCTACCCGTACGTGACCATGAGTATCGGCGTCGCCAGTTTCGGCCCGGATGGCCTGCGCGATGCCGCCGCCCTGATCGCCGCGGCCGATCAAGCTTTATATGCGGCCAAGCGCGGCGGCCGCGACCGGGTGGTGGTCTACGACGCCGCCGCCTTGCCGCTCGACTAGCCGGGCTGTCCGCTCAGCGGGTGTCGCCGCCACCCGGCTTGTCCCGGCCTTCCTGCGCCAGGTCCTCGACTGCGGAGCCGGCAACGGAGGCATCGGTGGCGCCGCCCTGGCTGCCGGAATCCGGCCTGCCGGCCGACGTGCCTGGGGCTCCGCCCGCCGCCGCCGCGCCCATCCCGTGTTCTCCGCTTTCGCTGCCGGTCGTGCCTCCCGGAATCGGCTGGGTTGCGCTGCCGCGGCTGCTTTGCGGGGCGCCTGCGGGGCCGACGTTGCTCTCCGGCGGGGCACTGACGAAGCCGCCGTCGCGGCTGCCGCCGCCGGCGCTGCCCGTGTAATGGCCGCTGGTGGACGCCCCATCCTGCCCGGTTTGCTGGCGCTGGCCCGAATCGGCGCCGGTATCGACCCGGCCCGACAGCGGATCGGGCCCGGTGCCGCCTGCATTGTTTTGTTTATTTCCAACCATCTCAACCCTCCTTCGCATGCTGACTGGTAGCTTCGATGGTAGTCCTTTGCTGGCGCACTCCAATAGGAGGATGGGCTGAGGTGGTGTAGGCGGATTCGCAGGGCGTGTTCAGGAAGCCGGCGCAGCTGCCTCGGCCGGCGGACAGACGAGCGCCGCGCAGCAAGAGAGCGGATCCTGATTGCTGATGAACAGTACCGGCGCGCCGGCCGCGAGGGCCTGGTGGCGCGCCAGCGCCAGTGCGGCAAGGGCAGGAACGGCGCCGCAGGCACCGAAGGTGACGCCCACCGGCGCGACGTCGAGCGTGGCGTCAAGCCGGGGCAGCGCGGACGACGTAAAACCCATCAGTTCCAGCGTTCGGTTGGGGCGCTGGTCAGTATCCGCCGCAATCGCCGTCACGCTGGACAAGGCGACGCCGGCCGCGCGCGCGGCGCCTTCCGCCAGCCCGGCCATCAACCCGGAATCCACACGTTGACGTGTGTCGAGCGAAGCCTCCCTGCGCGCTTCGAGCACCGGGTGCAGCTGGGCAAACACCGCGTCCTCGACCAGGCGCGCGCTGTCCAGGCTGGCCAGCAGGAGGCCGGCCGCGCCTTCCCCGGGCACCAGTCCCTGGGGCCGGGTAGGCGTCATCAGGGTGCCCGTGGACGCCCATTGGTCGACAAGCTCCTGGTCGATGTGGGAATCGCAGGCAATAACGAGCACGGCGCGGGCCGTGTCGCCCGCGTGGCCGTCCGGCGCGAGTTGCCCGAGCAGTGTCGATATGTCGGTTTGGCCGGACGCGGGCGGCAGATCGGGCGTGTCGATGGCGGCGCTGGGCCAGCCGTATTCCGATACGGCATGCTGGATCCAGTTACGCGCCGCGCTGCGTTGTTCGGCCGTCCAGCTTGCCGGCAGGATGGGTACTAGGCGCAGCTTCGGGCTGGGCTTGTCCGGATCAACCAGTGCGGACACGGCCTGCGCGGCAAGCTCGCGCGCCACTGTGGTGCCGAGTACCAGCGCGCGCCACTGTCCCTCGCTGAAACGCGGCGCCGCCACGTCCTGCCCGGCCAGCCAGTCGCTGATTTCTTCCTGCACCGTTTCGTCCACGGCGTCGGGACTGCGCGCGCTGGTGACGGGAAAACCGTCGTCGTCGACCAGTTCCGGGTCAAGGTCCGGACGCGCCTTGTTGTCGGCGATGGCATCAGTAAGTTCCTCGGGCGATGCCCCATGCGGCGAGCGCAGCGCTGCCGCCAGGATCGCCACTGGCGGCGCCGAGGACGCGGCGGCGGCCTGGGACGCCGCGGCACCGGCAGAGTCTGCGCTGGCCGCAGCGGCGGGGCGCGCCATCACGAAGCGCTTGCCGAGCCCGAGCGCCAGCAGCAGGGCGCATGGCAGCGCCAGCAACACCAGCACCAGCTCGCCCGCGCCCGGCTCGCCGCCGCCCGCGCGCCACCAGGCAATCGCGGCGCCCCAGCAGAGCAGGAAGACGAGGACGGCCAGCAGGCCGGTCTTGAGCCAGCCCGGCAGCGCGCGGCCCGGCGTCACGGTGGTCGACGTCATCGGTGTATTACAGGTTGTCGATCGTGGCCTGCTGGCGGGCGATCAGGGAGGCGCCGCAGGCGGTCTTGTCGCCGTGGCGGGCGGCGGCTTTGCCGTCGACGATCAGGGTCGCGTCGCCGCTCACGATCGGGTTCGGTCCGTGTTTCGGGCAGACGGTTTTGTCGCCCATGCGGGCAATCGGCTTGCCGCCGGTGTCGCTGTGGGGCGAGCCTTCGATGACGGAGCCGCCGTGGGAGGTTTTGTCGCCGAGTACGATCAAGGGGCCGGACATGGTTTCTCCATTCGAGGCAAGGCCCTGTTTGTGGGGCTGTTGCCGGTTCTGTCAGTGGTGAATTGGATTCGCGTGGATACGGGGTGCCCACCCTACGCCGCCACCGCCAGCAGCTCGAGTTTTAATTCCTTCATCCCCGCCGGCACATAGATCGAGATCGATTGCGCCTTGAGCATGCGCTCGTACATCTGCCCTTTCGACTCGAGCATGAAATAGCAGGTGTCGGGCCGCACCGACAGCGCGGCCGGCGGTTGCGGCGTGTATTGCAGGCGCACGCCGGGCAGCGCGGACAGGACGAATTTCTCGACGTCGTCCGGCGCGCCGACCTTGAAACGCAGCGGCACCACGTCGACCAGCTGCACGGCCGGGATGTCGGCCGCCACCGCAATATAAAAGCTCGTCTTGTCGTCGATCTTGCCGGAGTCGAGGGCGCCGATGTGGTATGAGGGGCGCACTTCGCTCAGGGCAATCGCGAAATATTTCGACGAAATCACCGTGTCGAGCAGCTCGCGGATGATCGTGTGCAGCTTGGCAAAGGCGGGGCCCGGGTCGCTGTGCTGGTAGGACGGCAGGTCGGCCAGGGTCCAGCTTTTCGAGAAGGTCATCAGGCCGCCGGCGACGTCCAGCAATTGTTCGAACAAGCGCTCCGGATGCAGGGTCGGATGATGAAAATGGTGGGTCAGCGTCGCATAGGCCGAGCTGGCCGTGTGCAGCAGCCAGAACGAGGACATGTCGCCCGAGCGAAATTCGATCACGTTGCGGCTCGGCTCGCGGTGGTGGCCGTACAGGGCGCTGACCTTGGCCTGCAGGGCCTCGAGCAGGCGCCGCAGCTGCTGGAACAGCACCGGCGCGGCGGCCAGGGACAGGCTGGGCGGCACGAAGGCCGGATCCATCTCGAAGCCGCCGGTGGCCGCGCGGCGCAGGCGCAGCAGCGGGAAATGGATGTAGGCGTCGCGCGCCTCGAATTCGGAGACCAGGCGCACCGCTTTTTTCAGGTAGGCCAGCTGCACCGGCGCGGCGTGCGTGTACAGGTCGGCCGTTTCCTGGTTCGCCTGCATGAAGCGCACCGGCTGCGCAGGCTGGCCCGGCGGGGAAAAATTGCCGCTGAACGGTTTCAGGCCCGGCAGGGCGGCGTAATAGGTGACGGTTTGCTGCGCCTGCTGCAGCAGATTCAGGTCGACCGTGTCGGGCAGTTCGTCGGTGCCGGGGGCGTCGACCAATTCTCCGTCCTGGAAACGCAGCGCCAGCTCGTTGATGCGCAACTGGTTGTTGGCGAGCGCCTCGCGGTCGACCTGCAGCCGTTCCACGCCCCAGGCATATGGGTGCACCGCCTTGATCCCCTTTTGCAGGCAATGCTCGTGGTACTGGTCTTGCCGCTGGAAGTGCTGGGGGCGCAGGAGCAGGCCTTCGCCCCAGAGTACTTTGCTCGTCATGTCGGCGGTCATCCCTGAATGTGATCGGTATTGGGCGCAACTTTGCCAACGGAAACAGTAGCACTGCAGCCGACGGGGCCTGTTTGCGTTCGCTCAAACGTCGGTATTGCACAACGCCACGGCGGTCGATTGCCCTTCCTTATCTTTTTTCAAGGTTGGTTCGGTGATGCCCGGTAACACTATCGCGTGGTCAACAGTTAGGGAGCGCCATGAAAGGTTTTACGCCAGGCTTGTTCGACCGCCTGCTCGGGGTGCCTTCGCGCACGGCTGGCGGCACGCCGGCAGCGGGCGCGCGCATGTCGGTCGACGACATGAAGGACGCCGTGGCGCGCGACCTCGAGGCGCTGCTCAACACCCGCATGGTGCTGCCCGCAGGCTGGTTACAAGGGTATCCCGAGTGCAGCAAGTCGATCGTCAGCTATGGCATGAACGATTTCGCCGACCTGTCGCTGTCGAGCCCTGCCGACCGTGCGACGATCTGCGCCAGCATCGAAACCACAATTGCCTGCCACGAACCACGCCTGCGCAACGTCAAGGCGGCGCTGGAAATGCGCGCAGGCGCCGTCAATCGGCTCGACTTTTCGATCACTGCCCTGCTGGTGCTCAATAGCGCCCAGGAATCAGTGAATTTCGACGCCGTGCTCCAGCCGTCGACGCTGAGCTACAGCATCAACAAGGCGGGCCGTCCAGCGCCTGTGGGAGCCTGATTTGGAACAATTACTGCCGTATTACGAAAGCGAACTCGGTTACCTGCGCCGCAACCTGCGCGAGTTCGCCGAACGCTATCCGAAAATCGCCGGCCGGCTCTTGATCAGCGGCGAGGTGTGCGAAGACCCGCACACCGAACGCATGATCGAATCGTTCGCCCTGCTCAACGCGCGCATCGCCAAGCGGCTCGACGACGATTACCCGGAATTCACCGAAGCGCTGTTCGACGTGCTCTATCCGCACTACCTGCGCCCGTTTCCGTCGTGCTCGATTGCGCACCTGGATTTCGGCGGCGGCGCCAAGCAGCAGACCACGGCCGGCACCATTGCGCGCGGCACCCAGTTGACCACCCGTCCGGTGCGCGGCGGGGCCTGTACCTTCCGCACCGTCTATCCGGTCGCGGTGGTCCCGCTGGCGATCTCGGGCGCCTGCTTTTCCGATATCCTGCGCGCGCCGGAGGCGCTGCGCGTTCCGCTGGCTGCCAGTTCCGGCATCAGCCTGACGATCTCGAGCACCCTGGACCAGGTCGCGCCGGGCCAGTTGAACCTGTCGCGGCTGCGCGTCTTCATCGATGGCGAGCCCTCGTTCTGCGCGGCCTTGCGCGACGCCCTGTTCATGCGCCCGGTGGTGGCCTATGCCGAGGCCGACGGCAACGGGCGCTGGCTGGCCCTGCCCGGCATCCCGATCCAGGCGGCCGGCTTCGAGGACGAGGAGGCGCTGATCGACTTCCCGGCGCGTTCGCATGCCGCCTATCGCCTGCTGACCGAATATTTTTGTTTTCCAGAAAAATTCAATTTTTTCGATATCGACCTGGCGATGCTGGCGGCAGCCCTGCCGCCGGGCGCGAAATCGATCACCCTGCACCTGGGCCTGCAGGGCATCCGCAGCGACTCGAACACGGCGCGCATGCTCGGCACGCTGGCTACGCATCACCTGCTGCTGGGATGCACGCCGGTGGTGAACCTGTTCCGCCAGCGCGGCGAGCCGATCCGCCTGACCCATACGACGGCCAGTTATCCGGTGCTGGCCGATGCGCGCCGCGCCTTTGCCTTCGAGGTGCAGTCGATCGACGCCGTCAACCTGGTGCGCCAGACGCCGCAGGGCGAGGCGGTGATTGCGTTTCGCCCCTTCTATTCCCTGCAGCACGCCCAGACGCCCGACCAGAACGGCCATTACTGGGCGCTGCGGCGCGACGACAGCCTGCGCGAACGCAGCCCCGGTTTCGAAACCCAAATCACCATCGTCGATATCGATTTCGATCCGGCCGCGGTCGAGACCGATACCCTGAACCTGGAACTGACCTGCTCGAATCGCGACCTGCCGTCCCTGCTCGGCTACGGCCAGGCCGGAGGCGACCTGTTCCTCGAAGGCGGCTCCAGCCTGCGCGCCATCCGCTTCCTGCGCAAGCCGACCGCCACCTGCCGCTTCCCCAGCGGGCGCAGCGCGCACTGGCGCCTGATCTCGCACCTGGCGCTGAACCACCTGTCGCTCACCCAGGGCGGCGTCGATGCTTTCCGCGAGATGCTGGCCCTCTACGACCTGCCGCGCTCGCCGTCCTCGCAGCGCCAGATCGGCGGCATCCAGGCCATCGAACAGCGCGCCGCGACGGCCTGGCTCGCCGGCAACCCGTTCGCCTGCCTGGTGCGCGGGGTCGAGGTGCGCCTGACGATCGACGAGGAGGCATTCATCGGCAGCGGCATCCACGCTTTTGCCCACATCGTCGAGCGCTTTCTCGCGCTGTACGTGCATGCCAACAGCTTTACGCAACTGGTGATCGTCTCGGCCAAAACCGGAGAAGAGTTATACACATGCCTACCCAAAAGCGGCGCTTTGAGCCTGCTGTAATCGAGCGCCTGTTCCGCGAACCCTATCGGTTCGAGTACTTCCAGGCGGTGCGCATGCTCGAACTCTGGCTGCGCCGCCACGGCGTGCCCCAGCAGGGGCTGGTGGCCAATTTCCTGCGCTTCCAGAATTCGACCTCGTTGCGCTTTCCGGCCAGCCAGCTCGAGGCGATCCAGACCGAGCCGCGCGAGCTGCAGCACGATGCGCCTTCGCTCGCCGCGGCGCTGCAGGCGGGCACTCTGAAATGGATCCGGGTGACGCCGTCTTTCATGGGCTTGCTGGGCGGGCACGGCGTGCTGCCGCCGCATTACACGGAGCGCATTGCGGCGCAGCAGTTCAACGACAAGGACGAGGGCGCCCGCTCCTTCCTCGACACTTTTTCGAACCGCTCGCTGGCGCTGTTTTACGCGGCCTGGCGCAAGTACCGGCTGCACCTCAAATACGACCACCAAGGGCAGGACGGCTTCCTGCCCCTGCTGCTGGGATTGGCCGGTCTCGGTAGTCCCGCGCTGCGGCGGCGCCTGGCCCTGCCCGAACACGGCGCGGTGCTCGACGAATCGCTGGGGTATTTCGCCGCTTCGCTGCGCCAGCGGCCGCTGTCCGCGACCCAGATCGGGCGCGTCCTGTCCGAGTATTTCGGCCAGCCGGTGCAAGTGCGGCAATTCATCGGCTACTGGTACGCCATCCCGCCTGCCCAGCAAACCGTGCTGGGCAGCGCCAGCGCGACGCTCGGCAGCCGGGCGATCGCCGGCGCGCGCGTCTGGCAGCGCGACCTGCGCCTGCGCCTGGTCATCGGACCGCTCGACCAGGCCGGCTTTTCCGCCTTCCTGCCGGGCGGATCCGGGGCCAGGGCCTTGCACAGCCTGCTGGCGCTGCTGACCGGCGTGGCCTTCGAATACGAAGTGCAGCTGGTATTGCGCGCGGCCGACGTGCGCCCGGTCACGATGGCCGAGGGCAGCACCCTGGGGCGCCTCGGCTGGGACAGTTACCTGGTCGACGGCCCGCAGCAGCAGGACCGCAGCGATGTCCACTACGACCTGCACATGGGCTGAGCGCGACGGGCCCGGGCGCCGCCCTGCTCAATTCCACTTGCCGGCGCGTCCGCCGACGCTGTAGCGCCCGGCGCCAAGCAGGGCCACCGCCAGCGCAGCGAAGAAGAACATGCCCTGCAGCTCGAGCGCCCAGCCGCCGGTCTTCGACAGTGTGAAAAACTCCGCGGTATGCACCAGCAGCACCGCCACGATCATATTGCCGGCAATGACGAGCGCGGCGGCGCGGGTCCACACCCCGAACAGGACCAGCAGCGGTGCGATGACTTCGCCGACATACACCAGGTAGCCAATCGCGCCGGGCAAGCCCATCTTTCCGAGCATGTCGGTAATGAAACCGACCCCGCCGGCGAGCTTGGAGAGGCCGTGGAACAGCAGCAGCAAGGCCAGCACCACGCGCAGCAACAGCTTGCCCAGGTCGTCGTAGGAAGAAACGGATGCGGCAGGAAGATCGGTTCTCATCGGACACTCCTTGGTGGACTGGCGGTTGCGGGAACACAGGACCAGGGTGGAAGAGCCCGTCAACCGCTGGCCCACGGTTGACGGCTTGCCGTTCAAGGCCCGCCGGCCAGCACCTTGTCGGGCGTGATCGGCGTGCTGCGGATGCGTTTACCGGTGGCGTGGTAGATCGCATTGCTGACCGCCGCGGCCACCCCGACCTGGCCGATCTCGCCCACGCCCTTGGCGCCCAGGCGGCTGACGATGCGGTCGTCTTCTTCCACGAACAGGACGTCGATGTCGTGGATGTCGGCGTGCGCCGCCACGTGGTATTCCGACAGGTTGTGGTTCATGAAGCGCCCGAAGCGCTGGTCGAGCAGGCTTTCTTCGTGCAGCGCCTGGCTGATGCCCCAGACCACGCCGCCGACGATCTGGCTGGCCGCCGTTTTGACGTTCATGATGCGGCCGGCCGCCACCGCGTCGACCACCCGCGTCACGCGCACGATGCCGAGCTCCTCGTCGACCCGCACCTCGACGAACACGGCCGAGTGCACCAGGCGCCGGTATTTGCGCTGTTTCAGCATCTGCGGCAGCAGCAGGTATTTTTCCTCGATCCGGCCGCGGCCGCTGCGCTCGGCGATCAAGCCCAGAGCAACGAAGGTGCCCGGGTCATCCTTCAGGCGCAGCACGCCGCCCGTGAATTCCACGTCCCGCAAACGCTTGTCGCGGAACGGCGAGCCGGCGTCCGACTGCGCATGGCGCAGCAGGGACAGGCGCAGCTTGTCGCAGGCGCCTGCCACCGCCGAGCCCACGGTCGCCACATGCGAGGAACCGCCCTCGATCGGCGCCAGCGGCAGCGTCGAGTCGCCCAGCTGGAAGGTGACGCGCTCGAGCGGCAGGCCCATGCTTTCGGCGGCGATCATCGCCATCACGGTGTAGGTGCCGGTGCCGATGTCGGACGCCGCGCTCGACACCACCAGGCGCCCGTCGGCGTGCATCACGGCACTGGCGCGGGCGAACAACTGCATCGCATCCCAGACCCCGGTCGCCATGCCCCAGCCGACCAGTTCGGCGCCTTCGCGCATCGAGCGCGGTGCCGGCGGGCGGCGCGACCAGCCGAAGCGTTCGGCGCCCTGGGCGTAGCAGGCGCGCAGTTCCTTGCTCGAATACGGCTTGTCTTCGATCGGCACGCGCTCGGCATAGTTTTTCAGGCGCAGCGCCAGCGGGTCCATCCCGAGCGCGTACGACAGCTCGTCCATTCCTACTTCCAGCGCGTGCATGCCGATCGCTCCGCCGGGAGCGCGCATGTCGATCGGCGTGTGCTGGTCGAGGCTGACGAGCTTGTAGCCGAGGCGGATGTTGTCGCAGGCGTAGAGCAGGCCGGACCAGTTGACGACCACCTCCGCGTGGTCCTCGATCTGCGAGGTCTCGCCGATCGCCTCGTGCACGATGGCGCGCAGCGTGCCATCCCGTTCGGCCGCCAGTTTGATGGTCTGCACGGTTTCCGGACGGTGCCCGAAGCTGAACATCTGCTGGCGCGTGAGCGCCACGCGCACCGAGCGTTCCAGGTGCAGGCTGGCCATCACGGCCAGGGTCAGCTGGTACTGCGGGCGCAGGCCGGAACCGAAGGCGCCGCCCACGTAGGGGTTGCGCACCGTGACCTTCTCTTTCGGCAGTCCGAACACATGCGACACATACCAGCGGTTGTTCTGCGAGCTTTGCGTCTTTTCGTAGATCGTCAGGTGGCCGTCCTCGCCGCGGATCACGGTCGAGGCGAACATCTCGAGCGGGTTGTGGTGCTCGACGGCGTGGTAAAAATCGGCCTCGATCCGCACCGGCGCCGCCTGCCACGCCTGGTCGGCATGGCCCTTCTCCGGCGGCGGGGGCTCGAAACCGGATTTCGAGGTATTCGGCGTCCGCGCGCGGCCGAGGTTCGCTTCGAGCCGCGTGTCGTGCTCCTCGGCCTGGTAGCGCACCCGCACCAGCGCCGCCGCGCGCCGCGCCGCCTCGAAGGTCTCGGCCAGCACCAGCGCCACCGGCTGGCCGCTGTAGATGACACGGTCGTCGTAGAACGGCTTGAAGGGCGAACCGCCGGGCGCCGTCATGTCCTTCCAGGCGAGGTCGAAGCGGCGCATCTTCGGCCGGTTCAGGTGGCTCATCACCTCGACCACGCCGTCGAGCGCCAGCGCCTCTGCCGTGTCGATGTCGAGGATGCGGCCCTTGGCGATGCTGCCGCTGACCACCACGCCGTACAGCAGGCCGGGCGCGAAGTGTTCGGCGGCGTACTGGGCGGCGCCGGTCACCTTGGCGCGGCCGTCCACGCGCGAGACGGGGCTGCCGAGGGTGACACGGCCGGTGCCCGCTTCGGCCACCGGCGTGTTGAGGGCGGGGATCAGGTCAGTCATGCTGCGCTCCCAGGTTGGACACGGTGCCCGCGAGCGCCGTCTGCAATGCGCGCACGATCGCCTTGCGCGCCATGCCGATCTTGAAGTCGTTGTGGCCCTGGCCGCGCGCACCCTCGAGCAGGAGCTCGGCCACGCGCCCGAACAGGGCCGGGTCGGGCCGCTGCCCGGCCAGCAGCTGCTCCGCTTCCGGCTTGCGCCAGGGTTTATGGGCCACCGAGCCGAGCGCGATGCGCCCGCTGCGTATCACGCCGTCGCCCCCGATATCGAGGGCGGCCGCCACCGACACCAGGGCAAAGGCGTAGGACAGCCGTTCGCGCAGCTTGATGTAGGCCGAGTGGGCGGCGTAGCGGCGCGCATCGGGCAGCGTGATGTGGGTGATCAGTTCGTCCGCTTCGAGCACGGTGTCGTACTGCGGCGCGTCGTCCGGCAGGCGGTGGAATGCGGCGAAGGCGATGGCGCGCCGCCCGCGCTGCGATCGGACGTGTACCGTCGCTTCCAGCGCGGTCAGGGCCACGCACATGTCCGACGGATGGGTCGCGATGCAGTGCGGGCTGGCGCCGAGGATCGCGTGCTGGCGCGTGATGCCGCCGATGGCCGAGCAGCCGCTGCCGGGCGCGCGTTTGTTGCAGGGCGTGGCCAGATCGTAAAAGTAGTAGCAGCGCGTGCGCTGCAGCAGGTTGCCGCCGTTGCTCGCCATGTTGCGCAGCTGGGGAGAGGCGCCGGCCAGGATCGCGGCCGTGAGCAGCGGGTAGCGCTCGCGCACCAGAGGGTGATAGGCGGTATCGGCATTGCGCGCGGTCGCGCCCAGGCGCAGCCCCCCGTCTTCCTCCTCGATGGCGTCGAGCGGCAGGCGGTTGATGTCGACCAGGCGGCCGGCCGTCATGACGCCTTCCTTCATCAGGTCGAGCAGGTTGGTGCCCCCGGCGATGAAGCGCACGGCCTGGTCCGTAGTCCCCTGATTGGCGGCCACCTGGCCGATGGCGGCGTCCGCATCGAGGGCCTGGGCAAACGAGAACGGGTTCATGCCGGCACCGTGCCGGTGACGACCGGGCCCGTGGCGCTGTCGCCGCCGCCGATCCCGGCGACCGCGCACACGGCCTTGCGGATGCCCGGATAGGCGCCGCAGCGGCACAGGTTGCCGCTCATGAGTTCGCGCACGTCGGCCACCGTTTTGGCATGCCCTTCGTTGAGCAGGCCGATGGCCGAGCAGATCTGGCCCGGGGTGCAGTAGCCGCACTGGAAGGCGTCGTTGTCGACAAAGGCCTGCTGCATCGGATGCAGCGCATCGCCCTCGGCCAGGCCCTCGATGGTGGTGATGTCCCGGCCATTCTGCATCACGGCCAGGGTCATGCAGGCATTGATGCGCCGGCCGTCGACGAGGACGGTGCAGGCGCCGCACTGGCCGTGGTCGCAGCCCTTCTTCGAGCCGGTCAGGTGCAGGCGCTCGCGCAGCAGGTCGAGCAGCGTGACCCAGGCTTCGAGTTCCAGCTGGTGCGCGCGGCCGTTGATGCGCAGCGTCAGCGGATAACGCTCGGGAGCGGTCATGGCAAATCCTTTCGGGAGTATCGATCAGGCTTCCTGAAGCGCGGGCAGGCAGGGGGCACGGGCGCAGTCAGCGCGGAAGACGTGCAAGAGCTTGCCATTCCGATCATTCATCTTAGGCACAAGGCCAGTCGGCCGGCGCACGGTTAGCGGCCGCGGCGGGGCAGCTTGCCGAGGCGAACCGGTCGATAAATAGCGGCAATGAGCGCGCGCCGACGCACGCCGGGCGCCCGCTCGAATCCTGCGCGAAGGGCTACACTGTGTCGCATTACGTCATCATGAGGACACCATGAAAGCCATCGCCGCCTTTGCCTCGCTGCCCGCCGACAACGAGGCCGCCCTGCAGGACATCACCCTGCCCGACCCGGTCGCCAGCGGCCACGACCTGCTGGTCGAAGTGCACGCCGTCTCCGTCAATCCGGTCGATACCAAGGTCAGGCGCGGCCTGCCGTCCGAACCGCAAGCCGAGCCGCGCGTGCTGGGCTGGGACGCGAGCGGCATCGTGCGCGCGGTCGGCCCGCAAGTGACCCTGTTCAAGCCGGGCGACCGGGTCTGGTATGCCGGCGCCATCCACCGCGCCGGCAGCAACAGCCAATTGCAACTGGTCGACGAGCGCATCGTCGGCCGCATGCCCGCCACGCTCGGCTTTGCCGAAGCGGCGGCCCTGCCGCTGACGGCGATTACGGCCTGGGAACTCCTGTTCGACCGCCTCGGCCTGGCCTTTGGCGGCCACGCGGGCCAGAAGCTGCTGATCGTGGGTGCGGCCGGCGGCGTCGGCTCCATCTTGATCCAGCTCGCGCGCCAGTTGACGGGGCTGACCGTGATCGGCACCGCATCGCGCCCGCAGACCCGGGAATGGGTCCGCATCCTCGGCGCCCAGCATGTGATCGACCACAGCCGCCCGCTGGATACGGCGCTGCAGGAAGCGGGCCTGGGCGAAGTCGATTACGTCATCAGCCTCACCAACACCGATCAACATTTCGCCGCCCTCGTCAACGCCCTGAAACCGCAGGGCAAGCTGGCGCTGATCGACGACCCGGAGCCGATCGACGTGCGCCTGCTGAAACGCAAGAGCATCTCCCTGCACTGGGAGCTGATGTTTACCCGCTCGCTGTTCCAGACACCCGACATGCAGGAGCAGCACCTGCTGCTCAACGAGGTGGCGCAACTGGTCGAGGACGGGCGCATCCGCACTACGCTGGCCGAGCATTTCGGTCAGATCAACGCGGCCAACCTGCGCCGGGCGCACGCCTTTATCGAGCGCGGCGCGGCCAGCGGCAAGGTGGTGCTGGAGGGTTTTTAAAAAGGCGGATTGAGCGGAAATTTGTTTGTCTTTTGCCATTTTTAGGATGGCCAAAAAAACCCCTTTTCGCTCCAGAATAAACAGTACTATCGTTTATATGATTTAAATTAAATAAACGAAATAAATAGTATTTTTTGCAGAAATGCGGCTGGACTGGAAATTCGGATTTGGCATCGGGCTGGACGGGTAAAACCACTGTTGGAAGGCGCCATGAAGACCGCTTTGTTCGCCCTGCTGCTGGCATGCGGCGCGCCGCTCGCGCAGGCCGCCGAACTGGGCGACGACGCCCTGTGGCAGCGCCTGCGCAACGGCGGCGTCACGCTACTCATGCGCCATGCGCAAACGGATCCCGGCATCGGCGACCCGCCCGGCTTTGCGCTCGGCGAGTGTTCCACCCAGCGCAACCTGTCCGATGCCGGCCGCCGCGACGCGCGGGCGATCGGCGCCGCCTTCCGGCAACGCGGCGTGCTGCCCGGCGCCGTCTGGTCGAGCCGCTGGTGCCGCTGCCTGGAGACGGCGCGCCTCGCCTTCGGCCGGGTGCAGGCCGAACCGAGCCTCGATTCGATGTTCAACGACGACGCGGCCGCCTCCGGCGCCAAGCTGCGCGCCCTGCAGGCGCGGCTGGCGGCGCGCGCCGACGCCACGCCGCTGGTGCTGGTCACGCACGACGTCAACATCCGCGCGCTGACCGGGCAATCGGTGGCCCAGGGCGAGATGGTGTTGACGGTGCCGCGCGCCGGACGCCTGCACGTCATCGGCCGCCTGAAGGCGCATTGACGCCTTGCGCCGATGCGCGCCGCGCTTCTCCGCGAAAATCGGGCGTAGAATCGGCCTGTCCTCTCACGGGAGAAGCGCATGAAACGTCTGACCCTGCTTGCCGCCTCCGCTGTCCTCGCCGGCAGCGCCTTTGCCCACCACGGCTGGAGCGAATACCAGGCCGACAAGCCGCTCGAGCTGGCCGGCACGATCGAACAAGCCGGTTACGAACAGCCGCATGGCTATGTACGCCTGAAAACGGCGACTAAAACCTGGCTCGTGGTGCTGGCGCCGCCCTCGCGCATGGAAAGCCGCGGCTTGCCGTCGAATAAGCTGGTGGCGGGCCAGAAGGCGGCCGTGTACGGCTACCCGCACCGCAGCAAGGGCGACGAACTGCGCGCCGAACGCATCACGATCGAGGGCAAGACCACGGAGCTGCGCTGATGGCAGAGGCGCCCGGCCTGCTCGCCTGGCTGGCCGCCACGCCCCTGTCGGAAACGATGCGCACGGCCACCTGGGCCTATCCGGTCGTCGAGATCGTTCATATCGCCGGCTTTTCGGTGCTGGTCGGCAGCGTGGTGCTGTTCGACCTGCGCGTGCTTGGCTGGGGCCCGGCGCTGCCAGTGGCCGCGCTCGCGCAGCACCTGCTGCGCTGGGCCCTGGCAAGCGCGCTGCTGGCGGCCGCGGCCGGGCTATTGCTGTTCTCGGCGCACCCGCTCGAGTTGACCAGCAATCCGGTGTTCCTGCTGAAACTAGCGCTCATCGCGTTTGCCGGCCTGAATGCCCTGGTATTTCACCTGCTACCCTATCGCAGGGTAGCGCACTGGGAGCGGGAACGCGCGGTGCCGCTTGCGGCCCGCCTCGGCGCGGCCTTGTCGATCCTGCTGTGGCTGGGCGTGATCGCCTGCGGCCGCCTGCTGGCCTATGTATGACGCTGCCGCGGCGGCCGCGCCTGCCTCATGCTAGAGTGGCCGTTCTCCACCATACCGCCAGCCAGCCATGCTGAAACCTTTCACACTAGCCGCCCTCGCCCTCGCAGGCTGCGCCTGCACGACCGCCGTGGCAGCGATTCCCGTCTACGGTTTCGTTGTCAAGAACACCTATCCGCACGATCCGCAGGCGTTTACCCAGGGCCTGTTCTTCCGCGACGGCCAGCTGTTCGAGACCACCGGCATCGCCGGGCGCTCGATGCTGCGCAAGCTCGATCTCAAAACCGGGAAGGTGCTGCAAAAGGCCGACCTGCCGCAGGACGTGTTCGGGGAAGGCTCGACCGCCTATGGCGACACTATCCTCGGCCTGACCTGGCGCTCGAAGACCGGTTATGTGTTCGACGCCAAGACCTTCGCCCTGAAGGGACGTTTCAGTTACGAGGGCGAAGGCTGGGGCCTGGCCAGCGACGCCCGCCACCTGTACATGAGCGACGGCAGCGCCCAGATCCGCGTGCTCGATCCGAAAACGCTGAAGGAAGTACGGCGCGTGCAGGTGACGGCCGACGGCCAGCCGATCGACTCGCTCAACGAACTGGAAATGGTCGAAGGCGAGCTGTTTGCCAACGTCTGGGGCACCGACGTCATCGCGCGCATCGACCCGCTATCGGGCAAGGTGGTCGGATGGATCGACCTGAGAAACTTGCTGCCGCGCGAACAACGCGGCACCAGCTCGGTCGATGCGGTGCTCAACGGCATTGCCTACGACGGCAAGCGCCGCAAGCTGTATGTCACGGGCAAGCTCTGGCCGAAGTTGTTCGAGATCGAACTCGTTCGCTTCCAGGGACGTTAGTCCCTCAAGGGGTGACCGCGATCACCACTTTCCCGAAGTGCGAGCCCGATTCCATGTAGCGATACGCCTCCTTGACCTGGTCGAAGGTGAACACGCGGTCGACCACCGGTTCCAGGTTCGTCACGGCGGCAAAGCGCATGACGTCCTCGAGCATGGCACGGCTGCCCACGAAGATGCCGACCATGCGCTTGGCGCCGGCCAGCAGCGAGGCCGGGTTGACCTCGCCGCCAAAACCGCTGACGCCGCCGATGATGGCGACGCTGCCGCCCATCGCGCAGGCCGCGACCGAGCGGTTCACCGTGCCCTGCCCGCCCACTTCCAGCACCACGTCGGCGCCGCGGCCGTGGGTCAGGCGCAGCACTTCTTCCTGCCATTCGGGGATGGCGCGGTAGTTAATCGTGTGGTGGGCGCCCAGTTCGCGCGCGCGCTGCAGCTTTTCGTCGCTCGACGAGGTGATGATGGTGCGCAGCCCGGCCGCTTTCGCCAGTTGCAGGCCCAGCACCGAGACGCCGCCCGTGCCCAGCAGCAGCACGGTGTCGCCCGGCTGGATGTCGTTGCTCGACTTAAAGATCGCATTCCAGGCGGTGACGCCGGCGCAGGGCATGGTGGCGGCCTCGATATAGCTCAGTTGCGCCGGGATTTTCACCAGGGCTTCCTCGTGCAGGATGACCTCTTCGGCCAGCATGCCGTCGATGTCGCCGCCCAGCGCGTGGCGGATCTTCGCCGGCGCCGTGCGCCCGTCTTGCCAGTAGGGGAAGAACGAGGCGGCCACCCGGTCGCCGACCTGCAAGCCAGTCACGCCATGGCCCACCGCCAGCACCTCGCCGGCGCCGTCCGAGCAGGGAATGATGGGGTTATCCACATTCACCAGGTAGTTGCCGCTCGCTACCATCAGGTCGCGGTAGTTCAGCGACACGGCGTGCACGCGCACCCGCACCTCGCCCAGCGCCAATTCGCGCTCGGGAAAGTTCACGCACTGCAAGCCGTCGATGTTTTCGCCCGGCAAAATCTGATAAGCCCGCATGGTTTCCTCCTTAGGTCGCGGTCGTTCAGGGCCGCCGCGTCGCCCATGTCAGCAAGCGCTGCTCGCGCCCTACATCGGTTTGGCCACCATCAGCCAGAAGATGAAGACGAAGGCGCCAAACGCCGGCACGCCCAGCGCAATCCAGGTTTTAAACAGACGCCAGTATTGCGGCGGCAATGCGCTGTTGGTGCGCGCCGCTTCGGCCGACAGGTCGCGCAGGCGCATCTGGATCCAGACCACCGGCAGCCAGCAGGCGCCGGCCAGCACGTACAGGGCGACCGACCACATGATCCACTTGCTGTGCATGGGGTAGCCGGCCAGGTGGATCATATAAAAACCGGTCAACGGCTGGATCACGGCAGTGGTCGCCGTAAACACCCAGTCGGCGATGACGACGTTGCGGGCCACCACGGCGATCGCGCGCACGTCGCGGCTCAGGGTGACGAACAGCATGTACCAGGCCGAGCCGATGCCGGTGCCGAACAGGAAGGTCGACGACAGGATGTGCAGCCATTTGATTACCACGTAATCCATCTTATTGATCCTCTTCCAGTTCGTACAGCAGCCAGATGGCGGCCAGCATCGGCAGGTTCTTGGTTAGCGGACCATAGGGATGCAGCAAAAATTCCGGCAACTTGAACGCTATCACGACCGTGTAAAAACCGATCAGCGCCAATTGTGCGAGCCACAGCCAGCGCCGCTTCGGCAAGAAGGCGATGCCGAGGCCGAGCAGCAGGTCGAAGCTTGCCGCGCCGTACAGCATCAGCGGCTGCAAGTCCGCGGGGATGCCGGTGCGCGCCAGCAGCTCATAACTTTGCTGCACCGGATACAGGCCGAAGGAGACGATCGCGGTGGCGATCCACACCGCGACGATGCTCCAGCGCAGCGTCGGCAGCAGCCAGGTCAGCTTGGCCAGCGTGCGTTCGGCGCGCGGGTCGGTGACGAATGCGCCGATGGGGATTAAAGGGCGCCCCAGCAGGTGGGCGATGACGGCGGGGTCGCCGGTATTGCCGCGGTCGAGCATGCGCAGGGCTTCCTCGTCGAGCAGGCCGCCGGGCAGCCAGCGCCCCCCTTTCGCCAGCAGGCGCGCCAGGAAACCGGGCAGCGGCAGCACGCGCAGCGCGCCGAGCCCCATCGCGCCGCGCAGCCGCGCCAGGTACTCGGTGAAGGGCAAGGCTTCGGGGCCGACCAGCGGCACCCGCATCGAGGTCACGCCCGGCGGCATCGGCAGCCGGTGCCGCAACAGGGCGAGGATGGCGCCGACCACGTCGTCGATGTGCACCGGCTGCACCAGCTGCGGCGCGCTGCCGAAGCGCACGGCGAAGGGCATGCTGGCCAGGCCCTTGAACACGCGCGCGCTGGCGCCCTCTTTTCCGTACACCAGCGACGGCTGGACGATGTAGGCGCGCACCGGGAGCGTGGCCAGGTAGTCGTCGGCGGCGCGCTTGGACAGGTGGTAGCGGCTGTCGGCGCCCTCGTCGGCGCCGAGCGCCGAGAGCTGGATCACCATCGCCACGTGCTCGGACTCGGCGCAGGCGGCGAACAGGGCGCGCGGGGTCTGCGTGTGCAGGCGCTCGAAGGTCTGGCTGCCCGACTCGCGGAAGATGCCGACCGTGTTAATGACGGCGTCGACCCCGGAAAGGCGCGCCAGCCAAACCGATTTGTCGGTATCTTTTGCGAAGTCAGCATGAACGTAGCTCAAGCGCGGATCGACGCTGGTTTTCGGCGTGCGCGCGGCGCACATGACGTGGTGGCCTTCGGCCAGCAGCGCCTGCAGCAGGTGCTGCCCGATGAAACCACTGGCGCCCGTCAGCAAGATCCGCATGCGTTTTCCTTTCACCCGATTCGACGAGGATGATCAATATGACAGATTGGACAACATCGATGCAACGCGGCCTGGTCTCCGGCGCCGCTTCCAGTGTGGTGTCGACGGCCGCGCTGGCCCTGCTCGGGCGCTCCGAAACCGGCAGCGCCTATGCCCCGACCAACGCCGTGAGCCATTGGATCTGGGGCGACGAAGCGGCCGAGCACGACGAGTTTTCGCTGAAGTACACCATCACCGGCTATGCGATCCACCACCTCAGTGCGACGTTCTGGTCGGTGCTGTTCGAAAAACTGGCCGGCGAGAAGCTCGACCGGCGCGACCTGCGCGTGACCCTCGCCACCTCGGCCGCCACCTCGGCCATCGCCTGCTTCGTCGACTACAAAATGACCCCGCAGCGTTTGAACCCCGGCTACGAAAAGCGCTTGTCGAAGAAGTCGCTGGCCGGCGTGTATGCCGCTTTTGCCGTCGGCCTGGCCTTGGGCGCGATTGCCTTGCGCCGGGATTGACAGCTAGTCTAGAGCAGCAGGAAAAAACGTGCCGCTCTTTGTCTATGCGCTGCTGCTGCACGGCGTGCTCGGGGCGACCGACGTGCTCGTCAACCACGAGCTGCTGGCGAAACTGCCCGCGCGCCGCGACGCCGCCGAGGAAGAAGGTTTACATGCGGCGCGCGAGCTGATTTTCGCCTGCCTGTTCGCCTCGATCGCCTGGTGCGAGTGGCAAGGAGCGTGGGCGTGGTGGATCGCCGCCCTGCTGCTGGCCGAAGTGCTGGTCACGGCGCGCGACGTCGTCGTCGAAGGCGATATTCGCGTCCTGCCGGCCTCCGAGCGCGTGCTGCACCTGCTGCTGTTCATGAACCTGGGCGCCCTGGTGGTGCTGGGCGCGATCATGCTCGGCTGGTGGCACGCGGGCGAGACGGCGCTGGTGCGCGTCGATTACGGCTGGGCGAGCTGGGTGCTCACCGCGATGGCGGCCGGGGCCTTCACCTGGGCCGTGCGCGACGGCCTTGCCGCCGCGCGCCTGGCCCGCCCTGCCTTACCCCGTTAAGTTAAAACCCGTAGTTCGCGCGCGCGTACACGAAGCGGCCCGAACGTCCGAACGCCGAATAATTCGAGAACGGCGTGTTGCCGGTCGTATTCAGCGACGGCGGAAGGGTTTCCGGGTACTGGTCGAAGACGTTGTCCGCGCCCAGCGCCAGGGTCAGCTTCGGCGTCAGGGCAAAGCGGGTCTCGAGGTCGACCAGGGTGCGCGCGCCGAGCGGGAAATCGAAGGCCGGCGTGGTACCCGGCGTCATCACCTTGCCATAGCGGGTGGCGCGCGCGGTGACACCCCAGGCGCCCAGCTTCCAGTTCAGGTTGGCGCTGAGCTTGTTCTTCGGCTGGCCTTCCTCGAGCGCGATGATGTTGGCGCGGTCGAACAGCGCCGGCGCCGGGTTCAGGGCCGCCAGCTGCGCCGTCACCGGCACCTTGGTCACTTCGGTACGGTTGAGGTTGCCCGCCAGCGTGAAGTCGAAGCGCCCTGCCGCGCCGGCGTTGAGCGGCCAGTTGACGACGATGTCGAGGCCTTCGGTGGTGGTATCGACGCCATTGATGAAGAAGCGTCCGCCGCCGACGCCGACGAAACCCTGCGCGGCAATATAGTTGCGCACGTTGGTTTGCGTCAGGTTCTCCGACAGCACGATACGGTCGCGCATCTTGATGCGATAGGCGTCGATCGTGACGCTGACCGGGTCGAAGCGCAGCACCGCGCCCAGCGAGAGGTTGACCGATTTCTCGGCGTCGAGCGGCTTGGCGCCGAGGGCGACGGCGACCGGGTCGGTCGGTTTGAAGGTGGTGATCTCGAACGGGACGCCGTTGATGAAATTGGTCGAGGTCGAGGTGAAATTCTGCTGTTGCGGCGATGGCGCGCGGAAGCCGTTCTGCACCGAGCCGCGCAGGGCAAAGGCTTTGCTGAAATCGTAGCGGCCGGCCAGTTTCCCGGCCAGGCTGTTGCCGAAGTCGGAGTAATGCTCGGCGCGCACCGCGACCGAGGCCAGCAGTTGCGGCGTCAGGTTCGCTTCGAGGTCGACGAAGGCGCCGACCGCGGTGCGGTGGGTATCGATCTCGTTGGCGGGACGGAAACCCGGGAACACCTGGGCGCCGGGCGCGGCCGGGGTGCCGTTGGCCAGCACCTGGCCGCCGTAGCGGTAGGAGTCCGGTTCGCCGGCAAACAATTCGTAGCCTTCGCGCCGCACTTCGGTGCCCACCGCGATGTTGAGCGGCGAGGACAGGCCGGCCACGTCCAGCGAGCGCACGCCGGTCAGGTTCAGCACCAGCTGGTCATAGGCAAAGCCGCCGGCATCGAATTCGGTCTTGCTGGTCGGGCCGATCGAGCGGTTCAGCGTGTTCTGGATCTCGAACTCCATCCGGTTCTTGCCATAGCCGAGAGAGGTGTCCATGTCCCAGCTGCCCAGGCTCCAGGTCAGGCCGCCGGTCAGGCTGAAATCGTCCACCGTCGGGGCGATGATCGGCAGGAAGCCGTCCGGATAGATCGAGATGATGTTGCGCGCGTCCTGGGCCGGGCGGAAGTAGCCGGCGGAACGGGCCTGGCGGTTCTGGTAGCTGGCCCAGCCATACAATTTGACACCGTTGCCGAGGTCGTTGCCGGCGTTGGCAAACAGGGTGGTCTGCTCCATTTCCGGGTCGCCGTACCAGGCATTGAAACGGTCGATCGTGTTTTCGCGCGGATCAAAAGCGCCGTTCGGCAGGCGCGGGTATTGCTGGCGCATGTCGTAGCCGCCGCGCTCGGTGCGCGCCTGGTCCTTGTATTCCGCGGCGATGGTCAGATAACCCGATTCCCCCAGCGGCAAGCCCTTCCAGGCGCTGACCGTGGTGCTCTGGCCGTCGGTGCGTTCGCGCGAGGCCGGGCCGCTCCAGGTGCCGCCGGCCGGCGGGACGTCGTTGAACAAATCGTATTCGCTGATGCGCGCGCCATAGGTCACGCTCGCCTCGCCGCCCGTGCGGTCGGTGCGCAGGCGCAGGTTGATCACGCCGGCAATCGCGTCCGAGCCGTACTGGGCCGCGGCGCCGTCGCGCAGCACTTCGACGTTCTTCACGATCGCAGTCGGAATGGTGTTCATGTCCACCGCCGCCGAGCCGCGGCCGATGCTGCCGTTGACGTTGACGAGCGAGGAGGCGTGGCGCCGCTTGGAATTGACCAGCACCAGGCTGTGGTCGGGCGCCATGCCGCGCAGCGTGGCCGGACGGATGGTGTCGGTGCCGTCGGTCAGCGAGGGGCGGGGAAAATTCAGGGAAGGCAGCGCCACCGACAGCGCCTGGTTCATTTCCGTGGTGCCGGCATTCTTCAGGGTTTCGGCCGGAATGATGTCGACTGCCGAGGCGGTATCGAGCACGCTGCGGTTGGCGACGCGGGTGCCGGTGACGACGACGGTGGCGGCACTGCCTTCGGTCGCCGTGCTTTCCTGGGCGCCTGCCGTGCCGCCGAACATGGCAGCGATCGACAGGGCCAGCACCGTTTGCTTCGTGGTTCTTGTCTGCATATTCTTCCCTCATGTAATAGTCGGAGCGGCAAGCGCTCAAACCAGTCTGGAGGGCAGACCCAGGCATGTCAAATTGCAACGAATGCCCGAGTCAGAAATGCAACAATTGTCAATACGTCAGGATGGAGTAAGCAAAATCGGCATACTGCCCAGTTTGCTGATCAGTGCGCCGGGACGGGCTTCTTGCCGCGCATTTTATTGACCATCGTCACCACCAGCAGCACGATCACGCCGACCAGGATGCCGACCAGGGCGTCGAACAGGACCGGGCCGATGAAGTGCAGCACGCCGCCGATGCCGGGCACGGCGCCCAGGGTCTCGGCCATGCTTTCGGAGTAATGGTGCAGGAATTCCAGGTTGTGGCTGACGATGCCGCCGCCGACCATGAACATCGCGGCGGTGCCGACGATCGACAGCAATTTCATCAGGCGCGGCGCCAACGCCAGCAGCATGCGTCCCATACTGCGCGCGAAACCGCTGGTTTTCTTGCTCAGATACAGGCCGGCGTCGTCGATCTTGACGATGCCGGCGACCAGGCCGTAGACGCCGGCCGTGAACACCACGGAGAGCAGGATCAGCACCACCATTTGCTGCATGAAGGGCATTGCCGCAATCGTGCCCAGCGAAATGACGATGATCTCGGCCGACAGGATGAAGTCGGTGCGGATCGCACCCTTGATTTTGTCCTTCTCGACCGCGACCATGTCTTCCTTGCCGGCCACCGCCGCGGCCAGGCGTTCCTTGTGGGCAGCCTCTTCCTCGGGATCGTGCAGGAATTTGTGCGCCAGTTTTTCGGCGCCCTCGAAGCACAGGAAGGCGCCGCCGATCATCAGCAGCGGAATGATCAGCCAGGGCACGAAAGCCGAGATCAGCAGCGCCGCCGGCACCAGGATCGCCTTGTTCCATAACGAACCCTTGGCCACGGCCCAGACCACCGGCAGTTCGCGCGAGGAGTCGACGCCCGATACCTGCTGGGCGTTGAGCGCGAGGTCGTCGCCGAGCACGCCCGCGGTCTTCTTCGCCGCCACCTTGCTCATCACGGTGACGTCGTCGAGAACGGTGGCGATGTCGTCGAGTAATGCCAGCAAACTGCCTGCAGCCATGGACCTGCTCCTGTGATTGACAATATGGCAGCATCTTAACCGAGCGCAGGTCGCGCAGGCACACGGTTCAGCGCGATAAATTGCGTTTCATCCGCGTAAAACTGCAACTCGTCGCTTTCGGCACCGGGTTTGGCCGCGCATACGTATAGTCACGATCGAAGGCTGCGGTACGCCAGCCTCGCCAAGCCGAAGGAGACCAGGATGACCCCGACCATGAATCAAATGAGCCAAGCAAGCGCCCCAGCACGCCGCACCCGTCCGCCGAAACGCAAGACGCGCATCACCATCTACCTCGACGACGAGGTGCTGAGCGAATTTCGCAACCTGTCCGAGCGCAGCGGGACCGGTTACCAGACCCTGATCAACGCCGCCCTGCGCACGCGCCTGGCCGGCGCCGCCGAAGCCGCATAATCCGGCCCCCTGCCGGGAGCGGCGGTAGATTACAAGTGGCAACTACTTGTGCTACCCTTTCCGCTCTTTGAGTCCGGAGGCAGCATGAAAAAAGGCGAACTGATCGCGGAGTTGGCGAAGCGCGGCGGGATGAGCGGCAGCGCGGCCAACCGCGCGCTCAACACGATCATCGAGATCATCACCGAACGCCTGCAGCAGGGCGACACGGTCGGCATCACCGGTTTCGGCAGTTTTTCGGTCACCGAGCGCGCCGCGCGCAAGGGCCGCCTTCCGGCCACCGGCGAAGTGATCGACATCGCCTCCTCGAACACCCCGCGTTTTGCCGCCGGCGCAACGCTGAAGGCGGCCGTCAATCCGCACAAGAAGTAATCCCCACATTCGTCCTGTCCCGCATGCCGCCGCGGCATGCCTTCCTTTTTTCCGCTTGCTACTTTCCCCATGAGTTACGCCACCTGGATCGCCTTCGTCATCGCGGGCACCGTCATCGCCATCTCTCCCGGTTCCGGCGCCGTGCTGTCCATGTCGCACGGCCTCGCCTATGGCGTCAAAAAGGCCAGCGTCACCGTGTTCGGGCTGCAACTCGGCTTGATCCTGGTGCTGGCCATCGCCGGCGCCGGGGTCGGCTCGCTGCTGCTGGCCTCGCCCACGGCCTTCTTGATCGTCAAGGTGGTCGGCGCCCTGTACCTGATCTATCTCGACGTAGCGCAATGGCGTTCGAAGGCCGCAGCCGGGCCGACGGCGAGCAGTGCCGGGCTGGCCGCCCACCCGTCGGTGCGCAAGCGCGTGCTGACCGGCTTCCTGACGAATGCCACCAATCCGAAGGGCATCATCTTCATGGTCGCGGTCCTGCCGCAATTCATTTCGAAAGACGCGCCGCTGCTGCCGCAATTGTTGATCCTCGGCGTGACGATGGTCACCATCGACAGCCTGGTGATGCACGGCTATGCCACGCTGGCGGCCTCGATGCAGCGCCTGTTCCGCGATCCGCGCGCCATGCGCATCCAGAACCGATTTTTTGGCGCCGTGCTCGTCGTCGTCGGCTCCATGCTGTTTTTTGTAAAACGCGCCTGATCCTGCCGCCCTTGATGTGTCGGTCGGGCACGATTTGCAACCGTCTGTAACCCCGATTGTGCGCCATGCGCCGCTAGGGTGTAATCAGGTCGACGCATTCCGTTTCGTCCACCTTGGCGCACCGCCTGGAGCCCTCATGACACTTCGTTTACTGAAGACCGCGACGCTGCTGGCGCTGGCGGCATGTTCCACCCTGGCGCTGGCGGACGATCCTCCGGCCCGGGTCGGGCGCGTGGCGCTGGCTCAGGGCCAGGTCAACATCAGCGTTCCAGGGGCAGCGGCCAGCAGCGCCCTGGTCAACTGGCCGGTGACCTCCGGCAATACGATCTCCACCGGCGTCGGCGCGCGCAGCGAGCTGCGGGTCGGCTCGACCGCGATCCGGGTCGATGGCGATTCCGCGCTCGAGGTCGTCCAGCTCGACGACGGGCAGCTGCGCCTGCGCCTGCACTACGGCAGCGTGAACCTCCGCATCGCCAATCCCGAGGTCGCCGCCGGTTTCGAGCTCACCACGCCCGACGCCCGCGTCCAGCTGGAGGGACCGGGCCGGGTCCGGGTCGACGCCGGGCGCGTGGCCGATACCAGCACCGTCAACGTGTTCGACGGCGTCGCCATCGTCGAGGGCGGCGGCGAGCGCCTGACCGTGCGCGCCGGCCGCAGCGCCGAAATGCAGGGCAACGACCTGCGCACCCGGCAAGCCCTGGCGGACGCATTCGACGCGTGGTCGGCGGCGCGCGACCGCGAGACCGAGGCCGTGCGCGCCACCCGCTATGTGACGGCCGAGATGACGGGATACGAGGACCTCGACCGCTACGGCAATTGGCGCGACGACAGCGAATATGGCGCGCTCTGGCTGCCGAACGTGGCCTCGACCTGGGTGCCCTACCGCGACGGCCGCTGGACCTGGATCGCGCCCTGGGGCTGGACCTGGGTCGACAACGCCCCCTGGGGGTATGCGCCCTTCCACTATGGCCGCTGGGTCCATGTCCACAACCGCTGGGCCTGGGCGCCGGGGCGTATCGAGCGCCAGCCGGTCTGGGCGCCGGCGCTGGTCGGCTGGGTCGGCGGCGCCGGCTGGAACCTGAATTTCCACTCGACGCCCTTGATCGCGCAGGGCTGGTATCCGCTGTCGCCGTACGACCATTTCGTGCCGGGCTACCGCTTGTCGAACGAGCACCTGCGCCGGCTGAACGCGCAGCGCTGGCGCGACGGCAAGCGTGACCGGCACGACGGCAAGGCCGATTACCGCCAGCGCGGCCTGACCGTGGTGCCGCAGGAGCGCTTCGGCCAGCGCGGCGAAGTCGTCGTCGCGCGCGAGCCGCGCGTCACGCCGCCGCCGGCCTGGCGCACCGCCCCGGCGGCGCTGCCGCCGACCCCGCTCCTGATGCACGACGCCATCGCCCGTGCCGAGGCCGCGCGCCGCGCGGATGGGCGCGCGGACCACTGGGAGGACCGCCGCGAGGACAAGGACCGGCGCGACGGGCGCTGGGATGGGCGCCGCGACGGCGGCGACCACGAGCGCCGCTGGGATGGGCGCCGCGAAAACCGCCCTGCTCCGGCGCCCGTCATCACCACCAGCCCGCCGGCCGCCGTCGCCGGGCTGCCGCAGCCGGGATTCGCGCCCCAGCCGGGCACGATCACGACACTGCCGCCGGCCGGCATGCAGCGCGACGGGCGCGCGGTCACCCGCGACGCCTTCGAGGAGCGCCAGCGGCGCTTCCAGGAACGGCAGCGCGATCTCGACAACCGTGCGATGAGCGTCGAAGCGGCCGCGCAGCCCTTCCGCCACCGTGGCGGCGCCGCCGGCGCCATGGAAGCGGCTGCGGCGCGGGCGCAAGTCCAGATGCCGCGGCCGATCGCGACTGCCGTGGCGCCGCCGCCGCGCGCGATGCCGACGCCGCCCCCGGCGCCGATGGCGGCGCCCGCGCCGCCCCCGCCGCCGCCGGTCGTGGCGCCGCGCCGTGGCGGCGACGAGAACCCGCGCCAGCGCGACGGCGTGCGCCAGCTGGAACGTTGACCGAGTAGCGCTGCAACAGATGGCCGAAATACCGGCCATCTGCTGCTGTTATGGGTCCGGCGTACGGACCCTGCGCGCATTGGCTACAATGTACTTTTAGACTGGAATTGCACTATGGACCCGAAAGAATCCCTCATCGAATACCCGAGCGACTTCCCGATCAAGGTGATGGGCCCGACGCACGAGGCCTTCGCCACCACGATCGTCGAGGTGGTGCTGGATTTTGATCCGACCTTCCACCACGGCCGCATGGAAGTGCGGCCTTCGGGCAAAGGCAACTACACTGGCCTGACCTGCACCGTGCGCGCCACCAGCCGCGCCCAGCTCGACGACCTGTACCGCGCGCTGTCGGCCCACCCGATGGTCAAGATCGTCATGTAACACCGGGCAAGGGAAAAGGGGCTGGCTTATAATGTCGGGGCTGTCCACCTTCCCGACCGGATTTTCATGCACCCGATCCGCCCCGCCAGTCCCCTCATTCGCGAGCTGGGCCGCGCCGACTACGAACCCACGTTTGCCGCGATGCGCGCCTTCACCGACGCGCGCACCAGCGACACGCCAGACGAGCTCTGGATCGTCGAGCATCCGCCGGTGTTCACGCTGGGGCTGGGCGCCGACCGCGGCCACCTGCTGGCCGGTCCCGGCGTGCCGGCCCACGCCATTCCCGTGGTGCAGACCGACCGCGGCGGCGAAGTGACCTACCACGGCCCCGGCCAGGTCGTGATCTACCTGTTGATGGACCTGCGCCGCAACAAGCCGGGCGGCAAACTGTATGCCCGACAATTTGTGGCGAAAATCGAACAGGCAGTCATCGACGTGCTGGCGGCGTATAATCTTGACGGTGAACGCGTTGCCGGCGCGCCCGGCATCTATATTGCCGACGGCCCGCGCCGCGGCGCAAAAATCGCCGCCCTCGGCCTGAAAGTACGCGGCAACGGCTGCACCTACCACGGCGTGTCGCTGAACGTGGCGATGGACCTGGCGCCGTTCTCGTGGATCAACCCTTGCGGCTATTCCGGCCTGGCCACCGTCGACATGCGCACGATGGGCATCGAGGCGCCGCTGGCCGATGTGCAGGCAGCACTGGCGCGCGCCCTCGTGCACCACCTGGCCGACGCTGCCGAACCGAACAACCCCAACTGGAGCCCCGCCCGGGCCTGAAGCGACATGACTACCGAAACCGACACCGGTCTGACTCCCGCCTACAACGCCCTCGAGAAGCAAAAGGGTGCGAATAAAACCTCGCGCATTCCGATCAAGATCGTGCCGATCGCGGACACCGAGCGCCTGAAAAAGCCGGACTGGATTCGCGTCAAAGCCGCGACGGCCTCGTCGCGCTTCTACGAAATCAAGGACATCCTGCGCGCGAACAACCTGGTCACCGTCTGCGAAGAAGCGAGCTGCCCGAACATCGGCGAATGCTTCGGCAAGGGCACGGCGACCTTCATGATCATGGGCGACAAGTGCACCCGCCGCTGCCCGTTCTGCGACGTCGGCCACGGCCGTCCGGACCCGCTCGACGTGAACGAGCCGGGCAACCTGGCGAAAACCATCGCCGACCTGCGCCTGTCGTATGTCGTGATCACCTCGGTCGACCGCGACGATCTACGTGACGGCGGCGCCGGCCACTTCGTCGAGTGCATCACCAGGACGCGCGCGCTGTCGCCGAACACCAAGATCGAAGTGCTGGTGCCCGACTTCCGCGGCCGCCTGGAAAAAGCCTTGAACATCTTCGCCGACGGCCTGCCGGACGTGATGAACCACAATCTGGAAACCGTGCCGCGCCTGTACAAGGAAGCCCGTCCGGGCGCCGACTACAAGCACTCGCTGGTGCTGCTGCGCGATTTCAAAAAGATGTACCCGAACGCGGTCACCAAGTCGGGCATCATGGTCGGACTGGGCGAAACCGACGAAGAGATCCTGGAAGTGATGCGCGACATGCGCGAGCACGACATCGACATGCTGACCATCGGCCAGTACCTGGCGCCGTCGAACTCGCACCTGCCGGTGCGCCGCTACGTGCACCCGGACCAGTTTAAAAAGTTCGAGGAAGCCGCCTACGAAATGGGGTTTGTCCATGCCGCCGTCGGCGCCATGGTGCGCTCCTCGTACCACGCGGACCAGCAGGCGCACAACGCGGGCGTGGCAGCGTAAGCGCGCGGCCTGCAGTGCAAGCGAACGGCCTCCGCGGAGGCCGTTTTTTATTGGCTGGCGCTGCGGCCTTGCGGAACAGGACCTCGGCGCCATCCGCGCTATAGTGATGGCAAGCAGACATCATCTTGAGCACACATGAGCAATTCACGCTACGACGCAACTGACATGGATACCGGCGAGGACGCCTTGCTCGAACGCGAACTCGATCTACAGTCGCGCGGCATCGAACTGGTCAAGATGGAAGGGCGGGTGTTCCTGCGCTTTTCCGGAGAAGTGCGCTACGAAGGGCTGCGCGTGCGCTATGCGCTGGTGCCGGCGCGCGGCGTGCTGGCCAAGCCCAGCAAGTGGCGCAAGATGGACATGGGCGCGCGGCGCGCGCTGGTCGAGGAGCGCACCGGAGACAAGGCGCTGGCCGAGCTGCAGCTAGACACCGAAGAGTTCGTGCGCGAGATCGCGGAACTGGCCGACGATGCCGGTTTCGATCCGCGCGACTTCCTCGGCGTGCTCGATGAACTGGAAACCTCGGAGCCGGCCGACTATGTATTCGAGCGCATCCGCCAGCGCGTGGAACATGCCATCGAGCGCGACCAGGAAGAGCGCCACGCCGCCCGCACCAAGGAAAGCATCAACCTGGCCGAGTACCCGGAATCGTTCGAGGTGGCCAGCCGCATGCAGAGAAAGTTCATCGCGCTGCTGGGGCCCACGAATTCGGGTAAAACCCACCGCGCGATGGAAGCGCTGGCAAAGGCGAAAAGCGGCGCCTACCTGGCCCCGCTGCGTTTATTAGCCCTGGAAAACTACGAGCGCCTGCAGGCGGCGCGCCCGCACGGGGAGGCCTTGAAGGTCAGCCTGGTCACGGGAGAAGAGCGCCGGATTGCCGAAGGCAGCACCCACGTGGCCAGCACGGTCGAGATGCTCGATTCGACCACCCCGATCGAGGTGGCCGTGATCGACGAAATCCAGATGCTGGCCGACCGCGACCGCGGCGCGGCCTGGACCGCGGCCGTCTGCGGCGCGCCGGCCTCGACCGTCTACCTGGTGGGCGCGCCGGAAGCGCGGCGTGCGATCGAGGCGCTGGCCGAGCGCCTGGAAGTGCCGCTGGAAGTGCATGTATTGAAGCGCATGGCGCCGCTGGCGATGGAGCCGGCGCCGGTACGCAAGCTCACGAACCTGCGCCGCGGCGACGCCGTGATCGCCTTTTCGCGGCGCGAGGTGCTGATGTGGCGCGACCTGATCACCGAGAAGGGACTGTCGGTCGCCACCGTCTACGGCAACCTGTCGCCGGAAGTGCGGCGCGCCCAGGCCGAGCGTTTCCGGGAAGGGCAAGCCGACATCGTGGTCGGTACCGACGCCCTCGCCATGGGCCTGAACATGCCGATCGCGCGCATCGTGATGACCACCGCCGTCAAGTACAACGGCTATGAGGAAGAAGAGATCTCGGCGGCGCTGGCCAGGCAGATCGCCGGCCGGGCAGGGCGCTACGGGGTGCACGAGGAAGGCTTTGTCGCCGGCTACGACGACGACACCCATGAGGTGATGCGCTCGCTGATGAAGGAGAAAATCCCGCCGGTGCCGGCCAGCGGCTTTGCGGTGGCCCCCTCGCTCGAGCAGCTGCACCGGATCTCGTCGGTGACGGGGGAAACTTCGCTGGTCAAATTATTAAAACGCTTCGTGCACAACATCGACGTGCCGGACGGCTTTTTCTATCCGCGCATCACCGAGGAACAGAACGAACGCGCCGAATGGCTCGACACGCTGGACTTGTCGGTGGCCGAGAAATTCATGCTTTCCCTGGTGCCGATCTCGAGCCGGGTGCCGATGCTGCAAAGCGCCTGGGAGCACTGGGCCTTATCGCTGGCCAAGAAAAAGATCTGCAAGCTCACCCCGCATGCACAGGAACTGTTCTGGATGAATCTGCAGGAGGTCGAGGACACCTGCCGCATGTATTCGGCCTATGCCTGGCTCGGTTATCGGCAGCCGGACTTTTTCCCGAGCATCGAGGAAGCGCAGCGCCTGGCGCGCGAAGCGTCCGAGCGGGTCGACTCGCTGCTGCAGCAGCAGAATGCGGCCACGCGCAAGCGCCAGGGCCATGCGGGCAAGCAGAAGAGAAGGGCATGACGGGTAGGGTGGACTCGCAGGGTGGACTCCCGAGTCCACGCGTAAACGCTGCCCTTCGTTGGCACTACCCCGCGCTCACCCCGCGCCTACTCCGGATACAAGATCATCTGGGTACAACGGAACAAGGCCACCGTCTTGCCGTTGGCCGCATTCGTCACCGTCACATCCCATACCTGGGTGGTGCGGCCCAGGTGGGCCGCGGTGGCGACGCAGGTGATCATGCCTTCACGCGCGGTACTGAAATGGTTCGATTTCAGCTCGATCGTGGTGAAGTTGGTCGCGCCCTCGGGCAGGTGGGCGACGCAGGCATAGCCGGCGGCCGTGTCGGCCAGCGAAACGATGCTGCCCGCGTGCAGATAGCCGTTCGGCGCCAGCAGGTGCGGTTTGATCGGTAATTGCGCGGCCAGGCGGCGTTCGCCGACTTCCGTGATTTCGATGCCGAGGTAGCCGGGCAGGCTGTTCGCGCCGCGCTGCTTCAAATCTTCGAGGGTGTATTGGGTGCTCATGTGCTTGCCGTGGACGATGAAAGGAGCATCGTACACGGGCCGCGGCAGGCGTGCAGGACGTCGGTGTGAGGGAGGCAAGTGGCCTCGATCACGGGTTTCAACGCACAGCAGCCGGCGTCGCGGCCGCGCAGCTGCCGCGTGAACGCGTGGAGTCGGGGACTTCACCCTACGGCGGCACGCAGGCCGCGGCGACGCCGGCTGCGGTGCCGCCCACGGCGGGCAGGTCCGAGGGCGACCTGCCGTTGCCGACCAGGATCGCCGGCTGCCCCTTGTAGCTCAGCTTTAATTCCTCGCCCGCATACTTGGACAGCGCCTTCGGCACGAACACGGCGAAGCGGTAGTTCAGGTCCGGATAAAAGCCGCGCTGGAAGACCTGGTCGGGCGGGCCTTCCTGGATCTCGGCAGCCACGGCGTCGAGGATCGGCAGGGTGTCGCCGGCGTTGTTCAGGTCGACCTGGCCCTGGTAGCGCAGGGTGTAGGGCGGCAGCCCGCCAATCTCGCGGCCTTCGTAGCTGACCCGGAAGTTGTTGACGTTGTAGTGGAAACCGCGCTGCGCATGCCGGGTCACGTCGATATTGCACAGGACAAAAATGGCCCAGAAGCCGCCGGCATCGACCGGCGCCAGGTAGCCGACCCGGTACAGGGCGGCCGACAGCGCGATCGGGTTCGTAAAGCGGATCTGGTGCGCATTGGCGACGTGCTGGTAATGGAGGACGGCCACGGTCTGCGGCTTGGGCCCGGCGCACGCGCTCAAGCCTGCCAGCGCGGCAACGATGCCTATCCTGCGGAAAAAGTGAGCCATTGCATCTCCTTTGCAAGCATGACGGCAGGCCCGCGGTCAGCGGACGCATCAAGCTTGGCCGATTCCGGCACGGCAGGCTTGCGTTACCTCAGGCGTGCTGTGGTATGACTGCAGCGCCATGGCCGCCGCCTGCGCGCGCAATCCATGGCGCGACGCTGCGCCGTAAACCGTATGAACGAATCCAGTTTAATGTCAGATCGTCATCGCAGCAAGGCAAGCACGGCTGCCTCGGGCGCTTAACCGGCGGCCAGCGCCTTTTGAAGCAGGGCGTGCACTTGCGTAAAGTCGGGTTCGCCGACATAGCGCTTGAGGATGGTGCCGTCCTTGCCGATCACGAAGGTGGTCGGGGTCAGGGTCACGTCGCCAAAGGATCTGGCCAGGTCGCCGCCCGAATCGAGCGCGACGATAAACGGCAGCTTGCGCGTTTCCGTGAAATTCAGGACGTAGTTGGGCGGGTCGTACTGCATCGCCACGGCAACGAATTCCAGGCCCTGGCCCTTGAACTTGTTGTAGGTGTCGACCATCGCGGGCATTTCGCGCACGCAGCTGACACAGGAGGTTGCCCAAAAATTGACCATCACCACCTTGCCGCGCAGGTTTTGGGTGCTGACCTTGTCGCCGGCGATGCTGATGAAGGTGACGTCGGGCGCCTTTTCGCCCTTGGCCAGCGTGGCGTAGCCGACGCCGGCCAGCGCCAGCACGGTCGCGGCGATGGCGGCAGGTTTGATCCAGGAACGGTTAGTCGAGGCGGTCATGGCAGCTGACGTAAAAAAGGCGGAGCCGCAGCCCCGCCGGGATTACAGGGCGACCGTCGAAGTCCGCGGGAACTGCGTGCGCAGTTCTTCTTCGGTCATGTATTCGAACAGTTTGACGACGCGCTGGACGCCCGAGACGCTCTGCGCGATCTTCGCGCCCAAATCGCCTTCGCGCTGGGTCACGCGGCCCATCAGGTAGACGGTGCCGCGCTCGGTGACGACCTTGAACGAGGTGGCCGAAATCGTCTTCATCTCGACCAGGCTGCCCTTGACGTTGGCGGTGATCAGCGCGTCCGACGAGCGCGAGGTATAGCTCGATGGCCCGGCGATCACGAGTTCGTTGATGACGCCGGCAACGTGCTCGATGCCGCGCACTTCGCGCTCGACTGCCGCCTTCATGGCTTCGTCGCGCACTTCTCCGGTCAGCAGCACCCTGCGGTTGTAGGCGGCGATGTTGACGTGGCCGGCGCTGCCGACCAGTTTCGGCACCTGCACCTCGGCCTTCACCGTAATCGCCTTGTCCTCGGTCTGCGCACCCAGCGTGCGGCGGTCCATGGTTGCGGCGGCACCCATGGCCGCGCCGCCGATGACCAGCGGCACGCAGCCCTGCAGGCTCCCCAGCAGCGCAACAAGCAGGACGGCTTTCGCCAGCGGGCGGGCGTTCAGGCCGGGTTTAATCATTCTCGTCTCCTCCGAATAGCGCGACGTCGATACCGTCGCAGATGCAATGAATCGCGACCAGGTGCACTTCCTGGATGCGCGCGGTACGGCTGTGCGGCACGTTGATGTGCACGTCGGCGTCGGTCAGCAGCTTGGCCAGCGCGCCGCCGTCCTTGCCGGTAAACGCCACCACGCGCATTTCGCGCTCGAGCGCCGCTTCGACGGCTGCCAGCACATTGGCCGAGTTACCCGAGGTGGAAATCGCGAGCAGGATGTCGCCGGCCTGGCCGAAGGCCTGCACCTGCTTCGAGAAAATCTCGCGGTAACTATAGTCGTTGCCGACCGCCGTCAGGATCGAGGTATCGGTGGTCAGGGCAATCGCCGGCAGCGGGAAACGCTCGCGCTCGAAGCGGCCGACCAGCTCGGCAGCAAAGTGCTGGCAGTCGGCGGCCGAACCGCCGTTACCGCAGGCCAGGATCTTGTTGCCGTTGGACAGGGCGCCGAACATCAGTTCGATCGCCTGCGAAATGGGTTGCGACAGGGCCGCGGCCGACTTCAGTTTCAGGTCGGCGCTCTCCTGGAAGTGGGCAAGGATGCGTTGAGTATTCATAACCGACGATTATAGTGTAGTAGCCACAGGCGGCGGCAAAGGCTTTTAAGAATTGCTTACACTTAAGCCGGCGTTAAGGCGAGATTAAGCCTCGATGGCGTTGCGGATCCACTCGAGCCGGTCGCCGTCGATGGCGACCACGTCGAAGCGGCAGGGAGGGAGGGCGGAAAAGCGTTGCAGGTAGACCTGGGCGGCGCGCACCAGGCGCCGGATCTTGGCCGGGGTGATGCTGGCGGCGGCGCCGCCGTGGCGGGCGTCGGCGCGCTGGCGTACTTCCACGAACACGAGGGTGTCGGCGTCGCGCATGACGAGGTCGATCTCGCCGCCCTGGCAGGTGAAATTGGCCTCGACCAGCGCCAGGCCCTGGCGGCTCAGGTAGCGCAGCGCGGCTTGCTCCCCCGCGCGGCCTTGCGCCTGCTTCGCGGACAAGCGCGGCGGCCACATGTCAGCGTCCGGCGGCCACCGTCTCGAAGCCGAGGCCGTCGCGGTACACGGTGGCCGCCTCGGTGCGCTGGAAGGTCCAGGCGCCATTGCTCATGCGGGCCGACAGTCGGCCCGTCACCCCGTCGAGCTCGAAGTTCGAACCGGCGCGCTGCGCCAGTTCGCGCGCCACGCGAAAGGCGTCGATGCCGAGCGCGTAGAGGCGCTGCATGTCGAGCGAATTGTCGGGAAAGTTCGATTCGACCGGGCGCGGATAGACCATCACCTGCGGATGGTCCGCTTGCACGGTCCACGGCAGGTCGACCAGGCGCACGCCGTCCAGTTCCGGGACCGACAGGCCGGGCGCGCGGCCCGGGTTGGCGGCCGACACGCCATAGGTCGGGATCGAGGTGCCGAGCGCGCTGCGCACCTGGCGCAGCTGGCCGGCGTCGAGCGCGGCGAACAGCAGTTGGGTGCGGTCGCTATCGAAGCGCGCGCGCAGGTCGGACAAGGCATTCGGGTCGACATAGCCATCGGCCACCGGCAGTTCGACGGTGGCATAGTTGAGGCCCTGGCGCGACCAGCGCGCGGTGAAGGCGCCGACCACGCGCTGCTGCCAGGCGGCGCTGCCGCTCAGCACGAGGGCGCGCCCGCCCGGGTGTTCCTGCGCGGCCCAGTCGGCCGCCTGGCGCGCTTCGTCCTCGAGCGAGAGGCCGACGACCAGCATTTTCTGCGGCAGCGGGCGCTCGAGCTGGGGATGGTTCAGCGCGACCGTCGGCTTGGTCACCAGCGTGCTGGCGGCCACCGCGGCGACGGCGGAGCGCGACAGCGGGCCGACGACGATGTCGCTCTGCTCGACCGCCCGGGTATAGGCGTCCAGCGTGGACTCATCGGTATCGCCGCTGGAGATGAGCTTGACTTCGATCCCGGCGCGGTCGCGCTCGTGCCCGGCCTGGAAGCCGGCACGGACCGCCTCGGCGGCCTGGCCGAGCGTGCCCGATTGCAGGGGCAGCATCAGGGCGATCGTGGTCGTCCCCGTGGGCTGCGCATTCGCCCCCCGGTCGTCCGGATACAGTTCCACCGGCGAGGTCACCGTCTCCGACGGCCTGCGCTCGGGCTGCTGTTGCGGCGGCGGCGGTGGCGCACTTGTGTTTGGCTCGACGGGCGCGCACAATCCGCCCGGTACCCCGCATCCCAGATCGGGCGGCATCGGCGAGCTGCCGCAACCCGCCACCAGGCCGAGCACGGCAGTGGCGATCAGGCCTTTTAGATTTTTTTTGAGCATTGCATCCTCAACATGACCGATAACACGACTGATCAGCAGTCCATCGATATTGCCCAGCTCCCCGTGATGGCCGAGGCAGCCCAGCAGTCTTATCCAACGGCAACATTGTACGTGGTGGCCACGCCCATCGGCAACGCGACCGATATTACGCTGCGCGCGCTGCACCTGCTGGCGCTGGCCGACGTAGTTGCCTGTGAGGATACGCGGAAAACCGGCGCCCTGCTCACCCGTTACGGTTTGAACAAGCAGATGGTCGCCGCGCACCAGCACAACGAGCGCGAAGCGGCCGACAAGCTGGTGGCGCGCCTGCGCGCCGGCGAACGGGTGGCGCTGGTGTCGGACGCCGGCACCCCGGCCGTCTCCGATCCGGGCGCGCGCATCGTCGACGCGGTGCGCGCGGCAGGCCTGCGCGTGATCCCGCTGCCGGGCGCATCGGCGGCGGTGACGGCGCTCTCGGCCAGCGGACTAGTCAACGACCGTTTCAATTTTGTCGGCTTCCTGCCGGCCAAGGCCAAGCAGCGCGAAGCGGCCCTCGCCGAACTGGCGCGCGAGCCGGCCACCCTCGTCATCTACGAGGCGCCGCACCGCATCGTCGATTGCGTCGAGGCCTTGATGAACGTGTTCGAGCCGGCCCGGCAAGTCGTGTTCGCGCGCGAGCTGACCAAGCTGTTCGAGGAAGTGCACCGTTGCCCGCTCGGCGAGGCGCTGGCCTGGGTCAAGGCCGACCAGCACCGCGAGCGCGGCGAATTCGTGGTGCTGGTCGAAGGCGCGACGCTCGCGACCGACGCCCAGGATGCGGAAGCGGAGCGCATATTGCACATCCTGCTGGCCGAATGCAGCGTCAAGCAGGCGGCGAACTTGACCGCGCAGATCACCGGTCGCAAGAAGAACGCCTTGTACGAGCGCGCCTTGCAGATCAAGGGCGAGTGAAGATAAGGTAGGGTGGACTCCCGCCGCTGCAGCCAGTCCAAAAAAGATCCGCTATTTTTCTCGGCCGCCTTGACCGAATGCCGTCGAGCCGCTATCATTGCTGTCTTCGGAGTGTAGCGCAGCCCGGTAGCGCACCTGGTTTGGGACCAGGGGGTCCAAGGTTCGAATCCTTGTACTCCGACCAGTATGAAGAGAAAAGCCGACAGCGAAAGTTGTCGGCTTTTTTCGTTTACCTATTGTTTTTGTCGCGCCGCCGGCCCTGCACAGGGCGCGCCCCTGCCGATCTTCGACAGGGGACGAAGCGCCTGGTTCAAGCGGCGCGTTTGGCGGCGATCGCGTTCCCGGTACGGCTCGCGCTCTTGCGGCCCAGTACCTGCGAGATGAACTGCCCCGCATCGACCACCTGGTCGAGGTCGATCCCGGTCTCGATGCCCAGCCCGTGCAGCAGGTACAGCACGTCCTCGGTGGCGACGTTGCCGGTCGCCCCCTTCGCGTACGGGCAGCCGCCCAGGCCCGAGACCGACGAGTGGAAGATCTGCACGCCCACTTCCAGGCTGGCGTAGATGTTGGCCAGCGCCTGTCCGTAGGTGTCGTGGAAGTGGCCCGACAGGCGCTCGAGCGGGAATGCGCGGCTGGCCGCCAGCATCACCTCTTGCGTCTTGCGCGGGGTCGAGACGCCGATGGTGTCGGCGATGTCGATTTCGTCGCAGCCGAGGTCGCGCATGCGGCCCACCACGTCGGCCACCGCTTCCAATGGCACCTCTCCCTGGTAGGGGCAGCCAAAGGCCGTGCTGATGCTGCCGCGCAGGCGCAGGCCGTTGGCCTTGGCCGCTTGCGCCACTTGGGCGAAGCGCGCGATCGATTCCGCGATCGAGCAGTTGATGTTCTTTTGCGAGAAGGCTTCCGAAGCCGAGCCGAAGATCACGACTTCGTCGGCGCGGGCGGCCAGGGCCGCTTCGAAACCCTGCATGTTCGGCGTCAGCGCCGAATAGATCGTGCCGGGCAGGCGCGCGATCCCCGCCATCACCTCGGCGCTGGTGGCCATCTGCGGCACCCATTTCGGCGACACGAAGGACGCCGCCTCGACATTCGAAAAGCCGGCGCGCGCCAGGCGGTCGACCAGCTCGATCTTGACCGCCGCGCTGATGGTGTCCTTTTCGTTCTGCAGGCCGTCGCGCGGACCGACTTCGACGACCTTGACCTTCTTCGGCAGGCTCATTGGATTGCTCATGTCAGTATCCCAGTGTGCGGTCGACGAGGTCGTCGACCGGTTGACCCGCCTCGAGGGCGGAGATTTTAGCGGCGATCTGGCGCACCGCTTCGCCGCGCATGGTCAGCGCGGAGATGTGCGGCGTGATCGTGATGCGCGGCTCGTCCCAGAACGGATGCGGGGCCGGCAACGGCTCGTTGCGGAACACGTCGAGCGTGGCGCCGGCGATGTGGCCGGCGCGGATCAGGGCCAGCAAATCCGGCTCGGCCAGCTGGGCGCCGCGCGCGACGTTGATCAGGTAGGCGCCCCTGGGCAGCGTGGCCAGGCGCCGGCGGTCGAGCAGGTTGTTCGTTTCGCTCGTGAGCGGCAGCAGCGACACCAGCACCCGGGTGCCGCCTAAAAATGCGTCGAGCGCGTCCATGCCGGCGAAGCACGCCACGCCCGGCAGGTCCTTCGGCGTGCGGCTCCAGCCGCGCACCGGGAAACCGAAGGCGCGCATGGTTTCCACAACGCGCAGGCCCAGCTTGCCGAGTCCCATCACGCCAACCGCAAAATCTTCCCTGGCGTAGCTTGGGAGCGGCGACCACAGGCCGTGCCGCGCCTGTTCCTCGTATTCGTCGAAACGGCGGAAGTAGCGCAGGGTCGCGTAGGCCACATATTCCGCCATCTGCTGCGCCATGCCGGCGTCGCCCAGGCGCACGATCGGCACGTCGGGCAGGGCGTCGCCGAATTTCAGAATGGCGTCGACGCCGGCGCCCATCAGGAAGATCGCCTTCACGCTGCCCAGCTGTGCCAGCAGGGCAGGGGTCGGGTTCCACAGCACCGCATAGTCGCACCGCGCCAGCGCCTGGCCTTCCTGCCAGGCCACGGTCTCGACGCCCGGAATGGCGGTTGCCAGGTCCTGGGCCCAGGGTTCGATCAGGCCATCGCCGCGGTACAGCAGGATACGCATCATGCGGCCCCCGCCATCAGGCAGCCTTGAACGCCAGCAGCGGCGCCCCGTCGGCGACCTGGTCGCCGACCGCGTACAGCACCTCTTCGACCAGGCCGTCGCTCGGGGCCGCGATCGTGTGCTCCATCTTCATCGCTTCCATGATGACCAGCGCGTCTCCCTTTTTCACTTCCTGACCCGCCTCGGCCATCACGGCGACGACCTTGCCCGGCATCGGCGCCGTCAGGCGGCCGCCGGCGCTTTCCACCTCGCCGGCATGCGCCATCGGGTCGTTGTAGGCCAGGGTCACGTGCTCGCCATTGGTGAACACGTGGAACAAAGCGCCGTCGCGGCGCACGGTGCCGTGCATCGACTGCTCGCCGAGGCGGATCGACAGGGTCGCGCCGTCGTGGCCGGTGACGCTCAAGGGCTGCCTGATGCCGTCGAGGTCCAGCTCCCAGCCCTGCGGGTGGTAAGTGAGCCCGACCAGGTAGGCGCCGGACGCAAGCCCGGCCGCATACTCGTCCGCAAACGACAGCACGCGGCGGTAGTCTCCGTTCAGGCGCCAGCCCTGCGCTTGGCCCCAGGGGTCGGACGCCGCCAGCGAAGCGCCCGCCGACTGGCGTTTTTCCGCTTCGATCAGGGCGATGCTGGCGAGTGCCAGCGCGCCGGCCGGTGCCGCCTTCGACGGCGGGAACAGGGACGCGCCGTTACGCTCGATCAGGCCGGTGTCGAGGTCGGCCGTGGCGAAGGCCTCGCCTTCGACCAGGCGTTTCAGAAAGGCGATGTTGGTGGCCAGGCCGACGATCTGGAATTCGGACAGGGCCTGCGACAGGCGCGCCAGCGCCTGGGTACGGTCCGCGCCCCAAACGATCAATTTCGCGATCATCGGGTCGTAGAACGGAGAAATGGCGTCCCCTTCGCGCACCCCGGAATCGATACGCACGGCAGCCGGTTCCACGCCGGCGGTGCCGCCCAGCTCGAAGCTGACGGCGGCCGGCGTATCCATGTGGCGCAGGGTACCGATCGAGGGCAGAAAACCTTTTTCCGGGTTCTCGGCATAGATGCGCGCCTCGATTGCGTGGCCGTGGATGCCCAGCTCGCTCTGCTTCTTCGGCAGCGGCTCTCCGAAGGCCACGCGCAGCTGCCATTCGACGAGATCGGTCCCGGTGATCATTTCGGTGACCGGGTGTTCCACCTGCAGGCGGGTGTTCATCTCCATGAAGTAGAACGAGCCGTCCTGGTTGGCGATGAATTCGACCGTGCCGGCGCCGACATAGCCGACGGCGCGCGCCGCGTTCACGGCCGCTTCGCCCATGGCTGCGCGGCGGTCCGCCGGCATGCCGGGGGCCGGCGCTTCTTCCAGCACCTTCTGGTGGCGCCGCTGCACCGAGCAGTCGCGCTCGTGCAGGTAGACGCAGTTGCCGTGGGTGTCGGCAAACACCTGGATCTCGATGTGACGCGGGCGCAGCAGGTATTTTTCGACCAGCACCTTGTCGTCGCCGAAGGAGCTGATCGCCTCGCGCTTGCAGGAAGCCAGGGCAGCGACGAAATCCTCGCTGCGCTCGACCACGCGCATGCCCTTGCCGCCGCCGCCGGCACTGGCTTTGAGCAGCACGGGATAGCCGATGCGGTCGGCCTGCTGGCGCAAGAATTCCGGGTCCTGGTTCTCGCCGTGGTAGCCCGGCACCAGCGGCACGCGGGCAGCCTCCATCAGCTGTTTCGCGGCCGACTTCGAGCCCATCGCGCGCATCGAGGAGCCCGGCGGCCCGATGAAGACGAGACCGGCCGCGGCGCAGGCTTCCGCGAACTCGGCGTTCTCGGACAGGAAGCCGTAGGCGGGGTGGATCGCCTGGGCGCCGGTCGCTTTCGCCACCTCGATGATTTTTTCGCCGCGCAGGTAGCTTTCCTTGGCGGCGGCCGGTCCGATCCACACTGCCTCATCGCAGACCGCGACGTGTTTCGCGCCGGCGTCGGCGTCCGAATACACGGCAACGGTACGGATACCCATGCGGCGCGCAGTGGCGGCGACACGGCAGGCGATTTCGCCACGGTTGGCGATGAGGATTTTGGTGAACATGCGTTTGTCTCGCTTTATGTTTTCGTTAATCGGTGGTTACAGCCGGCTGGCGCGTCGGCGCGTGATTCAGCAGCCGCAGGCTTCCTTGGGCGCCGAATCGAGCGTGGCCGAACGGGTCTTCAGGCCCAGTTTCGCCAGCAGCGCGCGGTCGTCCTCGGCCTCCGGGTTGCCGGTGGTGAGCAGCTTGTCGCCATAGAAGATCGAATTGGCGCCGGCCATGAAGCACATCGCCTGCACCGCCTCGCCCAGCTGGCGCCGGCCGGCCGACAGGCGCACGCGCGCCTGCGGCATGGTGATGCGCGCCACCGCGATGGTGCGCACGAATTCGATCGGGTCGAGCGCTTCCAGGCCGTGCAGCGGGGTACCCTCGACCTGCACCAGGTGGTTCACCGGGACCGACTCCGGATACGGATTCAGGTTGGCCAGCTGGGCGATCAGGCCGGCGCGCTGCTCGCGCGTCTCTCCCATGCCGACGATGCCGCCGCAGCAGACTTTTAATCCGGCCTGGCGCACCCGGCCCAGGGTGTCGAGGCGGTCCTGGTATTCGCGGGTCGAGATCACGTTGTTATAGAAATCGGGCGCGGTGTCGATGTTGTGGTTGTAAAAATCGAGGCCGGCCGCCTTCAGCTGCTCGGCTTGTCCTTCTTCCAGCATGCCCAGCGTGGCGCAGGTTTCCATGCCCAGCGCCTTGACTTCGCGCACCATCTCTTCGACCTTGGCCATGTCGCGCTCTTTCGGGCTGCGCCAGGCGGCGCCCATGCAAAAGCGCGTCGCGCCGCTGGCTTTCGCCTGGCGCGCGGCGTCCAGCACGGTGTCGATGTCGAGGATTTTCTTGGCTTCGACGCCGGTGTCGTAGCGCGCCGCCTGCGGGCAGTAGCCGCAGTCTTCCTCGCAGCCGCCGGTTTTAATCGACAGCAGCGTGGCCAGCTCGACGTCGCCGTCGGGGAAGTGGGCGCGGTGCGCCTGCTGGGCACGGAACATCAGGTCGTTGAACGGCAGCTCGAACAGGGCCAGCACGTCGGCCAGCGGCCAGGTCGCGTCAGGACGCTCGGTGATCGGGGCGCCAGGACGGTGCAGGGCGACGGTGTGGGGTGCATTCATGGTGGTTCCTTGTGCGTTACAGAGCCCGCGCCGACGGCCAGCCCGGCAGTCCCGCGAGATCGATGAATCGGGCCGCGTTGGCGGCAGTAGGGTGTGCGAGGCGCGGCACGACGCCCAGCAGCGGGGCGGGGATGCGGGCGGCCAGCGCCTCGATGTTTTCCTGGAAAAAGCGCATGTCGGGGTCGGCCGTGTTGGCGACCCAGCCGGCCAGCACCAGGCCGCGCTGGATCAGCGCTTCCACGGTGAGCAGCGCATGGCTGATGCAGCCCAGGCGCATGCCGACCACCAGGATCACCGGCAGGTTCAGCTGGGCAGCCAGGTCGGCGCTGTCGAACTGGTCGTTGAACGGCACCCGGAAGCCGCCCACGCCTTCGACCACGACCGCGTCCGACGCCGCCAGGATCTCGGCATAGGCGGCAATGATCGGCACCGCCTCGATGGTCACGCCCTCGAGCGCGGCCGCGATGTGCGGCGCCGCCGGCTCGCGCAGCATGAAGGGGGTCGTGATGTTCGACGGCAGGTGGACGTTGCCGGCGGCTGCCAGCATGTCGGCGTCCTCGTTGTGCAGCTCGCCGTCGACCAGCTCGGCGCCGGCCGCGACCGGCTTCATGCCGCAGGCGCGCAGGCCGCGCTCGACCAGTTTATGGAGGATCGCGCTCGAGACCAGGGTCTTGCCGATCTCGGTGTCGGTGCCGGTCACGAAACAGCAAAAGCGCGACGGGATACCCTCGGCGGCGAGCGCCTCGAGCGGCGCCGGCGCCGGCTCTTCGACCGGCAGCGGGCGGGTCACGGGCGCGGCGACGCCGGTCTCGACCATCGGTTCCGGTGGCTCGTTCAGGTTCTTCATTGCGCTCCCTCCAGTTCGTTCAATGCAGCGGCCAGCCGCGCGACTTCGTCGTGGGTGTGGGCAGCCGACAGCGTCACGCGCAGGCGCGCCGTGTTGGCGGGCACCGTCGGCGGCCGGATCGCCGGCACCCACAGCCCCTTCGCATACAGGCCGGCAGCCACGCGCATGGCTTCGTCGTTGGCGCCGATCAGGATCGGCTGGATCGCCGTCGGCGAAGCAGGGCGCACCCAGCGCTGCAGTTGCAGTTCCACGCCCAGCTGGGTGATCAGCGATTCGAGGTGGGCGCGCAGGGCGTTGCCTTCTTCGCTGGTGATGATGTCCAGGCTGGTGAGCAGCGCGTGGGCCAGCGCCGGCGGCGCCGCCGTCGTGTAGATATAGGGCCGCGCGCGCTGGACCAGCAGTTCGACCACGGCGGCGTGCGCCGCGATGAAGGCGCCGCCGACGCCGGCCGCCTTGCCGAGCGTGCCGATATACACCAGGTTCGGCGAGCGCAGGCCGACATGCTCGAGCGCGCCGCGGCCATGGGCGCCGAGCACGCCGAAGCCGTGGGCATCGTCCACCACCAGCCAGGCGCCGTGCCGTTCGCACAGCGCCAGCAGTCCCGCCAGCGGGGCGAGGTCGCCATCCATACTGAAGACGCTGTCGGTGGCGACGATCCTGGTGGCGGCGTTGCTGGCCGCCAGCTGCGCCTCCAGGGTGGCGAGGTCGCCGTGGGGGTAGATGCTGACGCTTGCCTTGGCCAGGCGCGCGCCGTCGATCAGCGAGGCGTGGTTCAGCTGCTCGGAAAAGATGGTGGCGTCGGCGTCGCAGCCGAGGGCGCTGAGCACGGCAAGATTGGCCATGTAGCCGGTGCTCAGGTAGAGCGCGCGCGCCTCCACGATATGGGGCGCGGCGAACTCGGCCAGGCGTTCTTCCAGGATCGCGTGGGCGCGGCTATGGCCGCTGATCAGGTGCGAGGCGCCGCTGCCGGCGCCATACAATTGCGCGCCTTCGCGCAGCGCTTCCACCACCCGCGGGTGGGCTGCCAGTCCCAGGTAATCGTTGCTGCAAAAAGCGAGCATGGCGCGCCCGTCGACCACCTGCAGCGGCGCGCAGCGGGTGTCGGCCACCCGGCGGCGGCGGATCAGGCTGTGCGCATCGAGCGTGGCGAGTTTGCGGTGGACGTTCTCGATGAGGTCCATGTCAGCTCGCGATCACGGAGTCGAACACCGAGCGCACGCGCGTGCCGAGCAGGTCGATTTCTTCTTCGCCCAGCACGTACGGCGGCATCACGTACACGGTGCGGCCGATCGGGCGCAGCAGCAGTTCGTTTTCGACGGCGGCGGCGAAGAAGCGGCGCGCGAAATTCGAGGCGCGCGCCGCATCGGGCTCGATCGCATCGAACGCGAAGATCATGCCGCGCTGGCGGAAGTGGCGCACGCGCTCGTGCTCGGCCAGCGGGGCCAGCGCAATCGTGAGTTTGGTCGCCAGCTCGCGGTTGCGGGTCAGGACGTCGTCTTCCTCGAAGATCTGCAGGGTCGCCAGCGCCGCGCGGCAGGCCAGCGCATTGCCGGTGTAGGAGTGCGAGTGCAGGAAACCGCGCGTGATGTCTTCGCTGTAGAAGGATTGATAGACTTCGTCGCTGGTGAGCACCAGCGAGAGCGGCAGGTAGCCGCCGCTGATGCCTTTCGACAGGCACAGGAAATCCGGCCAGATCGCGGCCTGCTCGCAGGCGAAGAAGGTGCCGGTACGCCCGCAGCCGACCGCGATCTCGTCGGCGATCAGGTGCACGTGATGGCGGTCGCACAATTCGCGCAGCAGTTTCAGGTAGAGCGGGTCGTACATGGCCATGCCGGTGGCGCACTGCACCAGCGGTTCGACGATCATGGCGGCGATGCGGTCGGCGCGCTCCTCGAACAGTTTTTCGACATCCTGCAAGGCGCGGCGCGCCACGTCCTGGCTCGATTCGCCGTCGACCGCGTTGCGCGCGTCCGGGGATGCCACCACGTGGGCGGCGCGCAGCATCGGGCCGTAGGCGTCCTTGAACAGCGGGACGTCGGTGACGCCGAGCGCGCCGACGGTCTCGCCGTGGTAGCTGCCCTGCAGGCAGACGAATTCCTGCTTGTTCCCATGGCCGGCGTTGCGCCAGGCGTGAAAACTCATCTTCATCGCGATCTCGACCGCCGAAGCGCCGTCGGACGCATAGAAGGCGTGGCCGAGCGCGTGCTTGGTGAGGGCGGCCAGCTGTTCCGAGAGTTCGACCACCGGCTCGTGGGTAAAGCCGGCCAGCATCGCGTGCTCGAGTTTATCGAGCTGGTCCTTTAATGCCGCGTTGATGCGCGGATTGGCATGCCCGAACAGGTTGACCCACCACGAGCTGATGCCGTCGAGGTAGCGCCGGCCTTCGTGGTCGTACAGCCACGGCCCCTTGGCGTGGCTGACCGCGATCAGCGGCACCTCCTCGTGGTGCTGCATCTGCGTGCAGGGGTGCCACACGCTGCGCAGGCTGCGTGCGATCCAGTCGGACGATGTGTGTTGCTTCAAAATGCAGGATTCCTCTTTAATTCAGCCATGCCGGCTTGCGCTTCTCGAGGAAGGACGCGACGCCTTCGCGGCCTTCGCTCGATGCGCGGATGGCCGCGATGCGCCCGGCCGTATCGAGCAGCAGCGCTTCCGTGACCGGTTCGCCGCTCACTTCGCGCACCAGCTTTTTCGCTTCGACGACGGCGTGCGGGCTGTTCGACACCAGCGCCTTGACGATGCCGGCAACGGTGGCGTCGAGCGCATCTGGCGCCACCACTTCGTGCGCAAAACCGATGCGCAGCGCCGTCGCGGCGTCGAAACGCTCGGCCGTCAGGAAGTAGCGGCGCGCAGCCTGCTCGCCCATGGCCTTGATGACATAGGGTGAAATGGTCGCCGGGATCAGCCCCAGCTTCACTTCGGACAGGCAGAAGTTTACTCCAACGGCCGCCACCACGATGTCGCAGGCCGCCACCAGTCCCATGCCACCTGCATAGCAGTCGCCCTGCACCTTGGCCAGCGTCGGCTTCGGACACAGGTAAATCGTGCGCAGCATGTCGGCCAGGCGCGAGGCGTCGGCCAGGTTCTCGTCATGCGAGTAGCCGGCCATTTTCTTCATCCAGTTCAGGTCGGCGCCGGCGCAGAAGGCGGAGCCGTTCGCCGCCAGCACGATCGCGCGCACCAGTTCGTTGCGGCCGAGTTCGTCGAAGGCCAGCGCCAGCTCGGCAATCGCCTCTTCGTTGAAGGCGTTGCGCAGGTCGGGGCGGTTCAGGGTGACGGTGGCGACCTTGTCGGCGATGCCGATGGTGAGGGTGTGATAGTCCATGTTATTTACCCTTACATCCGGAACACGCCGAACTTGGTCTCTTCGATCGGCGCATTCAGCGCGCTCGAGAGGCCCAGCCCCAGCACCATCCGGGTGTCGGCCGGATCGATCACGCCGTCGTCCCACAGGCGCGCGCTGGCGTAATACGGGTGGCCCTGGTGCTCGTACTGTTCCTTGATCGGCTGCTTGAAGGCCGCTTCTTCATCCGGCGACCACTGGCCGCCTTTCGCTTCGATGCCGTCGCGTTTCACGGTGGCCAGCACCGAGGCGGCCTGGTCGCCGCCCATCACGGAAATCCGCGCGTTCGGCCACATCCACAGGAAGCGCGGAGAGAAGGCGCGACCGCACATGCCGTAGTTGCCGGCGCCAAAACTGCCGCCGATGATGACGGTGAATTTCGGTACAGACGCCGTGGCGACCGCGGTCACCATCTTGGCGCCGTTGCGGGCAATGCCCTCGTTTTCGTACTTGCGGCCGACCATGAAGCCGGTGATGTTCTGCAGGAACACCAAGGGGATCTTGCGCTGGCAGCACAGCTCGATGAAGTGGGTGCCTTTCAGGGCCGACTCGGAGAACAGGATGCCGTTATTCGCGATGATCCCGACTTTGACGCCGTAGATGTGGGCGAAGCCGCACACCAGGGTCGTGCCGTAACGCGCCTTGAACTCGTCGAATTCGCTGCCGTCGACCACGCGCGCGATCACTTCGCGCACATCGAAGGGTTTGCGGGTGTCGACGGGGATCACGCCGTACAGCTCTTGCGGCGCGTATTTTGGTTCCACTACCTCACGGGTCGCCCCTTGCACCGGCTTGGTACGATTCAGGTTCGAGACGATGGTGCGGGCCAGCGATAACGCGTGCAGATCGTTCTGGGCCAAGTGGTCGACCACGCCCGACAGGCGGGTGTGGACGTCGCCGCCGCCCAGGTCTTCGGCGGTGACGACTTCGCCGGTCGCCGCTTTCACCAGGGGCGGGCCGCCGAGGAAGATCGTGCCCTGCTCCTTGACGATGATCGACTCGTCGCTCATGGCCGGCACGTAGGCGCCGCCCGCCGTGCAGGAGCCCATCACGACGGCGATCTGCGGGATGCCCTTGGCGGACAAATTCGCCTGGTTATAGAAGATGCGGCCGAAGTGGTCGCGGTCCGGGAACACGTCGTCCTGGTTCGGCAGGTTGGCGCCGCCCGAATCGACCAGGTAAATGCACGGCAAATTGTTTTGCTCGGCGATTTCCTGGGCGCGCAGGTGTTTTTTGACCGTCATCGGGTAATAGGTGCCGCCCTTGACGGTGGCATCGTTGCAGACGATGACGCACTCCTGGCCGGCGACGCGCCCGATGCCGGTGATGATGCCGGCGCTTGGGGCGGCATTCTCGTACATGTCGTAGGCGGCAAGCTGGGAGAATTCCAGGAAGGGCGTGCCCGGGTCGAGCAGCATCTGCACGCGGTCGCGCGGCAGCAATTTGCCGCGTGCGACGTGCTTGGCGCGCGCGGCCTCGCCGCCGCCTTCGGCGATGGCCGCCACCTTGGCGCGCAGGTCGTCGACGATGGATTGCATGGCCGCCGCATTCGCCTTGAAGTCATCACTGCGCGGATTGAGTTTGCTCTCGATGTGGGGCATTGCCGTCCTCTGTTGAATGCTTATTTGGGAAATGTGCCGTCCAGGTAGAACCAGCGCGGCGTGCCGCCCAGGTCCGGATCAGGTTCGCGCAGGAAGCGGCTGGTCTCGTGCAGCCGGTGCGCGCGTCCCTGTACCTTGAAACGGGCGACGAATTCGACCGTATCGCTATCTGGATCATGCGGTGATTCTGCTTTACGTTGACGTAAACGTAAAGCAGATTTTATCTCAAGGCCGAGCCAGCGCAGGTTTTCGTCGGGGTCGATGATCGCGTCCTGCGGCCGGGTGCGCGGATGCCAGGTCGCGCGCAGGTAGGCTTCGTTGCGCTGGGTGTAGGCGGTGTAGCGCGAACGCATCAGGGCTTCGGCCGTCGGCGGCAGCGCTGCGCCGCTAATGAATGGGCCGCAACAGGTGGCGAGCGCGGGGCCGCCGCAGGGGCAGGCGCCGGGAGCAGGGGTGTGGGTAGGCATCCTGCGATTATCCGCGATTTCCCGGCCTGGCGAATTGCCGGGACGGCAAGGCACCGTTCCCGGCCGCCGATGGCGCCGCCTTACACCGTGTTCAATGTCACCGTAAACGTGCTGCCCGTGCCCGGCCCCTCGCTGTGGGCCGTGACCGTGCCGCCGTGCAGGGTCACCATGTTCTTGACCAGCGCCAGGCCGATACCGAGGCCGCCCTGGGAACGGTCCGGCGTGCGTTCGGCCTGGGTGAACAGGTCGAATACCTGGGGCAGCAGGTCGCTGCCGATGCCGATGCCGTTGTCGTGGATGCCGATGGCGACACTCCCCGGGCTGCGCGCGACCGATACCAGGATGCGGCCGCCGCGCGGCGTGTATTTCGCGGCATTGTTGAGCAGGTTGGCCAGCACCTGCACCAGGCGGTTGGGGTCGCCCATCACCTTGTCTCCGCCCGGATCGGGCGCCACCACCAGCGCGTGTTCGCGCGCCTCGATCAGTGGGCGCGCCTGCTCGACGGCGCCGTTGACGATGGCCGTCACCTCCAGCGGCACCGATTCGAGCTGAATCAGCCCGCGCGTGACGCGCGAAATGTCGAGCAGGTCGTCGACCAGCGAGGTCATGTGTTTTACCTGGCGGCTGATCACCTCGCTCGACTTGCGCACCCGTTCTTCGCTGGCGATGCCGATCTTCAGCAGCTCGGCGGCCGACGCGATCGGCGCCAGCGGGTTGCGCAGTTCGTGGGCCAGCATGGCGAGGAACTCGTCCTTGCGCCGGTCCTGTTCCCGCAGCGAACTGTAGAGGCGCGCGTTGTCGAAACCGTTGGCGGCGATCGCCGCCAGCTGCACCAGGATCGCCTCGTCCTGTTCGGTGAAGTCGCCGTCGATCTTGTCCGAGGCCTGGATCAGGCCGATATTCCTGCCGGTACGGTCGGCCAGGGGCACCGCCAGCCAGCCGCGCAGCGGCGGGTGCTGCGCGGCATGCGCACCAAAACCCTTCCAGGCCGGATGGGCCAGCAGCTCCTCCTGGGTCAGGCGCATCGGCCGGTTGCTGTCGCAGACCAGCGTATAAATGCCGCTGCCGTCGGGCGCCAGGTCGAAGCTGCGGTAGCCGGCGTACTTGTCGGACAGCGAGACCGCATTGATCGCTTGCGTGCCGTGCTCGCTGATCGAGGCCACCGCCTGGTGCACCTCGAGGATGGCACGCACTTCCTCGACCAGCGCGGCGGCAATGTCCTTGCTCGACAGGGCGCTGTTGAGGACGCGCGAAGCCTGCGCCACCTTGGCCAGCAGGGCCGAGTGGCGTTTTTCGCGCTCGAGCCGCTGCGACAGCTCGGCTTGCGCCATGACCATGTCGTGGATGTCCTTGTTGGAGCCGATCCATTCGCGCACGGAACCGTCCGCGTCCTCGATCGGCACGCCCTTGACGGCCGTCCAGCGGTAGCTGCCGTCGGCCTGGCGCAGGCGGTAGGCGGTCTCGTACACGCGGCGCTGGGTCGTGCAGTCGAGCCAGACCTGCCTGGCCTGCGCGCGGTCTTCGGGATGCAGGGCGTCGAGCCAGCCGTCCTCCTTCCACTCGTCGTAGGTCTGGCCGGTCACGCTGCGCCAGGAGGGCGAATCCTGGAGCACGCGGCCGTCGGGCGCGGTGCACCACACGGTCTGGGACGTGGCCATCACGAGCGAGCGCAAACGCTGCTCGCGGGTGCGCAAGGCCGATTCCGCCACGACCCGCTCGGTGATGTCCTCGTGCATCAGCATGACTTCGAGGGTGCGGCCCGCGCTGTCCTTGATCGGGTGGGCGCGCGCGGTGACCCAGCGCGCGCGCCCGCTGCCGGCCAGTTCGACGACGTCGTAGTGGATCGCGGGAATTTCGACCGATTCGCCGGCCAGCGCGCGCTGCAGGTAAGGCACGATGCCGTTGGCGATGAGCTGGGCATCGGTCAGCAGGCTGTACTCGGCGCTGAGGATGAAGGCGTGCAGCGCGGAGCCGGCGGGGACCTGCCACAGGGCTTCCCATGCGCGGTTGACGCGCACGGTGCGGCCATTCGGCGCCAGGATCTGGATGCTGGTCGGCGCCTGCTCGAACAATTCGCGAAAGCGTGTCTCGGGACTGGCGTGCTGGTCGGATCCTGGGGGCGGAAGGGTGGCAGGCGGCATGGCGTATGCGAGAAAATGCCCACATGACGGGCTGAGGCGTTTACGTGCGGCATGATGTCACAGTTTCACCCCGGCCGCAGGAAAATCCGCGCTGCGCAGCGGCCGACTTTGCGCCTATTTCGGGTGGAATTCGTCGCTCGACGCGAACAGGTCCCAGGAGGCGATGAACAAGGCCGCGATCAGCGGCCCGATCACGAAACCGTTCAGGCCGAACAGGGCCATGCCGCCGATCGTCGACAGCAGCACCAGGTAGTCCGGCATCTTGGTGTCCTTGCCGACCAGCAGCGGACGCAGCAGGTTGTCGACCAGGCCGATCACGAGCACGCCAAAGGCGATCAAGACCACCCCTTTCCAGATCGCACCGGTCGCCAGGAAATAGATGGCCACGGGCGCCCAGACGATGGCTGCGCCGACGGCCGGCAACAGCGACAGGAAGGCCATCACCACCGCCCACAGCAGCGCCGCCTGGACGCCGAGGAACCAGAAGATCAGGCCGCCGAGGGCGCCCTGGGCCATGGCAACGAGCACGTTGCCCTTGACGGTGGCGCGGATGACGGTGGTGAAATTGCTGAACAGGCGGCGCTTGTAGTGCGGACTCAGCGGGAACGCATCCTTGACGCGGTTCGACAGCGCCTGGCCGTCGCGCAGCAGGAAGAACAGCAAATACAGCATCACCACCAGGCCAACCAGGAAATCGAAGGTCATGCTGCCGACGTGCAGTGCCTGGCGCGCGACGACCTGGCTGGCCTGGGCCGCGCCTTCCTGCAGCTTGACCTGCAGCGAAGCGAAATCGGTCAGGTCGAAGCGCTCGAGCACCGTGAGCACCCATTGCGGCAGCGAGACCATGAAGCGCTGGAAATACTTGCCGACATCGATGCCGCCGGAACTGATCAGGCTATAGACGGCCGAGGCCTGGTCGACCAGCGAAGCGGCGATCAGCGACAGCGGCAGGATTACCATCACCACGATGGACGCCAGCGTGATCAGGGCAGCGAGCGTCGATTTGCCCTTGGTCGCACGCAGCAGCCGGCGGTTCAGGCTCGAGAACAGGATCGCCAGCACGATGCCCCAGAACACCGCCCCGGAATAGGGCAACAGGATCCAGCCGAAGGCCAGGCTGACGACCGCCAGCAGGAAGAGAAAGAACTTTTGTTCGAGCGTGTACTGGTTCATGAAGACCATTAATTTTTAGTCAGATTTTTAGAGCGTCCAAGCAAGCCCTCGGGCGAGCTGTGCAACGCAGCCACGAGGGCCTTGGCGGGCGCTCCGAGTTGCGATTTTGGTAATTGCGCGCCCTAATCATAGTCGATCCGGTAGCTTTGGCCTACGTTGCGACGGCGCGCGAGTGCAACGCCCGAAGCCCAACCACGCGGGAGACCCACATGTTCAGCCTCGACGATTTTGCTCAGCTAAAATTTTTGGAAGGACGCTGGAAAGGCGTGACTGCCGACGGCAAGGAATTTTATGAAGAATATGTCCGCCCCGAACCGACGGTGTTTCACTCGCGCCGTTATCCCGACGACAGCTTCGAGCGGCATACCGAGGGCAGCACCATCCGCTTCGAGGAAGGGGAAGTGGTGTCGCAATGGGGAGAGTTCACGTGGCGCGCTGCCAGCATCGGCCCCGACAGCGCCCGCTTCGCGCCGGAGCGCGCGCCCAGCGAATTCAACTGGCACCGGATCGACGCCGATACGCTCGAGGCCACCCAGCACTGGAGCGCCGACGGCCAACCGCGGCACTACACGATGCGGCTGACCCGGGTACCGGCGCACAGCCCCTCGTAAGGGGCGCCGGCGCCGGGTCGGGGCGGCATTGCAACGCTTTGTATCGAGGTGTTTTCCAGCAGTAGTTACATGCGACAATTGCGTTTGCTCAATTTTTTAAGTGCAACGCCAGTCCATGACCTCGACCCATCGCACCGACCTCCTTTCGTCCCTCCTGCAGCGTCATCGTTCCCTCGTCCTGTGCCCGGTCCTGGCCGGCGCCTTGATCGTTCCCGCCGCCGCCGGCGCACAGCAGGCCGCAGCAGTAGCGCCAGCGCAACAGGCCGCACCAGCGCAAACCGCCGCGCAACCGGCCGCGCAGCCAGCGCCGGCGGCGCCGGATGCCGCTCCTGCACCCGGCGTGGCGACGGTCTCCGTCAGCGGCGCGCGTTCCTCGAACCGGATCGACCGCCAGGTCTACGACGTGAAAAGCGATCCTGCCTCGTCCAACGATTCGGTGGGCGACGCCCTGAACAAGGTGCCCTCGGTGGCCGTCGATGCGGACGGCAACGTGACCCTGCGCGGCAAGAATAATGTCCAGATCCTGATCGACGGCAAGCCATCGGCGATGATGCAGGGCGAGAACCGGGCCGCGGCGATCAATGCCTTGCCGGCCGGCGACCTGGAATCGGTCGAAGTGCTGAATAATCCGGGCGCGCAGTTCGGCAACGAAGGCGGCGGCGGCCCGATCATCAACCTGGTGATGCGGCGCGAGCGCCGCCCCGGCGGTTTCGGCGCGGTCAATGCCAACCTCGGCACCGAAGGCCGCGGCAACGCGAGCAGTTTCGGCAGCTATACGACTGGACGCATGAGCCTGCAGGGCGGCATCTACATGCGGCGCCAGAAAAACGACACCGAGCGTGAGGTCACGCGCGAACGGATCGATGCCAACGGCGGCGTGGCGCCGAGCAGCCAGGTGTCGTCGGGCGAAAACCTCAACGAGTTCGTCGGCATGAACGGCAGCTTCAGCTACAACCTCGGCGACAAGGACGTGCTGGCGCTGACCGCCATGCTCAACGGCGTGTCGAGCGAGGCCGACTCGGTCGAGCGCTACCGCGGCGCGAACGCGGCCGGCGCGGTCGACAACGAATACCTGCGCAACAACGAGCGCGAGGCACGCAACCGCAACTACAGCCTCGGCGCCCGCTTCGACCACAAGGGCAACTTGCCCGGCGAGAACCTGAAATTCGACCTGCGCGTCTCGGGCACGGCCTTCGAGGCCGACTCGCGCGACACGCGGCGCTATACGGTACGGCCAGTCAACGCCAGTGCCGACCAGACCCGCCAGCGCAACGACAACGACACCCGCGTCGTCGATTTCACCGGCGACTACGACCGCCCCGGCGAAAGCGGCATCCTGCGGGTGGGCTACAAGGTGGCGCGCAACAGCAATGCCTTCGACAACGCCTTCTTCGACATCGCCAACGGCACACTGCGTGAAACGGTCAATACCGGGCGCACCAACCGCTTCGAGATCGACGAAACGACGGTCGCGCTGTACGGCACCTACCAGTTGCGCCTGTCCGGCAAGTGGGGCGTGCAGGGCGGCCTGCGCGGCGAGTACACGGACGTCGACATGCACCAGGTCACCTCCAGCATCCGTGTCGGCAATGACTATTTCGACGCCATCCCGAGCGCCTTCCTCAGCTACGACTGGTCGGACGACACCGCCGTGCGCTTGAGCTACGCGCGCCGCATCCGCCGTCCGGGCGCGGGCGACCTGAATCCCTTCGTCATCTACCGCGACGAATTCAACGTCTCGTCGGGCAATCCGAACCTGCGGCCGACCAATTCCGATTCGCTCGAACTCGGCGTCGAAACCAAACTCGGCAAGGTCGACACCAACGTCCGCCTGTATGCGCGGCGCGATACGGACCTGATCTCCGAACGCCGTTACTTCATCGGCGACAACGTGCTGCTGACCACCCGCGACAACGAGGGCAGCAGCCGCTCGGGCGGGCTCGAATTCACCTTCAGCGGCCGCGCTACCGAGAAACTGACCGTCCATGCCAGCGGCAACCTCGGCTATACCGAGCAGACCGTGCTCGGCAGCGCGAACGAGGACAAGCGCGATGCGACCTCGCTCTCCGGACGCGCCCGCATCAGCTACCAGATGAACCCGAGCAACCAGTTCCAGCTGGCCCTCAACGCACAAGGCAAGGTGCTGTTCGGCGAAGGCTACCGCCAGCCGGTGCGCACCGCCGATTTCACTTACCGCCGCAACCTGACCCCGGCACTGAGCATGGTGCTGAACGTGAACGACCTCTTCGATTCGCAAAAGATGGAGTCGATCACCGAGACGGCGCGCCTGCGCGAGTACAGCATCCAGCGTTCCAACGGCCGCATGGTGTCGCTCGGCTTGTCCTATCGCTTCGGCAGCATGGCGGCCGGCCGTCCGGGCGGCCCCGGCATGATGATGCGCGGCGGGCCGGGCGGCCCGGGCCACTGAAGGCCGCAGGGTGGACCGGGCGGCGAACCGCTCCCGGGTCCACCATGCCTTACCTTACAGGCTCAGCGCTTGATCCCCGTGCAGGGCCAGCGGCACCGCCCTGGCCCAGCGGTTCGAAGACAGAGAGAACGTCAAGGCGCGCACCTGGTGGTACCAGCCGGCCGGCACGTACAGCATCTCACCCGGCGCAACGGTGCACTCGACCAGCGCCGCCTGGCGCGCCAGCGGAAAACGGTCGAAATCGGGGGCTTCGGGATCGAAGGGGGAGCCGAACAGGATCGCGTTCGCTTCGCTCGGATACAGGAAGACGTCGTGGTGCGGCGGCGCCAGGAAAATCCGCTTGGTCCCCCAGACCTGGGCAAAGATATTGTCGTCGTAGTCGCAATGCAGGGGCGTCACCGTCCCCGCCGGGCCGATCCAGAAACGCGGCGGCCCCATCTTGTCGAAGTAGGCCGGCCAGTGGCACAGGCGGTTCAATTCGCGCAATTCCAGGTTGCCGAGATAGGGCGGCAGGCCCGCGCTGGCGGCACTCAAGTCCAGGTACTCGCGCATCGTCATGTCCTGCATCGCCCGGTCCGGCGCGAATGCCGTGTTGATGTAGTCGCCCACCCGCGCCCGCACCGGCAGGTGGCCGAAACGTTCTCCCAGCACCTGCGGCGACAAGCCAGCCAGCGGCCATTTATCGACCAGCCCGGTGATCAGGAAGGGCAGTCCTTGTTCGGCGCGTGCCCGGAATGCGGCGGCGTCGAGCAGGCGCACGCGCGGCACCTCATTCATCCTCGGCAGGTCGCGTGCGGCGCGCCGGATCGCTTCCCGCATCTCCTCGATCGAACGCACCCCGCGCACGCGCGCATCCTTCTCTTCGCGGGCGCGCTTGCGGGCGGCTGCTTGTTCCGGCGAGCTGTGAATGGCGGGCCTGGGCGGCAGGCGCGGCGCCTTGCGCGCCGGCGCCGGATTGTCTTCGTTTGACATCGTTGCTCGCCACCGTCGCGGTGGCGCGTCCTTTTTATGCTGACACATCCGCCAGTGTAGCAGCGCAGGGCGCCCCGGCCCGGAGGCGCCGGGCGCTCAGCGCCGCAGCGCCAGCATGTCCAGCGCAAAGGGCGGCGCCTTGCCCTGGATCAGGTCGGTCAGCAGGCGCGCGGTGCCGGCGGCAAAGGTAAAGCCGAGCGGACCGTGGCCGACGTTCAGCCACAGGTTCGGCAGCGGCGTGGCGCCGATGATTGGCGCGCTGTTCGGGGTTGCCGGACGCAGGCCGGCCCAGGCTTCGATCTGCCCGTAGTCGGCCGCGTGCGGCATGGTTTCCTGCACCTGGCGCGTCAGGCTGTTCACGCGTTTCGGATTCAGGCTCAGGTCTTCGCCGACCATGTCGACCATCGCCGCCACGCGCAGCTTGTCGCCGATGCGCGCGTACAGCACTTTTCTCTCGAAGTCGGTGACGCTGATCTCGGGGGCGGTATCGCCGGCGCGGATCGGCGCCGTCAGGCTGTAGCCCTTTAAAGGGTATAGCGGCAGCGCGACGCCCACTTGGGCGGCCAGGTTGCGGCTCTGGATGCCGGCGGCCAGCACGAAGGCGTCGGCGCCGAGCAGGCCCGCGCTCGTTTCCAGTCCCGTGACCTTGCCGCCCGCGGCGACCATGCGCCGCACGTCGGCCTGGACAAAACCCTCAAAACGCGGATGGGCGCGCACGCGCTCGGCCAGCGCGACGCAGAAGGCGTGGCAATCGGCCACCGCCTCGCCGCGGTTATAAATGCCGCCGGCGAGCAGGTGGCGCGCGGCGGCCAGCGCGGGCTCGCGCGCGGCGCATTCGGCGCCGCTCCAGATTTCGCCGGCGGTGGCCTTGCCGGCCGCCTGCTCGAAGATTTTCGAGGAGCGGTAGACCACCAGCTTGCCGGCGTCGCGCCAGGCGAAATCGCCGGGTGCGACGATCGGACCCAGTTCGGCCATGCCGGCGCGCGACAGTTCGCCCAGTTGCAGCAATTTCGCCGTGGTGCGGCGATTCGCCGCGGAGGTGCATTGGCCGAGGAAACTGGCGAGCCAGGTCCACTGGCGCAGGTCGAGTTCGGGTTTGAAGCGCAGCGGGCCGTGTTCCTGGAACAGCCAGCTGATCGCCTTGAGCGGCACGCCGGCATCGGCCAGCGGCGAGACGTAGCGGTAGCTCAGCTGGCCGCCGTTGCCGTAGCTGGCGCCGCTGGCGACATCGGCCGCACGCTCGACCAGGGTGACATGGAAGCCGGCTTCGAGCAGCCACCAGGCCGAGGTCAGCCCGACGACACCGCCGCCGATCACGCTGATGTGCTGCCCCTGTCGTTGCACCTTGTGCTGCATCCCTTGCTGCATGTTTTATTCTTGTTTGCTGACTAAGGAAAACAGCTTAGGGCTGGCAGGCCCGCAGTGCCAATGAAAGTGACAGGCCACGCCATAACCGGCAGTCATGCGCATGTTCGCGGGTGTTACCGTCCCGGGCCACCGATGGCATGTTGAAACATGCTGCTCAAAATCGCTTCCTCGAAACGGGCAAGCGCCGAATACCGCCCCTTGTGGATGGAAGGGTCGCTCGAAGTCCCGCCGACCAGCACGATCATTCCATTCTGCCGTTTGCGGTCAAAGGCGAACACCGAGCGCAAGCCATAGGCGTCGCCCAGGTGGCCGACGGCATCGAAACCGCCTTCGACCAGGCGCAGGCCCGGCTGGTCGGGGAATTGGGCATTGCCCAGGCCCCAGCAGTTGAAGAAGCCGTCCAGGGTGTCGCCGTTGCCGCCCTTGCCGTCGGCGGTCCACTGGCGCGCGAACATGCGCTCGAGGGTGTCGCTTGCCAGGATGCGCCGGCCCGCGTGCACGCCGCCGTTCATCAGCATCAGCATGACCACGCCCATGTCGCGCGCCGAGATGCGCAGGCCGCCGGTCGGGCTGAACGGCGTGGCGTTGTCGCCGATCACGTAACGCTCGATGCCGGCCGGCGCCGCAGGCGGGCGCGTGCGCACGTCGTCGACCTGGGCGATCCACGGCCCGTTCGCATCCCAGAGCTCGGTGTCCGTCGTGCGCTTGCGATACAAGCTTGCCAGGTTGGCCAGGCTCGCCGGCGGCAATTCGGCGACGTGATAGCCGGCGCCGAGCCCGAGCGGCTGCAACAGCAGGCGGCCCATCAGGCGGTCGAAGCGCTCGCCCGTGACCCGCTCCATCAGGGTGCCGATCAGGCCCCAGCCGAGGTTGCAGTACGTAAAATAGTCGCCCGGGCCGGCCTGCGCGGCCCACATCTGGCCGCTGCCATACAGGCGGTTGCCGGGCACGAGGAAGTCGCGCAGGGCGGTGCCGCCCGGGAAGGAATAGCCGGCCTCGTCGCGCAGCGAGGAGGTATGCGTGAGCAGGTGGCGCAGGGTGATCGCGCGTTGCGGGAAGTGCGGGTTGCGCAGCTTGAAGCCGAGGTAGCCGGAGACGTCGGCGTCGAGCGCGAGCTTGCCGCTTTCGACCAGGCGCATCAGGCCGAGCGTGGTCATCAGCTTGGAAATCGAGGCGATCCGGTACAGGGTGTCGCGGTTCGCCGGCAGGTCGGGGGCGGCGCCGTTGCCGATCCAGCGCCGGCCGAACTGGCCCTCGTAGGCGACTTTGCCGGCACGGATCGCCAGCACCGACAGGCTGGCCAGTTCGCAGGCGGGATCGCCGGCAATGGCGGCCAGCGCCGCATCGAGTTGACGGTTGCCGGCCGGCCCGGCACCCGAGCCAGGGGCTGCCGCAAATAAAGGGTCGACCGCGCCCAGCAGGGCCAGTCCGAGCAGCGTGCGCCTGTTTTCGTTCATGCCAGTCCTTTGTGTTGTCCGCTTGATGAGCTTACGGAGGGGCCCGCCGGCTCGCCAATGAAATGCCGTGCGCGGCGCATAAGCATTTGTTATCGAGCCCGGATAATATCGGAACAATTTTGCGGCCGCCCGCGCCATGCTGCCTTACACTGGCGGCGCCAGCACATCCTTCAAGAACATGAGCCATCCGATTACCGACTTCAAGATCGACGAAAACGACAATTCGCCGCTGTACATGCAGCTGGCGCGCAAACTCACCCAGGACGTGCGCGAGGGCCGCTACCAGGCCGACCAGGCGCTGCCGTCCGAGCGCACGCTGTCCGAGCAGCTCGACGTGTCGCGCGTGACGGCGCGCAAGGCGATCGACCAGCTGGTCGAGCAGGGTCTGGTGGTGCGCCGGCGCGGCTCGGGCAACTACATCGCGCCGCGCATCGAGCAGCCCCTGTCGAACCTGTCGAGCTTTTCGGAACAGCTGCAGCAGCGCGGGTACACGCCGAATTCGCGCTGGCTGCGGCGCGAGATCGTGGCCGCCGATGCCGACGAGCAGCTGGCGCTGGGCCTGTCGCCCGGCGCGCGGGTGGCGCGCCTGGAGCGCCTGCGCCTGGCCGACGAGGTCGTGATGGCGTATGAGACCAGCGTGATTCCGGCCTCGGTGCTGCCGCAGCCGCAGGAGGTGGCGAACTCGCTGTACGCCCACCTCGACAGCAGCGGCCAGATGCCGGTGCGCGCCCTGCAGCACATCCGCGCGATGAACGCAGCGGCCGAACTGGCCGCGCGCCTGGGCGTGCCGGAAGGGCAGGCGGTACTATTCATTACCCGCGTCGGCTATCTCGAGTCCGGTGTGGCGGTCGAGCTGACCCACTCGTATTGCCGCAGCGATTATTATGATTTCGTGGCCGAACTGCGCAGAACCCCTACGTGAACGCCCGGCATGCATAACCTTTCGGCATAACGACAGACCTTCCTTTCATGGGAAAGCCTGCAGGATTGGTATTACACTGGTTCTATTGATAATTCCGACTGAAGCGCCGCGACCATGCTCAACACCGAAACTCCAGCCCAGGACCACGCCCTGCTCGACCAGTATCCGACCGCGGAACTGGTGAACGTGCTGGTGGACGACCAGCTCAACGCCGTCAACGCGGTGCGCGCCGCCGCGCCGCGCCTGGCCGCCGCCGTGGCGGCCGCCCTGCCGCGGATCGAGGCCGGTGGACGCCTGGTGTATGTCGGCGCCGGCACCTCGGGCCGTCTGGGCCTGCTCGACAGCGTGGAACTGTACCCGACCTTCTCCTGGCCGCACGGGCGCGCCGTGGCCCTGCTGGCCGGCGGCAGCGACGCCATGTTCGTCGCCGTCGAAGGCGCCGAGGACGACCTCGCGCAGGGCGCGGCCGACCTGCGCGCCATCGACGTGAGCCCGAACGACGTCGTGCTCCTGATCGCCGCTTCCGGCGGCACGCCTTATGTGCTGGGCGCCCTGCGCGCCGCGCGCGCAGCCGGCGCGCTGACGATTGGCTTTGCCAACAACCCGGATGCGCCGGTCGCCAACGAGGCCGAAATCGGCATCACCCTCGACACCGGCGCGGAAGTCATTTCCGGCAGCACCCGCCTGAAAGCGGGCACCTCGCAGAAGATTGCCTTGAACACGTTCTCGAGCGCCTTGATGGTGCGTTTGAACAAGGTTTATGGCAACCTGATGGTAGACTTGAAGGCGACCAACGCCAAGCTGGTACTGCGCGCCATCCGTTTGACCTCGTTCGCCACCGGCGCCGACGAGGCCGCGGCGAGAAGCGTGCTGGAACAGTGCGATTTCCACGTCAAGACCGCGATCGTGGCCTTGTCCAAACAAACCAGTGTCGAGCAGGCCCGGGCCCTGCTCGAACAGGCGCACGGCAGCGTGCGCCAGGCGCTCGCCGAGTAAGCCCCCCAGGCCAGATCGACCGGCGCGGCTTGTGCCGCCGCGCCGCTGGCCAACCCGATGCCGATCACGAAAAGCCTTATGCATACCAAGCAAGCAGTTGTGCAAACCAAGCAAGCGAACAGTCCGTGGCTGTGGGTGCCGTCGCTCTATTTTGCCCAGGCCATCCCCTACGTTGTCGCGATGAGCCTGTCGGTCATCATGTACAAGGACCTCGGGGTGTCGAACTCCGACATCGCCTTCTATACGAGCCTGCTGTACCTGCCCTGGGTGATCAAGCCGCTGTGGTCGCCCGTGGTCGACATGTTCGGCACCAAGCGCGGCTGGACGGTGGCGCTGCAGCTGGCCGTGGCCGCCTCGCTGGTCGCGGTGGGGACGGTGCTGCATTTGCCGGCCTTCTTCTCGGTCAGCCTGGCCGTCATGTGGCTGATGGCCTTCAGTTCGGCCACGCACGACATTTCGGCCGACGGCTTTTATATGCTCGGCCTGCGCCAGAAGGACCAGGCGGCCTTCGTCGGCGTGCGCAGCACGTTTTATCGACTGGCGACGCTGGCCGGGCAGGGGCCGCTGGTGGTGCTGGCCGGTTACCTGGCGGTCTCGCTGGGCGACGCGCACCAGGCCTGGTCGATCGTCTTCTTCGTGCTGGCCGGCGTGTTCGCCGCCGCCTTTGCCTGGCACCAGATGGTGCTGCCGCGACCGGAAAGCGACCGCGCCGTGGCGCCGGGTTCGAACCCGCTGCGCGAATTCTTCGGCACCTTCGGCGCCTTCTTCCGCAAGCGCGACATCTGGCTGATCCTCGGTTTTATCTTGACCTTCCGCCTGGGCGAGGCCCAGTTGCTGAAACTGGTGGCACCCTTCCTCAAGGACCCGGTCAGCGAAGGCGGCCTCGGCTTGACGACGGCGCAGTACGGCGTTGCCTACGGCACCATCGGCATCATCTTCCTGACCCTGGGCGGACTGGCCGGCGGCTTCCTGATTTCTCGTCTCGGCCTCAAGCGCTGCCTGTGGCTGATGGTGTTCGCGGTGCACTTGCCTGACCTGGTGTTCGTCTACCTGTCGCAAGCACAGCCGCAGAGCTTCTACCTGATCTGCGCGTCGCTCGCCGTGGAGCAGTTCGGCTACGGCTTCGGCTTCACGGCCTTGCTGCTGTACATGATCATGGTCTCCGACGGCGAGCACAAGACGGCGCATTACGCGATCTGCACCGGCCTGATGGCGCTCGGCATGATGGTGCCGGGCATGTGGAGCGGCGATTTGCAGGAATACCTGGGTTATAAAAACTTCTTCATCTGGGTCTGTATCGCGACGATCCCGGCCTTCATCATGGCCGCGCTGGTGAAGATCGATCCCGAATTCGGGAAGAAATAGCGGCTTTAACGTGGACGGCTCGTAAGTCAGGCCCCAGCCTGACTTACTCCACGCGTTCAACACACGCCTGCATGCCAGGCCACTGCATACATACACGACATTGGACACTCCCGCCGCCCTGCGCGACACCCCCGCCCGCCTCAATTCGCTCGACGCCTTCCGCGGCTTCACCATTGCCGCCATGGTGCTGGTCAACAATCCCGGCGACTGGTCGAACCTGTATTCGCAACTGGCCCACGCCAAGTGGCACGGCTGGACCTTTACGGACACCATCTTCCCCTTCTTCCTGTTTATCGGCGGCGTCTCGATGGCGCTGTCGCTGGGCCGCCTGGCCGCTGCCGGCGCCAATAAACCACGCCTGCTGACCAAGCTGGCCAAGCGCGCCATGCTGATCTTCCTGATCGGCTTCCTGCTGAACCTGATCCCGCATTTTAATTTCGGTACCGTGCGCATCCCCGGCGTGCTGCAGCGCATTGCCCTGTGCACCCTGCTGGCGGCGCCGATCGTCGTGTATTGCGGCTGGCGCCTGCAGGCGGCCATCATCTTCGGCTTGCTGGCGCTGTACAGCGCCCTGATGCTGTTCTATCCGGTGCCGGGGATCGGCGCCGGCGTGCTCGAGCCCGGCAAGGATTTCGGCGCGTATGTCGACCGCATGGTGCTGGACGGCCACATGTGGGTGCAATCGAAGACCTGGGACCCGGAAGGCCTGGTGTCGACGCTGCCCGCCCTGTGCAGCCAGCTGCTGGGCGTGCTGGCCGGGCGCTTCCTGCTGAGCAGCCTGAGCCGAATGGAACAGACCGTCTGGCTGCTGCTGGCCGGCCTGCTGTTCGTCTGGCTCGGCGTGATCTGCGACGCCGTCCTCATGCCGATCAACAAAAGCCTGTGGACGCCTTCCTATTGTCTCCTGATGACGGGCTGGGCATTGCTGGTATTCTCCGCCTTCTTCTGGCTGCTCGACGTGAACCCCTACCGGGACCTGCGCGAGGCGGCGGCGCGCTGGACGCGTCCGTTCCAGATCTACGGCATGAATGCGCTGTTCATCTTCGCATTCTCGGGCCTGGTGGCGAAGATGTTTGGTTCTATTAAGTTGGCGCAGCCCGATGGCGGCACGGTGTCGCTCGGCCGCACCTTATATGCGCCGATCCGCGACCTGCCGATCGGCGCCGTGAATACCTCGGTGCTGTATGCGCTGCTGTTTAATGCGTGCATGTTCGCGATTGCGTGGGGCATGTGGCGTAAAAAAATATTTGTAAAAGTTTAATCGTGATTAATGAAGAGGGAGCGGTAGTGCAACCTGATTTGAAAAAACGCGCATTCGCGTTGGCCGGCATGCTGGCAATGAGTGGCCTGCTGGCCAGCTGTGCAACCCCGAACAAGGGCGCCGCCACCGCGGCCGGCACCATCGTCGCCGGCGGCAGCCTGCCGCCGGCGGCCCCGCGCGAATTCCGCGCCGCCTGGGTCTCGACGGTCGCCAACATCGACTGGCCGACCAAGCAGAACCTGACGGCCGCCCAGCAGCAGGCCGAGGCGATCGCCATCCTCGACCGCGCCAAAGCCATGAACCTGAACGCGATCGTGCTGCAGGTGCGTCCGTCGGCCGACGCCATCTATCCCTCGAAGATCGAGCCGTGGACCGAATACCTGACCGGCGCCCAGGGCCAGCCGCCGCAGCCCTTCTACGACCCGCTGAAATTCTGGGTCACCGAAGCGCATGCGCGCGGCCTCGAGCTGCACGCCTGGTTCAACCCCTACCGCGCGCGCCACGACAACGCTCGTTCGCCGGCCGCGCCGAACCACATCACCCGTTCCAATCCGTCGGCCGTAAAACGCTATGGCAAGTTCATGTGGATGGACCCGGGCGAGGAATCGGCATCGAAGCAGACCCTCGACGTCGTGCTCGACGTGGTGCGCCGCTATGACATCGACGGCGTCCATATCGACGATTATTTCTATCCTTACCCGATCGAGGCCACCCCGGCCGTGGCCGGCAACGAGGCCGCGCTGGACGGCAAGCCGGCTGCGAAGGCCGAGCTCGACTTCCCGGACACGCCGGCCTGGGAGCGCTACCTCGCCCGTGGCGGCAAGCTCGACCGCGCTTCCTGGCGCCGCCAGAACGTCAACGAGCTGATCGAACGGATGTACACCGGCATCCACCGCGAAAAGAGCTGGGTGCGCTTCGGCATCAGCCCGTTCGGCCTGGGCCGTCCGGACCGCCGCCCGCCCGGCATTGCCGGCTTCTCGCAATACGACAAGCTGTACGCGGACGCCGAGCTGTGGCTGCAAAAGGGCTGGCTCGACTATTTCACGCCGCAGCTGTACTGGCCGCGCGCGCAGACGGCGCAGGCCTTCGATGTGCTGCTCGACTACTGGATCGGCCAGAACACGATGGGCCGCCATATGTGGCCGGGCCTGTTCACCAGCCGCATCGGCGCGCCGAGCAAGGACTACCAGCCGCAGGAAATCGTCGACCAGATCGAGGCCACCCGCGCCCGTCCGCAGGCCGCCGGCCACGTCCACTTCAGCATGGCGGCCCTGATGCAGAACCGCAAGGGCATCAGCGACCAGCTCAGGACAAGCACCTATGCGACGCCCGCCCTGGTGCCGGCCACGCCCTGGCTCGGCAACGTCAAGCCGGGCATCCCGCGCGTGAAAGCCCTGCGCACGGTTAAAGGTGTCGAGCTGAAACTGACCGCCGGCAAGGCGAACGCGCTGTACACGGTCTGGGCGCGCCACGGCCAGGAATGGCGCTTCAAGGTGGTGCCGGCCTCGCAGGTGACGTGGACGCTGGAAGACGACGCCCGCCTCGGCGCGGCCGATGCCGTGTTCGTCGGTGCGGTCGACCGCCTCGGCGTCGAGAGCGACCGCGTGCTGGTATGGGGCAAGGCGTAAATGTGTACGTAGGGTGGACGGCTATGCCGTCCACGCGTTCAATGGGCGGACGATCGTTCGCCCAGCCAGGACATAAGAAAAAGCCATGTTGAATCCACAAGCTGACGCCGGCATCGGCCTCGGCATCGACGCCGGCGGCACCCAGACCCGCTGGGCGCTGGCGGCGCGCGATGGCGCGCTGCTGGCCGAAGGCACGGTCGCCGGCCTGTCTGCCCTGCAGATGGGCAAGCCGGACGGCCGCGCCAGCGTCCACGCCACCTTTGCGGAGCTGGCGCGCGCCGTGCTGGCCGTCGCCCGGCCGGGCCGCGTGCGCGCCGGCCTCACCGGTTTCGGCGGAGAGGGCGGTCAACTCCAGCGCTGGCTGGCGGACCTGCTCGGCATCGCGCCGGAGGCGGTGGCGATGTGCAACGACATCGACATCGCCTACCGCGCCAGCTTCGCGCCAGGCGAAGGCTACCTGGTCTATGCTGGTACCGGATCGATCGGCGCGTTTATCGACGCCGACGGGCAATTCCACCGCGCCGGCGGGCGCGGCGTCGTGCTCGACGACGGCGGCGGCGGCTTCTGGATCGCCCGCGAAGCCCTGCGCCACATCTGGCGCAACGAAGACGAGCAGCCCGGCTGCTGGGAAGATTCGCCGATGGCGCGCGCCGTCTTCGAGCACGTCGGCGGATCGGACTGGGCTTATTCTCGCCAGTTCATCTACGGCCAGGAGCGCGGCGAGGTCGGCAAGCTGGCGCTGGCCGTGGCCGCGACGGGCGAACAAGACCCGGCGGCGGCCGCGATCCTGCAGGAAGCGGGCCGCGAACTGGCGCGACTGGCGCAGGCGCTGATCCGGCGCTTCGGGCCGCGTCCGGTGGTGCTGTCGGGCCGCGCCGCCGAGTTGCACCCGTCGATCGCCGCCGCCATGCGCGCCGCCCTGGCGCCCGGGACCCGGGTGACGCAGACCGCAACGCGCGCCCACCACGCCGCCGCGCGCCTGGCAGCGCGCGATTGTGCTTCGAACTGAATTTTTATGATTGATGGACGCTTGATGAAAAAAATTGCAGCTACCCTCCTGACCGCCCTGCTGGCCGGTTGCGCTACCGGACCGTTGGACAACATCGACAAGACGTATAACGCCGTCGGCCAGTCCAGCCGCGTGCGCTTCCTGGTGCTGCACTACACCGTGGCCGACAAGCCGACCTCGATCAAGATCCTGACCCAGCAGCAGGTCAGCTCCCATTACCTGGTGACCGACGATCCGCAACCCGTCATCTACGGCCTGGTCGACGAAAACCGCACCGCCTACCACGCCGGCAACTCGAGCTGGAAGGGGTATACCCAGCTCAACAACAGCTCGATCGGCATCGAGATCGTGAACGCGGGGTGGAAGGACACCCCGGCCGGGCGCGTCTACCCGTCCTTCCCGCAGTCGCAGATCAATGCCCTGATCCCGCTGATCAAGGGCATCGTCGAGCGCCACAAGATCGCGCCCGAAAACGTGCTCGGCCACAGCGACATCGCCCCGCTGCGCAAGCAGGACCCGGGCCCGGCCTTCCCCTGGTACCAGCTGGCGCAGGCCGGCCTGGTGGTGTGGCCGGACCCGAACCGCGTGGCCGCGGTGCGCCAGGTGTTCAATATCCAGGCGCCGGATGCCTTCTGGTTCCAGAAGAAACTGGCGAGCCATGGTTTTGCATTGGCGCAGACCGGCGTCTTCGACCAGCCGACCCGTACCGTCATTTCCGCCTTCCAGATGAAATACCGGCCATCGAACATTGCCGGCGAACCGGACGCGGAAACCGCGTCCCTGCTGGAAGTGCTGACCACGCCGGCCAACGCGCCGCTGCCGGCCGTGCCGGCGGCGCCGGTCCCGATCTACCGTCCGGTCCAGCCGGAATCGGCAGTGCCGGTCGACCCGAACCTCCAGCCGGCCGTGCCGCCGGTGCCGGCAACCCCGGCCGCGCCAGCGCTGCCGGCGACGCCATCCGTGCCACCCGTGCCCGCAACCCCGGCCGTGCCGCCGCTGCCGGCGATGCCAGCCGTGCCACCGGTGCCGGCGACGCCAGCCGTGCCACCGGTGCCGGCGACGCCGGACGTGCCGCCGCTGCCGGCAACCCCGGCAGCCCCGCAGGCACCCGCGGTACCCCAGGCCGCGCCGCCGGCGCCACCGGTACCGGTTGCAGCGAGCCCACAATGACAATCGCCGCCACTTCCTTTTCCCTGTATCCTTCGGCCCATCCGCGCCTTGCGCGGGTGTCTCGTTGAAGGATTGAAGCAATGCGCCTGCGCCACATCGAAGTTTTTCACGCAATCATGCAGGTCGGCACCATCAGCGGTGCCGCCCAGGTTCTCCACATCTCGCAGCCGGCGGTGACGAAAGTGCTGCAGCACGCCGAGCTGCAGCTGGGCATGCCGCTGTTCGAGCGCGTGCGCGGCAAGCTGTATCCGAAACCGGAAGCGCACCGCCTGTTCGCCGAGACCGAAAAGCTCAACCGCGATTTGCAGGGGATCCGCCGCCTCGCCGCCAGCCTGAAAGGGCGCGCGGTCGAGACCGTGCGCCTGGTGTCGACGCCGACCCTGGCGATCAGCGTGCTGCCGCAGGCGATGACGGCTTGGCGCCACGATTTTGCGCAGACGCGCTGTGAACTGGCCACCTACCACACCACCGAAATCGTCAACGCCCTGCGCCTGGGCGAGGCCGACCTTGCCCTGTCGCTGCAGGACCCGCGCCATCCGGGCATCGTCGCCGAGCCGATCGCCCAGGGCATGCTGACCGTGATGGCGCCCCATGGCACCTGGAGCGAGGCCGAGTGCGCGCAGCCGATCGGCCCCGAAGGCCTCACGGGCGAACTGATCGGCCTGGCCGACAACGACCCGCTGGGCGAGCTGGTGCTCGCTTCCTGCGAAGCGGAGGGCGTCACGCCCGTGTTCCACACCGTGGTGCAAACCTACCAGATCGCGCGCTCGCTGGTGGAGGCGGGCGCCGGCACGGCCCTGCTCGACCCGTTCACGGCCGCCTCGGCCACGGCCGGCAAGGTCCAGCGCCGCCAGTGGGAGCCGGCCATTCCGGTGCAGCTGTTCCTGCTGACGGCCAGCCACGCGCCGCTGTCGCACGGGGCCCGCGAACTGGCCAATTGCATCGGCGCGACCGCCCGCGCCCTTCTCGAAAAAGGATGTCAGTAAGTATGGACGTAAGCAGCCAGGCCACGCCCTTCCCGAGCGTGGCCAGCGAAGAGATTGCCGCCAGCCCGGAGTTTCGCCACCTGTCCTCGATCGCCGGCATCCAGGTCGACCTGCGTTATGCCGGCCCCAACAATTTTGTCGGGCGCGACCTGTATTCGCCCTTCGACTGCGCCTGGCTGCACCGCGATGCGGCGGCCGCGCTGGAAACGGCGGTGGCCTGGCTGGCCGCGCGCGCGCCCGGCCACACGATCCTCGTGCTCGACGCCCTGCGCCCGCAGCGCGTGCAGCAGCAGCTCTGGGATGCGCTGGACGGCACCGGCCTGCAGATGTATCTCGCCAATCCGGCGCGCGGCTCGATCCACTCCTACGGCATGGCGCTCGATCTCACCATCCTCGACCCGCAGGGTGCCGAGCTCGACATGGGCACCGGTTTCGACGACATGACCGATTTGTCGCACCCGGCGCTGGAAGAGGGTTTCCTGGCCGCCGGCCGGCTGCACGAGGGGCAGGTGGCGAACCGCCGCCTGCTGCGCGAGGCCATGTTCGGCGCCGGTTTTGTCGGCATCAATACCGAATGGTGGCATTTCGACTGCGGCGACCGCGAACGGGTGCGCGCCACCTTCCGGCGCGTGTTGTAACAAGCGCCGCAGTTCGCCGTTTGAGGCCTGCGCCGCGGCCGACCTTTTCCGCTGCGGCGCGCACACTTGAGTTTTCTCAGCCTTCGTGCATTCTCCGACCGGGACAATCTCTCAATACCGACGAGAGGTTGATGCCCGGGCTTGACGCTTCAGCCCGCTTCCTCTCCCGCAAGAACCATTCTTTCAACGGACAAGAGAGGTGCGTCATGAAAAGCTTTATGGTGGCCGCTGTCGTGGGCTCGGCGCTGGCCGGTTGCGGCACGGCGGCCGGCGACATGTTCGTCGCACAGGACCGGACGGTGGAATATGTCCGCGTGTTCGACATCAAGACCGATGCAGCGGCGCCCGCCGTGATGCGCGCCGCCAGCGATGGCATCAGCCACAACATCAGCAACGCCACGCTCACTACGCCGCCGATCGACGCGACGCAACTGCAAGACCAGCCCGGCCGCTTCAAGCTGACGGAAGCCCCAGGCACGGCGCGCGGCCCGAATTGCGAGGGCGCCAGCTGGACCGCGAACGCCAGGCCCGACGTGCGCGGCAGCCAGGACATGCAGCTGGTCGCCTGCCTGTACCCGTACAAGAGCGGTTACCACCTCGACATGTACGCCGCCTTCAGCAAGAAGGAGGGCGGCTGGCTCGCGTGGCCGCGGCGCGCCACCGGCATGGTCATGGGCACGCCCGAAAAATACGTCGAAAAGACCATGCTCGACATCGTGCGCACGATCCGCCAGACCACCAACGCCCAGGTGGCGCTGGTCGAAGCCAAACCCGACGTCGCCGGCGCACCCTGGCTCGACCCGGTCGGCACCGCACCCCGCGCCAGCGAAATGGCCAAGCCCTGACGGCTGACCGTGCCTATGAAATATTCTTTCATTTACGGCAGTTTTTGAAAGAAAAGTTCAAGACCGACTGGCCTGTCATCGTATCGATGCAGGCGCAGGCGACGCACTTGGCCAGGAGCCGGTGCGTCCTCGCGCCATCACTCAAGGAACCCTATGCCGCCGTATGATGTCAATTTGTTGTACAAAAGCCTGCTTGGCGCCATCGCCGCCAGGGGAACGATCGGCCAGCGCATGCATGCGGTCATCGACGAATGCGAGCGGCAGTTGCCGCACCCCGACTGGGCTTGCCTGCGCCTCGTCGATTTCGACGCGGACCTGGCGCCATTGACGCGCTGGCTGGGCGCTGCCAGGCGGGAAGGGGCGCTCCATGCGGGGCACCACGGACTCTGGTTCGGCCTCGTCAACCCGATCCGCGAGGACAAGGGGGCAAGCAGCGATATGTATGTCGCCAGCGGACCATCCTACGACGGCCATTCGCTGGACTGGCCCTGCGAAATCGACCTGCGCGACGGCGTCAGCTACCTGGACTCGTCCGTGCTGGACGAGCTGTACCGCATTGCCTACGCAGCGCCTGGGGGGCTCAAGAACGACGCCGAATACCCGCTGGCGCTGGCCTATGCGGCCATCGCCGCCACGACCGCGCTGGAGCAATGGCCCTTGCCGCGCGAACTGGCAAGCCTGCGCGGTGCCGCGGCAGGTTTCGACGACGGCGACGCCCTGCTCCTCGGTGTCTTCGACAACCTGCGCTTCTGCCCGCAACCCCGTAGGGTGGCGTCCTGACTCCACCGTTTTGCAGCCGTAGCACAGCCGCACTACCAGCCATCCAACAATCGCGCCGAAGAGCGCCTAAGCAAGGAAAAGCCGCCGGCGCCACCACACTTGCCTGGCTAACGCCTGCCGCCGAAGCAGCGGCTCGCTGCCCGCCGCCGCAATCAGCGTTGAACAGCGGCCTGGACCGCCGGCGACGGCGCCGGCGCCGCCACCGCTGCACCCACCCCTGGCGCCGGCACCGCCCCCAGGCGCGCCACCCAGTCAACCAGCGCGTCCACCACGGCACGCCCACGTCCTTCTCCGGCCAGGTCGTCATTGACCATGGCAACCACCACGTGCTGCACGCCGCTCGCATCCGGCACGTAACCGGCGACGGCGACGACATTGCGCAGCGTCCCCGTCTTGAGGCGGGCACGGCCCGCGGCCGGGCTGCCGTTCAGGCGGCGGCGCATGGTGCCGTCCATCGCGGCAATCGGCATGCTGGCCATGAATTCGGGCGCCCAGTTGCTGCGCAGCCCGGCGCGCAGCAGGCCGCCCATTTGCAGCGGACTGATGCGTTCGAGGCGCGACAGGCCGGAACCGTTTTCGATCACGAGCCCCGTGTCGTCGATGCCGCGCACGCGCATCCAGTTGCGCACCGCGGCGTCGGCGCGCATGGTGGTCGTCTGGCCGTCCAGCGCCGGCAGGGGTTTGCTGCCGAGCAGCGGATCGGCTTCGAGCGCGCCCAGGCTCAGGAACACGGTGCGCGCCAGCGCGTTGTCGGACGGTTTATTGGTGTCGCGCACGATTTCCGGCAGCGCGCGCGACTTGTGTTCGGCCAGCAGGCGCGCATCAAACGGCGTGCTGCCCTCGACCGTCTTGCCGCTCAGTTTGCCGCCGAGCTGCTTCCATTTCAGGCGGAACAAGCTGTCGATGTAGTCGTCGCGGTCGAGCACGTTGATGCTGTTGGTCTTGGCGCAGTTCTTCGGATAGGTGCCGTGCAGGACCACCTGCAGCTTGCCGTCCTTGCCGCGCACGGCTTCCGGCAGCTTCCAGCCGTCTTCCCACTTGGCGCAATCGGCGTCGATCAAAGTCATGTTCGAGCGGATCGTCACCCCGAGCAGGGCCGGCTGCATGTCGAGCGCGATCCGCTTGTCGGTCGAGCGCATGTCGATCTGCAGCATGTTCTTGTTGACCAGCAGCGCGTCCGGAATGACGTTGTAATACGCCTCCGGCGACTCGTCGAAGGGCGGCACGTTCACGTCCGTGCGCGCCGGATTGAACAGCGCGCGGTCGAGTACCAGGTTGCCCTCGATGCGGCGGATACCGGCATTGTGCAGGGCGCGCAGCATGCCCTCCAACACCTCGCCCGACAAATCGGCGTCGGCGCCGCCGCGCAGCACCAGGTCACCCTTGAGCACGCCGTTTTTCAGTTCGCCGTTCGTCAGCAGCTCGGTGCGTCCGCGGAACACCGGTCCGAGGTGCTCGAGGCCGACCAGGGTGGTCACCAGTTTCATCGTCGAGGCCGGCTGCAGTGGGCGCGAGGCCTCGTGGGCCAGGACGACCTGGTCGCCGCGCAGCACCAGCGCACCGACCGCGGTGGGCGGCAGGCCCTGTTCGGCCAGGACGCGCAGCACCGGTTCCGGCAACTCGGCACGGGCGGGCAGGCAGGCGCAAAGGGCGGCGACGAGGGCCAGGCGAAGCGGATGAGACGGGCGCAACATGGGGATCCTGTTCAATTTTGACTAAGCGAAGAAGAGGTAAGCGACAAAGATGGCGGCGATGACGCCGGCCAGGTCGGCGAGCAGGCCATAGCCGATCGCGTAACGGGTCTTGCGGATGCCGACCGAGCCGAAGTACAGGGCCACGATATAGAAGGTGGTATCGGCCGCGCCTTGCAGGATCGAGGCCAGGCGGCCGACGAAGGAATCGACGCCATAGGTCGTCATCGCATCGATCATCATGGCGCGCGAACCGCTGCCCGACAGCGGCTTCATCAGGGCAGTCGGCAGGGCGCCGACGAAGTCGGTCGGCAGGCCCAGCTGGGTGAAGACCCAGGCAAAGGCGCTGACGATCATGCCCAGGATGCCGGAATTGCGCACCACGCTGATGGCGACCAGCATGCCGACCAGGTAGGGGATGATCTTCAGCGAGGTCTCGATGCCGCCCTTGGCGCCCTCGATGAAGGCTTCGAACACATTCACCCGCTTATGCAGCGCGGCGACCATGAAGGCGGCGATGATCGAGAACAGGATCAGGTTGGCGACGACGATCGAGAACAGCTCGATCTCGGCCTTGTTAAGGTAATTCGTGATGTAGAACACGAGGGCGCCGATGACGGCCGTCAGGCCGCCGATCCAGCCGAACACGACCGGGTGGAACAGGTTGATGCGCTGGCGCAGGCTGACGGCAACGATGCCGGTCAGGGTCGAGCAGAAGGTCGCGATCAGGGTCGGAATAAACACATCGGCCGGATTGGCCGCACCCAGGATCGCGCGCTGGGCCATGATCGCCAGCGGGATCACGGTCAGGCCCGAGGTCTGGATCACCAGGAACATGATCTGGGCGTCGCTGGCCTCGTCCTTGCGCGGATTGAGTGTCTGCAGGCTTTCCATCGCCTTCAGGCCGAAGGGCGTGGCCGCATTGTCGAGGCCGAGGATGTTGGCTGAAAAATTCATCACCATGTGGCCGTTGGCCGGGTGATTGCGCGGCACCCCGGGGAAGATGCGCGAGAAGAAGGGCGCGATGATGCGGGCGAACAGGTTGATCGCGCCGGCCTTCTCGCCGACGTTCATGATGCCTAGCCACAAGGTCATCACGCCGGCCAGCGGCAGGGCGATGTCCATCACCGCCATCTTGGCCGACGTAAACGTCCCGTCGATCACGCGTTTAAAAATTTCCGCGTCGCCGAGAAACAGCCATTGCGCCAGCGCCGCGACGAAGCCGACGAGGAAAAAACCGGTCCAGATGTAATTCAATGCCATGAGTGATTCCGATCGGGCGTCGCTGCGGCCGCGGCCGCGAGCTCGCCGTTCTGTATGCTGTCCAAACGCCGGGCAGGGCCACGGCAGGTCATGCGCACGATTGTGCAGCGAAGAGTATAGGCGCAGAGCAAGCTGCAAGGATGAAAGAATGCATTCGCGCCATGTTGAAAAGTTATGAGGCCAGGATGTCGTTTCGTTTGCCCTGCCTCCGTGCCGCGCATATGATACGCAAGCTTATCGATGACCTGCCTCCATGACACTTCGCACCGCGCTCTCTTCCCTGTTGTTCGCCTCGAGCGCCCTGGCGCTGGCGCTGCCGTGCGCCGCCCAGGCCCCAGCCTCGCAGACGGCGACGGCGCCGGTGAAAACCCTGCGCATGTTCCTGTCCACCAGCGAAACCGGGCTCGACCCGGCTGCGGCGTCCGACATTGCGACCCTGTCGCTGCTGGAAAACCTGTTCGACCCCTTGCTGCGCTACGACTACCTGGCGCGTCCCGTGAAACTGCGGCCGAACACGGCGCTGGCCATGCCGGAAGTGAGCAGCGACGGCCGCACGTATACCTTCCGCATCCGCCCCGGCATCCATTTCACGCCGGACCCGGCTTTTAAAGGGAAAAAGCGCGAAATGACGGCGCAGGATGTCGTCTACAGCCTGAAACGGCTGTACGACCCGACCTTGAAGTCGCCCTGGGCGTACATGTTCGACGGCAAGATCGTCGGCGACGAGGCCCTGAAAACCAGGTTCAGCGTCGACACGCCCGTTGAAGGACTGGCCGCGCCGGACCGGTACACGGTGCGCATCCGCCTGAAGGAACCCGACAACAATTTCTTGTTCTATATGGCGACACCGGCGTCGAGCGTGGTGGCGCGCGAAGTCATCGAGGCCTATCCGGGCCAGGCCGGCAACCATCCGGTCGGCACCGGTCCCTTCATGATCGGCGAGTGGAAGCGAAGCGACCGCATCGTGCTGCTGGCCAATCCGTATTCGACGGCCGTGTTCGACGCGACGCCCGGCGCCGACCCGCAAGACCGGGCGATCGCCGCGGCCCTCGCAGGAAAACGCTTGCCGCGCGTGGACCGGGTCGAGGTCAAGATTGCCGAGGAATTCCAGGGCCGCATGCTCGGTTTCCTCAACGGCGAGTACGACTACCTCGAGCAGGTGCCGGAATCGATGACCGACATGGTGATCGAGAACGGCGAACTGAAGCCGGAACTGCGCGCGCGCGGCATGCAATTGTCGCGCTTCCCGGTGCTGCAGACCTATTACATGTGGATGAACATGAACGACCCGGTGCTCGGCGGTTATGGCAAGGACCGGATCGCCCTGCGCCGCGCGATTGCGCTGGCCTACAACAGTGCCGAAGACATCGCCCTGCTGAAACGCGGCTTTGCCATCAAGGCCGAGTCGCCGCTGCCGCCGAACGTGCTCGGCTACGACCCCGCTTACCGCAGCCCGGTGCCCTACGACCCGGCGCTGGCGAACGCTTTACTGGACCGCCACGGCTACGATAAGCGCGACAGCGAGGGATTCCGGCGCGCGCCCGACGGCAAGCCGCTCACGCTCACCATGCACAGCGAGGCCACCGTCGGCGGGCGCCTGCGCGACGAGCTGTGGAGAAAGTCGCTGAACGCGATCGGCCTGCGTGTCGTGTTCCGGTCGGACAAGAAGACCGAGATCATCAAGGCTTCGCGCCTGGGCAAGGTGACCATGTTCGAAAGTAACTGGATCGCCGATTTCCCCGACGGCGACAATTTTTACCAGCTGCTCTACGGCCCGAACGCGGGCCGCGCCAACTACGCGCGCTTTAATTTGCCGGCCTATAACGCCCGCTACGAAGCCGCGCGCCAGCTGACTGACGGCCCCGCGCGCCAGCAGTTGTATTTCGAAATGAACCAGCTGATCCACGCCTACAACCCCTGGGTGCCGCTGACCCATGCGGTCTCGGCCGATATCCGGCACCCGTGGCTTAAAAACTACAAGCGGCACCCCGTGGAATTCACGTCCTGGCGCTATTTGGACGTTGATGTTGCGCAAAGGTCACGTTCCGCCCGGTAGCGCGACTGGACAGGCCAATTTTCCTTCTATAAACATTCCAGGAAGTTATACTTCCCGCCGGTTTATTCATTGGATGACGCCCGGGGCCAGGCGTACTCTCAAAAAACCATGCCTTAATGTAATTACCTTAATGTAAGGACTTAAGGCAGGCCAAAGCGACGCATTTGCCGCACCATTCAAGATCGCCCGAAACCTTAGGAGAGACGCGTGAAGTTAAAGAAGCTAGCACACCTGATTGCCCTGATTGGGGTCGTCGCCCCGGCGGTTGCCCAGGACGCACAACCAAGCACCCCGATGGCACGCGTCGAAGTTACGGGTTCCAGCATCAAGCGCGTCGCCAAGGAAGGCGCACTGCCGGTCCAGGTCATCACCTTCGACACGCTCCAGAAGCAGGGCATCACCTCGGCCGAGCAGCTGATGAGCGTGATCTCGGCGAACGGCACCGGCGTCGACAACCCGACGTCGGGCAATAACGTGTTCGGCCCCGACGCCGACCGCGTCAGCGGCGGCGCCTCGTTCGCCTCGCTGCGCGGCCTCGGCCCGAACAGCACGCTGGTGCTGATCAACGGCCGCCGCGCGCCGACCCACGGCCGCAGCGGCAAGGCGGTCGACCTGAACTCGATCCCGATGGCGGCGATTGCCCGCATCGAAATCCTGAAGGACGGCGCTTCCGCCATCTACGGCACCGATGCGATCGGTGGCGTGATGAACATCATCCTGAAATCCGATTACGAGGGCGCCGAAGCCTCGGCCTACACCAACGTCACCGAAGCCGGCGGCGGCAACATCCACCGCGGCTCGCTGATCGTCGGCCACGGCAACCTGGACGAGGACGGTTTTAACATCATGGGCACGGTCTCGTTCACCAAGAACGAGAAGCTCGAATCGCGCCAGCGCGACTTCGCCAACGGTTTCCAGCCGGCGCGTGGCCTGTCGCCGGACACCACCGGCACGCCCTACGCCAACCAGCTGACCGGCGCCGGTACCGCGCTCGGTACCGGTTTCAAGCGCCCGGACGACCCGAACACCTATCTGCAGGCCAACCCGCTGAGCTTCCAGGGCAAGTGCGACAGCGTCGAAGGCATGTCGCAGTACCAGACCGCGCTGTGGAAGGATGTCACTTCGCCGCTGCGTTCGACCTATTCCTGCGCCTATGACTACGGTGCCGACTACGTGATGCAGTCGCCGTCCGAGCAGGCCAACCTGCTGCTGCGCGGCAGCTACAAGCTGGCGCCGAACCACACGATGTTCGTCGAGGCGATCGGTTCGCGCTCGGAAGTCATCTCGATCCTGACCCCGGCCCAGATCTCGACCTCGCTGGCCAACCGCAACGCCTACCCGGTCGGCGGCCCCTACTACCAGGACTTGTCGGCCTTCATCCCGACCTTCAACCGCAACCTGCCGATCATTTACAAGTGGCGCGCCAACCCGGTCGGTAACCGCACCCAGCAGAACGACACGGAAAGCGCGCGCGTGCTGGTCGGCTTCGAAGGCACCGTCAAGGACTGGGACTACAAGTTCGGCGTCTCGAAGGCGCAGAGCACGACCCACATGGACCTGCTCGACGGCTATGTCAACACCCGCGACTTCTACGACGTACTGGGCAGCGGCATCGTCAACCCGTGGTCGCTCGACGGCAGCCAGACCCAGGCGGCGATGGACGCGATCGAGCGCACCAAGTACCGCGGCGCCTTCCAGACCGGCAAGACCACGCTGACCCAGGTCGACGGTACCCTCTCCGGCGAAGTGTTCCAGCTGCCGGCCGGCGCGGTCGCGATGGCGGCCGGCTTCGACTTCCGCCGCGAGAGCTACCTGTACACCCAGGACGTGGCCGCCGAGCCGATCCTGCTGGCGCCGGGCAATGCCAACCTGCCGAAGGCCACGCGCGACGTCAAGGCGCTGTTTGCCGAGATGATCGTGCCGGTCACCAAGGACCTGGAACTGCAGCTGGCCGTGCGCCGCGACGATTACAGCGTGATCGGCTCCACCACCAATCCGAAAGTCGCCTTCCGCTACCAGCCGGCCAACTGGCTGCTGCTGCGCGGTTCGGCCAATAAAGGCTTCCTGGCGCCGAGCTTCGTGCAGCTCTACACCGGCTCGCTCGACGGCGAATTGTCCAGCGGCGTGATCGACTCGGTCGGCTGCGCGAAGCACCCTGGCGACGTCCGCTTCTGCGCACCGGAACGCTTCGAGTTCAAGTCGGGCGGCAACCAGAACCTGAAGCCGGAAACCTCGAAGCAGGGCACCCTCGGTATCGTCGTCGAGCCGTTCAAGGGCTTCTCGGCATCGCTCGACTGGTGGGCGATCAACATGAAGGACCGCATCCTGAACCGCAGCGCCAGCATCGTGCTGCAGAATCCGGAAGCGCTGGCCGGCAACATCATCCGCAATGCGGACGGCACCATCGAGTACGTCCAGGCCGGCTGGATCAACGCGGCCGGCGCCAAGACCCGCGGCATCGACGTCGGCCTGCGCGGCGACGGCAAGTTCAGCGATGGCTGGAAGTGGAACGCCAGCCTCGACGGCACCTGGACCGACAGCTTCAAGTTCGCCGAGATCCCGGGCCAGCCGTACAAGGAATATGTCGGCCAGTTCTTCACGCGCGACCTGTACCTGCGCTGGAAGCACAGCGCCACCTTCAGCATGAGCCGTGGCGACTGGAACGTCCTGGTGAGCAACAACTACGCCTCGGGCTACAAGGATCAATTGCCGAACGCGGGCAAGGGCACGCCGCCGGCCGGTTTCGATCCGGACGTCGCCAGCTATACCCGCTTCGGCATGGCGACCACGTATAAAGGCTTCAAGAATACGTCGATCACCTTCGGTATCCAGAACCTGTTCGACCGCGACCCGCCGTTCACCGCGCACAACGTGGATGACGTGGTCGGTGCCGGCTGGGATCCGCGCGTGGCCGACCCGCGCGGCCGTGCCTACACCCTCAGCCTCACGTACAAGTTCTTCTGATCTGCTCGTGTAACTGTCGCGTAATATGAGGCGGCCCGCGGCTGCCGAAGGCAACACCTTCGGCACCGCGGGCCGTTTTTTTATCGGACAATCGACGCCTGATGCCCCACCACCCCACGATCAGCCGCCGCAGCTTCGCTGCGCTGCTTGCCGCCGGCCTGCTGCTGCCGGCAACGGCGCCGGCCGCCCCGCGCCGGCCGGTTTCCAGAAAACGCACCCGCATGACATCCCTGCTCAAACCACCGCGCCTGGCGCCCGGCGATACCGTTGCCCTGATCGCCCCGGGCGGCTACACCACCGAAAAATCGATCGCCAAGGCGAGAAGCAACATCGAAAGGCTGGGCCTGCGTGTGCGCGAAGGGGCGTTTTTGCGCGAAGTGAACGGCAACTATGCCGGCACCGTGCACCAGCGCCTGCTCGACCTGCACGCGGCCTTCGCCGACCCCGAGATCAGGATGATCTGGCCGATCCGCGGCGGCTCCGGCTGCATCTCGCTGCTGGCGCATATTGACTACGCGCTGATCCGCGCCAACCCGAAGATTCTATTGGGCTATTCCGACATCACGGCCCTGCACCTGGCGCTCCACAAGCACGCCGGTCTGGTCAGCTTCCATGGCCCGGTGGCCTCGTCGACGATGACCGATTATTCGATCGAGCACATGCTGGCCGTGCTGCAGGACCCGCAGCCCGAGTACACGATCCCGATGGCCCTGGACAACAGCCGGCGTGCGCGCGAGGCGCCCCATTTCGGCATGCGCACCGTGCACGGCGGCGTCGCCACCGGTCCCCTGATGGGCGGCAACCTGAGCATGGTGGCGGCGCTGGCCGGCACGCCGTATGCCGCCGATTTCAAGGGCAGCATCCTGTTCCTGGAAGAAGTCAACGAAGCGCCTTACCGGATCGATCGCTGGATGACCCAGCTCGATTTATCGGTCGGCCTGGCCAAGGCGGCGGGCGTCATCATCGGCATCTGCGAGGGCTGCGGGCCGGAGCACGAAGACATCTCGCTCACGCTCGACCAGACCCTGGATATCCACTTGCAGCCGCTGTCGATCCCGGCGGTGACGGGTTACTCGATCGGTCACATCCGCAACCAGTTCACCATTCCGATGGGCTTGCGCGCCAGGCTCGACACCGAACGGCAGACGGTGACGCTGCTCGAGCCGGCGGTCAGCTAGCCGGCTGCTCAGTCCTTGATGCCGAAACTGAAGTGAATCGGGTACACCATCTCGCAGGGTTCGCCGCGGCACATTGCCGGCTTGTATTTCTGGATCATCAGGACCGCTGACACGCCGCGCACCAGTTCCGGAGTCAGCGCGCCATGGTCGGCTCGCACCTGCCAAGCGAGCGTGCCAGCAGTTTCCTGCCGCCGCGTGCGAAATGGGAAGAGCTGAGCGAGCAACAGAAAAACAGGCTGCGCGCCACCTATCCCGCGCTCGAACGGGGCGACGACCCGCCTTACCCCTTGAATGGCGGCTGGGAGCTCTACGATACCGTGCTGCGGCTGACCGAAAAGCTCGACGGCATCCATGGCAGCGCGCGCGTCATGGTCGTGGTCGGTGCGGACGGAAAACCAAAACAGGCGAACGTGTATGCTGCCAGCAACCCGGAACTGGCCCGCTACGTATCGACCACCATGATGGTGCAGAAATACAAGCCGGCCAGCTGCCGCGGCAAACCCTGCGAGATGGCCTATGTCGTCGACCTCGATTACGGCATCCGGTAAAGCCCGCCGCCGGCCTTCGCTGCCGCCTTACAGCCGGTGGTTCATGAACACATAGCCGTACTGCTCGCCATCGATGCGGAACAGGTCGGGGATCTCCCCCGCGAACGCAAAGCCGCTGCGCTCGTAGAGACGGCGCGCCGGCAGGTTGTTCGACATGACCTCCAGGTCGACCCAGTCGATGCCGGGTTGCGCGCGTGCCCAGCCGAGCGCGGTGTCGAGCAGGCGCGCGCCGAGGCCGTGGCGGCGATGGTCGCGGTGCACGCCCATGCCGAGCAGGCAGCGGTGGCGGGCCGCCCGTTCCGGGCGCGCGCGCAGGTCGACATGGCCGCAGATGTAGCCGTGCGCGTCGAGCGCCATCCAGGAGCGGCGCCAGCCCGGCTCCCCGACCGGCGCCAGCATGCCGGTGACAAAACTGGCGCGCCGCTCGACCGGGAAGAACGACTCGGCACGCGCCATCGGCTGGAACAGCGGCATGCCGTTGCGGCCGTTGTCGCGCAGGTGGTCGTCGAGGTAGACGAACAGGGCAGGCAGGTCTTCCCGCGCGACGGGGCGGATGACCTGGCTGGAGGCGTTCACAGCGCGCGCGCGATCAGGATTTTCTGGATGTCGCTGGTGCCCTCGTAGATCTGGCAGACGCGCACGTCGCGGTAGATGCGTTCGATCGGGAAATCGGCGACATAGCCGTAGCCGCCGAACACCTGCATCGCGTTCGATACCACCCGTTCGGCCATCTCCGAGGCGAACAGTTTCGCCATCGCCGCTTCCTTCAGGCAGGGTAATCCCGCGTCCTTCATCGAGGCCGCATGCAGGATCAACTGGCGCGCCGCCTCGATCTGCATCGCCATTTCCGACAGGCGGAACTGGACCGACTGGTGCTCGAAGATCGCTTTACCAAAACTGGTCCGTTCCTTGGCATAGGCCAGGGCGGCCTCGAAGGCGGCGCGCGCCATGCCGACCGATTGCGAGGCGATGCCGATGCGCCCGCCCTCCAGTCCCGACAGGGCGATTTTATAGCCCATGCCTTTTTCGCCGATCAGGTTGCGCGCCGGGATGCGGCAGTTGTCGAACACGATCTGCGCCGTGTCCGACGAATGCTGGCCCATCTTCTGTTCCAGGCCGGCGACGATATAGCCGGGGGTATCGGTCGGCACCCAGAAGGCGCTGATGCCCTTCTTGCCGGCCGCTTTATCGGTGACGGCCATGACGATGGCGACATCGCCGTACTTGCCGCTGGTGATGAACTGCTTGGTGCCGTTGATCACGTAGTCGTCACCATCGCGGGTGGCCGTGGTGCGCAGGGCGGCGGCGTCGCTGCCGGTATGCGGTTCCGTCAAGGCAAAGGCGCCCAGCATCTCGCCGCGCGCCAGCGGTACCAGCCATTGCTGCTTTTGTTCTTCGCTGGCGTACATCATCGCGATCGAGCAGACCGGGCAGTTGTTGACCGAGATGATGGTCGAGGTGCCGCCGTCGCCGGCCGCGATTTCCTCCAGCACCAGCGCCAGCGACACGTAATCGAGGCCGGCGCCGCCGTACTGCTCGGGCACGGCCACGCCAAAGGCGCCCAGGCCGGCCAGCTCCTTGAGCTCGTCTTTCGGAAAATAATGTTCCTTGTCCCAGCGGGCGGCGTTCGGCGCCAGGCGCTCCTGGGCATAGCTGCGCAGGGCGTCGCGGATCATCTGGTGTTCTTCGGTCAGGATCATGGTGTCTCGTTGTTGTGTGATTGGCTTACCAGGGGATGGGCGTGCCGTCGTGGTTCAGGAAACTGCCGTTCGCATCCGGCCCGGCCTGGGCCAGCGTGGTGCGCATGTCGCGCACGCTCTGCTCGACCGTGATGTCGGCGCCGGCGCCGCCCATGTCGGTCTGGACCCAGCCCGGGTGGAAGGCGATGCAGGTCGCGCCCTGCGGGCCGTAGGCGAGCGCGGTGTCGCGCAGCACCGAGTTCAGCGCCGCCTTGCTGGCGCGGTAGAGCGAGGCGTTCGGGTGGAGGCGCCCGCCGATCGAGCCCATGCGCGAGGACAGCACGCCGAGTTTTCCGCGCGTCGAGGTCAGCAGGGGCGCCACGATCGGCAGCAGGCGCATCGCAGCCAGCACATTCGTGTGCATCACGGTGTCGAATTCGTCCTCGGTCGGAAAGCCGTCGTGGCGCGGCCCGTACAGGCCGGCGACCAGCCAGGCGCCATCGAGCTTTTCGTCGTCGAGTTTCCAGCCGAGGCCGGCGATGGCTTCGAGCTTGTTGACGTCGAGCGCATGCGGCTCGGCGCCCATGTCGGCCAGTGCGTCGAGGTCTTGTTGCTGACGGGCGGTGGCGATCACGCGCCAGCCGTCGGCGCGGTATTGGCGCGCCAGTTCGTGGCCGATGCCGCGCGAGGCGCCGATGATGAGGGCGGTTGGCATGATCTTGGCTCCGTTAGGGTATGTGCAAGGCATGCGTAGGGTGGACGGGGTCGTTTCGGTCAATGGCTGAAATGACGTCCACGCGTCCAACGCGCGTATGCAATCGTATACGGCTATTCTTACGGTGGTTGAACGCGTGGACGGCGCAGCCGTCCACCCTACGGGTTAGCGCAACGCTTACACCATCTCGATCGCCATCGCGGTCGCTTCGCCGCCGCCGATGCACAGCGAGGCCACGCCGCGCTTGCCGCCGGTCTTCTTCAGGGCGCCCAGCAGGGTGACGACGATGCGCGCGCCCGAGGCGCCGATCGGGTGGCCCAGCGCGCAGGCGCCGCCGTGGATGTTGACCTTGTCGTGCGGGATGCCGAGGTCGCGCATGGCGGCCATCGGCACCGCGGCAAACGCCTCGTTGATCTCGAACAGGTCGACGTCACCCGCCGTCCAGCCGGTCTTCTTGAACAGCTTGTGCATCGCGCCGATCGGGGCGGTGGTGAACAGGTTCGGTTCCTGGGCGTGGGTGGCGTGGCCGATGACGCGGGCGATCGGGGTCAGGCCCAGCTCCTTGGCCTTCGATTCACGCATCATGACCAGTGCCGCGGCGCCGTCGTTGATCGACGAGGACGAGGCGGCCGTGACGGTGCCTTCCTTCTTGAACGCCGGCTTCAGCGACGGGATCTTGTCGATCTTCGCCTTCATCGGGCCTTCGTCCTTCTCGACCAGCAGTTCGCCGGTGCGGGTGGCCACGCTGACCGGGGCGATTTCCCAGTCGAAGGAGCCGTCGTTGTTGGCGGCCTGGGCGCGTTTCACCGAGGTGATCGCGAAATTGTCCTGGTCTTCGCGCGAGAACTGGTAAGTGGCCACACACTCTTCGGCAAAGGTGCCCATCGAGCGGCCCTCACCCGTCTTTTCGTTGCGCGAGTAGGCGTCTTCCAGGCCGTCGTACATCATGTGGTCGAACATCGGCGCGTGGCCGATGCGGTAGCCGCCGCGCGCTTTCGGGATCAGGTAGGGCGCATTCGTCATCGACTCCATGCCGCCGGCGACGACGATGTCGGCGCTGCCGGCGACCAGCTGGTCGTGGGCGAAGATGGCCGCCTGCATGGCCGAGCCGCACATTTTCGACAGGGTCACGGCGCCGGTCGACAACGGCAGGCCGGCCTTGATCAGCGCCTGGCGCGCCGGGGCCTGGCCCTGGCCGGCCATCAGGCAGTTACCGAAGTAGACATGCTCGACCGATTGCGCATCGACGCCGGCGCGCTCGACCGCGGCCTTGATCGCCACCGCACCGAGGTCGCTCGCCGTTTTCGAGGAAAAATCGCCCTGGAAGGCGCCCATCGGGGTACGGGCGGCGCCAACGATAACGACTGGATCATTCATGGGTAAGTCTCCAAAAGATGGCGCTGTGTTCAGGGATGCAGCGCCGGGGTATTGATCGGATGAAAACGGATGTGTTGCGGGTACGGAAAAATATCGGCCACTTCGCCGGCCAGGATACGGTCCTTGTGCGCCTGCCACCATGCGCGATCCAATAGTTCCGCATGGTGCTGCATGAAGTGGTGGCGGATCTTCTTATTTCCAAGAAGAAAACGCCCGAATTGTTCGGGAAACACGTCGTGCTTGCCGATCGGGTACCAGGGCTCGGCCGACAGTTCGTCTTCCTCGTTGCGTGCCTGCGGAATGTCGCGGAACTGGCAGTCGGTCAGGTATTCGATTTCGTCGTAATCGTAAAACACGACGCGGCCCTGGCGCGTCACGCCGAAGTTTTTATACAGCATATCGCCAGGAAAAATGTTGGCGGCGACCAGGTCGCGGATCGCATTGCCGTATTCGCGCACGCCATGCTCGAGCAGGGCCTCGTCGCCGGCTTGCTCGGCCTGGGCCAGGTAGAGATTCAGCGGCACCATGCGGCGCTCGATATACAGGTGCTTGACGATGATGCGCTCGCCCTCGATCTCGACCAGCGAAGGGGCGTGCTGGCGCAGTTCGGCCAGCAATTCCTCGCTGAACCGGTGCAAGGGAAAGGCGACGTCGGAATACTCGAGCGTATCGGCCATGCGGCCGACGCGGTCATGGTGCTTGACCAGCAGGTATTTTTGCTTGACCTGGGCGCGCGTGGTGTCTTTCGGCGCCGGATAGTAATCCTTGATCACCTTGAACACATAGGGAAAGGAGGGCAGTTCGAACACCAGCATGACCAGGCCGCGGATGCCGGGCGCGCTCCGGAACCGGTCCGAGCTGTGCTTCAGGTGCTGCAGGTAATCGCGGTAAAACAGCGTCTTGCCCTGCTTTTGCAGGCCGAGCACGGTATAAATTTCGCTCCTCGGCTTGCGTGGCATCAGGTTGCGCAGGAACTGGACATAGGCCGACGGCACTTCCATGTCGACCAAAAAATAGGCGCGCGTAAAAGAGAACAGGATCACGATCTGCTCGACGTCCAGCAGCACCGTGTCGAGCACCAGTTCGCGATGGCGCTTGTGCAGGACAGGAATGACGAACGGGTATTCGCGTGCGCCGTTGACGGCGCGGCCGACGATATAGGCACCCTTGTTACGGAAGAACAGGTTCGACAGGACGTGCAGTTGCTGGTTCGGTTCGACCTTGTCGAGGCCGAATTGTTCGACCATGCGCGCTTCGACCAGGGCCACGTCGCGCTCGAGGTCGGCGAACGGGACCTGCAGCTGGAAATTGGTGACGACGCGTTGCAAGGCAACGCGCAGGCCGTCGGCCGCCGGGTAGTAGACGCGGTAAGTCGGCAGCACTTCCTCGGTCTCGATGTACTCGGTCGAGATCACCGGGCGCACGAATATAAAATCGTTGTGGTAATAGCTGCGGTGCAGGATCTTGCAGCTGACCGAATTGAAAAAGGTCTCGGCCAGTTCCGGCTGCTTGTGGCCCGAGAGCAGGCCGATGTAATGCAGTTTGATTTCACGCCAGACGCTGTCGGCCAGGTCTTCCGGTGCGTATGCGTGTTCCAGCACGGCGACCGCCTCCTGGACCCGCTTGTCGTAGAAGTCGATGCGCGCGCGCGCGGCGGCCTGGGCGGTGGCCCAGTCGGCGCGCTCGAAATGGCGCCGCGCGGCCTGGCTCGCTTCGCGGAACAGCCGGTAGTGCTTGTCGAAGCCGTCGAGGATGCTGCGCGCGATGTCGAACGCTATCTGGGAAGACAGCAGTTTAGGGAACGTCACCTGGGTCATCGTTCGTCTCGCGCTGGTGTCGTGGGGTGGCCGGGCCACCCCACGAAAAATTACGCCGTCTCGCCAAACAGTTCGCGGCCGATCAGCATGCGGCGGATTTCGCTGGTGCCGGCGCCGATTTCGTACAGCTTGGCGTCGCGCCACAGGCGGCCGACCGGGTATTCGTTGATATAACCGTTGCCGCCCAGGGTCTGGATCGCTTCGCCCGCCATCCAGGTCGCCTTCTCGGCGCTGTACAGGATGGCGCCGGCGGCGTCCTTGCGCAGGGCGCGCACGGCGGCCGGGTTGGTGGCGCGGTCGCAGGCCTGGCCGACGGCATACACATAGGCGCGGCAGGCCATCATGGTCGAGTACATGTCGGCGATTTTGCCCTGCATCAGCTGGAATTCGCCGATCGCCTGGCCGAACTGTTTACGTTCATGGATATACGGGACCACCGCATCCATGCAGGCCGACATGATGCCCAGCGGGCCGCCGGAGAGCACGGTGCGCTCGAAGTCCAGGCCCGACATCAGGACATTGACGCCCTTGCCGACGCCGCCCAGCACGTTCTCGACCGGCACTTCGCAGTCCTGGAACACCAGTTCGCCCGTATGCGAGCCGCGCATGCCGAGCTTGTCGAGCTTTTGCGCGATCGAAAAGCCTTTATAGCCCTTTTCGATGAGGAAGGCGGTCATGCCGCGCGGGCCGGCCTCGAGGTCGGTCTTGGCGTAGACGACCAGGGTGTCGGCGTCCGGACCGTTGGTGATCCACATCTTGGTGCCGTTCAATACATAACGGTCGCCCTTCAGGTCGGCGCGCAGCTTCATGCTGACGACGTCGGAGCCCGCGTTCGGCTCGGACATGGCCAGCGCGCCGACATGTTCGCCCGAGATCAGCTTGGGCAGGTATTTCTGCTTTTGTTCTTCGGTGCCGTTGCGCTTGATCTGGTTGACGCACAGGTTCGAGTGGGCGCCGTAGGACAGGCCGACCGAAGCGGATGCGCGCGAGATTTCTTCCATGGCGACAATATGGGCCAGGTAGCCCATGTTGGCGCCGCCGTATTCCTCGCCGACGGTGATGCCGAGCAGGCCCAACTCTCCCATCTTCTTCCACAGGTCCATCGGGAACTGGTCGGTGCGGTCGATTTCCGCCGCGCGCGGCGCGATTTCGCTGGCGGCGAACTGTTGGACTGCTTCGCGCAGCGCGGCGATGTCTTCGCCATGGTCAAAGGTCAAGCCTGGAAGATGCAGCATGTCGTCGTCCTCTCGGTGGGCGGGGTTATTTAGCTCTCAGCATCATACTCGCGTGTGACGTTAACGTAAACGTCAAGTAGCAAGCGGTGGCCGGTGCCTGCACGGCCGGCTCAGGCGGCGTTATCGGCCTGTTGCGGCTGACCATCGGCCAGCAGCCGACGGCATTCTTCTTCATGAGCAGAAATTTCTTCCAGCGCCATGTCGATGTCGGCACGCTGCTGTTCCAGCGTTTCGCGCTGGTGCGCCAGCACGCCCAGGAAGCGGTTGATCTGGGCCGTGGTGTCCCTGGGCGACTCGTACATGTCGACGATACTCTTGATTTCCGACAGCGTCAGGCCCAGGCGCTTGCCGCGCAAGGTCAGTTTCAGGCGGGTGCGGTCGCGCGGCGTATATACCCGGCTGCGTCCGCCGACGCCTTCGCGGCTCGGGCTGAGCAGCCCCTGGTCTTCGTAGAAGCGGATGGCGCGGGCGGTGATGTCGAATTCGCGCGCCAGCTCGGCGATGGTGTAGGTCGTGGCCATGAATGCAGGGGGTAAAAGTGACAGATCGCGTGAATCGCTTAGAATCGCTGTTGGGGTGTTTCCGTTTACGTCAACGTCAACACATTGTAGCGCGCCCGCTTTGCCACGAATACGAAAGATTGCCTGCATATGAATCCGCTCGAGTCCGAATTGACCTATCCCTTCGGCGACGCCTTGCCTGCGCCGGGGACCGTGTGCGAGGTCGCGCCCGGACTGCACTGGCTGCGCATGCCCTTGCCGTTTGCGCTCGACCACATCAATCTGTGGCTGCTGGACGATGAAGGCGAAGGCCGCAGCGGTTATACCGTCGTCGACACCGGTGTCGCGACCGAGCCCACGCGCGCCGCCTGGGAAAGCATATTTAATGGCGCCATGGCTGGCAGGCCGCTGCTGCGCGTGCTCGCCACGCACTGCCACCCGGACCACGTCGGCCTGTCGGGTTGGCTGTGCGAACGTTTCAAGGCGCCGTTCTGGCTGACGGCCGGCGAGTTCGGCTTCGCGCGCATGATGGCTGCCGCGCTGCCGGGCGTCGACGGACCCTCGGCGATCCCGCATTTCGAGCGCCACGGCCTGCTTGACCCCGCCATGCTCGAGCAGATGCGCAGCCGCCGCAATTACTATCCCTCATTGGTGCCGAGCGTGCCCGATGCCTACACCCGGCTCCAGGACGGCCAGGCCGTGCGCATCGGCCAGGCGCGCTGGCGCGTGATCACCGGCTTCGGCCATTCGCCCGAACATGCCTCGCTGTATTCGGACGACTTGAAGATATTGATTTCGGGCGACATGGTGCTGCCGCGCATTTCCACCAACGTGTCCGTGTTTGCCGTCGAGCCGGAGGGCAACCCGCTGCAACAATACCTCGATTCGCTGGACAAGTTTGGCGACCTGCCCGAGGACACCCTGGTGCTGCCTTCGCACGGCCGCCCGTTCCGCGGCCTGCACACCCGGATCGGCCAGCTGCGCGCGCACCATGAGGCGCGCCTGGCCGAGGTGGTCGAGGCCTGCCGTACGCCACGCAGCGCGGTCGACATCGTGCCGATCATGTTCCGCCGCCCGCTCGACGCCCACCAGCTCAGTTTTGCCCTCGGCGAGGCACTCGCGCACCTGCACAAACTTTGGAAAGATGGTATGTTGGAGCGCGTAACTGGCGTCGACGGGATCATTCGTTTCCAGCTGATCTGACGGGCCAGAGCCGGATTTCTTGCGGGCTTCCCCAGCCTGCCCGGCCCCGACTCAAGGGTAAATCGACCGGATGCGCGTGTCCCGCACGCGCACTGTTACATATTTCCGCATGGATATAAGTACGATACAGTCGTACTTACCGGAAATTTTGTGGCATGATTCGCAAACGCCGCAAAAAATCTCTTCAATTTCCACATCTTTGTTACGTAGAAGGCTGCAAATGTCACAAACGGTCTTATCGGCCAAGCAACTGACATTTATGGTCGAGCGTGAAATAGTGCCATTATGAACTCCACCAACGAACGTGAGAGCTTTAGTGAGCGTCTCCAGCAAGCGCTCAAGAACGCCCATTACTCTCCGGATAGCCCAACCCGTCTGGCCCGCGAATTTAACATTCGTTTCGAAGGACGGCCGATCACCGTGCACGCGGCCCGCAAGTGGCTGGTCGGCGAAGCCATCCCGACCCAGGAGAAGCTGCGCATGATCGCGCAATGGCTGGGCGTGCCGGCCGACTGGCTGCGTTTCGGCGGTTCGGAAACGCCGGGCGAGCAGGGCGAGCAGGCCGCCAGCGCCCGTTTCGAGTCGGCCGATGTCAAACTGATCGCCGACCTCCAGCGCCTCGACGAGCACCACCGCCAACTGGCGCGCGAGTTCATCCGCATGTTGGTACGAATCAACCATCAAGCGCCCACAAAGTAAGCCAAATCCTTCGTCGTTTCTGCTTTTCTGCTTACAAACTTTCTTCACAATTAGGCAATACAAAACGCCAACACTGGCGCATAATTGTTCTGTCTTACAGCCGAGGATTGTGCCGCCAATGAAAAGCAACTACATGAACACCGCCCAGCTGAAGGAACTGATGACCGCGCCGCCGATGACGGCCGCTCAACACGCCGAGGTGATGCGCAAGCGCATTGCCCAGCGCAGGATGCTGGAGGAAGCAAGAGAGTTGAAGAAGGCAGAGAACGACCACCACATGCGGCGCTGATCAGCGCCGGGTCGGGAATACGCCAGGCGCTCAGTCAGTGGGCGCTGCGCGCATGCCCGGCCAGCGCGGCGCGGCGGCGTTGTCGATGCCGAGCAGGTCGAGCACGCGATCGACCGTGTGGTCGACCATTTCGTCGATGCTGGCGGGTCGGTGGTAAAAGCTGGGGAGCGGCGGGAACACGATTCCGCCCATTTCCGTGACCGCCGTCATATTGCGCAGGTGCGCCAGGTTCAGCGGCGTTTCGCGCACCATTAATATCAGGCGCCGGCGTTCCTTCAGGATCACGTCGGCCGCGCGCGCGACCAGGTTGTCGGCCAGGCCATGGGCCACGGCAGCCAGGGTCTTCATCGAGCAGGGCGCAATTACCATGCCGTCGGTCTGGAACGAGCCGCTGGCGATCGACGCCCCGATTTCCCGGTTTTTATGCACGACATGGGCCAGCGCCTCGACCTCGCGCCGCTGCATGCCCACCTCCTGGTGCAGCGTGAGGGAAGCGGCGTCCGAGATCACCAGGTGGCTCTCGACGCCGGGCACGGCGGCAAGGCGTTGCAGCAGGCGCACGCCATAGACCGCGCCGGTCGCGCCGGTGATGCCGACGACAATCCGGCGGGGTCGATGGGCAGTCATTACTTCTTGAACATCGCCTGCAGTTCGCCCGACTCGTACATCTCGTTCATGATGTCGGAGCCGCCGATGAACTCGCCGTTCACGTACAGTTGCGGAACGGTCGGCCAGTTCGAGAAGTCCTTGATGCCCTGGCGCACTTCCGGATCGTCCAGCACGTTCACGGTGGCGATGTTATCGACGCCGCAGGCTTTCAGGATCTGGATGGCGCGGCCCGAAAAGCCGCATTGCGGGAACTGCGCGGTGCCCTTCATGAACAGCACGACCGGGGTGTTGGTCACGGTGTCTTTGATCCAGGTTTGTACGTCGCTCATGGGATTTCGCCTTCGGTAAGGAATGATGTGGATAGATGGCGCCATTCTATAAGAAATCCACGTCAGCGGTGCGCCGGCCGGCTTGGGCGGCCCGCCGGGATTGCGGTATCATCGCCCGTTTTCTTTTCTGTCCTTCTTCAGGAATCTGCCATGCAACAAGCTCCCAAGGCCGGACCGTCGGCCGGCTTCAACCTCGTGCTGGCCGCCGTGCTCGGCGTGATCGGCGCCGTCAACCTGTTCGAAGGCGTGAGCGGCGGTGAACCCGGCTTCTTCCTGAAAGGGGCGGCGCTGGCGATCTATGCGGCGGTGCTGCTGCGCGACGCCCTGCACCTGAAAAAGACCGGCCAGCCGTCGATGACGAGAAAGCGCATGAACACCATCGGGCTGGCCTGCCTGGGCTTGTACTTCGTCGGCGTGATGGTCAAACGCGGACCGGAAATGGCGCAGTTTTTTGGCTGATGGACGGCTTGCCCGTCCACGCGTTCAGCGTACGGCCGCGATACCGGGAAGGGATCGATTAGCCAGCGCCACGTATCGCCGCGTGGACGGCAAAGCCGGCCACCCTACGTCGTTTCTTTCTATTTGCGCAGCTTCGCAAACGCCGCCGCCATCGCGCCGCCGGCCTCCGCCTTCGGCGCCGACCGTTCCTGGCGCTGATGCTGCCCCAGGCGCTTGGCATCGTTGCGATCGCCGCGCTGCTCAGGCTTCGATCCCGGCTGCGGCGCCGCATCCGACAGGCGCATGGTCAGCGCAATGCGCTTCCTCTTCGGATCGACTTCCAGCACCTTCACTTTCACGACCTGCCCGGCTTTCACCACCGTATGCGGATCCTTCACAAACGTGTTCGACAGCGCCGAGATGTGCACCAGCCCATCCTGGTGCACGCCGATATCCACGAATGCCCCGAACGCGGCCACGTTGGTGACCACCCCTTCGAGGATCATGTCCGGGCGCAGGTCGCTGATCTCTTCCACGCCTTCCTTGAAGGTCGCCGTCGTGAATTCCGGACGCGGGTCGCGCCCCGGCTTTTCCAGCTCTTTTAAAATGTCGGTCACGGTCGGCACGCCGAACTTGTCGTCCGCGTATTTCGCCGGGTTCAAGGTCTTGATCAGGGCGCTGTCGCCGACCACGGCTTTCATGTCGCGTTTCACGTCGGCCAGGATTTTTTGCACCAACGGATAGGATTCCGGGTGCACCGCCGACGCGTCCAGCGGATTCTCGCCGCCCATCACGCGCAGGAAGCCCGCCGCCTGCTCGAAGGTTTTATCGCCCAGGCGCGGCACCGCCTTCAAGGCCGTACGCGAGGTAAATGCGCCCTTCATGTCGCGGTAGCTGACGATGCTTTGCGCCACGCTGCTCGATAAACCCGAGACCCGCGCCAGCAGCGGCGCCGAGGCCGTGTTGACGTCGACGCCGACCGCGTTCACGCAATCCTCGACCACGGCGTCGAGCGAGCGCGCCAGCTGGGTCTGCGACACGTCGTGCTGGTACTGGCCGACGCCGATCGATTTCGGGTCGATTTTCACCAGTTCCGCCAGCGGGTCCTGCAGGCGGCGCGCAATCGAGACCGCGCCGCGGATCGACACGTCCAGGTCGGGCAGCTCGCGCGACGCGAATTCCGAGGCCGAATACACCGAGGCGCCGGCTTCCGAGACGACAATTTTCGTCAGCTTCAGTTCCGGGCGCTGCTTGATCAGGTCCTGCGCCAGCTTGTCGGTCTCGCGCGAGGCGGTGCCGTTGCCGATCGAGATCAGGGACACGTTGTGTTTTGCCGCCAGCTGGCCCAGCACGTGCAAGGAGCCGTCCCAGTCGTTCCTCGGCTGGTGCGGGTAGATGGTGGCGGTGTCGACCACTTTACCGGTGGCGTCGACCACGGCCACTTTCACGCCCGTGCGCAGGCCCGGGTCGAGGCCCATGGTGGCGCGCTGGCCGGCCGGTGCCGCCAGCAGCAGCGCTTTTAGATTGCGCGCAAAGACATTGATCGCATCGAGCTCTGCCTTCTCGCGCAGGGCGCCCATCAGCTCGGTTTCGATGTACATGAAACTTTTCACGCGCCAGGTCCAGCGCGCGGTGTCGAGCAGCCATTTGTCGGCCGGGCGCCCCAGCGATTTGATGCCGAAGCGGGCGGCGATGCGCGACTCGCAGGGATTGAGCGGCGCATCCCACTTCGGTTTTTCAGGCTCGGTGTCGAGGCGCAGCACGACGTCGAGGATGCCTTCGCGCCTGCCGCGCATCAGGGCCAGCGCCCGGTGCGACGGCACGGTCGCCAGCGGCTCCGAATAATCGAAATAATCGGCGAACTTTTCCCCTTCGTCCTGTTTACCGTCGACCACCTTCGATTCGACCACGCCGTGCTCCTGCACGTATTCGCGCAGCGACTGCAGCAGGGTCGCGTCTTCGGCAAAGCGCTCCATCAGGATCTGGCGCGCGCCGTCCAATGCCGCCTTGGTATCCGGCACGCCCGGGTTGTTGACGCCGTCGGCATTCGCAAACGCCTCGCGCAGGTAGTTGGATGCTTCTTGTTCCGGATTGCGGGTCGGGTCTTCCAGCAGCGCGTCGGCCAGCGGAGATAGCCCCGCTTCGACCGCGATCTGGGCCTTGGTGCGGCGTTTCTGTTTATACGGCAGATATAAATCTTCGAGACGCGTCTTGTCCTCGGCCAGCGCGATCGATTCGAGCAGCTCGGGCGTCATCTTGTTCTGCTCGGTGATCGAGGCAATGATCGCCGCGCGCCGGTCTTCCAGCTCGCGCAGGTAGCGCAGGCGCTCTTCCAGCAGGCGCAACTGGATGTCGTCGAGGCCGCCGGTCGCTTCCTTGCGGTAGCGCGCGATGAAGGGGACGGTGGCGCCTTCGTCCAGCAGGGCGATGGCGGCGGCGACTTGCGCCGGCTTGGCAGCGAGCTCGAGGGCGAGGCGTTGTTCGATAGAAGGCAGCATGGGGCAAAGGTCCGTGCTCGAAGCACGTGAATCAGGTGAGTCAGGCGGGCAATGATACCGAAGTGCAGGGATTGTGCCAGTCCCTGTGCCGGCTGCCGCCAACTGAAATGTGGGAAGAACGCGTCGAGATCTTTCATACTGTAAAGATTTCTCAGCTACGTGCGATCACGAACAAAACTGAAGTGCCCGTATGAGAGATAATGTCGTTTGTTGTTTTTTTTCATACAGGTTCAAGGACCCAATGCACACAGTTGATTACCCACGCGAACACGCAAGCGATGCCCCGGCACCGCGGGCGACGCCGGCACGCGCGCCCGCACTGCCCGCACCGGTGATGACCTGGCTGCAACGGGTGGAAGCAGCTGCCCATCCGCAACCAAAGCTGACCGTCGAAGTCGCCGATCCGAAGGCAACCCAGTACAAGTTTGTGTATGTGATGGCGCCGACCAGCGGCGGGCGCCACGTGGCCGTCTGCCTGTGCAAGGCGCGCCTGCGCCCGAACGGGGAGGTGGCCGCCGCCAGTCCGGTCAACGAGGTGTTTTCGCTGCTGTCGGCGCCGCCGGCCTACCTCGAGGGAGAAGACGAGGACCTGGTACGCTTCTTCATCGCCATGCGCAGCGGTGCTTCGCAGAGCACCAGCGCCACCGAGCCGAAGGGCAAAGTCGGCGCGATCCTGCTCGACCTGCTGCTGCGCCAAGGTAAGCTGCTGTGGGCCAACTCCTGGGCCGACATGGCCAACGGCCTGGTCTATCCGCTGCAGGCCGGTCCGACCCGCCAGGCGAACCTGGCCTGGCGCGACGAGGGACGGGCGGCCAAGCTGGGCTGGTCGGTGGAACCGGCGAACGGCGCCGCGAACCACCCCGGCGCCGACCTGATCGACTACATGCTGCCGACCGATCCGCCGTGGTACATCGACAACCTGTCCTGCGGTCCGCTGGAACTCAATCGTGGCGGCGTCGACATTTCGCTGGCCGAACTGCAAGCCTTGGTGGCGCAAGCCCCTGTGCTGACCGGCAACGATAAAAAGCGGGTGTCGCAACTGCTGCTCGCGCATGGCCTGCAGGAACTGATGCCGCTGCCGCAGCCGCTGACCCAGCGCCTGCGCGACGACGTCAAACCGCAACCCTTCCTGTTACTCGATGCGGTCGCCCTTGCTGATGGCGGCAGCCAGCGCTGGCACGATTTCGCCGTGCTCTCGTTCGACTACGACGGCCAGCGCGTCTCCTTCGATCCGTCGCAGCGTGTGGTGCGCCAGATCGGCGACGTCACCGAGATCATCGCGCGCGATGCCGCGGCGGAGGCGGCAGCGCTGGATAAACTTAGCGAACTCGGCTTCCGCAAGCCTGCCACCACGCCCTTGTCCGGCGTGGCCGGCGCGCTGCAGCTGGAAAGCCAGGCGGCCTGGCTGCGCTTTGCCGAAGGCGAACTCGACGTGCTGTCGGACGCCGGCTGGCACCTGCAAAAATCGAACAAGTACCGCTACGACGTGGTGCCGGTCGAAGACTGGTATGCCGAGATCGACGAACCGGAAGAAGCCGGTAAAGCCTGGTTCGAGCTGGAGCTGGGCATCGTGGTCAACCGCCAGCGCGTGCCGCTGCTGCCGGTGCTGGTGCAACTGATCCGCAACGCGCCGCTCGAATTCGACCCGGCGGTGCTGGCCGCGCACGGCGAAACCGACCAGATGCTGGCGACCTTGCCCGAGGGATTACGGGTGGCCCTGCCCTGGGCGCGCGTGAAACCGATTCTCGCGACGCTGGGCGAACTATATTTCAACGACAAGATCAAGAACCGGGTGCGCCTGTCGACGCTCGACGCCAGCCGCCTCGAGGAACTGGCGCGCGGGGTCGAGATGCGCTGGTTCGGCGGCGAGCAGCTGCGCGAAACCGGCCGCAAGCTGAGCCAGTTCGGTTCCGTCAAAAAGGTGGCGGCGCCAAGCGGCCTGCAGGCGACCCTGCGCGACTACCAGCTCGACGGCTTGTCGTGGATGCAGTTCCTGCGCGAGTACGATCTTGCCGGCATCCTGGCCGACGACATGGGCCTCGGTAAAACCGTGCAGACACTGGCGCACATCCTGACCGAAAAGGAAGCGGGCCGCCTGACCAGCCCGGCGCTGGTGATCGCGCCGACCAGCCTGATGACCAACTGGCAGGAAGAGGCCGCGCGCTTTGCGCCGAGTTTGAAAGTGTTGCTGTTGCAGGGCAAGGAGCGGATGGACCTGTTCGACCAGATCGAGCAGGCCGACATCGTGCTGACCACCTATGCGCTGCTGCCGCGCGACGAGGAAAAGCTGCGCGAGCACCATTATCACCTGGTGATCCTGGACGAATCGCATTACATCAAGAACACTCGCTCAAAAGCGGCGCAGACGGCCGGCTCGCTGAACGCCAGGCACCGCCTGTGCCTGACCGGCACCCCGCTGGAAAATCACCTGGGCGAGTTGTGGTCGCAATTCCACTTCCTGCTGCCGGGCCTGCTGGGCGAGGAAAAGGCGTTCAATACCCAGTTCCGCCATCCGATCGAACGCCAGGACGACCCGGTACGGCGCATGTTATTGAATCGCCGCATCCGTCCCTTCCTGCTGCGCCGCACGAAGGACAACGTGGCCAAGGAATTGCCGGAAAAGACGGAGATGGTGCGCCGCGTCGAACTGACCGGCCCGCAGCGCGACCTGTACGAAACCGTGCGCCTGGCGATGGACAAGAAGGTGCGCGAGGAAATCGACCGCAAGGGCGTGGCGCGCAGCCAGATCGTCATCCTCGAGGCGTTGCTGAAGTTGCGCCAGGTCTGCTGCGACCCGCGCCTGGTGAAGGCGATGCCGTCGAAGAAAAACACGGCCGCGATCTCCGCCAAGCTGACCGACCTGATGCAGATGGTCGACGATTTGTTGGAAGAGGGCCGCAAGATCCTCGTGTTCTCGCAGTTCACCAGCATGCTGGCGCTGATCGAAGAGGAACTGGCGGCGCGCGGCATCCGCTACGCGATCCTTACCGGAGAGACGCGCGACCGCTCGGCGCAAGTGGCCGCCTTCCAGCAGGGCGCGGTGCCGATCTTCCTGATCAGCCTGAAGGCGGGCGGCGTCGGCCTCAATCTCACCGCGGCCGACACCGTCATCCACTACGACCCGTGGTGGAACCCGGCAGCCGAAAACCAGGCGACCGACCGCGCCTGGCGCATCGGCCAGGACAAGCCGGTGTTCGTCTATAAACTGATCGCGAAAGGCACGCTGGAAGAGAAGATCCAGCAACTGCAGCAGAAGAAGTCGGAACTGGCGAACTCGATCCTGGCCGAAGGCGAGTCGCAAAAGATGGCGCTGACCCAGGAAGACCTGCAAGCCATCTTCGCTCCGCTCGAAGAGTAAGCGACAGCGGCAGGCGAGGGGGCCCGGCGGCGCAAGCTGCCGGGCCCCTTCGCGTTCATGCAACGATCCGGCATGATCGCCAACCCTGCTCCCGATCCATTTCCCCTGCCCAGCGCCGCCCGTTGCGCGTGCACGTCAAGGGCGCCGAATTCTGTTCAATATCTCGTAAGTAACAACCAAGCGCGCGCAAAAGACCGGGACGGTCTATGTCAACTGAATAGAATTCGGTGTCTATGCAGGCTTGTCTGACGATATTCGATGCATCTGCCTCTCCTGCTTCTTTAATTTCTTGTCATTACAGTAAGGCCGCCTATACAAACAGGCGTGTACGGCGATATACTCCTTGGCTGCGGCCACTCCCCAGTCGGCCACGTTTCCACATTTTCTGGAAGGGTCTGGATGAACCGCAGCGCGCACAACGGGTCCGGCAGCGCGAGCCTGGAACTGGCTGAGCAGTTCCGTGTCATCGCCGAGATCGGCGGCGACATCGCTTTCAGCATCGACTGCGCCAGCGGCGAGCTGCGCTACGTGAGTCCTTCCATTGAACAGCTACTTGGTTACAAGCCCGACGAGGTCAAGGCCAGCCTGCGGCCGGACGGCCCGCTGGCCGCGCTGTGTAATGGCCTGCCGGAACGCATACGGCGCCTGCGCGCCGGCGACCGCAGCCGCCTGCGGCTGGTGCGCGAAACCGAGTTGCACGGTGCACACGGCTATCCGGTCCCGGTCGAAATCATTTCCTCGCTGATGTGCGATGCCGGCGGCGCGCCCATGGCCCTGGTCGGCATCGTGCGCGACCTGTCGGCGCGGCGCTTGCGCGAAGCCGAGCAGAAGCGCTTCGCCAGCATGCTCAACCACGAGTTCCGCACACCCCTGTCGACCATCGACGGCGCCATCCAGCGCCTGGAAGCGACCGGCAGCCAGGTCGACGAGGCCAGGCGCGCACGGTATCGCAAGATTGCCGTGGCCACCGACCGCCTGATCGCCATGCTCGACGATTACCTGTCGCCCGAGCGCATGGCCGGGATCGGCAGCGAACGCCAGCCGACCTCGCTTGCGCCACGTCAACTACTGGAAGAGGGCGCCGCCCAGGTGCGCGCGGCCGGCCGCGTCGCCAGCATCCGCACGCACGACTTGCCGGATTCGCTGCGCTGCAATCCGGAAGGCCTGCGGCTGGCGTTGAAAGTTCTGGTCGATAACGCGATTGCCTATTCCGGCAGCAGCACCACGATCGCCTTCAGCGGGCGCCTGGCCGCCAGCGGCCTCGAATTGAGCGTGCGCGACCATGGCCCCGGCGTGCCGCCCGGCGAACAGGAGCGCGTGTTCGAGAAATTTTATCGTTGCAGCAATGCCGAAGGCCTGCCGGGCAGCGGCCTGGGCCTGTACATGGCGCGTTCGATCGTGGAAGTGCACGGCGGCGTGCTGAACCTCGTCAGCCCGGCGGGCGGCGGCGCCGAGTTCCGCATCTGGCTGCCGGTCGCGGGCGCCGCCAAACCCCTTGCACCAAAACAGTGCAACAGTGATAATCATCCGCGTTCACGGCCGCGCGCCGACGCCGGACTTCCTGCCACCACCGACAGGCAATTTGAAACAGAGAAGATGGCCAATCGATGACGCAGATTCTGATTGTTGAAGACAACGACGATTACGCAGGAGATATGGCCGAGTTCCTGCGCGAGCTCGATCATGAAGTGACGGTGGCCACGTCGGCCGCCGACATGTGGGCGGCCCTGACGCGCACGCCTGCCGCCGTGGTCGTGCTCGACCTCGGCCTGCCGGACGAGGACGGCTTTACCGTCATCCCGCGCATGCGCCAGCTGTACCCGGAAATCGGCTTGCTGGTGCTGACCGGACGCGTCGCGTTCGACAACCGCATCCTCGGCCTGCAACTGGGTGCCGACCACTATTTGACCAAGCCGATCAAGTTCCCGGAACTGGCCGCCCATATCGAGGCACTGGGCCGGCGCGTGAAACCCACCGAGCCGGCACCGCTGCCGGACAAGTGGATCCTGCGCGTGAGCGCACGCCAGCTCGAGCTGATGGGCAAAGTCATCGATTTGACCGAAAAAGAGTTTAATTTCCTGCACCTGTTGACCATCAACACCCGCCCGGTGCCGCGCGCCACCATCGTGGCCGGCATGGGAGGAGACGATCCGGACGCCAGCCGCCGGGTCGACATGCTGGTCTACCGCCTGCGCAAGAAAACACGCGCGGCGCTGGGGCAGGAGTTGCCGCTGCGCAGCGCGTATGGCGAGGGCTACAGCCTGTCGGCGGGCTTTACGCTGGCTTGATGGGTAGAGTGGACTCCCGAGTCCACGCGTAAACGCTGCCCAGCCCGAAACTTTCCCGCGCCCATGGAGCGTTCGCAGCGGTGGACTCGGGCGCCCACCCTACAAATCGGGACAGAGTCGACCTCAAAATCCGCAAGGCTGAAATTAATCGGGGACATGGTCGCAGGCTTGCGCTAAAATAGCTCATATTGCCGCTATTTTACGCACCCCATGGCCCGCCAACCCCGCCTGATCCTGCCCAAGCAGCCCCACCACATCGTCCAGCGCGGCAACGACCGCCAGCTGATCTTCCGCGAACCCGAAGACTACGAGCGCTTCCTCGGCTGGCTGAAGGAAGCGAGCCGATCCTACCGGGTCGCGATCCACGCCTACGCGCTGCTGCCGACCCAGCTGCATTTGCTGGCCACACCCGAGACCGAAGCGGGGCTGGCGGCGATGATGCAAAAGCTCGGCCGCTTCTACGTTCCCTGGTACAACAACAAATATGCGCGGGCCGGCGGGCTGTTCGAGGGCCGTTTCCGTACCGCCGTCGTTGCACCCGACCGCCATTTCCTGATGTGCAGCCGTTTCATCGAGCTGGCGCCGGTGCGCGAAGGCCAGGCCGTCGAGCCGGGCGCCTACCGCTGGTCGAGTTATCCCCATCATGCCGGCCTGCAGGCGGACGGCACCATCGTCGACCACGCGCTGTTCTGGGCGCTGGGCAATACGCCCTTCCAGCGCGAAGCCGCGTATATCGAGCTGGTGCAGCAGGGCATCGCCGCCGACGAGCTGGAGCAGATCGCCGCCTCGGTGCGCAGTGGCCAGCCGCTCGGCTCACAAGCTTTTAAAGTCGAGCTCGAACAGCAGACCCAGCGCCGCATCCTGCCCGCCAAGCGCGGCCGCCCATTCAAGACGCCGCCTGCCGCCGCGGACTGAACGCGTGTCATGTGGCGCCGCGCGCTGCATCGGATCTCTTGCCCTATCAAGGCCGCGCAGCGGCCTCGACGGCTTTGCGCCCGTCCGCAATATTCTGCCGTAAAGCCTTGCTTGATATGAATTTAGAACGAGCAAAACCCGGTTTTTTCGCGCCGATTAACTATGTCCCTAATTAAGCAGTGCGGATGGGTCGGCGACATTAATTCGACTCCGACCCTGATTGTTCTTCTTGCTGCCTCTGCTGCATTGCACTATTCTCGGCCTTCAACCCCCGAAAAAGCTGTGGAGAGCACCTCATGATTGCCCAAGGTTTATACGATCCCGCCAATGAACATGATGCCTGCGGCGTCGGTTTCATCGCCCACATCAAGGGCAACAAGAGCCATTCGATTATCGATCAGGGGCTGTTGATCCTGAAGAACCTGGACCACCGGGGCGCCGTCGGCGCCGACCCGCTGATGGGCGACGGTGCCGGCATCCTGATCCAGATTCCCGACCAGTATTTCCGCGACGAGATGGCCAAGCAGGGCGTGGAACTGCCGCCGCCCGGCGAATACGGCGTCGGCATGGTGTTCCTGCCGAAGGAACACGCCTCGCGCATCGCCTGCGAACAGGAAATCGAGCGCGCCGTGCGCATCGAGGGACAGGTCGTGCTCGGCTGGCGCAACGTGCCGGTCGACGAAGCGATGCCGATGTCGCCGACGGTGCGCGAGAAAGAACCGGTGATCCGCCAGATTTTCATCGGCCGCGGCCCGGACATCATGGTCACCGATGCGCTCGAGCGCAAACTGTACGTGATCCGCAAATCCTCGGGCCACGCGATCCAGGCGTTAAAACTCTTGCACGGCAAGGAATTCTTCGTGCCCTCGATGTCGGCACGCACCATCGTCTATAAAGGCTTGCTGCTGGCGGACCAGGTCGGCGTCTATTACAAGGACTTGCAGGACCCGCGGTGCGTCTCGGCGCTGGCGCTGGTGCACCAGCGCTTCTCGACCAACACCTTCCCCGAGTGGCCGCTGTCGCACCCGTACCGCCTGATTGCGCATAACGGCGAGATCAACACCGTCAAGGGCAATTTCAACTGGACCCGCGCGCGCGAAGGCATGATGAAGTCGGCCGTGCTGGGCGACGACCTGCATAAACTGTTCCCGCTGATCTACGAGGGCCAGTCCGACACCGCCTGCTTCGACAATGCGCTGGAATTGCTGGTAATGGCCGGCTATCCGATCGCCCAGGCAATGATGATGATGATTCCCGAGGCCTGGGAAAACCACACGGCGATGGACGAGAACCGCAAGGCGTTTTATGAATACCACGCCGCGATGATGGAGCCCTGGGACGGCCCGGCCGCCATGGCCTTCACGGACGGCCGCCACATCGGCGGCACCCTGGACCGCAATGGCCTGCGCCCGGCGCGCTATGTCGTCACCGAAGACGACCTGGTCATCATGGCCTCGGAATCGGGCGTGCTGCCGATCCCGGAATCGCGCATCGTCAAGAAGTGGAGGCTGCAGCCCGGCAAGATGTTCCTGATCGACCTGGAAGCGGGCCGCATCATCGACGATAAAGAGCTGAAAGACACCTATTCGAACGCCAAGCCCTATAAAGCCTGGATCAAGTCGGTGCGCATCAAGCTCAACGAAATCAAGCTGAGCGAGTCGCAGCTGGCGCAAAACCGCGCCAAGGATACGCCGGCCCAGGGTGAGAAAGCGGCGACCTCGCTGCTGGACCGCCAGCAAGCCTTCGGCTACACCCAGGAGGATCTGAAATTCCTGATGGCGCCGATGGCGGTGCTGGGCGAAGAGGCGACCGGTTCGATGGGCAACGATTCGCCGCTCGCGGTGATGTCGAACAAGCTCAAACCTTTGTACAATTATTTTAAACAATTGTTTGCCCAGGTGACGAACCCGCCGATCGACCCGATCCGCGAGAGCATGGTGATGTCGCTGGTGTCCTTCATCGGTCCCAGGCCGAACCTGCTCGACACGAACAACGTCAATCCGCCGATGCGTCTTGAGGTGTCGCAGCCGGTGCTCGGCTTCGACGACATGGCGCGCCTGCGTTCGATCAGCCTGCACACCGGCGGCAAATTTAAATCGTATGAACTGAACATCTGCTACCCGGTTTCCTGGGGCAAGGCCGGCATCGAAGCCTCGCTCGCCTCGCTCTGCGCGGAAGCGGTCGATGCAGTGAAATCCGGCCACAACATCCTGATCGTCTCGGACCGTAACGTCTCGAGCGAACAGGTCGCGATTCCCGCCCTGCTCGCCACCTCGACCATCCACCAGCACCTGGTGGGCCGCGGCCTGCGCGCCTCGACCGGCCTGGTGGTCGAAACCGGCTCGGCGCGCGAGACGCATCACTTCGCGCTGCTGGCCGGCTACGGCGCGGAAGCCGTGCACCCGTACCTGGCGCTGGAAACCCTGACCGACCTGGCCCAGCACCTGCCGCACGAGATGGCGCCCGACGTCGCCGCCTATAACTACACCAAGGCGATCGGCAAGGGCCTGATGAAGGTGATGTCGAAGATGGGCATCTCGACCTACATGTCCTACTGCGGCGCGCAGATCTTCGAAGCGGTCGGCCTGAACAAGTCACTGGTGGACAAATACTTCCGCGGCACCTCGTCGACCGTGGAAGGAATCGGCCTGTTCGAAGTCGCCGAAGAAGCGCTGCGCCTGCACAAGCTCGCCTTCGGTCCCGACCCGCTGCTGGCGAATGCCCTCGATACCGGCGGCGAATATGCCTTCCGCGTGCGCGGCGAAGACCATATGTGGACCCCGGACGCGATCGCGAAACTGCAGCACTCGACCCGCGCCAACAATTTCAATACCTATAAAGAGTACGCCCAGCTCATCAACGACCAGAGCCGCCGTCACCTGACCCTGCGCGGCCTGTTCGAGTTCAAGATCGATCCCAGCAAGGCGATTCCGCTGGGAGAGGTCGAGCCGGCCAAGGAAATCGTGAAACGTTTCGTGACCGGCGCCATGTCGCTCGGCTCGATCAGCACGGAAGCGCACGCGACGCTGGCCATTGCCATGAACCGCATCGGCGGCAAGAGCAATACGGGAGAAGGCGGCGAAGACCCGCGCCGCTACCTGAACGAGTTCAAGGGCATCAAGATTTCCAAGGGCGAGACGCTGGCGTCGGTGCTCGGTACCGATCGCGTTGCCGTCGACATCCCGCTGGAAGAAGGCGACTCGCTGCGCTCGAAGATCAAGCAGGTGGCCTCGGGGCGTTTCGGCGTCACCGCCGAATACCTGAACGCGGCCGACCAGATCCAGATCAAGATGGCGCAGGGCGCCAAGCCGGGCGAAGGCGGCCAGCTGCCGGGCCATAAAGTGTCGGAATACATTGCCTCGCTGCGCTTCTCGGTGCCGGGCGTGGGCCTGATCTCTCCGCCGCCGCACCACGACATCTATTCGATCGAAGACCTGGCGCAGCTGATCCACGACCTGAAAAACGCGAATCCGAGCGCCTCGATCTCCGTGAAACTGGTGTCGGAAGTGGGCATCGGTACCGTCGCGGCCGGCGTGTCGAAGGCGAAAGCCGACCACGTGGTCGTCGCCGGCCACGACGGCGGCACCGGCGCCTCGCCGCTGTCCTCCGTAAAACATGCGGGCACGCCGTGGGAACTGGGCCTGGCCGAAACCCAGCAGACCCTGGTGCTGAACGGTTTGCGCAGCCGCATCCGCGTGCAGGCCGACGGCCAGATGAAGACCGGACGCGACGTCGTGATCGCCGCCATGCTGGGCGCCGACGAGATCGGCTTTGCGACGGCGCCGCTGGTGGTCGAAGGCTGCATCATGATGCGCAAGTGCCACCTGAACACCTGCCCGGTGGGCGTGGCGACGCAAGACCCGGTGCTGCGCGCCAAGTTCCAGGGCAAGCCGGAACACGTCGTGAATTACTTCTTTTTTGTTGCCGAAGAGGCGCGCCAGCTGATGGCGCAGCTCGGCATCCGTACGTATGACGAGCTGATCGGCCGCGCCGACCTGCTCGACAAATCGAAGGCGATCACCCACTGGAAGGCGCAGGGCCTCGACTTCTCCAACATTTTTTACCAGCCGCACAGCGACGCTCGCCGCAACCTGTTCCACTCCGACGAGCAAGACCACGGCCTGGATCGCGCACTCGATCACAAGCTGATCACGCAAGCGAAGGCGGCGCTGGAAAAGGGCGAACGCGTGTCCTTCATTTCGCCGGTGAGAAACGTCAACCGCACGGTCGGCACCATGCTCTCGGGCGAGGTCGCCAAGCGCTACGGCCATGCCGGGCTGCCGGACGACACCATCCACATCCAGCTGCACGGCACGGCCGGGCAGTCGGCGGCGGCCTTCCTGGCGGCCGGCATCACGATCGACCTGGTCGGCGAAGGCAATGACTACGTGGGCAAGGGCCTGTCCGGCGGGCGCATCATCGTGCGCCCGAACACGGAATTCCGCGGCTGGGCGGTGGACAACATCATCGTCGGCAACACCGTGCTGTACGGCGCGATTTCCGGAGAGGCCTATTTCAATGGCGTGGCCGGCGAGCGCTTCGCCGTGCGTAACTCGGGCGCCGTCGCGGTGGTCGAGGGCTGTGGCGACCACGGCTGCGAATACATGACCGGCGGTACCGTCGTCGTGCTCGGCGAAACCGGGCGCAACTTCGCCGCCGGCATGTCGGGCGGCGTGGCCTATGTCTACGATCCGAAGGACGAATTCGCAGGGCGCTGCAACACGACCATGGTCAACCTCGAGCGCGTGCTGTCCACCAAGGAGCAGGGCGACGTCTCCGGCTGGCACAGCCAGGCGCGCGACGGCGAGCGCGAGTCGGACGAGGCCATCCTGCGCCGCCTGATCGAACGCCACTTCAAGCACACCGGCAGCACCCGTGCGCGCCAGCTGCTGGACGATTGGGCCAACAGCCGCGCCAAGTTCGTCAAGGTCTTCCCGACCGACTACAAGCGCGCGCTGGAAGAGATGCACAACAGCAGCATGGAAGAAGCGAACGACAAGATCGAACTGGCTGCCTGAAGCGCGAACAACAACGTAGGGTGGACGGCTTTGCCGTCCACGCGTTCAACCAGCGCCGGCATAGCTGCGCTGCGAGAAAACACCGGTGCCCGGCACCGGCAAAGCAAAGGATAAAACGTGGGCAAAATCACCGGCTTCATGGAATTCGAACGGCAGGAAGAAGATCACCTCGACCCTGCCGCACGCGTCAAGAACTACAAGGAATTCGTCCTCACCCTGAGCGACGGCCAGGCCAAGCTGCAGGGCGCACGCTGCATGGACTGCGGCATCCCCTTCTGTAACACGGGCTGCCCGGTCAACAACATGATTCCCGACTGGAACGACCTGGTCTATCACAACAATTACAAGGCGGCCAGCGACAACCTGCACTCGACCAACAACTTCCCGGAAGTGACGGGCCGCATCTGCCCGGCGCCCTGCGAAGCGGCCTGCACGCTGGGCATCAACGACGAGCCGGTCGGCATCAAGTCGATCGAACGCAAGATCGCCGACGCCGCCTGGGAACGCGGCTATGTCGTGCCCCAGCCGCCCCTGACGAAAACCGGGAAGAAGGTGGCCGTCGTCGGTTCCGGTCCGGCCGGCCTGGCCGCGGCCCAGCAGCTGGCACGCGCAGGCCATGATGTCACCGTGTTCGAAAAGAGCGACCGCATCGGCGGCCTGCTGCGCTACGGCATTCCCGATTTCAAGATGGAAAAGGGCCTGATCGACCGCCGCGTCGAGCAGATGCAGGCGGAGGGCGTGACTTTCCGCACAAGCGTCCTGATCGGCAAGGATTTCCCTGCCACCGTCAGCAACATGGCGCGCGACACGATCTTCCCGGAAGACCTGCACGCCGAGTTCGATGCGATCGTGATGGCCGGCGGCGCCGAGCAGCCGCGCGACCTGCCGGTCCCGGGCCGCGAGCTGAAGGGCGTGCATTTCGCAATGGACTTCCTGCCCCAGCAAAACCGGGCGAATGCCGGCGATAAATTCAAGGACCAGATCAAGGCGACGGGAAAACACGTGGTCGTGATCGGCGGCGGCGACACCGGTTCCGACTGCGTCGGCACCTCGAACCGGCATGGCGCCGCCAGCGTCACCCAGTTCGAACTGATGCCGATGCCGCCCGAGCACGAGAACAAACCTCTCGTCTGGCCCTACTGGCCGACCAAGCTGCGCACCTCGTCCTCGCACGAGGAGGGCTGCGAACGCGATTTCGCCGTGGCCACCAAGCGTTTCGAAGGCAAGAACGGCAAAGTCGAGAAGCTGGTCGCCTGCCGCGTCGAGTGGAAAGACGGCAAGATGACGGAAGTGCCGGGCAGCGAATTCGAGATGCAGGCGGACCTGGTGTTCCTGGCGATGGGCTTTGTTTCTCCGGTTCAGCAGGTGCTCGACGCCTTCGGGGTGCAGAAGGATGCGCGCGGCAATGCGCGGGCCGCAGTCGAAGGCGAGACCGCCTATCAAACCTCCGCTCCCAAGGTGTTCGTGGCCGGCGACATGCGCCGCGGCCAGTCGCTGGTGGTATGGGCGATCCGCGAGGGGAGGCAGTGCGCTCGCGCAGTCGACGAGTTCCTGATGGGTTCGTCGGTGCTGCCGCGCTAAGGCGGCTGTCCTGCCACGGGTGGGCGCGCGCCCACCCCGCATGCCCAACATGCTCTTGCGCAGTGCAGCAAAACACGCGATGTGCCGCCCTTGCCGGGTAAGGATCTCATCCGCCTTAAATGTATTGCACTACGGCAAAATTCGTTTAAAAACGCTGATGTATGTATGTTCAAGGAAACTTTCTTATATAAATCAGCAGCTTACGACAAAAAATATCTGACTCTTCGGTTATTAGTGTTGTAGCGGCACATCGGATTCGTGCCAAAAACAGAGCTAGGCCAAGCAGGAATTGTGGTTTCTGCACTACAATACGGGATTCTCTAAAACCGACTATCCCTTGTGCCTAACCTTGTAGAAATACGTGATCTCGAGTTCGCCTATGGCGATCGCAAGATCCTGTCGAACCTGCGCATGGATTTCCCGCGCGGCAAGCTTATTGCCGTCATGGGTGGCTCCGGCTGCGGCAAGACGACGGTGCTGCGCCTGATCGGCGGACAAATCCGTCCCCAGCGCGGCGAAGTGCGGGTCGGCGGCGAGGTCGTGCACAAGCTCAACACCAAAGGCCTGTACCGCCTGCGCCGCCGGATGGGCATGCTGTTCCAGTTCGGCGCGCTGTTCACCGACCTCAGCATCTTCGACAACGTCGCCTTCCCGCTGCGCGAACATACGAACCTGTCGGAAGAGCTGATCCGCGACCTGGTGCTGATGAAATTGAATGCCGTCGGCCTGCGCAATGCCTCGAAGCTGAAACCCGGAGAAATCTCCGGCGGCATGGCGCGCCGCGTGGCCGTGGCGCGCGCCATTGCGCTCGACCCCGAACTGATCATGTATGACGAGCCGTTCGCCGGCCTCGACCCGATCTCGATGGGCCTGACCGCCAGCCTGATCCGCAACCTGAACGACGCGCTCGGCTCCACGTCGATCCTCGTCTCGCACGACGTCAACGAAACCTTCGCCATCGCCGACTATGTTTATTTCATGTCGGCCGGCATGATCGTCGCCGAAGGCACGCCGGCCGAGCTGCGCGTCTCGACCGATCCCTACGTCAAACAGTTCGTCAATGCCGAACCGGACGGTCCGGTGCCTTTCCACTATCCGGGGACCTCGCTCGCCGACGACCTTGGCCTGGGAGGGCAGCGATGATCCTGCGTTTACTTGGAAGCGTCGGCGCCACCGTGCGCGAGGCGATCGAAAGCCTCGGCTTTGCCAGCCGCGCCTTTATCAACCTGCTGCGCTACGCGCCGGGTGCCTTCCGCCGTCCGTCCCTGATTTCCGAGCAGATCCATTTCATCGGTAATTACTCGCTGGTGATCACGATCGTCTCCGGCCTGTTCGTCGGCCTGGTGCTGGGCCTGCAGTTCTACGTCAACCTGATCCAGTTCGGCGCCGAAGATAAACTCGGGTCGCTGGTGGCCCTGTCGCTGATCCGCGAACTGGGCCCGGTGGTCACGGCGCTGCTGTTCGCGGGCCGCGCCGGCACCTCGCTGACGGCCGAAATCGGCTTGATGAAAGCGGGCGAACAACTCTCCGCCATGGAAATGATGGCGGTCAATCCGGTGCAGCGCGTGCTGGCGCCCCGTTTCTGGGGCGGCGTCATCGCCATGCCGGTACTGGCGGCCGTGTTCTCGGCGGTGGGCATCATGGGCAGCTACCTGGTGGCCGTCAAAATGCTCAGCCTCGACGAGGGCGCCTTCTGGTCGCAGATGCAGGCTGGCGTCGACGTGCACCGTGACGTGATCAGCAGCATCATCAAGAGTTTCGTGTTCGGCATCGCCGTGACGTTTACCGCCGTGTTCCAGGGCTACCACGTCAAGCCGACCCCGGCCGACGTTGCCCGTGCGACCACGCGCACCGTCGTCATCGCCTCGCTGCTGGTGCTGGGCCTCGACTTCGTCATGACTGCCTTGATGTTTACTCAGTAACTGAGGCAGTCACTGAGTCAATTACTGTTTGGTTTGGCCGCGCACAGACGGCCTGAATACTAGGAATTACTATGCACCGTAAAATCATCGATGTCTGGGTTGGATTGTTCGTCCTGCTGGGCGCTGCCGCCATCCTCTTCCTGGCGCTGCAGGCAGGAAACATGAGCTCGCTCTCGTTCGCCGAGACCTACGCCGTGACCGGGAAGTTCGACAACATTGGTGGATTGAAGCCACAGGCGCCGGTCAAGAGCGCTGGTGTCGTGGTCGGCCGGGTAGGCGACATTTCATTCGACGACAAGACTTATCAGGCGCTGGTGCGCCTTGATCTGGACCCAAGCTACAAGTTCCCGAAAGATTCGTCGCTCAAGATCCTCACCGCAGGACTGCTGGGCGAGCAATACATCGGCATCGAACCGGGCGGCGAGCTGGAAAACCTCGTCGACGGCGATCGAATCAATCGTACGCAATCGGCCACCGTGCTGGAAGACCTGATCAACCAGTTCATCTACAGCAAGGCGGCCGAAGGAAAGGAAGGCAGCGAATGAAGAGCAAGAAAATGCATGCTGTAGTACCCCGTACCGCGCGCCGTACCGGTCTGGCCCTGGCAGTCGCAGGCAGCGCCCTGCTGGCCGGCTGCGCCACCCCCAGCAATCCGCAAGACCCGCTCGAAAAGTTCAACCGCGCCAGCTTCGCCTTCAACGACGCGGTCGACCGCGTTGCCCTGAAGCCGGCGGCAACGGCTTACAAGAACGTGCTGCCCGGCTTCGCCCAGACTGGCGTTAACAATTTCTTCGGCAACCTGTCCGACGCCTGGAGCTCGGTCAACAACCTGCTGCAAGGCAAGGGCGAAGCCGGCATGACGGATTTCACGCGCTTTGCGCTGAATTCGACCTTCGGCATCGTCGGCCTGCTCGACATCGCTTCGGAAGCTGGGTTGCAAAAACACAACGAGGATTTCGGCCAAACCCTGGGTAAATGGGGTGTTCCTTCCGGTCCCTACTTGATGTTGCCATTGCTGGGCCCATCTACGGTGCGTGACACCGCTGCCTTGCCTGCCGATTGGTGGGCCGATCCATGGGCGCACAAGGACCCGGTCAACGTCCGCAACATCGGCGTCGGCGTGCGCGCGATCGACCAGCGCGCAACCGTCCTCGAAGCCTCGAACCTGTTCGAAGAGGCCGCCCTCGACCGCTACGAGTTCATCCGTGACGGCTTCATGCAGCGCCGCCAGAGCCAGGTGTACGACGGCGAAAGCGGCCCTGCCAGGGACGAACCGGAGGACGAGCTGGACCAGGCGCCGCCAGCAACGCAGCAGGGTCCGGCAGCGGACACGCAAGTCGCGCCGGAACCGGCGGCGCCAGCCGAAACGCCGCGCAAGTAATGCGCAACCGTAAAAATTGTATGCATATATGAAGTTGGCTTACGCACCGCTGGACGCGGCGCATACTCCAACCTTTCCGCAAACAACGATAAAAGAGAGCTTATGAAACCAATCGCCCAATTGATCGCTACCGCCGCCACGCTCGTCTTCGCCACCAGCGTCATCGCCGCCCCGGCTCCTGCCGCCAATGAAGCGCCGGACGTGCTCGTCAAGCGCATCAGCGCCGACGTCATCGACACCGTCAAGGCCGACAAGGACATCCAGGCCGGCAACCGTTCGCGCATCATGGAACTGGTCAATACCAAGATCCTGCCGTATGTCGACGCCGAAAAAATGACGGCCCAGGCCGCCGGCCGCTTCTGGCGCCAGGCCACCCCGGAACAGCAAAAGCGCCTGTCGGAAGAATTCCGCACGCTGCTGGTCTATACCTATTCCGGCGCGCTGTCCCAGATCAAGAACGAAACCGTCGAGTTCAAGCCGATGCGTGCCGAAGCCGGCGCCACCGACGTCGAGGTGCGTTCGCAGGTGAACGTCGCCCGCGGCGAGCCGATCACCCTGAACTACCGCCTGGCCAAGGGCGCGCAGGGCTGGAAGATCTACGACATCAACGTGCTGGGCGCGTGGCTGGTCGAGACCTACAAGGGCACCTTCGCTGCCGAGATCAACAAGTCGGGCATCGACGGCCTGATCAACAAGCTGGCCGAGCGCAATAAGCAGCTGGCGAACAAGCCGCTGAAGGCGCCGAAGTAAACATGGCCGAAGCAAATCCGATGTTGTCGCTCGACGCCCTGACCTTCGACACCGCCCAGGCGGCGCTGGAGCAGGGCTGCCTGGCGATCCGCGCCGGCGAGACCGTGTTCGACCTCGGCGGCGTGCGCGCCGCCGACTCGTCGGGCGTGGCCCTGCTGCTGGCCTGGCAGCGGCGCGCCCGCGACGCGGGCCAGAAGCTCACGTTCATCAATGTGCCGGCGAACATCGATGCCCTGACGCAGTTGTACGGCCTGGACGGGGTGCTGGCGCGGGGCTGAGCTCCCGGCTTCGCGCTACGTCTTATTCGATGAGCAGACCCGTAGGGTGGACGGGTTCCCCGTCCACGCGTTGAAGCGACCGGGGCGAGCCGTGCAGTGTTTTTGACCGAGGTCGAACGCGTGGACGGGAGACCCGTCCACCCTACGTCCTCCTGTTCCGGTCGTTCCTCCCTCCCCACCGTCCCCGCCAGCCTCTTGCATTCCCGATTTCCCCTATAATGGGTCGTTTCCCCGCCCGGCCTGCGTGCGCCCGCATCGCGGCCACTCCAACAATCAATGACAGCGATCCAGATTAACAGCGTCGAGAAAAGCTACAAGGCCTTCAAGGCCCTGAAAGGCGTTTCCCTGACCATCGAAGAAGGCGAGTTCTTCGGCCTGCTCGGGCCGAACGGCGCCGGCAAGACCACCCTGATCTCCACCATCGCCGGCCTGATCCGTCCGGACGTCGGCAGCGTCGCCATTCACGGCCACGACGTCGTCACCGACTTCCGCGCAGCGCGCAAGAAGCTGGGCGTGGTGCCGCAGGAACTCGTGTTCGACCCCTTCTTTACGGTGCGCGAGACGCTGCGCCTGCAGTCGGGATACTTCGGTATCAAGAACAACGACAAGTGGATCGACGAGGTGATGGAAAACCTCGACCTGACCAGCAAGGCCGACGTCAACATGCGCGCGCTCTCGGGCGGCATGAAGCGGCGCGTGCTGGTGGCCCAGGCGCTGGTGCACAAGCCGCCCGTGATCGTGCTCGACGAGCCGACCGCCGGCGTCGACGTCGAACTGCGCCAGACCCTGTGGAAGTTCATTTCGCGCCTGAACCGCGAAGGCGGCCACACGGTCGTGCTCACTACCCACTACCTGGAAGAAGCGCAGGCCATGTGCCAGCGCGTGGCGATGCTCAAATCCGGTCAAGTCGTCGCGCTCGACACGATGAACGCCTTGCTGCGCCGGGTGTCGGGCTCGCAGCTGATCGTGCACCTGAAAAGCGGAGCATTGCCGCAAGACCTGCGTCACCTGGTCTCGCACGACGAACATGGCAACGGCAGTGGCAACAAATACAGCCTGCGCGTGAACGAGTACGCCGAGGTCGAGCCGATCCTGGCGCGCCTGCGCGAGTCGGGCGCCGTGATCGACGAGATGCAGCTGCAGCAGGCCGACCTCGAGGACATTTTTATTCAGATCATGGAAAAGGGCGCCCTGTGAATTTTATTTCCGTGGGTTTCCGCACCCTGTTCTACAAAGAGATGCTGCGCTTCTGGAAGGTGGCGACGCAAACGATTGCCGCGCCGATCCTGACCGCGATGCTGTACCTGCTGATCTTCGGCCATGTGCTCGAAGGCAGGGTCGAGGTGTATCCGGGCGTGTCGTATACGGCCTTCCTGGTGCCGGGCCTGGTGATGATGAGCGTGCTGCAGAATGCGTTTGCCAACGCCTCGTCCTCGCTGATCCAGTCCAAGATCACCGGCAACCTGGTGTTCATCCTGCTGCCGCCGCTGTCGCACTGGGAAATCCTGCTCGCCTATGTGTCGGCCTCGGTCGTGCGCGGGCTGGCGGTGGGCGCCGGCGTGTTCGCGATCACGGCCTGGTTTGCGCACCTGTCGTTTGCCGCGCCGCTGTGGATCGTCGTGTTCGCGGTGCTCGGTGCCGCCATCCTCGGCACGCTCGGCGTGATCGCCGGCATCTGGGCCGACAAGTTCGACCAGCTCGCCGCTTTCCAGAACTTCCTGATCATGCCGGCCACTTTCCTCGCCGGTGTGTTCTATTCGATCCACTCGCTCCCCGCCTTCTGGCAGGCAGTCTCGCATTTCAACCCGTTCTTTTATATGATTGACGGGTTCCGCCACGGATTCTTCGGGCAGTCCGATATCTCGCCGTGGACCAGCCTTGCCGTCGTCTCCGCATTCTTCGCGGTGCTCGCGGCAGTGGCGATCAACCTGCTGCGGCACGGCTACAAGCTGCGCCACTGAAGCAGTGACTACTTAATATCTAGGAATTATCGTGTCGACCACTCCAGAACTGATCCACAGCTACATCGAAAACGGCCTGCAATGCACCCACCTGCATGTCGAGGGTGACGGCCGCCATTTCTCGGCCCTGATCGTCTCGCCCGCGTTTGCCGGCAAGCGCCCGATCCAGCGCCACCAACTGGTGTACGCAGCGCTGGGCGACCGCATGCGCGAAGAGATCCACGCGCTGTCGATGAAGACGCTGACCCCAGAAGAATACGGAGGCTGAGCATGGATAAACTCCAGATTGTCGGCGGCAAGCGCCTGAATGGCGAGATCGCGGTATCGGGCGCCAAGAACGCGGCGCTGCCCATCCTGTGCGCCGGCCTGCTCACCAGCGGCGACGTCGCCCTGTCGAACGTGCCGCGCCTGCACGACGTCAAAACCATCCTCAAGCTGCTCGCGCAGACCGGCTTGAAGGTGACCCAGGACGACGAGAACGTCACCCTGAACGGCGCCAACATCACCAGCCTGGAAGCGCCCTATGAACTGGTGAAAACCATGCGCGCCTCGATCCTGGTGCTCGGGCCCCTGCTGGCGCGCTTCGGCGAAGCCAAGGTCTCGCTGCCGGGCGGCTGCGCGATCGGTTCGCGTCCGGTCGACCAGCACATCAAGGGCCTGCGCCAGATGGGCGCCGAGATCACGATCGAAGGCGGCTATATCTACGCGAAAGCGAAGAAATTAAAAGGCGCGCGCATCCTGACCGACATGATCACCGTCACCGGCACCGAAAACCTGCTGATGGCCGCGACCCTGGCCGAAGGCGAGACGGTGCTGGAAAACGCGGCGCGCGAGCCGGAAGTGACGGATCTCGCCAACCTGCTGGTCGCCATGGGCGCGAAGATCGAGGGCATCGGCACCGACCGCCTGGTGATCCAGGGCGTATCCGAACTGCATGGCGCCAGCCACGCCGTCATCTCCGACCGCATCGAAGCGGCGACTTTCCTGTGCGCGGTGGCGGCCACCGGCGGCGACATCGTGCTCACCAATACCCGCACCGACATCTTCGATGTCGCGCTGGATAAACTGCGCGAAGTCGGCCTGCAGATGGAGATCGGGCGCGACACGATCCGCGCCCGCATGGACGCGCGTCCGCAGCCGGTATCCTTCCGCACCACCGAGTATCCCGGCTTCCCGACCGACATGCAGGCCCAGTTCATGGCGGTGAACACCATCGCCGCCGGCCCGAGCCGCGTGACCGAGACCATTTTCGAGAACCGCTTCATGCACGTGCAGGAGATGAACCGTCTCGGCGCGCAAATCTCCACCGAAGGCAATACCGCCTTCATCAAGGGCGTCGAGCGCCTGCGCGGGGCGCCGGTGATGGCGACCGACCTGCGCGCCTCGGCCTCGCTGGTGATCGCCGGCATGGCCGCCGAAGGCACGACCCTGATCGACCGCATCTATCACCTCGACCGCGGCTACGACCGCATGGAAGTGAAGTTGTCGAAGGTCGGCGCCGACATCGTGCGCATCAAATAAGCTTCAATCAAGGGCATCATGAGCATCGCAACACAAACGCCTGACGAAGGCCTGATCCTCGCGCTGTCGAAAGGCCGCATCTTCGAGGACACCCTGCCGCTGCTGGAGGCGGCCGGCATCACGGTGCTGGAAAACCCGGAAACCTCGCGCAAGCTGATCCTGCCGACCAACGACCCGAGCGTGCGCGTGCTGATCGTGCGCGCCACCGACGTGCCGACCTATGTCCAGTATGGCGCGGCCGACTTCGGCGTGGCCGGCAAGGACGTGCTGCTCGAGCATGGCGGCGAAGGCATGTACCAGCCGGTCGACCTGAACATCGCCAGCTGCCGCATGTCGGTCGCGGTGAACGCCGGCTTCGACTACGCGAATGCCGTGCGCCAGGGCGCGCGCCTGCGCGTGGCCACCAAGTTCGTCAACACCGCGCGCCAGCACTTCGCGTCGAAGGGCGTGCACGTCGATCTCATTAAACTGTACGGCTCGATGGAACTGGCGCCCCTGGTCGGGCTGTCGGACGCCATCGTCGACGTGGTCTCGACCGGCAACACGCTGCGCGCGAACAACCTGGTCGAGGTCGAGAAGATCATGGACATCTCGTCGCGCCTGGTGGTCAACCAGGCCGCACTGAAACTCAAGCGCGCGCGCTTGCAACCGATTATCGAGGCGTTCGAAAAAGCCTCCACCTCACAAGGCTGAATCATGGCAGTACAGATCCGCAAAATCGACTCCACCGACGACGGTTTTACGCAGCAGCTGCATGCGCTGCTGGCCTTCGAGGCCGCGACCGACGATGCGATCGAGTCCGCCGTCGCGCAGATCCTCGCGGACGTCAAGGCGCGCGGCGACGCCGCGGTGCTGGAATACACCAACCGTTTCGACCGCGTCAATGCGGCCGGCATGGCTGCCTTCGACCTGGCCCAGGACGAACTCGACGCCGCCCTCGCTGCGCTGCCCGCGGCGCAGCGTGCCGCGCTGCAGACCGCCGCCGAGCGCATCCGCGTGTTCCACGAGCGCCAGAAGCAGGAACTGAACGGTTTTACGTACACCGAGCCCGACGGCACGGTGCTGGGCCAGCGCGTCACGCCGCTGGACCGGGTCGGCATCTATGTCCCGGGCGGCAAGGCCGCCTATCCGTCGTCGGTGCTGATGAACGCGATTCCGGCCAAGGTCGCGGGCGTCAAGGACATCGTGATGGTGGTGCCGACCCCGGATGGCGTGAAAAACCAGATGGTGCTGGCCGCCGCCGCGATCGCCGGTGTCACGCGCGTGATCACCATCGGCGGCGCGCAAGCGGTTGCCGCGCTGGCCTACGGCACCGAGACGATTCCCGCCGTCGACAAGATCGTCGGCCCCGGCAACGCCTATGTCGCCGCCGCCAAGCGCCGCGTGTTCGGCACGGTCGGCATCGACATGATCGCCGGTCCCTCCGAGATCCTGGTGCTGTGCGACGGCACGACCGACCCGGACTGGGTGGCGATGGACCTGTTCTCGCAGGCCGAGCACGACGAGCTGGCGCAGGCGATTTTGCTGTGCCCCGACGCCGACTACATCGCCCGGGTCGAAGCGAGCATCCACAAGCTGCTGCCGACGATGCCGCGCGCGGCCACGATCACCACTTCGCTGAGCGACCGCGGCGCCCTGGTGAAAGTGCGCGACATGGAAGAGGCCTGCGCGATCGCCAACGACATCGCCGCCGAGCACCTCGAGATCTCGGCCGAGAATCCTGGGCAGTGGGCCGACCGGATCCGCCACGCCGGCGCCATGTTCCTCGGCCGTTTTTCGTCGGAATCGCTGGGCGACTATTGCTGCGGCCCGAACCACGTGCTGCCGACCTCGCGCACGGCGCGCTTCTCGTCGCCGCTGGGCGTCTACGATTTTCAAAAACGCTCGTCGCTCATCCAGGTGAGCGAAGCGGGCGCCCAGACGCTCGGTAAAGTGGCGGCCGAACTGGCCTATGGCGAAGGCCTGCAGGCGCACGCGCGCAGCGCAGAGTTGCGGCTCAACCCCGTTCCGCTCAAGCAGCCATGACGGACTGGGTCGACCAGGTCTTCTGCGAGGACGCGCTGGCTGGCCTGGCGCGCATCCCGGATGCTTCCATCGACCTGATCCTGACCGACCCGCCCTACAACCTCGGCAAGGACTACGGCAACGGCTCCGACCAGCAAAGCGTCGAAGCCTATCTCGCCTGGACCGAGGAGTGGATCGACGCCGCGCTGCCCAAGCTCAAACCCAACGGCAGCCTGTACATTTTCCTCACCTGGCGCTTCGCCCCCGAGATTTTCGTCATGCTGAAACGGCGCATGACGATGATGAACGAGATCATCTGGGACCGGCGCGTGCCCTCGATGGGCGGCAGCGTGCGCAGCTTCTCCTCGGTGCACGACACCATCGGATTCTTCGTCAGGCGCAAGGATTATTATTTCGACCTCGACGCGGTGCGCATCCCCTATGACGCCGCGACCAAGAAGGCGCGTTCGCGCTCGATCTTCGTCGGCGCGAAGTGGCTCGAGATCGGGTACAACCCGAAGGATGTGTGGAGCGTATCGCGCCTGCACCGCGAGCACCCGGAGCGCGCCGACCATCCGACCCAGAAGCCGCTCGAGATCATCGAGCGCATGATCAAGGCGTCCTGTCCGCCGGGCGGCATCGTGCTCGACCCGTTCATGGGCAGCGGCACCACCGCCATTGCCGCGCGCAACACCGGACGCCGGTTCTGCGGTTTCGAACTCAATCCCGACTACTGCGCCATCATCGACGCGCGCCTGGCCGCGCCGACGCCGGCACTCACCATCAAACAACGCAAGAGCATTGCGCGCGAGGCGAAAGCGGCCATCCGCGCCGCCAGCGCCAGCCCCAGCCCCACCGAGGAGGAAGCATGAGCTTCATCGACAACCTGATCGCCAACGTCATCCGCGAAGACATTCGCGCCATCAGCGCCTATGTGGTGCCGGACGCGAGCGGCTTCATCAAGCTCGATGCGATGGAAAACCCGTATGAATTGCCGCAGGAGCTGCGCGTGGAGCTGGGCCAGCGCCTGGCCGACGCCGTGCTCAACCGCTATCCGGTGGGCACCTATGCCACGCTCAAGGACAAGGTGCGCAGCAAACTGGGCATCCCGGCCGGCTACGAGGTCTTGCTCGGCAACGGCTCGGACGAGCTGATCCAGATCGTCACGACCACGGTCGCGAACCAGAAGCGGCGCGTCACCGTGCTGGCGCCGGTGCCCGCCTTCGTCATGTATGCGCGCTCGGCCCAGTTCGCGGGCGCCGATTTCGTCGGCGTCAAGCTGAAGCCGGACTTCTCGCTCGACATGGAAGCGATGCTGGCCGCGATTGCCCTGCACCGGCCGGCGGTAGTGTTCCTGGCCTATCCGAACAACCCGACTGGCAACCTGTTCGCGGTGGAGGACATCGAAGCCATCCTGCGCGCGCTGGGCGACACCGGTATCGCCGTGCTGGACGAAGCGTATCAGCCGTTCGCCCGCGAAACCTTCATGGACCGGCTCCAGGACTTCGAGAACCTGGTCGTGATGCGCACCGTCTCGAAACTCGGGCTGGCCGGCATCCGCCTCGGTTACATGACGGCCGCGCCCGAGCTGCTGGCCGAATTCGAGAAGGTGCGTCCGCCCTATAATGTCAACGTGCTGACCCAGGTGGCGGCCGAGTTCGTGCTCGACCACGTCGAGGTGCTCGACGCCCAGGCCGCCAGCATCAACGCCGAGCGCGCGACCCTGTCGGCCGAACTGGCGGCGCTGCCGGGAGTCGAAGTCTTTACCTCGAGCGCGAATTTCATCCTGTTGCGCGTGCCCGACGCCGTCGCCGTCTGCGAGAAACTCCGCTCCGAGAAGGTGCTGATCAAAAATTTGAGTAAAATGCATCCCATGCTGGCCAATTGCATCCGTGTCACGGTCAGCACGCCGGAAGAAAATTCCGCCTTCCTGAACGGCCTGAAGGCCGCCCTCGGCGCCTGAGGCCGACGAGTTTCCACGAGTTTTATCCATGACCCGCACCGCAGACATCACCCGCAACACCAACGAGACCCAGGTCCGCGTCTCGCTCAACCTCGACGGTACCGGCCGCCAGAAACTCAACACCGGCGTCCCTTTCCTCGACCACATGCTCGACCAGATCGCGCGCCACGGCATGATCGACCTGGAAGTCGAGGCCGTGGGTGACCTGCACATCGACGCCCACCACACGGTCGAGGACACCGGCATCACGCTCGGCATGGCCATCGCCAAGGCCGTCGGCGACAAGAAGGGCATGACCCGCTATGGCCATGCCTATGTGCCGCTCGACGAAGCGCTGTCGCGCGTGGTGATCGATTTCTCCGGCCGCCCGGGCCTGGAAATGCACATCCCCTGGACCCGTGCCATGATCGGCACCTTCGACGTCGACCTGACCGGCGAATTCTTCCGCGGCTTCGTCAACCACGCCGGCGTAACTTTGCACATCGACAACCTGCGCGGCGTGAACGCGCACCACCAGTGCGAGACCGTATTTAAAGCGTTCGGGCGCGCGCTGCGCATGGCCACCACGCTCGACGAGCGCGCCGCCGGCATCATTCCTTCGACCAAAGGCAGCCTGTAACGCCATGACGAACAAGATTGTTGTGGTTGACTATGGCATGGGCAACCTGCGTTCGGTGGCCCAGGCCCTGCGCGCTGCGGCACCGGAAGCCGACGTGATCATTTCCGGCGAGGTAGCCGACGTCGAAGCGGCCGACCGCATCGTGCTGCCCGGCCAGGGCGCCATGCGCGACTGCATGGCCAGCCTGCGCGCCTCCGGCGTCGAGGAAGCCCTGCTGCGCGCGGCAAGAACCCGGCCGATGCTGGGCGTGTGCGTCGGCGAGCAGATGCTGTTCGAATCGAGCGAGGAGGGCGATACCCCCGGCTTGGGCTTGTTGCCCGGCAAGGTGGTGCGCTTCCAGCTGGATGGAAAAGTCCAGCCCGACGGCTCGCGCTTCAAGGTGCCGCAGATGGGCTGGAACCGCGTACGCCAGACCCGTGCCCACCCGCTGTGGGACGGCATCGAGGACGGCGCCTATTTCTATTTCGTGCACAGCTACTACGCGGTGCCCGGCGAGCGCGACAACACCATCGGCGAAACCGATTACGGCGCGCCGTTCTGCTGCGCCGTCGCGCACGGGAACATCGTCGCTACCCAGTTCCACCCCGAGAAAAGCGCGGCCGCCGGGCTGCGCCTGTACCACAACTTCATCCACTGGAATCCGTGAACGCTGCCGTGTTCACCCCACCGTCACCTAACCGACTACGACCATGCTGCTGATCCCCGCCATCGACCTCAAAGACGGTCACTGCGTTCGCCTGAAACAAGGCGATATGGACCTCGCCACCGTCTTCTCCGAAGACCCCGCCGAAATGGCACTGCATTGGCTGAAAAAGGGCGCGCGCCGCCTGCACCTGGTCGACCTGAACGGCGCGTTCGCGGGTAAGCCGAAGAACGAGCCGGCAATCAAGTCGATCATCCAGGTCGTCCAGGAATTTGCCGAAGAAAACGGCATCGACGAGATTCCGGTCCAGCTGGGCGGCGGCATCCGCGACCTCGACACCATCGAGCGCTACCTGGACGACGGCATCAGCTACATCATCGTCGGCACCGCCGCCGTGAAGAACCCGGGCTTCCTGCACGACGCCTGCGGCGCCTTCCCGGGTTCCATCATCGTCGGCCTCGATGCCAAGGACGGTAAAGTGGCCACCGACGGCTGGAGCAAGATGAGCGGCCACGAAGTGATCGACCTGGCCCAGAAATTCGAGGGCTACGGCGTCGAATCGATCATCTACACCGACATCGGCCGCGACGGCATGATGGGCGGCGTCAACATCGAAGCGACGGTGCGCCTGGCGCAAGCGGTGCGCATCCCGATCATCGCTTCCGGCGGCCTGCACAACCTGGCCGACGTCGAGGCGCTGTGCGCGGTGCAGGACGAAGGCATCGAAGGGGTCATCTGCGGCCGCTCGATCTACGAGGGCACGCTCGACCTGACCTCGGCCCAGCTGCGCGCCGACGAACTGACCGAGGGCGAAGAAGCCTGAGGGCGGACGACAATTTATGCTGGCAAAACGCATCATCCCCTGCCTCGACGTCACCGGCGGCCGGGTCGTCAAGGGCGTCAACTTCACCGAACTGCGCGACGCCGGCGACCCGGTCGAGATCGCGCGCCGTTATGACGGGCAAGGCGCCGACGAGATCACCTTCCTCGACATCACGGCATCGAGCGACGGCCGCGACCTGATCCTGCCGATCATCGAGGCGGTGGCGTCGACCGTGTTCATCCCCTTGACCGTCGGCGGCGGCGTGCGCCGCGTCGAGGACGTGCGGCGCCTGCTCAACGCGGGCGCCGACAAGGTCAGCATGAACACCTCGGCCGTCCAGAACCCGCAGCTCGTCTTCGAGGCCTCGCAAAAGCACGGCGCCCAGTGCATCGTGGTCGCGATCGACGCCAAGCAGACGGCGCCCGGCAAATGGGAAGTGTTTACCCATGGCGGGCGCAACGCCACCGGGCTCGACGCGGTGGCGTGGGCCAAACAACTCGAACAGCTGGGCGCCGGCGAACTGCTGCTGACCAGCATGGACCGCGACGGCACCAAATCCGGTTTCGACCTCGGCCTGACGCGCGCCGTGTCGGATGCGGTCGGGATCTCGGTGATCGCCTCGGGCGGCGTCGGCGGCCTGCAAGACCTGGCCGACGGCGTACTCGAGGGGCATGCCGACGCGGTGCTGGCGGCCTCCATCTTCCACTACGGGCAGCACACGGTCGGCGAGGCAAAACGCTTCATGGCCGAGCGTGGCATCCCGATGCGACTGGACTGACATGCCAAACACCATCACCACGCAGGCGGCGGCCAACGCCAAATGGCTGAAAAAGGTACGCTGGGACGAGCACGGCCTGGTGCCGGTCATCGCCCAGGAAGCGGCCACGGGCGAAATTTTGATGTTCGCCTGGATGAACCGCGACGCCCTGGCGCGCACCGTCGAGACGGGCGAGGCCGTGTACTGGAGCCGTTCCCGTAAAAAACTCTGGCACAAGGGCGAGGAATCGGGGCACACCCAGAAGGTGCTGGAACTGCGCCTCGACTGCGACGAGGACGTGGTGCTGCTGAAAATCGAGCAGGCGGGCGGCATCGCCTGCCATACCGGGCGCCATTCCTGCTTCTTCCAGAAGTTCGACGGCGAGGACTGGCAGGCGGTCGAGCCGGTGCTGCAGGACCCCGACACGATCTATACGAATCCCAAGACAAGCGCAAAGAAGACCCCATGAGCACGACCCTGGCCCGCCTGGCCGACATCATCGAATCGCGTAAGCTCGAAAACGGCGGCGACCCGGCCACCTCGTATGTCGCAAAACTGTTCGCCAAGGGCGACGACGCGATCCTGAAAAAAATCGGGGAAGAAGCCACCGAGACCGTGCTGGCCGCCAAGGATGCGCGCATCTCCGGCGATAGCGCGAAGGTGCTGTACGAATGCGCCGACCTGTGGTTCCATTCGCTCGTCATGCTGGCCAGCTTCGGCCTGAGCCCGCAGCAGGTGCTGGACGAACTGGCGCGGCGCGAAGGCATGTCGGGGCTGGAAGAAAAAGCGGCGCGCAAGGAAGCGTAGCGTCATGCTGGCGTCATCGTACGCCGCTAAGATGAACAGATCGCATGGCGGGACTCGGTGCCACGGCAACCCATTCTGGAGACAACATGGATAACTGTATTTTCTGCAAGATCGTCGCCAAACAGATCCCGGCCGCGGTCGTCTTCGAAGACGAGGACCTGCTCGCCTTCAAGGACATCAACCCGGCCGCGCCGGTGCACTTGCTGGTGATTCCGAAGCAACACGTGAGCACGCTGTCGGACGTGAGCGAGGAGCATACCGCGGTGCTGGGCAAGATGCTGGCGCTGGCGCCGAAGCTGGCGGCCGAGCACGGTGTCGGCATGACGACCGATGCCGAAGGCAAGCGCAGCGGCGGTTTCAAAACCCTGATCAATACCGGGCCGAACGGCGGGCAGGAGGTGTATCACCTGCACCTGCACATGTATGGCGGCCCCCGCCCCTGGCGCGGCCTGGGCACCTGACACGCGCCCATGGCTGCGTTGCAGCGTCTTGCCGTACAAGGCGTACTGTCTTCGACGCTGCGCCTTGCTCCGAGTGCCCCGCACTCAGAGCCCCCGGACGCGTGTCAGGCGCCCTTTGAGGGTAACGAGCGCCTGATACCATTTGACAACATCTTGAACCGGCCACGGATGCGCTGCATCGCTTATACTGGTACGGTAAGCTTCACTGATTTCGGGCGCCTGCGCCCACCGAGGAGATAATCATGGGTTCGATGAGCATTTGGCACTGGGTAATCGTGCTGGTCGTGGTGGTGTTGCTGTTTGGCACCAAGAAGCTGGGCAATGTCGGTTCGGACATCGGCAAGGCCGTCAAAGGTTTCAAGGATGGGGTCAAGGGCGAGGAAGAAAAGAGCGCCGCCAATCCGGCTTCGCCGTCCCAGCCGACCCAGCAGGTAGCGGATAAATCGACCATCGACGTCGAAACCCGCGAAAAGCACCGTTCGTAATCCCGATAAGTTGACAATCGCGCCATGATCGACCTGGGACTGTCGAAGATCGCCATCATCGGTGTGGTGGCCTTGATCGTGATCGGCCCTGAAAAGCTGCCGAAGGTGGCGCGCATGGCCGGCACCCTGTACGGCCGCGCCCAGCGCTACCTGCACGAGGTCAAGTCCGAGGTCAGCCGCGAAATCGAGCTCGACGAATTGCGCAACCTGTCCAAGGAAGTGCACGACACCGCGACCGAGTTCCAGTCCGACGTCGAGCACCACCTCTCGAGCAGCCTCAAGGAAGTCGAATCGGCCTGGCACGGCGACATCCAGCCGGGCATCCCGAGCCCCGCCGCCAGCACCGGCGACCTCGAACGCAAGGCGCGCGACTTCCGCCGCAAGAAGCTGGTGCGTTCGTCGGCCATTCCTGCGTGGTACAAGCACCGCCACGGCGGCAAGACCCGGGTGCTCTCGGGTGCCGCCCGCGTGCGCAAATTCCGCCCCGGCGTGAAATCCAACTCTTCCTTTTTCTAGATCTAGATGACCGACGAAGCGCCAGTCGAAGAAACCTTCATCTCCCACCTCGTCGAACTGCGCGACCGCCTGGTCAAAGCGATCATCGGGGTGGCCGTCGTCTGCATCGCGCTGATGATCTGGCCGGGACCGAAGGAAGTGTACGACTACCTTGCCGACCCGATGCTGCGGTCCTTGCCGGTGGGCGCGAAGATGATCGCGACCGGCGTCGTCTCGCCTTTCCTGGTGCCGATGAAGGTCACGCTGATGCTGGCGCTCATTGTCGCGCTGCCCTGGGTGTTCTACCAGTTGTGGGCCTTCGTTGCGCCCGGCCTGTACGCCCACGAAAAGCGCCTGGTGCTGCCGCTCGTGATCTCGTCCTCGCTGCTGTTCATCGGCGGCGTCGCCTTCTGCTACTTCCTCGTGTTCGGGCGCGTGTTCCACTTCATCGCGGCATTTGCGCCCTCGTCCATCGCGGTGATGCCCGACATCGAAAACTACCTCGATTTCGTCATGTCGATGTGCCTGGCCTTCGGCGCCACCTTCGAGGTGCCGGTGGTGGTGGTGATCCTGGTGCGCATGGGGATCGTCAGCATCGACAAGCTCAAGGAAGTGCGCCCGTATGTCATCGTCGGCGCCTTCGTGATCGCGGCCATCGTCACGCCGCCGGACGTGGTCAGCCAGCTGGCGCTGGCCATCCCGATGTGCCTGCTGTTCGAGCTGGGCCTGCTGGTGGCGCCGATGTTCGTGCGCATGACCCAGGCGCCGGAAGAGCCGGCCTGACTTCACTCGCCGGCGGGCGCCGCCACCTGGATGCGCGCCCGGAAGAACTGGAACAGGACGTGCACCACCGCCAGCACCGGCACCGCAAACACGATGCCGGCCAGCCCCGCCAGTTCTCCCCCCAGCACCACCGCCAGAAACACGATCACCGGATGCACGTGCAGGGCCCTGCCTTGCAGGCGCGGCGTCAGGATATTGCTTTCCAATAGCTGGATGAACAGGAACAGCACGGCGGTAAGCAGCGCCGTCTGCAGCGAGATCGAGAGTGCCAGCAGCACCGCCGGAATCGCCCCGACCCAGGCCCCGAGGTAGGGGATCAGCGCCGTCAGCGCCACCCATGCGCCCAGCAGCAGGGCATACGGCACGCCCAGCGCCGACAGGACCGCCGCCGACAGCGCGCCCTGCACGCCCAGCGACACGGCCAGCCCGCCGAGATAGCGCGACAGCGTAAAGCTGAAGCCATTCCACAGGTCGCGTACGTCATGCCGGTAGCGGTGGGGAGCGACCCGCAATACCCAGTGCTCGAGTTTGCGGGCGTCGGCCAGCAGGTAGACGGCGATGAAGATGAACCCGAACAAGGACATCGCGCCACCGACCGCACCGGCGACGAAGGGCAGGATGGCACCGAGCAGGCGGCGCGCCAGGTCCTGTATCGCGGCCAGCAGGTCGCGCCTGGCATTGTCGAGATACTCGTTGACGGGGAGCGGCAGCAAGTCTTGCGCACCGGAGCGCTCGATCAGTCTCGGCAGTTGTTTGCCGATACGTTCGGCAATCCCGGGAATCGCATTGACCAGGGCCCCCAGCTGATCGAGCAGGATCGGTACCACGCCGATGAAGGCCGTGACGGCCAGCGCGGCCAGCAAGACAAATGACAAACCGATGGCCAGCCCGCGCGGCATGACCCGCGACAGCAGCCTGGTCGGAAACGACAGCACGATCGCCAGCGCGGAGCCGCCCAGCAGGAATTTGAGCAGGCTCGGCACTTGCCAGACCAGCACCAGCAGCGCAGCCAGGGCCAGTGCGGCGAGCCTGTTGCGCGTGCGCCGCGAAACAGGGATGGGCGTGGGCGCGCGGCTCGCCGGCCGGCCCCTGGAGCGCACGGCCGGCTTGCGCGTCGACATGATGGCGCTGTGCTCAACAAGGGCCTGGCCGGGACCCGCGCAAGGTGTTCCTTGCTTCGTCGGCCTGCCGCCCGATCCGGCTCATGGCGCCAGCCAGGGGCTGGCGGCCGCCAGCATCGCCTCCACGCCCATGCGCAGGGTCGGCGAGATAACGGGCGCAAATTGCGGAGAGTGATTCGAGGGAATCTCGTTGGTCTTGCCCTCCTTCTGGAGGCGGTCATACAGCTTGGGGTCGGTGCCGCCGACTGCCCAATACACGGACGGCACGTTCCAGGCCTGCGCGAACCAGGTGAAATCCTCGCTGGCCGAGGCCGGCACGATCTCGGTGACCTTGTCGCTGCCGAACTGGCCCTTGAGCGCCGCCACCACCTTGGGCGTCGCGACCTTGTCGTTGTAGGTCGGCGGGAAACGGCCCAGCTCGGTGAATTGCGGCGGCTTCGGTGCATTCGAGGCGTTCGCTTCCGCGGTGATGATGCGCCTGATCGAATCGAGCACGGTCTTGCGCACCGCGTCGTCGTAGGTGCGGATGTTCAGGTGCAGCGAGGCGTCGTCCGGGATGATGTTGGCGCTGCTGCCCGCCTGCATCGCACCGACGGTGACGACCGCCCCCTCGTTGATGCCGACCTCGCGCGACACGATGGTTTGCAGGCGCATCACGGAGGCGGCGGCCATCACGACCGGGTCGATCGTTTTTTCCGGGGAGGAACCGTGCCCGCCGCGGCCGAAGAGCTTGACCTGCAGGCTGTCGGACTGCGACAGCATCAATCCGACCCGGGTGCCGATGGTGCCGGCGCGCAGGGGCAACACATGCTGTCCCATCACCACGGCCGGCTTCGGGAAGCGCTTGACCATGCCGTCCTCGACCATGGCGCGCGCGCCGGCGCCCGTTTCCTCGGCCGGCTGGAACACGGCCATGACGGTGCCGCGCCAGTTCTTGCGGTTCTCGGCCAGCATCCGCGCCACCCCCATCAGCCAGGTGACGTGCATGTCGTGCCCGCAGGAATGCGCGACCGCGGTCTCGGAGCCGGCATCGTCCTGCGTCATCTTCTTGCTGGCATATGGCAGGCCGGTGTCTTCCTTCATCGGCAGCGCGTCCATGTCGGCGCGCAGCAGCACGGTCTGGCCTTCGCCGTTGCGCAGGATGCCGACGACTCCCGTTTTGCCGACCTGCTCCGTCACCTCGAAGCCCTGCTTGCGCAGCCAGTCGGCCGCGATTTTCGCGGTCCGGGTTTCGTGCATCGCCAGTTCCGGGTTGGCGTGGATGTCCTTGTAGACGGCTTCCAGGTCGCGCAGCAGGGCGGCCGAGGGGGCGGGGAACGCGGACCGGGCCGTTTGCCCGGTCTGTTGCTGCGCCGGCTGCTGTTGCGCATGGACTGCGGGCGCCAGCGCCAGTGCGGCGGCGGCGAGCGCCGCCCCCATCAGCAAACGCGACAGCAAGACAGGGAATCCTGGGGCTGGCTGATGGAGCAGAAGCGAAGGGGGCGGGAAGTGCATGATGTTCTCTCCGTGTAGGTAATCCGGACCATCGCCGGACCATCGCCGGACCATCGCCGGACCAGCGCCGGACCAGTGACGCGCGCAAAGTGGAAACCCTGTCAGAAGACGCCGTACGACAGTCCGATGCCGCCGATCATGGCGCCGGCTGGCTGGCCGGTCTTCATCTTATGCCCGTCGCATGGGCGCGGCGAGCGCCACACACCAAATCGGAGTTGCCAGGGAAACGACGTGCCAAATTCCAGACACTATTTTCCTGTCGGCATGGTTGCCCTGGGCAGGACCGGAAATTGGACTGACCGTAAAACCGTTTGTTCCTGCTCGACATGCAATTTCCGCTCGAAGCGGACCGCATTGTCCGGATAGCGTGCGTCGCCGCTGAGGCGCTTGGTTTAAGGTAGGGACTGGCGTATTGCCGCATGCAAAATTCAACCCCGGAGGAGCCGGCATGGACAGATTTCTGATCGTTTTTCGAGGCGCAACCGTCGGGGAAGAGGAGGGACCGCGCCACCATCCCGAACACTGGAATGCCTGGTTCGACAGCCTCGGCCCGGCGCTGCTCGACCGCGGCGCCTTGAGCCACGGCAGCGTCGAGGTGCCGAGCCGCCTGATCGGCCCCAAGCTGAGCAGCAGCGCCTTGTCCGGCTATGCGATCATCGCCGCCGCCGATTTCAACGACGCCGTGCGCCTGGCCGAAGCCTGCCCGGTCTTCGACGAACAGGGTTCGGTCGAGATCGCCCACCTGCGCTAGGAACCCGGCGGGACAGGTTCTCAGTAAAGCTTCCTGTCAGGTCGGCATTCCGGGCTGCGCGTTCCGGATGCTGTCCAGCACCTCTTGCGCGCGGCCGGCGCCCACCAGCTCGGCCGGCGTCTTGCCGCCGAGCGCGGCCAGCGGCTCGCCCATCCAGGCGCTGGCCGCGTCGTCATTTCCCAGGCTGGCGCGCGCCGCGTGCATGACCGTGTAGTAGGCCTGCGCCTTGCGCGACTGTTCCTCGAAACGATTGCGCAGCGCCGCCAGGGACGCTGGCGTGAGTGATCCTTGTTGAGTCATGTGTCTCCCATGGCGTGAATGATCAGGATGGCCGGATGTGGCTTGGCATCCCGTCATCATACTCCCGATAAATGCGCCGATTGGCGCCGAAAACGCCTGTATTTACGCGCACTTGCCCAGCAGTTCGGGATAGAATCGATGTTTCGTCTGGTAAAAATTGGCATTGCGGAAGTTTCCCGCAGGGTGAAATCAACGGCTCGCCCCTTGCCGCTATTCAGGAATTCATGCAGCGTTCCCCAGCCTCGCCCCCCTCCCAGCATAACAAGCACAAGTACACCGCAGCCGCCTGCGCCCTGGTCGTGCTCGCCGCGTTCGGCGCCGAGACGCTGCGCTGGACGCGCGCCGCCCCGGCGCCCTCGGCACTGAGCATGGCGGCGGCCGCGGGCGGCCAGGCCCGCCTGACCGACATGACGCAATCGCTCATTCCGATGCCGCCGGATACGCCCTCGGCCCATGCGAGCACCCTGGCGACGGTGCCGGGCGGGATGCTGGCGTTCTGGTGGGCCGGCAGCCGCGAGAGCGGGCCCGACGTCAAGGTCTATGCATCCCGTTCGACCAACGGCAAATGGAGCGCGCCCTGGGAAGTGGCGAGCCGCGAATCGCTCGGCAAGATGCTGGGCTTTGGCGTGCGCCGGATCGGCAACCCGGTGACCTGGACTGCGCTCGACGGCAAGGTGCACCTGTATGTCGTCGCCACCGGCCTCGGCGGCTGGGCAGCCTCGCGCGTGGTGCACATGGTGTCGCAGGACGCCGGCGTCCATTTCGAGGTGCGCCGGGTGCTGCCGCTCTCGCCGCTGTTCAATACCAGCGTGCTGGTGCGCTCTTCTCCGGTCGGCCTCGCCGATGGCGGCTGGTGGCTGCCCGTGTATTTCGAGCTGGGCATCAAGTATCCGATGCTGATGGCCTTCGACGGCGACGGCGAACCGGCGCGCCTGGGCCGCATCGGCGAGCGCATGTCGACGCTGCAGCCGGCCATCGTGCCGATGTCGGGCACCGAAGTGCGGGCCTGGATGCGCGACGCCAGCGACGAGCAGCGGGTGCAGCATGCCTTGAGCCGCGATGGCGGCGCCAGCTGGGAAGACCTGCCGGCGCTCGACCTGCCGAACCACAGCACCTCGCTGGCCGCGATCCGCCTCGCCAGCGGCGAACTCCTGATGCTGCACAACCACGTGGTCCCGGGCGGCTCTTCGCGCAGTATCCTGCGCCTGTCGATCTCGAAGGACGGCCACGCCTGGCGCACCGTCGACGACATTGCCAGCGGCAAGGCCGGCGACGAATTCTCTTACCCGACCATGCACCAGGTCGGCGACCAGCTGCACATCACCTACACCCACCAGCGCCAGGCCATCGCCTACCGCGCCTACCGTATCCAGACAGGAGAAAGCATCTGATGAGCTTGCCGGATCTCGCGTGGCAAATTGCCTATGGCCGGCTGGCCTGGGGTGTCGTCATCGCAGCCATGCTGGTCGCGCTGTGGCCGGCGGCAAGGCGCCTGCCGCGTCCAGCCTTCGGCGCCGTGCTGGCCGTGCTTGCGCTGCTGATGGCCTTGCCCGGCGAGGCCTCGCCCGCTTACTGGCTGGGGTTGGCGTTCCAGTACCCGAGCGGCATGCTGCTGGGCTTGTGTCTGCTCGGCCTGCATGCGCGCTGGCAGGGCAGGGCGGCGGGCGACTTCATGCCGCTGTCGGCGGCGGCGGCGATTGCGATCGCCGGTGCCGCGCTCTATCTCGACGCCATCGGCTGGCTGTCGCAGGGTTATTACTACGCCGGTTTCGGCCCGTTCGGGGCGCCGGCCGTGGCGCTGGCCGCGATCGCCGGGTGCGCGCTGGCGCTGCTGCGCGGGCGCGGCGGACGCCAGAACCTGGCCCTGCTGGGCGCGCTGCTGCTGTTCACGCTGCTGCGCCTGCCCACCGGCAACCTGTGGGATGCCGTGCTCGATCCGCTGCTGTGGGCCTGGGCACTGGCGACGCTGGCCAGGCGCGCCGGGCGCCGGATCGCCGGTTTTCCGGCGCGCCGCAAGCTGGCCGAAGCGGACCCCGGCCTGGAACCGGAGCTGCCGGCCTTGCGCACGGCAGCCCCAATCGAACAATTTTCAATCAGTAAGGAGTAGTTTTGGTGGTCAATAGGAAATGGCATACGCATCCGGTAATCCTCATGGCGATTGCCATCAATGTTTTTGTTCTTGGCCTGGCGCTGGCCTGGGCCGGTAATGACTGGGCCTTGGGACGCCTGCTGGTCGAAGATGGTATCGTCGAATGGATGCAGTTCCTCTGCTTTACGGCGACCGCGGCCATGCTTGGCTTCGTCTTCGTCGAACGCCGCGGGCAGCCGGGCACCTCGGCCTTCGAGCTGCTGGTGCTGGCAGGCCTGACCGGACTGGTGGCGCTGGCCGCCCTCGAGGAAATCAGCTGGTTCCAGCGCGTGCTGAACATCACGTCGCCCGAGTTCTTCGTCCAGAATAACCGCCAGGCCGAAACCAACCTGCACAACATGGCAATGGGCAACGGCAGCCTGCACAAGAACGTGCTGCTCAAGCTGATCGTGATCGCCGGCCTGACGCACAACCTGATCTTGCCTTTCCTGGCGCGCAAGCGTCCCGGCCTGCAGCGCTGGGTCGAGCAGATGGGCCTGTACCTGCCGCCGCTGGGCGCCTCGGTGGTCTACGTGACGCTGGTCGCCCTGTCGCACCTGCTGGTCGACCACCCGCGCAAGGGCGAACTCGGTGAGCTCTTCGGCGCCATGCACTACATGGCCACCGTGTTCTACGCCTATTTCGTCGGCGGCAACTACGGCAAGCCGGCCATGTTCGAGGACGCCGTCGCCAACCGCCGCATCTCGGTGCTGTTTGCGATGGCGATGCTGTTCCTGCTGTTGTGCGGCTGGATGCTGAGCGCCGGCGTGGGCGCGGTCGGTTACTGATCGCAGGCCGGGAGGCGGGCAGCGCCGCCAATCAAAAAAAAGCGGCGCCGGGATCTGTTCCCGGCGCCGTTTTTGATTGCGCTGGCGCTGCCTTCAGCGCATCACTCGTAACGCAAGGCATCGATCGGATGCAGGTTGGCGGCCTTGGCGGCCGGCATGATGCCGAATACGATGCCGACCGCGCTGGAAAAGCCGATCGCCATCGCGATCGCCCACCAGGGCACGAAGGCGTCGGGGAAGTTCGGGATCATCTTGGCCGCGCCGAAGCCCAGCAGGTAACCCAGTCCGAGTCCGACCAGGCCGCCGAGCAGCGACAGGGTGGTCGCTTCGATCAGGAACTGCAGCAGGATGTGGTGGCGCTGGGCGCCGAGGGCCTTGCAGATGCCGATTTCGCGGGTGCGCTCGGTGACCGACACCAGCATGATGTTCATGATGCCGATGCCGCCCACCAGCAGCGAGACGCTGACGATGCCGCCCAGGACCATCGTCATCATGCCGATGATCTTCTCGAAGGTTTCTCCCAGCTCGGCCGCGGATTGCACCTTGAACCCGTTGCGCTGCCCGGGTTTCAGTTGATGGGCCGTGCGCAGCAGGCTGGTCAGGCGGCCCTGCACGGCTTCCAGCTGCTCGATGTCGTCGACGGTGAACGTGATACCGATGTCGAGCTTGGCGCCGTTGCCGGCGATCGCCACGCCCACGGCGAACGGGATCAGGACGTAATCGTCCTTGGAAAAGCCGAAGCTTTCGCCTTTCTCTTCGTTCATGCCGATGATCTTGAACCAGTCGCCGCCGATCTCGATGAATTTGCCGACCGGGTTTTCCGGCAACTGCAGCTTGTCGCGCAGCTTGGAACCGATCACGCAGACCTTGCGCCGCGAGCGGTCGTCGTCACCCCGGATGAAGCGCCCATACTGGGGAAACGACTGGCTCGCTTCCTGGTAGGCGGCGGTGACGGCCGTCACCCGCGTAAAAGTCGACTGGCCGGCGTGGCGCACGGTGGTACCGAAGTCGCCGAAGGGGCCAAAGGCCGGCGACACGTTGCTGATGTCGTCGATGTGGGACACGATCTTGTCGAAGTCGTTCATGGTCAGCACGTTGCGCTTGCCCTGCATCGCCTCTTCGAACGGTGTGTCCGAGCGCACGGTCAGGCTGTTCGCGCCGAGCCCCTTGAATTCGCTGCTGATCGAGGCCGACAGGCCCTGGATGATCGACACCACGGCAATGACCGAGGCCACGCCGATGATGATGCCGAGAGACGTGAGAAAACTGCGCAGGCTGTGCGCGCGGATGCTCTGCAGCGCCGAGCGAAAACTCTCGAAGAGGCTAAACATGCGCTGCCTCGCGTGCCCGGAAGGCCTGGCGCTCGCTGTTGACGACGTCGCTCAAGACCTTGCCGTCGGCCAGGCGCACCGCGCGCCGGCAGTGGGCCGCGATGTCCGGCTCGTGGGTCACGATGATGACGGTCTGGCCCTCGGCGTGCAAGGTGTCGAACAGGTGCATGATGTCGGCCGCGGTCGAGGAGTCGAGGTTGCCGGTCGGTTCGTCCGCCAGCAGGATCGAGGGTTCACTGCACAGGGCGCGGGCAATCGCCACCCGCTGCCTCTGGCCGCCCGACAACTGGTTCGGCAGGTGGTCCATGCGTTTTTCCAGGCCGACGCGGGCCATCGCCTCTTTCGCCCGCCGCGCCCGCTCGGCGGGGCGGATGCCGCGGTAGATCAGCGGCTGCATCACGTTCTGCAGCGCGGTGGCCCGGGTCAGCAAATTGAAACTCTGGAAGATAAAGCCGATCTCGACGTTGCGGGTGATGGCGAGATCGGTTTCGCTCATCCCGGCGACATCGCGGCCGTTGAGGAAATACCTGCCGCTGGTCGGACTGTCGAGGCAGCCGAGGATATTCATCATGGTCGACTTGCCGGAGCCGGAAGAGCCGATGAAGGCGACGTAGTCGTTGCGCGCGATCTCGAGGTCGATCCCGTTCAGGGCAGCGATCGTCTCGCCGCCCATCTGGTAATGCTTGGCAATGCCTTCCAGGCGGATCAGGGCTGCGCTGCCGCTCATGTCGCGCTGCTGCCGGCGCTGACGGCGTCCCCCGGTTTCAGGTGGCGCAGGATTTTATAGGGGCCGGTGATGACGCCTTCTCCCGCCTTCACGCCACTCAGGATCTGCTGCTGGCTGTCGTCGGAGACGCCGACGGTGACGACGCGCTTTTCCGCCTTGCCGGCGTTGTTCACGAAGACCCAGTGCTCGGTTTTCACTTGCAGCTTGTCGCGCGATCCCTGTTTCTTGGCGACGTTCGTGTTCTCGTCGTTGTTCGACAGCACGGCCTGCAGCGGCAGCGACAGCGACTTGCCGGAGCTGGCCGTGAAGATCTCGGCACGGCAGGTCATGCCGGGGCGCAGCATCAAGCCCTTCGCGTCGGACAGCTTGACCTTGACGTTGTAGCTGCGCGCCAGCGATGCGCCGGCCTGGGGCGCGCCCGGCGTTTGCTTGGGCGAGAGCGGAATGACCGCCACTTCTCCCTTGAGCGGGGTGTCGGGATAGGCTGCCGTGTGGATCGCCACTTCCTGGCCGATGACGATCCTGGCGATGTCGGCCTCGTCGACATTCACTTCGGTCATCATGGTCGAGGTGTTGGCAATCGTCATCAGGCTCGAGCCCGCGATCGCCACCTGGCTGGCAACAGCCGTTTCGCCGACCTTGATGTCGAGTGCCGTGATGGTGCCGCCGATCGGCGCGCGGATCGTGGTCTTGGCCAGCCTTTCCTTCGACTGCCGCAAGATCGCTTCCACCTGTTCCAGGCGCGTGCGGCTGTTGCGCAATTCGATGCGGGCGCCGTCGACGGCAAAGCGGGCATCGTCGATGACGGCGTCGGAGATCATTTTGACGCGGTGCAGCTCGGCCTTGCGTTTGAGCTGGTTTTCCTGGTTCGCCAGGTTCAGCTGTTGCTGCTCGATATTGATGCGCTGCTGCTTGACGGCCGCCTCCTGCTGCGCCACTTCGGCCCGGTAGCTCTGGTCGTCCAGGTGCAGCAGCAGGTCTCCCTTGGCCACTTGCTGGCCTTCCTTGACGAAGATCGTGCTGACCTTGCCGATGACTTCCGGCGACAGCAGCACCTGCTCCTCATAGAGCAGGTGGCCGGAGGCCAGCACCGACGACTTGATGTCGCGGTAACCGATTTTTTCCACCTCCACCGCCCGCGCCGGCTCGGCGCGGGTGAATTTCATGACGACCGGGACGCAGAAGATCGCGGCCAGCGCGATCCCGAGAATATGCTGCTTTTTCATGCAAGTTGGCTCATGCCATAGGCGAACCACAGGCCGTACACGAGGAGGTAGGGAACCAGGACGACCAGGATCGCGGTCGAGCGCTTGACCTTGGCCCAGGTTTCGAAGCCGATCACCAGCAGGAACATGTTCCAGAAGGTCATCAGGCTGACGGTATCCATCAGGCTGGCGAGCGGGTGCGCAATGTCGTAGTGGAACAGCAACTGGTTCAGCGACACGGGATTCAGCGCGGAATAGCTCAGTTGGCCGCTTGATGCCATCAGGATCTGCATCGCGCCCAGGGGCAGCAGCAGGATGGCGGGCACGCTGGACCACGCCGCCAGGGCAAAACCTTTGCCGAACGAAATGCCGCGCGACAGGGCTTTCGAGACGAGCATCAGGTAGACGCCGGTAATGGCGAACACCAGCGGGTAGCCCACCACCGTGCTGCCGAGGGTGGACACTTGCATCATGGTCTTGCTCATGACTTTGGCCGCCGCCTCGCGTTCCTCGGCCGACTTCATCGTGGTCAGCATCTGGTCGAGCAACCAGGCGAAATCGACCATCGAGTAATACCAGAACATGACCGCGCAGGTCGACGCAATCAGCACCAGCATCGGGAACCAGCCCTTCGGCTTGTCCTCGAGCTGCTGGAAGGTCCTGGTCGGCTCGTAAAACATCGTGGTGAAGGCGCCCACCGGAGAGGTGCCGGCGATCGCTGCGTGATTGGTCAGTTCCATTCATATTCTCCTGGTTACCGCGTCTCACGCGCGGCGCGGCCAGAATAGCAGGGAATATTTGCCCAAAAACTCACCAATTGTTTCTAAGTAGCAAATACTTATGGAGGACGGTCCTGCGCACAAGGCAAAAAAACCGGGGCCGCGACCCCGGCAAAAGCACACGCCTGACAGCGTTACGGACAGTTGCCGATGACGTAATAGCCGGGAGCGGTCTGGGCCAGCGTGGACGTGTAGAAGGTATTGTTCAGTCCCATGTTCTGGTTCGAGCCGTTGGCCAGCGCATAGCCGCCGCTGTCGTGGGCGCGTCCGGCCGTCACGTGGGCGTAATTGCTTGAGGTGGTCGCGGTGCAGACGGAATCCGTGGTGCTGGCCGTGACGCTTGCCGAGCGCGCACTTTCGACCCCGCCGTTGCCGACTGCCGACACCTGGTAGCTGTAGCTGGTCGCCGCCGCCAGGCCGGTATCGGTATACCCGGTCGTCGTCAGCGCCGCGGCGTTCACCCTGCTGCCGTTGCGGTAGACGTGATAGCCGATGGCGCCGTTCGAGGCGTTCCAGCTCAGCGCGATGCTGCTGGTGCTGCGCGCACCGATCGTCAGGTTGGCCGGAGCCTGCAGCGCCGGCGCCGTGCCGACCAAAAATTGCGCGATGGCGCAGGCGGTTGAGCTCAGGCCGGTGCTGCTGTCGGTGGCCGTGACGCTGCCGCTGTAGTAGCCGTCGGCGCGGCTGGCGTAGGCCTTGCTGAAGCCGGCGCCGCTGCCGGCCGCGGCGTCGTCCACCGGCGTCGGCCCGTTCAGCACCACCCGGTAGCTGCCGATGGTGCCGCTGGCCGCGCCGCTGACGGTCACGGTGGAACCGGCGACGCTGGCGCTGCACGAATTCACCGTTGGCGGCGCCGCGCGCGCCACGCGCAGGTTGTTCTTGAACCAGAAGTCCATGGCGAAGGCCGGGTAGTTCACCTTGCTGGCGTCGACGTAATTGCCGCTTTGCCCGCCGGGGCCGGCCGGCCAGGCGTGGCCCATGCCGGTCACCACGATTTCCGAGGTGCGCTGCTTGCCGTTCGCATCGGTATAGGGCGTGTTGCTGCCGCCGGTGGGCACGCTCACGGCGGCGCCCTTCGTATAGCTGCCGCCGTAGGCGAGGCGCATGGCCTGGGCGTCGAGCGGGCCGTAGCCCTGCGCCACCGTATAGTCGTTCGTGCCCCAGATCACGCTGGCGACCTGGGTGGCAAACTCGGGCGCATTGGCGCCGGCCAGGGTCTTGCAGTTGTTGGCGGCGGTGGTGGCCGTGTATCCGGACGGGACCGCGCCGATCTGCGAGGTCGACACGCCCGGCGGCGGGCCGGCGTTGATGCCGATGCCGGCGAAGATGTCCGGCGCCAGGCAGCCGAGCACCATCGTTTCGGCGCCGCCCCCGGACAGGCCGGCGACATACACCTGCTTCGGATCGATCGCATACTGCGGGTTGTTGACGAAACGGTTGATCAGGTCGAGCAGCACGCCGGAATGTCCGGTGCTGCGGCTGTGCGTGCTTTTCGCCCAGTCCCAGCAGTGCGCGCCGTACAGGTTGCCGGTGGCGTTCGGCGCCAGGATCACCGCGCCGTACTGGTCGGCGGCGCCTTTCCAGTTATAGCCCTTGTCGCTGGCGCCGTCGATGATGTCGCCGGCCGCGGTCTGGGCGCAGCCGTGCAGCACCAGCACCAGGGCGCGCTTGGCGGCCAGCGCAGGCGCGGTGGCGGGCCAGTAGTAATAGCCGGTCAGCGCGCCGCCGTTGACGGTGTCGGTGGCCCAGGTCTGGTTGCCGCTCCAGGTGCCCGGGCCGGCCTGCACCTGGGCCTGGGCGCCGGCCCAGGGTGCGAGCGCGGCGAGAAAAAGGGCGCGGCGGGCCGCCCGTGAAAACGAAAATGCCATGAAGCCTCCGTTGCGTAGGAATGACTGCGAGACTGCGAAAAAGCCGGACGTGAGGACGCGGCGGTGCAGCAAGGCGCACCACGGGGCCGGCGGGATCGGTAACAGGCGGGAAGACAGCTGCTGCTAGGAGGCGGGCGCAGGAAGGCTGGTGGTCATGGCTGGTCTCCGGCTGTCGTTATGGTTGTTGCGACGGGAAATCGCCAATTGATTGTAGACCGCGAGCAATTGCACACAAGCGGAGCGCAGGCACGCCATTTGTGCGGTTTTGCACAGGATGGGAAGATGGAAGCGGAAAGGGAAGGGGAAAGCGGCAGCGGCCGGCCAGTCTGACTGGCCGGCCGCTGCCGTGTCGTCGCGGACGTGCTTAGAACGAGTGGCGCACGCCGACGTTGAACACCGATGGATCGGCGCCGAAGGCGGTGGCCGGCGGGTTGAAGCTGCCGCCCGCCGAAGTCAGGCCGAACGCGCCGAGGCCGTTGTTGTTCACGCGCGCATAGCTGGTGTACAGGTTGGTGCGCTTGGACAGGGTGTAGGTATAGGCCAGCGAGAAGCCGTTGCCGCGGGCGCCGGTCTGCAGGCGCTGCTGGTGCCCCGCCAGGAAGAACTTGTTGACGCCGGCAGTGTAGGTACCGCCCAGGATGTAGTGCTTGAACTCGTTGTTCGCGCCTTCAGGATCGGCTTCCATATAGCTGCCGCGCACTTCGAACGCGCCCATGGTGATGCCTGCGGCGAACGCCAGTTCCTTGTCGTCGCCGGTCGCCAGGCGCTCGACACGGTGGTAGCCGCCGCCAACGTACACCGGGCCGTTGCGGTATTCGAGCGCGACGCCAGCCAGGTCACCGGATGGATCGCTTGGGGTGCGCTCGCCCGCGCTGTATGCGGCCAGGGCCGTGAAGCCGGCCATGGAGTTGCTCTTGTAGTTGACCGAGTTCGACAGGCGGCGGGTCGCGCGCAGGTTACCGAAGCCAGCCAGGCTGGAACCGTAGAAACCGTGGCCGAGCGGGTCGCCGGACTGGACGACGGTGGCGATCGGGCTGTATTCGCGGCCCACGGTGACGGTGCCGAATCCGCCTTGCAGGCCGACCACGGCGCGGCGCTGGAACAGCCCTGCCGTATCGCCGGCGCCATTGTCGAGGGCGACGCCGGCTTCGAAGTTGAAGAGCGCCTTCAGGCCATTGCCCAGGTCTTCGGTGCCGCGGAAGCCGATGCGGCTGGTCGACTGGGTGCCCGAGCTGATCACGGTGCGGCTGCCGACGCCCGGCGCGTCGCTGTCTTCACGGCCGACCGAGGCGTCGGCAATGCCGTAGATCGTCACGCTGGACTGCGCATAGGCTGCCAGCGGCAGCAGGGATAACAGGGCGATGGCAAGGCTCTTTTTCTTCATTGAAGCTCTCCGGTTGTGGATGATATGGGGTTTCGAAACGCCGTTCTGGCTGTCTCTCAGGACAAAAACGCACTGTTGCAAAACGCTAACGCTATCAGGACAGTAATGATAATGCCACGAATCATTAGCTCCTTCCTCATTTGGTTTCCGAGAAGCATGTACGGTGTGGCCAAAATGTCGCATGATTTATGGCAACACCGTGGTCAAAGCGGGGCGTGTCCGTTGTATGTAGCTGACGGAATAGGCGAATCCCTGTCGTTTTGAACTCAACAAGAACGCTGGGACAGGCAGGCCCATAAAAAAACCGGGGCACGTGGCCCCGGTTCGCTGCTGCGGCAAGCTTGCCGCCCAGTTCCGTCTCAGTCGCGCATCAGTTCCGCGATCATTTTCACCGGCGCGTTGCCGTAGCTGAGGAACTGGTCGTGGAACTGCTTCTGGTTGAAGCGCTCGCCGAGCGCCTGGCGGCGCTGTTCGCGCAGTTCCATGATCTGCTCGTAGCCGCTGAAGTAGCTGGTCAGCTGCACCGACGACAGCTGCACGCGGCGCCATTTTTCGACCGCTTCCTGGCGCGTCTGGAAGGCCTGGCGCGTCAACAGGTCGAGCGCCTCTTCGCGGCCCATGCCGAGCACGTGCACCGAGTAGTCGAGGATGGTGTTGGTGACGCTTCTCAGGTTCCACTTCGAGTACATCAGCCACATCTCGGGCGCATTCCCGCCGTAGCCCGACTCGAGCATCATGCGCTCGCCGTACACGGCCCAGCCCTCGACCATCGCGCCGTTCCCGAACAGCGATTTCACCAGCGAAGGCGAACGGTTCGCGTGCACCAGCTGGGCGTAGTGGCCGGGGATGGCCTCGTGGATGTTCAGGATCTGCAGGATCCACTCGTTGTACTCGCGCAGGCTGCTCTCGGCCTGTTCCGCCGACAGTCCGTCGAGCGGCGTCACGTTGTAATAGGTCTTGTCCTTGGGGCGGTACGGACCCGGCGCGTCGATGCTGGCGCCGGCCACGCCGCGCTGGTACATCGGCGTCTCGCGCACTTCGAGCGGCTTGTCCGGGTCGAGCGTGAGCAGGTCGTTCTTGATCACCCAGTCCTGCAGCAGCGGGATCTGGCGCCGGATCTCGGGGAAGAAGTTTTCGCGCGCGACGTGGCGCGCCGACAGCTTATCGATCAGCATGCCGATTTTCTGGAAGCGGTCCTGCGGCTTGGCTGTCCCGGCCATGTAGCGCGGCCAGAGTTCGTCCGAGATCGCGTTCATGCGCGTGAGCAGTTCCTCGCGCGCGGCCAGGGCCTTGCGGAAGGTCTGCTCGGCAGTGCTGGACGACTGGATCTCGAGCGCGAATTTTTGTTCATACAAGGCCTTGCCGATCCTGAACGGGCGCGCCTTGCCGTTTTGCGACTGCGTCGCTTCCAGCTTCGTCAGGAAGTCGACATAGCCGATGACGGCCGATCCGGCGTTCGCGATGCGCTGGGCGAAGATCGCCTTTTCCTGCGCAGTCAGGATCGAGTTCTGCGCTGCCTGGCCAAGGTCGGCCAGCACCACCAGCGTGCCCGGCGCCTGCGCGATCGCCAGCTGGGTGTGCTCGCGGGTCGGGTTGACGATGCTGGCCTGGGCCGCCTGGTAATAGGCCGGCACGTTCGTCAGGCGCTTGAGGATGGTGCGCAGGCGCTGCGGTTTTGCTGCGTATTCGGTGTTGAGGATCAGGTCGAGCGGCTGGGCGATGTTGTACAGCGCCGGGTTCCATTCGAACTCGCGGAAGGTCGTCAAACGCCAGCGGTCGGTCTCGAGCTTGTTGATCAGGAGCGCGAGGTCGGTGCGCTGGCGCGGCGACAGCTGGCGCGTGTCGAGCTTGCCGAATTTTTCCAGCCACTCGTTGGCAAAGGCGAGCTTTTTCGCACGCGTGGCATCGTCGGGAATGGTCAGGTTGGCGGCGACGTCGAACTTGCCGACCGCGATGCCGCCTTCCGGATCGACGCGCCACAGCGCCGTCAGGTACTGCATCGACAGCGAATCGGCGCGGCGGTCGAGGCGCTTCTCGCTCGCGACCGGCGTTGGCGCCCGGTCGCTGGCGGCCGCGGCACCGGCGGCCAGGCCGGCCGCGGCGGCGACGGCCTTGCCCTTGTTCTTGCCCGTGGATTTGGCGGCGGCCTTGGCCTTGGGAGCGGCCACGCGCTTGGCGGAGCCTTTCGATTTCCCCGCCTTGGCGACGACCTTGGCCGCTTTCGGCTTCGAGGATTTTTTGGTTTCCTTGGCGGCCACTGGCGCCAGGGCGAGGCTGGCGATGATGGCTGCCAGCGCGAGTTTGGTTTTGATCATGTATTCGGCCCGTAAAAATAAAAAGTCGGGTGGGCGGCGCGTCGAGCGTATGGCAACAACCCCATGGCTGCGGCTAGCCCTGGAGGTGCTGTCAGGCGCTGTCGTGGAACGCGGCAGCGCGCCAGATTAGCATTTTTCGCGCCCGCTGCGCGCCTTTGGTGTTGTAACAATCCGGCCAGGTTCGGTTCGAAAAAGCGGCATCATCACATGGATCGCTTGCCGGCGCCAGGCGGGGCGGCCAGCGCGCCGAGCCCCTGGTGCAGCATCGCCAGCATGTCGGCCGGCGACATGCGCGCCGCGGCGTCGCCGCCTTCGAGCAGGCTGTCGGCCAGGTCGCGCTTGTGGCGGTGCAGCTCGACGATGCCTTCCTCGATCGTGTGGCGCGCGACCAGCCGGTAGATCGTCACCGGCCGCTGCTGGCCCATGCGGTGCGCGCGGTCCGAGGCCTGGTCTTCCACCGCCGGGTTCCACCACGGGTCCATGTGGATCACGTAGTCGGCCGCCGTCAAATTGATGCCGACCCCGCCCGCCTTCAGGCTGATCAGGAACAGCTCTCCCTCTCCCGCCTGGAAGGCGTCGACCCGCTTTTTACGCTCCTGCATCGGGGTTGCGCCGTCGAGGTACTGGTAGCGGATCCCGCGCGCATCGAGGTGCCGGCGAATCAGCGACAGGTGATCGACGAACTGGCTGAACACGAGCACCTTGTGGCGGTTCTCGAGCAGGCCCTCGACCAGGTGCGCGAACGCGGCCAGCTTGCTGCTGGCGATCCCGAGGCCGGGGGCGACGAGCTCCGGATTGCAGACCGCGCGCCGCAGCCGCATCATCTCGGCCAGGATCGCGATCGACTTCTGGCTTTGCGGCGCCTCCAGCGCCGCCAGTTTATCGAGCGCTTCACGGCGCAGCGATTCGTACAGCGCCGTTTCCTCCGGCGTCAGCTCCACCGGCAGCACGATCTCGGTGCGCGGCGGCAGTTCCGTCAGTACCTGGCTCTTGGTGCGGCGCAGGATGAAGGGCTGCGTCAGGCGTTTCAGACGCGCGCGGGCGCCGGCTTCGGCACGTTTGTCGTAGTTCTTGTCCTGCTGGGCCTTTTCGATCGGTCCGGCAAAGCGCAACTGAAACTGGTCGGCCGTGCCGAGCAGGCCCGGATTGATGAAGCGGAACAGGTTCCACAGTTCGCCGAGGTGGTTTTCCAGCGGGGTGCCGGTCGCCACCATGCGAAACGCTCCCTGCAGGGCCATCACCGCCTGCGAGCGGCGCGTGGCCGCGTTTTTGAATGCCTGCGCCTCGTCCATCACGATCGTGTGCCACTTCTTCTTGGCGAACAGCGGCGCCTCCAGCTGCAGCAGGCCGTAGCTGGCCACGACCAGATCGAAAGGACCTGCCTCTTCCAGCATCGCCGCCCGTTCGCCGGGACCGAACAAGCTGACGTTCAGGGTCGGCGCGAAGCGCGCGGCTTCCGCGATCCAGTTGGTGCAGACCGAGGTCGGCGCCACCACCAGGGTCGGGCCGTGCGGCGCGCGCAGCAGGATCAGGGCCAGCGCCTGCAGCGTCTTGCCGAGCCCCATGTCGTCGGCCAGGCAGGCGCCCACGCCCCAGTGCGCCAGGCGCGCCAGCCATTCGAAACCTTCCACCTGGTAGTCGCGCAGCTCGGCCTGCAGCGTGGACGGCAGCTGCGGCACATACTCGGCGCTCTCGGCCATCTTTTGCAGGTGGGTGCGCCAGGCTTTATCGACGTCGACGCTACCCGCCTCGAGGGCCAGTTCCTCCAGCGCGAAACTGGCCAGCGGGTGCACGCGCAGCGCTTCCTGGTCGGCATCGGTGTACGCGGCGAGATCGGTCAGGCGCCGGTGCAGTTCGTGGCTCAGGGCGAGGAACTGGTTGTCGCCCAGCGCCACGAAACGTCCCTCGCTGCTGCGCACCTTGTCGAGCAGGTGGCGCAGGTCCAGCACCCGGTTTTCGTCGACCACGATCTCGCCGTTCGCGGCGAACCAGTCCTTGTCGCGCTTGATGTTCAGGCGCACCGCGCTGGCGCTCACCTTTTTGCTGACGCGGAAGGGCTCGCCCTCGGGCCAGGCGATGACGACCCGCTCCGGGTCGAGCTCCTGCAACTGGCTCACCAGTTCCAGGCAGTGGATCGGCGCGCCGAGCAGCCATTCTTCGTGTTCTTCCTCGGCGCCTTCCAAGGCCGGGCAGCTCGCCACCAGCTGGCGTTCGGCTTCGCGCTCGGCGTTCAGGTCGCGCCTGGCCTCGGTGCGCACGCCGTTGAAATCGGCGATCACGCGCTCGGCGCCGCTGCCGGGCGCGTAATAGGCGCCGCTGTCGGGCAGCGGGCGCACCAGGATGCGCATGCGCAGGCCCTGGTGGTAGGGCAGCAGGTGCACGTGCAGGCGGCCATCGGCCGTGATGCGCTCGATGTCGGCCGCGCTGGCGCCGATGTCCGACTGCACGGTGACGATCGAGGAAATCGCGCCGATCGCCTGCAGCACCCGCACCTCGGCCTCCAATGGCACCACCAGCGATTCGCCGACGATGGCGCCGATGCGGCGGTGCTCGTCGCGGATGCGCACCACGCGCAGGCGGGTCGGCGTCTCGCGCGTGACGACCACGTCGCCGGCGCCTTCGCGCACCGGAGGACGCAGCGAAATCGTGACCTGCTCGCGCGCCGCCTTGACCAGCAATTCCGGCTCCCCCGGCAGCAGTTCGACCCGGGTGCCGGGCGCATCGAACCAGAACAGCAGCGGGTGCCCGATCAGCGCCGCCAGCGCCTTGTCGAGGTCGAATTCGTAGCGCAGCCCGCTGCCGTAATACTGGCGCGCGGCGCCGATGGTCGACACCACCAGGACGTCCTGGGCGGTGAGGAAGTCGAGCGTGGCCGCGCTATCGAGCAGGCGTTTCAGCCCGACCGGGCGGCCGCGGCTCCAGGCGCCCTGCGCGTCGCGCTTCTGTTCGCGCGGCTCGAGTTCCTGCACACCGAGGTGCGGATCGTAGCGGACCAGCCAGACCAGGCGCGATTCTTTTACCGCCTCGACGTTCACGGCCGGCTGCAGGTTGATCAAGGCGTTGAGCTGGCGTTCCCACGGCTGTTCGCGCTCGAACCAGTGGCTCATGTCGGTGAAGCGGCCCTGCTGGCGCAAGGCAATCGCGCGCTGCTCGTGCCCGACCGCACCCGGTCCGCCGAGCTGCCCGAGCAGGGCAGCCAGCTGGGCGCTGATGAAGCCGAAGCCGGCGCTTTCCGAGAGCGCCAGCGCTTCCTCGAGGCGCTGGCGCTGCTGCGCCAGTTGCGGCATGCCGAGCCACCAGTGCAGCAGGGCGCGGAACAGCACCGGCTGCAGCGCCGTCTCCCAGTTGCGCGAAGGCAGCACCTCGGCGTCGACCGTGCCGCCGCGGATCTGGCGCAGCATGGAGAGTTGCTGGTACACGGCCGTGTCGTGGCTCTGCACGGCGCGCGTGGCGCTGTCGAGGTAGCTCTCGACCGCCTTTTGATGCTTGCTGTCGGCGCGCCGCAGCAGGGCCGCCACATACAGGTGGCCGCCGATGCCTTCGAATACCTGCTTGCGCTTGCCAGTCTCGCGGCGCAGCAGTTTCAAGGCCGCGTCGAAGCCGGCCAGCGCTTCGTCGATATGGTCGCGCAGGAGCAGCAGCACGCTGCGGTAGAACAGGGCGGTCGAGTCGTCCAGGCCGGCCAGCAGGGCGGCGGCATCGTCCAGGCGCCCGCACAGGATCAGGTGCTCGGCCAGGTTGTCGCGCAGCTCGATCGACGCATGCGGGTCGGCCGCGAGGGCTTCGGCATAGGCGCGGATCGCGGGCGCGGCGCCCGGCTCGCGCTGGACATGGTCGACCAGCACCGCCAGCACCCCGTGCCTCAGTGCCGGGTTGATGCGCTCGACCAGCTCGGGTTCGAAGGGGCGCGCGCAGATCTCGACCAGCGGGTGCAGGTAGGCCGCCTCATGGCAGCGCCGGCAGGCGTCCAGCAGCGGCAGCACCGTTTTCGGGCCGTCGCCGCCGATCAGCGCCATGCGCAGCAGCGATAGCCCCTGGCGGTAGCTGCGCAGTACCGGGTTGCCCTGCCAGTCGCGCCGCAGCGGGCTGACGCTCTCGAACACGTCGCGCAGCTCGGTAAAACGGCCGTGACGCAGCAGGTAGTCGATGGCCGGCCACGCGGCGGGCGGCGCGACGACGGTGCCGCGCGAAGCCAGCTCGCTCGTCAAGCCGCGCTCGCGCAGCTGCGCCAGCTCGCTTGTCAGCGCGTCCTCGGAGGCGAATTCGCCGAGCGGCTCCAGGTGCTCGCGCAGGCGCGTGCGCCCGAACGGCTCGCCGGCCAGCGCCAGCAGGCCGAGGATCAGCTTCTGGTGCGCCGTGCAGGCAGCGAAGGCGTCGGTCAGGCTGGCTTCGGTCATGCAGCCAGGTTTTCGATCTCGACCGATGGCAATCCTTGCGGCGCCGGGATGCCGAACACGCGCAAATAAAACGCCAGCTCCGCTTCCAGCGTGCGCACCACGCTGTCGGCCTTGCGAAAGCCATGTCCCTCGCCCTCGAGCGTGATGTAGGCGACCGGCACGCCGCGTGCGCGCAGGGCATCGACCATGGTTTCCGATTGCTGCGGCGGCACCACCTTGTCGTCCAGTCCCTGGAAGAAGATCATCGGGCGCTGCAAGGCATCGGTATGGTGGATCGGCGAGCGCGCGCGATACACCTGGTCCGCATGCGCTTTCGGCGCGATCAGGTATTCGTTGTAGTGCGATTCGAACTTGTGCGAGTCGGCGTCGAGCCCCGCCAGGTCGGACACCCCGTAATAGCTGGCCCCGGCTTTGAAGACATCGTGGAAGGTGAGGGCGCACAGGGTGGTCAGGCCGCCGGCACTGCTGCCGCGAATGAGCAGGCGTTCGGGATCGGCCAGGCCGTTGTCGGCCAGGTGGCGCGCACCGGCCACGCAGTCCTCGACGTCGATGATGCCCCACTGGCCCTTCAACAGGTCGCGGTAGACGCGCCCGAAACCGGTGCTGCCGCCATAGTTCACGTCCAGCACGGCAAAGCCGCGGCTGGTCCAGAACTGGGTGGCCAGCTTCAGCGTGCTGGTCGCCATCCCGGTCGGGCCGCCGTGGCCGATCACGATCAGCGGCGGCAATTCGCCCGGCTGCGCCTCGAAGTCCTTGTTTGCCGGCGCATAGTGAAACGCGTAGGCGGTGCGCCCGTTGGCGCTGCGGTAGCGGATGCTGCGCGGGACCGACAGGTACTGTACATCCGGCAGGTTCGTGCTCGACTGCACCAAAATGCTGCGCTTCCCCGTCTCCGGGTCGATCAGGGCCAGCTCCAGCGCGATCGTCGGCGAGCCGGCCAGCACGGCGACGTGCTCGGGCGAGACGCGCAATTCGCGGATTTCTTCATAAGGCGTCTCGATGGGTTCGAGCGTGCAGCCGCGCGTGGACAGGCGCGCCAGGCGGCTGACGCCGTCCTCGATATAGGTGCAGACGATTTCGTCCTCGGAGCGGAAGCCGTACATCGAGCCGCCGAAGCTCCAGTGCGGGCCGCCGAACTCCGCTTCGCGCGGGCACAGCGGATGCACGACGCCGTCCTCGAAACGATACAGATTCCACCAGCCGCTGCGGTCCGACACGAAGTGCAGCAGGCCGTCGGGCGACCATTCGGGCTGGCAGATCGATTCTTCCAGGCCGCCGGCGATCAGGCGGCCGTCGACCAGGCTGCCGTCGTCCGCGATGTCGGCCACCCACAGCTCGGTGCTCTGCCAGGGCATGCGCGGATGGTCCCAGCACAGCCATGCCAGTTGTTTCCCGTCTGGCGACAGGCGCGGCGCCGCATAAAAATCGTTGCCGTCGACCAGGATGGTCTCAAGGCCATCGAAGCCGACCGCGCAGATCGTGTTCACGGGATAGGCCTCGCCTGCGAGGTGGTCTTCGCGCACGGCGACCAGGCGCTTGCGGGCGCGATCCGGCACGAAGTCGGCGTAGCGCACCGCGTCCTCCTTGGTGAGCATGCGTGGTTCGGCACCGGCATCGGCCTGGTACAGGTGGTTGTCGGCGAAATGCGAGAACCAGACCGTGCCCTTGTCCACCGCATAGGCGCCGCCGCCGTACTCGTGCACGCGGGTGCGCACGTTAAACGGGGCCGGGGTCAGTTCCGCGACCTCGCCCGCGCGCCAGCGCTGCAGCGTCGTGCGCCCGGCTTCGCTGGCGCGCCCGGCCAGCCACAGCACGTCGGCGCCGTCGAGCGCCACCTGCGACAGCGGCGTGGCGCCGGCCGCAACCACGGCGGCGCTGATCGGGGAAGTCCAGGTGCCGCAGGGAGCGGCCTGTTTGCGGTTCGGCTGGGTCATGGCGTCGGCATTTTTGAAGGTGGAACCGCATTATAAGAGCGTGGGCGGGTGAGCGGCAGCGCGCTGGTGCCTGACGCGCCGGGGCGCGCACCCCGTGGGCAAACGCACGAAAAAGTCGTTTGCTACCAATCCTTACATTGTCGGAAACATTTACAACTGCTGGTTACTTGCAATGAAACAGCGGTCGGTAACTCATCCGTTTCAAATACTTACATGCTTGGCCTGCTAATTGCTTATGTTTTGCGCATCACCAGCGGATGAGTTAGGCCGCAGGGCTGATGCGCCCAGCCGCTGCCGGCGCGCTGTTATCCGAATCCACCTGCTCCGGTGCCGAGCCTGCAGGCTCATGCCTGGACTGGTGTCGAACAACACATTATCGAATATCGGGAGGACTCCACGCCAGATCGACCACGCCACGCCAGTATTGAACTCTTGCCGAAGCGGAGCATCGCCTTCGCTATTTCCTGATCGAGACTGACAACTTGCCCGTTACTGACATGCCGATAAAAATTCTAACGTTCAGTACCCTGTTTCCTAACGCTGCGAAACCCCATCATGGGATATTCACTGAAACGACGTTGAGGCACCAGCTCGCCACCGGCGAGGTCGAAGCGAAAGTCGTAGCGCCTGTTCCCTGGTTTCCATTTTCCCATGAGGCTTTCGGGACATATCACCTTTTTGCCAAGGCACCGAAACGCGAAAACCGCGTCGGTGTGGAGGTATTTCATCCGCGTTATGTCGCGATACCAAAGATGAATATGTATCTGGCACCCTTCAGCATGGCCTTGTCCGCCAGGCCAGTGTTAGGCCGTTTGCTGGACGAAGGATATGAGTTCGACGTGATCGACGCGCATTATTGCTACCCTGACGGTGTGGCAGCGGTTTTGCTCGCGAAGTATTTCAACAAACCGGTCGTGATTTCCGCGCTTGGGTCAGACATCAACGTGCTCATGAAAGATCCGATCGCCGGACGCATGATGCTGTGGGCGAGTGAACAATCGGCCGCAATGATCAGCGTGTGTCAGGCGCTGAAAACCAGGATGGTCGAGTTCGGGATGGATGAACACAACATCACCCCATTGCGAAATGGCGTCGACCTCGCGCTTTTCAGACCGGTCGACCGCGAGGCAATGCGTAGAAAGCTGAACATGAACCGCTTTACCCTGTTATCGGTAGGGCATCTGATAGAAAACAAGGGACATCATCACATCCTGTCGGCCCTGGCCGACTTGCCTGACGTCGACCTGATGATCGCCGGCAGCGGGCCCGACCGGAAGCGGTTGGAAGCGAGGGCACACGCTGCCGGCGTGGCCGACAGGGTGCACTTTCTGGGGCCTTTACCTCAGCCAAGCTTGCGTGAGTACTATGGCGCTGCCGACGCGCTCGTATTGGCATCAAGCCGCGAGGGTTGGGCTAATGTACTACTGGAAGCGATGGCATGCGGCACGCCCGTGATTGCCAGCGATGTGGGCGGGACCGCGGAAGTCGTGTGCGACCCGGCGGCGGGGGTGCTAATGCCGAGTCCAACGCCGCAATGCGTGGCCGACGGCGTGCGCCAGCTGCGCGCTCACTATCCGGACCATGCTGCGACACGTGCTTATGCCGAAGGCTTCAGCTGGAATGAGACCACCCAGGGCCAGATACGGCTGTTCCTCCAGGCAGCACAGCAACGTCGCTTCAACATTCCAGTACTGTCCGGTTGATATGGCGAATTCGGCAAAGGAAAAAGTCGCGCACGGTGATGTCCCGCTCGTCGCGCATCTCGTCTACAGCTTCGGGTGCGGCGGGTTGCAGACGCTCGTGGCGGAATGCATCAATCGCATGCCGGTGCAGAATTATCGTCACGCAGTCATCTGCCTGACCGATGCGAAAGATGAGGCGGCCAGAATCAGCAGGACGGACGTCGTGTTCCATGACCTGGACAAACCACCCGGGAACAGCGTAACCACGCATCTCAAATTGTGGCGGCTGCTGCGCCGTTTGCGGCCTGCAGTCCTGCATACCTACAATGTCGGAACGATCGAATATCAAGCCATCGCATTGCTGGCAGGCGTTCCGGTGCGGATACACGCAGAGCACGGCCGGGACAGCATCGAAATCGATGGGAAACACAGCAAGTATAATTTGCTGAGGCGACTATTAATTCCCGTCATCGACGCATATGTCCCGGTATCGGCCGATCTCGGTAACTGGCTTCGCCAAACCATCGGCGTACCGGAACACAAGATTGCCATGGTCATTAACGGGGTAGACACAGAACAGTACGTGTCCCCGGATGGTGCTTCCCCGGCGCTACCCCGGCCGTGCTGGATAGGTACGGTCGGGCGCGTTGACCGTATTAAAAACCATGTCGGGCTGCTCGATATATTCGCGGTTCTGCTCGAACGCTTCCCGGCGCCGGCATTCGACCTGCGTCTGGCCATCGTGGGCGACGGCCCCCTGCTCGGGACCTTGCGTGATCGCGTTGCCTCGCAAGGCTGGGGCGAGCGCGTCGCACTGCCAGGCGCTCGCTCCGACATCGCCGACATCATGCGCGGGTTCTCCATCTTCGTGCTGCCATCCCACTCCGAAGCCACACCGGTCGTCATCCTGGAGGCGATGGCGACTGCCCTGCCAGTCGTGGCCAGCCGCGTCGGCGGTATTCCCCAACTCGTCCTGGATCAGCAAACGGGCTTGCTGGCCGACCCGGAAAATACCGCGTCCTTTGTCGATGCGATTTCGACTTACATCAACGATCCGCAGCTGCGAAAAGAGCACGGTGCCGCAGGCCGCGCGCACATTAAGAAAAGCTATAGCGTCGATGCAATGGTCGCCGGCTACGATGCGCTCTACACTCGGCACATGGGACGAAAAGGCAGGCGGCGCTGAGAATCGATGCGCTCTGGTCCAGTTCACAGCCCGCTTCAATCCAGCGCCCAGCGTACGCCGCCGTATTGGCGTGAGATGTATGATCCTTCCATGGCCTGCCAGGCTGAAGCTGGTTCGATCGATCGCTCAAGGAGGACCGCCATGCGCGCTTTGATATTGTCGGCAGCGAGCGTAGTTTGCTTGCTCGGATGCACGACCCCTCAAGAAAAAGCAATGAAGGAACAAGCTGAGATGGAGCGCATGATGGCCGTGTACGGGCCGGCATGCACGCAGCTGGGTTATGCAATGAACACAGACCCTTGGCGCAATTGCGTCTTGCAGTCGGCGACCAGGGACGGCGCCTACCGTAGCGGCGTATCGACGTCGATTTTCGGCGGGTGGGGCAGTGGCGGGCGCGGTTCCGGCATCGGCATCGGGATCGGCGTGGGGCGCTAGTGCCGCCACAAGGGGACCTCCGGCACTGTTAAACTTGCCTGCTCCACACCAAAAATGCTGAGCAAGACATGAAAAGCAGTTCCAGCAGCGCCCTGGTCTATTCCAGCGAGAGCGGGCGCATGTGCCCCGAATGCCGGCACCCCCTTGGGCAGTGCGCGTGCAAGGCCAAGGCCACGCCTGAGGGCGATGGCGTGGTGCGCGTGTCGCGCCAGACGAAAGGCCGGGGCGGCAAGAGCGTTACCCTGGTCAAGGGGCTGGCCCTCGATGGCGCGGCGCTGGCGCTGCTCGGCAAGCAGCTGCGCGCGGCATGCGGCTCGGGCGGCACGGTCAAGGACGGCGTCATCGAAGTGCAGGGCGACCATTGCGAGCGGGTCATGGAGCTGCTCGCCCAGCAGGGACATCGTCCGAAACGCAGCGGTGGCTGACGCTCGAGGACGCCGGACGCCTGCCAGTGCCCGCCGGCTGCGGAGGATGCGATAATACCCCTCTTCTGAGGCCATCCATTGTCTGCCATGCCACAATTTGCTCCGCTCAAGAACGACACCTTTCTGCGCGCGCTGCTGCGCCAGCCGACCGAGTACACGCCCGTCTGGCTGATGCGGCAAGCGGGGCGCTACCTGCCCGAATACCGCGCCACGCGCGCGCGCGCCGGTTCGTTCCTGGGCCTGGCAAAGAATCCGGATTACGCGACCGAGGTGACGCTGCAGCCGCTCGACCGCTATCCGCTGGACGCCTCGATCCTGTTCTCGGACATCCTGACCGTGCCGGATGCGATGGGCCTCGGTTTGTATTTCGCCGACGGCGAAGGCCCGAAGTTCGAGCGCCCGCTGCGCACCGAGGCCGATGTGATGGCGCTGCAGGTGCCCGACATGGCTTCGCTCGACTACGTGTTCAAGGCCGTCACGCAAATCCGCACCGAGATCAATGGCCGCGTGCCGCTGATCGGCTTCTCGGGCAGCCCCTGGACCCTGGCCTGCTACATGGTCGAGGGGCAGGGATCGCGCGAATTCCACACCATCAAAAAGATGCTGTACGCGCGCCCGGACCTGATGCACCGCATCCTCGAGATCAACGCGACCGCCGTCGCCCAGTACCTGAACGCGCAGATCGACGCCGGCGCCCAGGCCGTCATGATTTTCGATTCCTGGGGCGGTGCGCTGGCCGACGGCGCCTACCAGGAATTCTCGCTGCGCTACATGGAACGGGTAGTGAGCCAGCTCCAGCGCGAAAAGGACGGCGTGCGCATTCCGGCCATCGTCTTCACCAAGGGCGGCGGCATCTGGCTAGAGGAGATGGCCGATATCGGCGCCGACGCGCTCGGCCTGGACTGGACCATGAACCTGGGCCGCGCGCGCGCCCTGGTCGGTGACCGCGTTGCCCTGCAGGGCAACCTGGACCCGGCGATCCTGTTCGCCGCGCCGGAGCAGATCCGCGCCGAAGTCGAGCGCTCCCTGAGCGCCTATGGCGCGCCAACGCCGGGTTCCGGGCACGTGTTCAACCTCGGCCACGGCATCTCGCAGTTCACCCCGCCGGAGTCGGTGACGGCGATGGTGGAAGCGGTGCACAGCTTCAGCCGCCGCCAGCGCGCCGGCGCGTGCTGATCTGACACCAGGGTGGCGCTTGCCGCCACCGGTTTTCCCCAATCCACAGCTTTTCGCAGCGCAGCAAAATCACACTTGTTCACATGTTGTAAAACCATGTCTTGCAAGGCTGTGGACATATACAGTATCCCCGTGGATTGCTTAAGTCATTGAAATTGTTGGATTTAATCTTCTGCATGCACGAGAAATGACCGGCGGGAAGCGATTTTTACGTAACAGAAATGATAGCTTGTGCACCCTTGTTCACAAAGTTATCAACAGGCTGGATGGCTCATCAATAAAAATTCCTGTGTTTACCGGCACTTATCATATGCATCGCAGATAATTGTTTAAATCGTCACAGCCCATGGCAATTTACAGGAAGCAAAAACACAGTTATACACAATCGTTGCGGCAGGGTAAGGTAGTTGCTGTGGACTACTTTGATGATGCTAAGTCATTGAATTTGAATGAGTTATTTCTCCTTGGTTTTCTGTGAATCACAGCGGGTTTGACTTAACGTAAACTTCTCCACGGGTCAAGCCCTTCTTTCTCCACAAAGTTGTCCACAGCCTCAAGAATAAGGTCAAGATTGTCGTACTGCATTCTTCAAATCGCCCTCGACACGCCGCTCAACAGCGTGTTCGACTATGGCTGGCCGTATGAAGGCGATGTTGCGCCGCAGGTGGGCCAGCTGGCGCTGGTCAGTTTCGGGCGGCGCGAGGTCGTCGGCCTGATCGTCGCCATCGCCGCCGAGAGCGATGTCCCGGCCGACAAATTGAAGAACGCGATCGCCGTGCGCGACCAGTTGACGCCCCTGTCGCCGCAATGGCTGGCGCTGGCCGGCTTCGCAGCCGACTACTACCAGCGTCCGCTGGGCGAAGTGGCGCTGCCGGGCCTGCCGAAGAACCTGCGGGTACCGAGCACCGTCGCCCTCGACCGCGCCCTGAAAAAAATGGCGAAGTTGCCCCCGCCCGGCGACCCGGCCCCGGTCGACATGCCGCCCTTGAATCCGTCCCAGCAAGAGGCGGCCGACGCCATCGGCGGCGCCACCGGCTTCACGCCGGCGCTGCTGTACGGCGTCACCGGCAGCGGCAAGACCGAGGTCTACCTGCAGGCCTGCGCCCAGGTGCTGGCGCGCGACCCGCAGGCGCAGATCCTGATCCTGGTCCCCGAGATCAACCTCACGCCCCAGCTCGAGGGCAACATCCGCGCGCGCTTCCCAGGCCTGATGCTGGCCACGCTGCACAGCAGCCTGTCCGAAGGGGAGCGCATGCTGCACTGGTTGGCCGCGCACCAGGGCCACGCGCGCATCGTGCTCGGCACGCGCCTGGCGATCCTGGCCTCGCTGCCGCATTTGCAGCTGATCGTGATCGACGAGGAACACGACCCCTCGTACAAGCAGCAGGAAGGACTGCGGTATTCGGCGCGCGACCTGGCGGTGTGGCGCGCGCGCCAGCTCGCCATCCCGATCGTGCTCGGTTCGGCGACGCCGTCGCTGGAAAGCTGGCACCACGCCCAGACCGGGCGCTACGAACTGCTGCAACTGCGCGAGCGCGCCGTGCGCGACGCCGTGCTGCCGAGCGTGCGCCTGCTCGACATGGAGCGCGACAAGCCGAAGGACGGCCTCACCAGCGGCCTGCTGGCGGCCCTGCGCCAGCGCCTGGAGCGCGGCGAGCAGTCGCTGCTGTTCCTGAACCGGCGCGGCTATGCGCCCGTGATCACCTGCGAAGCCTGCGGCTGGATCAGCAACTGCACGCGCTGCACCTCGTTCATGGTGCTGCATAAGCCGGAACACCGGCTGCGCTGCCACCACTGCAGCCTGGAACTGCGCATCCCGCGCCATTGCCCGACCTGCGGCAACGTCGACCTGCAGCCACTCGGGCGCGGCACCCAGCGCTTCGAGGAAGGCTTATCGGCGATGTTCCCGCAGGCGCGCATCCTGCGCATCGACGCCGATTCCACGCGCAAGAAGGGCAGCGCCCAGGAAGCCTTCGACACGGTCCACCGCGGCGAAGTCGACATCCTGATCGGTACGCAAATGGTCGCCAAGGGCCACGACTTCAAAAAGCTGACCCTGGTCGGCATCCTGAACCCGGACACGGCCCTGTTCTCGCAGGATTATCGCGCCAGCGAGCGCCTGTTCGCGCAATTGATGCAGGTGGCGGGCCGCGCCGGGCGTGCAGGTCTCGCGTCCGAGGTGCTGATCCAGACCCGCTACGCCCAGCATCCGCTGTATTCGGCCGTGGTGCGCCACGACTACGACCGCTTCGCCATGAACCTGCTGGAAGAGCGCCACCAGGCCGCGCTGCCGCCCTACATGTACCAGGCGCTGCTGCGCGCCGAGGCGCCGGAGCTGGCGACCGCGATCGCCTTTCTCGAAGAAGCGCGCGACATTCTTCCAACTGATATGGTGACGATCAACGATCCGATCCCGATGACGATGACGCGCGTGTACAACGTCGACCGCGCCCAGCTGCTGGTCGAGTCGCCGTCGCGCCCGGCGCTGCAGGCCTTCCTCAAGGAGTGGTTATCCCTGCTGCGCGCGATGAAGACGCGCGTGCGCTGGTCGCTGGAAGTGGACCCGCTCGACATTTAATCGCAAAACGGCGTATGGTTTGGCGTACACGATGGGGAACAACATGAACACACTACAAGTCGACGTCGCCGTGATCGGCACCGGCACCGCCGGCATGTCGGCCTACCGCGCCGCCAAAGCGCAGGGCGCGCGCACGGTCGTCATCGAAAGCGGGCCTTACGGCACCACCTGCGCCCGGGTCGGCTGCATGCCCAGCAAACTCCTGATTGCCGCGGCCGACGCCGCCCACATGCTCGACGTGGCGCCCGGCTTCGGCGTCCATCCCGGCGAAAAACGCATCGATGGGCGCGCCGTCATGGAGCGCGTGCGGCGCGAGCGCGACCGCTTCGTCGGCTTCGTGCTCGACAGCGTCGAGGATTTTCCGGAACAAGACCGGATCCGCGGCCATGCCCGCTTCACGGGGCCGCATACCCTGCGCATCGACGAGCAGCTTGACATCGAAGCCCAGCGCATCGTGATCGCCACCGGCTCGGCGCCGGTGATGCTGCCGCAGCTGCAGGATGTCGGGCCCGGCGTCGTCACCAGCGACGACGTGTTTTATTGGGACGATCTACCGGGCTCGGTGGCCGTGATCGGCACCGGCGTGATCGGCTTGGAGCTGGGCCAGGCGCTCAGCCGCCTGGGCGTGCGCACCAGCCTGTTCGCGCGCGGCGGCAGCGTCGCCCAGCTGAGCGACCCCGAGGTGCTGCACGCGGCCATGCGCACCCTGTCGGAAGAACTCGACCTGCACTTCCAGACCGAAGTGGTGCGCGCAGAACAGCAGGGCGACCAGATCCTGCTGACCATCCGCGACGCGCTCGGCAAGGAGTCCAGCGCGCGTTTCGACCGCGTGCTGGTCGCGACCGGCCGAAGGCCGAATGTGCACGGCCTCGGGCTGGAGGAAACCGGCCTGGCGCTGCAGGAGAACGGCGTGCCCGTCTTCGACAGCCGCACCATGCAGTGCGGGAACAGTCATATTTTCATCGCGGGCGACGCGAACAACGAGCTGCCGCTGCTGGCCGAGGCGGCCGACCACGGCAAGATCGCCGGAGAAAATGCGGGGCGCTACCCGGACGTGCGGCCGGGCCTGCGCCGCACGGCGCTCGGCATCGCTTTTACGGAACCCAACATCGCCACGCTCGGCAAGAGTTACCGCGCGCTGTGCGAGGACGGGCGGCCGAAGTTCGCGATCGGCAAGGTCTCGTTCGAAAACCAGGGCCGCAGCCGGGTCATGTTGCAGAACAAGGGCATGCTGCGGGTGTATGGGGAATACGGCAGCTGCCGTTTCCTGGGCGCGGAGATGATCGCGCCGCGCGGGGAACACATCGCCCACCTGCTGGCCTGGGCGGTGCAGGCCCACCTGACGGTGCCGCAAATGCTCGACATGCCGTTTTATCACCCGGTGATCGAGGAGGGCGTGCGCACGGCCTTGCGCGACCTGGCGGCCGAGCTGGCGAAGGGGGCGAACCGCACCGATGCGGCCGACTCGGAGCCGGGGACCTGAACTGCAGGGGTGCTTGTGCCGGGGCCCCGCCCCGGCGCCCGCACCGCCGGCGTCAATTCAAATAACTCGCATCCAGCTTGCCCTGCTCGGCCATCTGGCGCACGATGCGCACGGTGTCGATATCGGCTTCCTGGTAGGCCGATTTTTTGAATTCGGCATACATCTGGCTGGCCGGGTCGAGCGCTTCGCCCATCCCGTCGTCGTAGCAAAAGCGCACGAACAGCTGGTACTGGTCGGGCGACTCGATCGTCATGGTCAGGCTCGAGGCGTTGATTTCTCCCTGGGCCGGCACGTCGTAGCGCACTTCCTGCAGCGGCGTGAACAGCACCGTGTCCTCGACGATCAGGTCGCCGTAGCGCAGGCGGCGCTTGAACACGCCGCTTTCGCGCTCGCCGATGGTGCACTCGTCGAGATGCGGGATGAACAGCTTCGGCATTTCCGCGCGAATCACCAGCCCGCGCCACAGCTGCTCGCGCGTGATCGTGTGGGCCAGCGGGTTCATCGGGTCGTTAATTTCAATCAGGTGTTCGAATATCATTGGTTCTCGTGCTTGTAGAGGGTGGCGCCAAAGGCGCATGGTAGCCGATGCAGGCGATTGAGAGCGCCTAACAAAACCTCCATGGCTGCGTTGCAGCGTCTCGCCGTACAGGCGTACTGTCTTCGACGCCGCGCCTTGCCCTGAAGGTTTTGTTAGGCGCTTCAAAAACGCGCTCTTAGTTGGACAGCAGGATCGCATTCTGCCTGCGCTGCAAAAATGCAATGCCGATCAAAATGGCGAAGGAAATTGCCAGCAACACCAGCGCATATGCGTGCGCCGCGCCGTAATTCAACTTTTGCGCTTCATCGTAGAGCGCGATCGAGGCCACCCGCGTCTGTCCTGGAATGTTCCCGCCCAACATCAGCACGACGCCGAACTCGCCCATCGTGTGCGCAAAGCTGAGCGAGACGCCGGTCAGGATGCCGTGTTTCGACAGCGGCATCACGATCGCCCAGAAGGTTTGGCGGCGCGTCAGGCCCAGCGCCAGCGCCGATTGCACCATGTCGCGCCCGACGCCGCGAAATGCTGCCTGGAAGGGCTGCACGGCGAACGGCAGGCTGTAGATCACCGATCCCGCCACCAGCCCGGCAAACGAAAACGGCAGCGGATGGCCGAACACGCTGGTCCAGGCCGCCCCGACCGGCTGCTGGGGTGCCATCAGCATCAGCAAATAAAAGCCGATCACGGTGGGCGGCAGCACGATCGGCAGGCTGACCAGGGTCTCGATAAAAATGATGCCGCGCATCTTGCTGTTGTTGAGCCAATTGGCCAGCGGAATGCCGATGATCAGCAGGACGATGGAGGTGACGGCGGCCAGCCGCAGGGTCAGCCCGATGGCGTCCCACAAGGCGGCCGTGAACTGCGTATCGATCATCGGGTCGCGCCCGGCGGCAGGTCGAAGCCGTTGCGCGCCAGGATCGCGCGTGCCTGCGGTGATGACAGGAAACGCACGAAGCCGGCCGCATGCGGCTGCTGTTCTCCGGCGCGGGTGACGATGGCGCCCTGTTCGATCGGCGCCAGGCCCGTCTGCGGGATCAGCGCATGACGGCCGACGCCTTTCAGTTTGGTCGCGTGCAGGGTCGCAAACGACACGATGCCGAGCTGGGCGTTGCCGGTCTGGACGAATTGCGCGGTCTGGGCAATGTTTTCGCCGACCACGATTTTCGGTTGGGCCGCCGCCCACAGGCCGTCCCGTTCCAGTGCCGCCTTGGCGGCGCGGCCATAGGGCGCAGTGACCGGGTTGGCGATGGCCAGGCGCGCCACGCGCGGATCCTGCACCAGGGCCGCCAGCCCGCGCGCCGGGTCGATTGCCGGGTCGAGCGACCACAGCGCAATGCGGCCGACGGCATAGGGAACCAGCGTGCTGCCGTCGGCCGCGCCGAGCTTGGCGAGCTGGCGCGGATAGTCCATGTCGGCCGACAAAAACACCCCGAATGGGGCACCGTTGCGAATTTGTGCAAAAAAGTTGCCAGACGCACCAAGCGACACCTTGAGCTCGGCATCAGGTGCGGTTTTCCGGTACGCGCCGACCAGTTCGTCGATACAATAGCCGAGATCGCTGGCGGCAGCGACCAGCAGCGGGCGCGCCAGCGCAGGCAGCGCCAGGCTCCACGCCAAGCCCGTCGCCACTGCAAAAATAAGCAATTTTTTCATGCTGAACATTGTAGCGCGCAGCCCCTGCGGCTTCGTTACAATGGTCGGCTGTCTTCAAGAATATTTCCCATGTCCAACGCACCAAAGTTCGGCCTGAACGGGCCGCAAAGCGAAGCCGTGCTTTACCTCGACGGCCCCTGCCTGGTGCTGGCTGGCGCCGGCTCGGGCAAGACGCGGGTGATCACGCAAAAGATCGCGTACATGATCGAGCACTGCGGCTATGACCCGCGCACGATCGCGGCGCTGACGTTTACGAATAAAGCCGCGCTCGAGATGCAGGAGCGCATCGCGAAGCTGCTGAAACAGCCCAAGCAGGCCAAGCAATTGACGGTGTCGACCTTCCACTCGCTGGGCGTCAAGATCCTGCGCCAGGAAGCGGCCGGCGTCGGCTTGAAGGACCGCTTTTCGATCATGGACAGCGACGACTGCTATACCATCGTGTCCGACCTCGGCCTCACCACCGATAAACAGGAAATCCGCCGCATCCAGAATTGCATCTCCTTGTGGAAGAACGGCCTGGTCGATCCGGACGATGCGATCCGCGATGCGAAGGACGAAGACGAGGCCCAGGCCGGCCGCATCTACCGCAGCTATGTCGCCACCCTGGCCGCCTACCAGGCGGTCGATTTCGACGACCTGATTCGGCTGCCGGTGGAGCTGTTCCGCAACAACGAATCGATCCGCGACCGCTGGCAGCGACGCTTGCGCTATCTGCTGATGGACGAGTACCAGGACACGAATACCTGCCAGTACGAGCTGGTCAAGCTGCTCGTGACGGGCCTCGGCAAGAAGCCGATGTTCACGGCGGTGGGCGACGACGACCAGGCGATCTACGCCTGGCGCGGCGCCTCGGTCGAAAATTTAAAAACCTTGCAGACCGACTTCCCGGATCTGCGCGTGATTAAACTCGAGCAGAATTACCGGTCGACCACGCGCATCCTGCAGGCGGCGAATGCCGTGATCGGCAACAACCCGAAGATTTTCGAAAAGTCCCTGTGGTCGGAACACGGCCTGGGTGAGCCGATCAAGGTGCTCGGCATGCAGAGCGACGAGCAGGAGGCCGACCAGGTCGCGATCATGATTTCGTCGGACCATTTTCAGCGCAAAAATAAATGGGCCGATTTTGCGATCCTGTACCGCGGCAACCACCAGGCCCGCATCATCGAGCAGGCGCTGCGCAAGGAACGCATTCCGTACACGATTTCCGGCGGCCAGAGCTTTTTCGACAAGGCCGAAATCAAGGACATCATCGCTTACCTGCGCCTGATCGCCAACGAGGGCGACGACCCCGCATTCATCCGCGCCGTCACCACGCCGAAACGCGGCGTCGGCATGGGCACGCTGGAAGTACTCGGGGAATTCTCGAAGCAGTGGAACTGTTCCTTGTTCGAAGCTGCCTTAAAAGGCGGCATCGAGGCGAAATTGCAGGACCGCCAGCTGCACCCGCTGCGCGACTTCTGCCGCTTCATCAACGAGCTCGAATCGCGCGCCAGCCGTCCGGGCCCGTCCGGCAGCGGCGAAGCGGCCGCCGAGGTGCTCGACGACATGATGAAAGAGATGAACTACGAGCACTACCTGTACGAGAATTTCGACGACCGCGCGGCCCAGGGCAAGTGGCAGAACGTGATGGAGTTTATTAACTGGCTCAAGGAGCGCGGCAACGGCGGACGCGACGGCACCGGCGAGCAAAAGAACCTGCTCGAACTGACGCAGATGGTGGCGCTCATGTCTATGCTCGAGGGCAAGGACGAGGAGCAGGACGCGGTGCGCATGTCGACCCTGCACGCCTCGAAAGGACTGGAATATCCGCACGTCTACCTGGTCGGCGTGGAAGAGGGCATCCTGCCGCACAAGGGCGACCCGGACGACCCGATCGAAAAGATCGCCGCGCGCATCCAGGAAGAGCGGCGCCTGATGTACGTCGGCATCACGCGCGCCCAGCGCACGCTGCAGGTCACCTGGTGCAAGAAGAGGAAGCGCGCCGGCGAACTGGTCCACTGCGACCCGTCGCGCTTCATCAAGGAGATGGCGCTCGACGAGGGCGATGCGGCCCCCAAGGAATCGGAAATCATCAGTCCCAAGGACCGCCTGGCCAGCCTGAAGGCCTTGCTGAATACGCCCAAGCCGGATGCCGGCAAGCTGCTGTCATAATGCCGCCACTTTTTTAAACATGCCAGGAACCGCCGTGGAACACGAAGACCGTTTTGTCGATATCGAAATCAAGCTGGCGCACATGGAAGACCTGGTCGATTCCCTGAACACCACCGTGTACCAGCAGGCGCGCCGCATTGATCAACTGGAAACCATGGTGAACACCCTGGGCGAGCACCTGCGTACCCTGCGCGAGGCCGGGCAGCAGAATCCGGTCAACGAGCGGCCGCCGCATTATTGATTCCTTTTACAATGGGCGCATGACTACCCACCATGCATCGTTTCGCCGGATGGGCGCGCCCGCGCTCGACGTCGCTTTGCAGGACGCGCGCCGGCAGACATTGGCCCTGTTCGATGCCCTGGCCGGCGCCGGCTACGACGGACCGGCCCGGGTACCGCGCCTGGCCATCCTCAATCCGCCGCTGTGGGAACTCGGGCACGTGTCCTGGTTCGCCGAATGGTTTGTCCTGCGCGAGGCCGCCAGCAGCGCGCCGGGCGCTGCCCGCGGGCCCTCTCTGCTGGAGAGCGGCGACCGCTGGTTCGACTCGAACACAGTGGTCCACGCCAGCCGCTGGGCGCTCGACCTGCCCGCACCAAGTGTGATCAAGCAGTATTGCGGCGACGTGCTGGACCGGATCCGCGAACGGCTGGCGCGCACACCCCACGACGACGCGGCCCTGTACCCATTGCGCCTGGCGCTGGCGCACGAGGACATGCATGGCGAAGCCCTGCTGTACACCTTGCAGACGCTCGGAGCCGCCGCGCCTGCTTCTTTCCCTGCCGTGGAGCAGGCGCGGGCTGCCAGCGGCGAGATCGCCTTTGGCGCTGCCCGCTTCCTGCGCGGCGGTGAGCAGGCGCGCGGCTTCGTGTTCGACAACGAAAGGCAGGCGGCCGTGTGCGCGCTCGGCCCGTTCGCGATCGACGCTCGCCTGGTGTCGAATGCGGCCTATCTCGCCTTCATGGGCGATGGCGGCTACGCGTGCCCCGCGTACTGGAGCGCGGCCGGACAGGCATGGCTGAAGGAAAGTGAACGCGCCGCGCCGCGCTACTGGCAGCGCGAAGCGGCAAGCACGGACTGGCACACCCTGGAATTCGGCAGCCGCGTCGCGCTCGATCCGGCCGCGCCGGTGCGCCATGTGAGCTTGTACGAAGCCGAGGCCTACTGCCGCTGGGCCGGAAGGCGCCTGCCGCGGGAAGACGAGTGGGAGGTCGCGGCGACGTCAAACCCGCCCGGCTTCCATTGGGGCCAGTTGTGGGAATGGACGGCGTCGCCTTTCGAACCCTACGCCGGTTTCACGGCCGACCGCTACCGCGAATACTCGGCGCCGTCTTTCGGCAGCTGCCAGACCCTGCGCGGGGCTTCGTTCGCGACGCCGGCGCGCCTGCGCTCGCCCCATTTCCGCAATTTTTATAGGCCCTGGCGCGACGATATGTTCGTCGGGTTTCGTACCTGCGCCCTGTAGCACGCCGCGTCGAGGCCGACCCCTGCCTGCCACGGCACGCCGTACCGGTCAGGCGTGACCGGCACCGCTGTACATCCTTTCAAACTCCCGGATCGGCACCGGCCTGCCCAACAGGTAGCCCTGCAGTGTGCCGCAGCCGCCATCGACCAGGAAGCTGCGCTGCGCTTCGTGCTCCACCCCTTCGGCGACGATGTCCAGCTTGAGCTTGCGCGCCAGGGCGATAATGGCCTCCACGATCGGAACCGCATCCGGATTCAGGTGCACGTCGTGCACGAATGAGCGGTCGATCTTCAATGCCGTCAGCGGAAAGCGCCGCAGGTAAGCGAGCGACGAGTAGCCGGTGCCGAAGTCGTCCAGCGAAAAACGCACGCCCTGGCTGCACAGCTCCCGCATGTGGGCAATGATCTCGGAGACGTTTTCCGCGAAGACGCTTTCCGTGAGCTCCAGGCATAACCTGTCGGCTGGCGCGCCGGTGTGCTGGAGGATGTCGGCCACTTTCCCTGCAAAGTCGTCGCTGCGCATTTGGTGTGCACTGATGTTGACCGCAAGTTCGAGCCTGGCAAGCGTGCGGTCCGTGCGCCAGCGTGCCAGCGCGCGGCAGCTTTCCTCGAGCACGAACTGGCCCAGCGGGACGATCAGCCCCGAGGATTCGGCCAAGCCGATGAATTCGTCGGGCGCGAGCAGCTGGCCACCGGGGTTGCGCCAGCGTACCAGCACCTCGGCGCCGACCAGCTGTCCCTGGCCATCGAACTGGGGCTGGCAGAACAGGACGAACTGCTGCTCGGAGAGGCCCGCGCGCAGGGCGTGCTCAAGCGCCGCCTGGTGCTCGGCTGCTGCCTGCATGTAGGGATCGAAGAAGCGGGCAGTGTTGCGCCCCTCCGATTTGGCGCGGTACATGGCGAGATCGGCCTGTTTGAGCAGGGTGTCGATCTCGGTCGAGGTACAGTCGAAGAGCGCCACGCCGATGCTTGGCGTGCTCAGGAACTGCCGCCCGTTCAGGTGATACGCCTGACCCATCACGGCTTGCAGTTTTTCCAGGACGTGGTGTGTTTCGGCCACGGCCTCGTGCAGGTCCTTGCCGAGCTCTTCGAGCACCAGCACGAACTCGTCGCCACCAAGGCGAGCGAGCTGGTCACAGTCGCGCAGCCGTTCGGCGACCTGGCGCAGCAGCATGTCGCCGACATCATGACCCATCGTATCGTTGAGCAGCTTGAAATTGTCCAGGTCGAGGAAAATGACGGCGCCCATGCGTCCCGAGCGCTGGCTGCGGGCCAGTGCCTTGTCCAGTTCCTCCACCAGCAAGCGGCGGTTCGGCAAGCCGGTCAGGTGATCGAAATTGGCCAGTTCGTAAATCCGTTGCTCGGCAAGCTTGCGCTCGGTGAGGTCGGTGTTGGTGCCCGACACCCGCAGGGCCTTGCCGCTGGGGTCACGGGTAACGAACCCGCGCGACAGGATAGGCAGGTAATGCCCGTCGCGATGGCGCAGGCGCCACTCGACGCTGTAGGTTTCGCGGTCGCCTTCGAGCAGGTCGTTCCAGTAATCGGTCAGGCGCGCTCTGTCGTCGGGATGCATCAGCTCCTGCCAGAGACCGGTATGGCAGCCAAGCTCCCCCGGCAGATAGCCAAGCATGTTCCACCAGCGCTCGGAGTAAAACACTTCGTTCTTGACGAGATCGTAATCCCAGAGAGCGTCAGTCGAACCCTGCAATGCCAGGCGCAGGCGTTCCTCGGATTTTTGCAGCCTTTGTTCTGCCTGTTTCAACGCAGTGCAATCGGTAAAGCACACGACGACCCTGCACAGCAGGCCGTCGATACCGATTTCCGGATAGGCGTTGCAGATCACCCAGCGTACCGATTCCGATCCCTCGCTGCACATGCCGACGACGACCTGCGACTGCTGGCGGCCGGTGTGCAGGACGAGGTTGACGGGGAACTGCTCGGGCGGCATCGGATGACCGTCGTCGCACAGGAAGTGCCAGGCGGTACTGTTGGAAACGGTGCCACGCAGCTGCTCCGGGCTTTGCCCGATCAGTTCGCAGGCAAGCCGGTTAGCATGCAGGATACGGCCGTCCGCGCCGTGCACGACGACACCTGCGGGCAAATGATCAAGCAGGTCGTCGAGTCGACGCTGGATATCCGCGGCAGTGCTGGCGATCATAAGGAGCCCGGCGATAGGATATCAAACGTGCATCCGATGGTAGCACGGACCTGTTGATTCAACTTTGGATGTCAATACGTCCGTGAAAACGCTCCGGTAGCACGCAGTCTTGATGAGCGCGCCTTGTGCAGGGAAGTAGCGCATGCGAGGGTAGGGCTGCACGAATACTTCATCCTACATTGCCTTGCTTCCCAATCGCTCCCCAAGCCGCTTGCCCAGGCACAGCAAGGTCAAGGTCGGCGGCAATCCCCATGGCTCCGGAATCACCGAGGCGTCGCACACGTACAGTCCCGGTGTCTGGGTCTGCAAATGCGCATCGACACCGTCGCCGATGCGCACGCTGCCGCCCGGGTGCGCCGCGAAATGCCAGGATGTAAAGAGGTGACGGGCGCCGGCTTCGCGCAGGATCGCCTTGGCCATGCCGATGCCGTGGGCCAGCTTGCGGCGGTCGCCCGGCTGCAGCGTTTTATCGGCCCAGCGCGGTCCGATGCTGCCGCCGATCTCGTCGCGGATCTTGACCATCATCGACAGGGTGCGGCGGTGCGCGAACAGGCGGTCGACCCGCCCGACTTGCGCCGCAAACGCCGCGTACATCGGCTGCGGCAGGGTCAGGTCGGCCAGCGCGATGCCCTCATCGACCAGGCTCATGCCGGCAGCCATCGGCACCTCGGCGCCGCCGTCGATGTCGTCGACGCTGCCCATCACCGCCACCACCGGATCGCTGAAGAAGGGAGATTCGCGTGGCCCCAGGCTTGATGCGTGCAGCAGGCGCGGACTGCCGATGCCGCCGGCGGCGAGCACGACGAGCGGTGCCGCCACAAGGCGGGCCTTGCCGCCCACGTCGACTTCGACGCCGGCCGCGTGTCCATCTTCCACCAGCACGCGCAGCACGCGGGCGCGCTCGACCAGCTGCGCGCCCAGCGTGCACGCCTCATCGAGAAAATCGCGCGCCGTCCACTTGGCGCCAAAGGGGCAGCCGTAGACGCAGCGCCAGCAGCCGCTGCGGCAGCTGTCTGGCCGGATCATCTTGTCCAGCTTGTGCCAGTCGAGTCCCATGGCGCGCGCCGCAGTCATCATGCGCGCGGCCATCGGGCCGACCAGCGAGTCGGGCAGGGGTGCCATCGGCAGTTCGGCGCCCAGTTGCGCCAGGGCCGGCGCCAGGTCGATGCCATGGCGCGCGAACATGGTCCGGGGTGGCGGGGCGGCCGTCGCAAAATTGATGGCCGAACTGCCGCCAGCCGTGATGCCGGCCACCAGCAGCGAGGCGTCGCGGTGGAGGTAGGCGCCCTTGCCGGGAACGGCGGCCATGGACGCCATCTGCGTGACCGTGCCCGTCAGCGGTTCGGCGCCGCCGCGCTCGAGCACCAGCACGCGCATGCCGGCGCGCGCCAGCTCGCGCGCGGTGCTGGCGCCGCCCGGCCCGCTGCCGACGACGATGGCGTCATACGAAGAACGAAAGATGGGGACCATGGAAGGAGGGGTGTCGGAACACTGCGATGCTACCACGGCGCGTTTCTGCTATGGCGGCGAGAATGTCTATACAACTTTGTATGGGATTGTTTCCAGCGTGCCGACGCAGCAATAAGCCTGCTATGATCTGGCGCGCACCTGTCGGCGGCGATCCCGCGGGCAGCCCTTTCGAGTTCATGAGAGAGACCATGAAACGTCCACAAATGCTCATCATCGCAGCCAGCCTCGCCTTCGTCGGGGCGGCCCATGCAGCTCCCGCCCCAGCACCCGTTACCGCGCCGGCCAGTTCCGGCACAGTGCTCGACGCATCGAATCCCTTCGCCACGCCAAGCCCGCTGCCGTTCAACTACCCGGCCTTCGACAAGATCAAGGACGAGCACTTCCTGCCTGCTTATGCAGCCGGCATGCGCGAACAGCTGCGCGAAGTGGAGGGCATCGCCAACAACCCGAAAGCCCCGACTTTCGAGAACACCATCGTCGCCATGGAGCGTTCGGGCCAGATGCTGGCGCGCGTGGCGGCCGTGTTCTCGAACCTGCAAACGGCCAATACCAACGACCGGCTCGACGCGGTCGACCGCGAAATGTCGCCCAAGCTGGCGGCGCACAACGACGCGATCTACCTGAACCCGAAGCTGTTCAAGCGCGTCGAGACCCTGCACGCCAAGCGCGACAAGCTGGGCCTGGACGCGGAAGCGAAATTCCTGCTCGAGCGCTATTACAAGGAATTCGTGCGCGCCGGCGCCAAGCTGTCGAACGCCGACAAGGAAAAGCTGAAAGCCTATAACGGCCAGATCGCCTCGCTGCAGTCCGACTTCTCGCAGCGCGTGCTGAAGGAAGCGAATGCCTCGGCGCTGGTGGTGAACACCCGAGAAGAACTGGCCGGCCTGTCGGACGCCGAGATCACGGCCGCCGCCGCTGAAGCGAAAAAGCGCGGCCTGGACGGCAAGTACGTGCTCACGCTCGCCAACACCACCATCCAGCCGCCGCTGGCCAGTCTCACCAACCGCGCGGTGCGCGAGCGCCTGCAGGCCGCGTCGATGAACCGCGGCGCGCGCGGCGGCGAATTCGACACGCGCGAGCTGGTGCTGAAACTGGTCAAATTGCGCGCCGAGCGCGCCACCCTGCTCGGCTACCCGAACTACGCGGCCTATTCGCAGGAACTGGAAACGGCGAAGAACCCTGCCGCCGTCAATAAACTGCTGGCCGAGCTGGCCAAGCCGGCGATCGGCAACGCGAAGAAGGAAGCGGCGGCGATGCAGAAGATCGTCGATGCCGAGAAAGGCGGCTTCCAGATCGCCGCCCACGACTGGGCCTTCTACAGCGACAAGGTGCGCGCTGCCCAGTACAACTTCGACGAAAACCAGCTGCGCCCGTATTTCGAGCTGAACAACGTGCTGGTGAACGGCGTGTTCTTCGCCGCCACCAAGGAATACGGCATCACCTTCAAGGAACGCAAGGACTTGCCGGTGTACGACCCCGATGTGCGCGTGTTCGACGTGTTCGACGTCGACGGCAAGCCGCTGGCGATTTTCCTGTTCGACCCCTACGCACGCGGCAACAAGCAGGGCGGCGCCTGGATGAACGAATACGTGTCGCAGTCGCACCTGCTGGGCCGCAAACCGGTGGTGGGCAACCATCAGAACATCCCGAAGCCGGCCGCCGGCGAGCCGGCGCTGCTCACCTACGACGAAGTGCGCACGATGTTCCACGAGTTCGGCCACGCGCTGCACGGCATGTTCTCGAACGTGAAGTACCCGCACTTCTCGGGGACGAATGTGCCGCGCGATTTCGTCGAGTATCCGTCGCAGGTCAACGAGATGTGGGCGATCTGGCCGGAAGTGCTGGCCAACTATGCGAAACATTACAAGACCGGCGCGCCGATGCCGAAGGAACTGCTCGACAAGGTGGTCGCGTCCAAGAAGTTCAACCAGGGCTTCATGACCAGCGAATACCTGGCGGCGTCCCTGCTCGACCAGCGCTGGCACCAGCTGACCCCGGCCCAGATCCCGAACGACGTGCTGGCCTTCGAGGCCAAGTCCCTGAAGGAGGCCGGCGTCGACTTCGCGCCGGTGCCGCCGCGCTACCGCACCACCTATTTCTCGCACTCGATGAACGGCGGTTACTCGGCCGGCTACTACGCCTACCTGTGGAGCGAAAAGCTCGACGCCGACACCGTCCAGTGGTTCGAGCAGAACGGCGGCCTGTCGCGCAAGAACGGCGACCACTTCCGCAAGACCCTGCTGTCGCGCGGCGGTACCGCCGAGGCGATGGACTTGTTCCGCAATTTCCGCGGACGCGATCCGGTCATCGAGCCGCTGCTCGAGCGCCGGGGCTTGACGGGGAACTGAGCGGGCTACCCGATCGATCCGTTCACCGAATGAACACGCGCCGCCCTGCGGTGGCGCGTGGGTTTTTTATTTTTTCAATAGCAACAACATCAATAGAGACTCCATGAACCGTCCTCACATGCTGATCCTCGCTGCCAGCGTCGCAGTCGCCAACCTGGCCTACGCCCAGCCGGCCTCGCTCCTCGAAGCATCGAACCCGTTCGCCAAGCCAAGCACCCTGCAGTACGGCTACCCGGCATTCGACAAGATCAAGAACGAACACTTCGCGCCGGCATTCGCCGAAGGCATGCGCCAGGAAGCGGCCGAGGTCGAAGCGATCGCCAACAACAAGGCCGCGCCGACCTTCGAGAACACCATCGTCGCCATGGAGCGCTCGGGCCAGCTGCTCAACCGCGTGCAGGCCGTGTTCGGCACCCTGAACGGTTCCTACACCAACGACACCCTGCAGGCCCTGGACAAGGAACTGGCGCCCAAGCTCGCTGCCCACAACGACGCCATCCGCCTGAACCCGAAGCTGTACGCGCGCATCAAGGCCTTGTACGACCAGCGCAACAAGCTGAACCTGGACGCCGAATCGAAGTTCCTGATCGAGCGCTACAACAAGGACTTCGTGCGCGCCGGCGCCAAGCTGTCCGCCGCCGACAAGGAAAAGCTGAAAGCCTACAATAGCCAGCTCGCCGCCCTGCAGACCCAGTTCAGCCAGAACGTGCTCAAGGAAGTGAACGCCTCCGCTTTTGTCGTCGACACCCGTGAAGAGCTGGCCGGCCTGCCGCCGAAAGCGATCGAAGCGGCAGCCGTCGAAGCGAAGAAGCGCGGCCTGGAGGGCAAGTTCGTGATCCCGGTCGTGAACACCACCCAGCAGGCGCCCCTGTCGGTGCTGAGCAACCGCGCCACCCGCGAAAAGCTGCTGAACATCTCGATGGTGCGCGGCTCGCGCGGCGGAGAGTACGACAACCGCGACGTCGTCCTCAAGCTCGCCAAGCTGCGCGCCGAACGCGCCGAGCTGCTCGGCTACGAAAGCCACGCTGCCTATTCGCTGGAAGACCAGACCGCGAAGACCACCGGCGCCGTCAATAAACTGCTGGCCGATCTCACCGTGCCGGCCGTGCGCAACGTGAACAAGGAAGCGGCCGAGATCCAGCAGGTGATCGATGCGGAGAAGGGCAATTTCAAGGTCGCCGCCTACGACTGGAACTACTACAGCGACAAGGTGCGCACCGCGAAATACGCCTTCGACGCCAACCAGCTCAAGCCTTACTTTGAACTCAACAACGTCCTGAACGGCACCTTCTTCGCCGCTAATCAGCTGTGGGGCATCACCTTCAAGGAGCGCAAGGACCTGCCGGTCTACGATCCGGACGTGCGCGTGTTCGACGTCTTCGAAGCCGACGGCAAGCACCTGGCCATCTTCACCTTCGACCCGTACGCGCGCCCGAACAAGCGCGGCGGCGCCTGGATGGGCGCCCTGGTCAGCCAGAGCAAACTGCTGGGCCAGAAGCCCGTCATCACCAACAACCTGAACCTGACCAAGCCGGCTGCCGGCGAGCCGACCCTGTTGACCTGGGACGAAGTGCGCACCACCTTCCACGAATTCGGCCACGCGACCCACGGCTGGTTCTCGAACGTGAAATACCCACGCTTCTCGGGCACCAGCGTGCCGCGCGACTACGTCGAGCTGCCGTCGCAGGTCTACGAGATGTGGATGGCCTGGCCTGAAGTGCTGGCCAACTACGCCAAGCACTACCAGACCGGCGAGCCGATGCCGAAGGAACTGCTGGATAAACTGCGCGCCTCGCAGCGCTTCAACGAGGGTTATCGGACGACCGAATACCTGGCCGCTGCCGCCCTCGACCAGAAGTGGCACCAGCTCGGCTCGAAGGCCATCCCGACCGACGTCAAGGCATTCGAAGCCCAGGCACTGAAGGACGCCGGCCTGGATGTCGGCCCGGTCCCGCCGCGCTATAGCTCGACCTACTTCTCGCACGCCTTCTCGGGCGGCTACTCGGCCGGCTACTACAGCTACCTGTGGGCCGAGCGCCTGGACGCCGACGCCGGCGAGTGGTTCAAGGAAAACGGCGGCCTGAACCGCAAGAACGGCGACCGCTTCCGCAAGATGGTGCTGTCGAAAGGCGGCACCATGGACGCGACCGAGATGTACCGCGCCTTCCGTGGCCGCGATCCGGTCATCGAGCCGCTGCTGGAACGCCGTGGCCTGACCGCTAACTAATCGCAGTCAACCTGACGCGGCCCTGCTAACACCAGGTCCGCGTTTTTCATCGTACCTATCATAAGAAGAGAAACCATGAACCGTTCTCACATCCTGCTGGCCGCGGTCAGCCTCGCCGTCGCCAGCATGGCCCATGCCCAGACCAGCGCCCCTGCCGCGCCGGCCGCGCAGGTCCAGCCGGCCACCGCCTTCGACGCCTCGAACCCGTTCGCCAAGCCAAGCACGCTGCCGTTCAACTATCCGGCCTGGAACCAGATCAAGAACGAGCACTTCGCGCCGGCCTTCATGGAAGGCATGCGCCAGGAAGCGGCCGAAGTGGCGGCGATCGCCAACAACAAGGCGGCGCCGACCTTCGACAACACCATCGTCGCCATGGAGCGTTCGGGCCAGTTGCTCAACCGCGTGCAGGCCGCGTTCGGCACCCTGGCCGGTTCGTACACCAACGACACCCTGCAGGCGCTGCAGAAGGAACTGTCGCCGAAGCTGGCCGCGCACAACGACGCGATCCGCCTGAACCCGAAACTGTACGCGCGCATCAAGGCCTTGTACGACAAGCGCAGCAAGCTCAAACTCGACGCCGAGTCAAACTACCTGCTCGAGCGCTACCATACCGATTTCGTGCGCGCCGGCGCCAAGCTGTCCGCCGCCGACAAGGAAAAGCTGAAAGCCTACAATAGCCAGCTCGCCACCCTGCAGACCGCGTTCGCCCAGAACGTGCTGAAGGAATCGAACGCTTCGGCCCTGGTCGTCGACACCCGCGCCGAGCTGGCCGGCATGACCGACAAGCAGATCGATGCCGCCGCCGCTGAAGCGAAGAAGCGCGGGTTGGACGGCAAGTTCGTGATCCCCGTCGTGAACACGACCCAGCAGGCCGGCCTGTCGGTGCTGACCAACCGCGCCACCCGCGAAAAGCTGCTGGCCGCCTCCATGGCACGCGGCTCGCGCGGCGGTGAATTCGACAACCGCGACGAAGTGCTGCAGATCGCCAAGCTGCGCGCCGAACGCGCCGTCCTGCTGGGCTACCCGAACTACGCAGCCTACAACCTGGAAGAGCAGACCGCGAAGAACACGAAAGCCGTCAACAGCCTCCTGGCCGAATTCGCCAAGCCGGCCGTGAACAATGCGAAGAAGGAGGCGGCCGAGATCCAGCAGGCGATCGATGCCGAGAAGGGTGGCTTCCAGGCCGCCGCCCACGACTGGGCCTTCTACAGCGACAAGGTGCGCCAGCAGCGCTACGCGTTCGACGCCGGCCAGCTGCGCCCGTATTTCGAGCTGAACCGCGTGCTGCAGGACGGCGTCTTCTTCGCTGCCAACAAGGAGTTCGGCCTGACCTTCAAGGAACGCAAGGATCTGCCGACCTATAACGAGGACGTGCGCGTGTTCGACGTGTTCGATGCCGACGGCTCGCAACTGGCAATCTTCACGTTCGATCCGTATGCCCGCTCGAACAAGCGCGGCGGCGCCTGGGCCAATGCCTGGGTCCCGCAAAGCAAACTGCTGGGTACCAAGCCGGTGATCGCGAACAACCTGAACGTGGCCAAGCCGGCCGCGGGCGAGCCGACCCTGCTCACCTACGACGAAGTGCGCACCACCTTCCACGAGTTCGGCCATGCGCTGCACAGCATGTTCTCGGAAGTGAAATACCCGCGCCTGTCGCGCGTGCCGCGCGACTACGTCGAGTTCCCGTCGCAGGTCAACGAGATGTGGATGGCCTGGCCGGAAGTGCTGGCGAACTACGCCAAGCACTACCAGACCGGCGCGCCGATGCCGAAGGAGCTGCTCGATAAGGTGCAGGCATCGCAGCAGTTCAACGAAGGCTTCCGCACCACCGAGTACCTGGCGGCCTCGCTGCTGGACCAGGCCTGGCACCAGCTGAGCCCATCGCAGATCCCGACCGACGTCCTCGCGTTTGAAGCGGAAGCCCTGAAAAAGGCCGGCGTCGACTTCGCGCTGGTGCCGCCGCGCTACCGCACGACCTATTTCTCGCACACCTTCTCGGGCGGTTATTCGGCCGGCTACTACGGCTACCTGTGGGCCGAGAAGCTCGACGCCGACACCGTCAACTGGTTCAAGGAAAACGGCGGCTTGACCCGCAAGAACGGCGACCACTTCCGCAAGACCCTGCTCTCGCGCGGCGGCACGCTCGACGCGATGCAGATGTACCGCAATTTCAGCGGGCGCGATGCGCAGGTGCAGCCGCTCCTGGAGCGTCGCGGCTTGACGGGGCAGTAATCCGTTTGTACGTGATGTGACGTTGTACCGCGTGGGCACGAGTGCCCGCCCTACGAACCGGTTTTGTAGGGTGGGCTCTTGAACCCACGCGTTTTTTTCGTGCCCGCGCATACCCCGATCCGGTGTATAACCTGCACCTGATCCCATTCCCAAACAGAACCCCAGCGATGAGTGCTCAATCCCTCCACGGTATTACTTTAGAATCCCTGTTAACCCGCCTGGTCGACCACTATGGCTGGGAGGGGCTCGGCCGCCGGATCGACATTAATTGCTTCCAGAAAGATCCGAGCATCAAGTCGAGCCTGAAGTTTTTACGCCGCACCCCATGGGCGCGCGAGCAGGTCGAGCAGCTGTACCTCGACACCCGCTTCACCAATTAGGCAACAATTAAGCGAGAACCGACATGCTGAACGAGAACGATTCGAACCTGAAGGCGCACCTGAAAAGCCTGCACCGCAGCCTGGCCGACACCGGCGAGGTGGACGAAGAGCTGCAGATGCTGCTGCGCCAGCTCGACGGCGACATCAAGCAGGTGCTCGAGCGCCGCGCCGAAGCCGACCTCGACGCCAACACCTATGGCCTCGCTTCGCGTACCCAGGAACTCAGCGCGCGTTTCGATACGCGCCATCCGACCGTGTCGGCGGCGCTGAAGCAGCTCGGCAACATTCTCGCAAGCATGGGAATTTGAGCCGTCTGCTCAACCACAAGTCATTGATAGATAAGCCATTTTTTAGGGCGAGGAAGAGCGGCCGATAGCGTTTTCCGGTAGAATACCGGCCAATGAACTCCCCATCGAATCTTTTCGCGAGCGTCCCCAAGCGCTCCAGCCGCGCACCTGCCGCGCCCTTCCTCCCGATGACCCGCGCCGAAATGGAGGCGCTGGGCTGGGATTCGTGCGACGTGATCCTGATCACCGGCGACGCCTACATCGACCATCCGAGCTTCGGCATGGCGCTGGTCGGCCGCCTGCTCGAAGCGCAGGGCTACCGGGTCGGCATCATCAGCCAGCCGGACTGGCACTCGGCCGAGCCCTTCCGCGCGCTCGGCAAGCCGAACCTGTACTGGGGCATCACGGCCGGCAACATGGATTCGATGGTCAACCGCTATACGGCCGACCGCAAGATCCGCTCGGACGACGCGTATACCCCGAACGCCGAGCCGAACAAACGGCCGGACCGGGCCGTGACCGTGTACGCCCAGCGCGTGCGCGAAGCCTATCCGGGCGTGCCGGTGGTGATCGGCTCGATCGAAGCCTCGCTGCGCCGCATCGCCCACTACGATTACTGGTCGGATAAAGTGCGCCGTTCGGTGCTGTTCGAATCGAAGGCGGATTTGCTGATCTTCGGAAATGCCGAACGCGCGCTGGTCGACCTCACGCGCCGCATTGCCGCCGGCGAAAACATCAAGGATATCCGCGACCTGCGCGGCACCGCCTTCCTGGTGCCGAACGGCTGGCTGCCGGACGAAGAATGGTCGGTCCACAATTCGACCCGCGTCGACGTGCCGGGCCGCATCGACAAGCAGCCGAACCCGTACGCCATGGCGCTGGAAGACCCGGCCGCCTGTGCGCTCGACAATGCCGCGCCGGAGCCGGTGCTGAAACCGGTCGTGATCATGACGCGCGAGGAGCGGCAGGCCGCCGCCCGCGAAAAGGCGAGAAAGACCGTGGTCCGTTTGCCGAGCTTCGACACCGTCAGCACGGACCCGGTGATGTATGCGCACGCCTCGCGCGTGTTCCACCTGGAGTCGAATCCGGGCAATGCGCGGGCGCTGGTGCAATCCCACGGCGAGCGCGACGTGTGGCTGAACGCGCCGCCGCTGCCGCTCGCCATGGACGAGATGGACAACGTCTACGACCTGCCGTATGCGCGCGCCCCGCACCCGAGCTACGGCAAGGCCCACATCCCGGCCTGGGAAATGATCCGCTATTCGGTCAACATCATGCGCGGCTGCTTCGGCGGCTGCACCTTCTGCTCGATCACCGAGCACGAAGGGCGCATCATCCAGAGCCGTTCGGAGCCGTCGATCCTGCGCGAAATCGAGCTCATTCGCGACACGACCAAGAATTTCGCCGGCACGATCACCGACCTGGGCGGGCCGACCGCGAACATGTACCGCCTCGCGTGCAAGGAAAAAAGCATCGAGGAATCCTGCCGCCGCCTGTCCTGCGTGTACCCGACCATCTGCAGCAACCTCGGTACCGACCACAGCAAGCTGATCCAGCTGTACCGCAAGGCGCGCGCGATTCCCGGCGTGAAAAAAATCCTGATCGGCTCGGGCCTGCGCTACGACCTCGCCGTGCGCTCGCCGGAATACGTGAAGGAACTGGTCACCCACCACGTGGGCGGCCTGCTCAAGATCGCGCCGGAACACACCGAGCAAGCCACCTTGTCGAAGATGATGAAGCCGGGCATCGGCGCCTACGACGAGTTCAAGCGCTTGTTCGAAAAATATTCGCTCGAGGCCGGCAAGAAGCAGTACCTGATCCCGTATTTCATCGCTGCCCACCCGGGCTCGACCGACGAGGACATGCTGAACCTGGCCCTGTGGCTGAAAAAGAACAATTTTAAACTCGACCAGGTGCAGACCTTCACGCCGACGCCGATGGCGATGGCGACGACCATGTACCACAGCCGCAAGAATCCGCTGAAAAAAGTGACCGAGGATTCGGAAGTGGTGGAAACGGCGCGCAGCGGCAAGATGAGAAAAGCCCATAAGGCGTTTCTGCGCTACCACCATCCGGAGAACTGGCCGATCCTGCGCGAGACCCTGGTCAAAATGGGCCGTGGCGACCTGATCGGCAACGGCGAACGCCACCTGGTGCCGGCCTGGCATCCGTCCGAGGATGGGGCCCAGGAAGCGGGCAGCCGCGAAACCGGCGCGCGCACGGCAGGCAAGCGGCCGGCAGGGGTGCCCGCCGCGGTGCCTGGCGTCGAGCGCAAGCGCCCCGGCGGGATGCCGGGGCCGGTGCCGAGGCAGATGCCGTCGATGGCGGCCGCCACCCGGCGCAAGGTCGAGCGCACACCGGTGGCCGCCGCCGCGCCCGCCGGTGTGCGTCCGGCTATCCTGTCGACCATCAAGAGCAAGCCGAAAGCCGGACGCAAATAAACCGCCGACGGCGCTCGACAACAAGCCGGGCCATGCAACTGCATGGACCCGGCTTTTTTATTCACTGTGCATAGGCCAGCGCACCAGTGCCGGCAAAACCGGCGGTGTTGTATCTCGTCTCGAGCGTCAGTACTAAAAAGCGCAATCGTGCAGTCCGCTTTGCGCAAAGCGTGTACTATAAGTTCTTTCAGGAAACACTCGTTAGCTGTTTAACATGATTGGCGGTACTTGCCCGCCATCATCACCCTGCCGGACATCGCTCCGGGCGCAGCCTGTTACGAGGAACACGCAGTGATCGAACTTCACACTTACATGCTGGCAGTCGGCATCGGCAACCTGGCGATTGCCTTGCTGATGGCTGCCTACATGCGCGGCACCCTGCCCACGCCGGGCTTGCGCACCTGGATGTGGGCGCGCATGGTCCTGGGCGCCACCCAGCTGCTTGCCTGCGCGCGCCCGGCCAGCGGCATGACCCTGCTGGCCGTGATCGAATCGGCCGGCTGGACTGCCGGCCTCACCCTCGAGCTGGCGGCCTACGCCGCCTTTTTCGGCTATCCGCAGCTGCGCCGCTATCTCGTGCCGGTGGCGCTGCTGGGCTTGCTTCTGGCCTGCGCGGCGCCGATGACCGGCGTGTCTTCCGCGCCGATGCGTGCCAGCATGTCCGCCATCATGGGCATCGGTTCCTTCCTGGTCGGCGCCGTCCTGCTGCACCCGCGGCTGCCGCGCCCGACCTCGCTGCAGCGCCTGATCGGTTTCAACGACGTCGTGTTCGGCGGCGCGCTGGCGTTCTGGGGCGTGGTGGCGATGGGCGATGGCGCGCAGGCGCGCTCGCTGCAATCGCTGGCCCATGTTTCCGGCTACATGCTCCTGATCGTCAACGGCTTCGGCTTCCTCCTGATGAGCAAGGAACGCGACGACGCGCGCATGGAGCGCCTGGCCACCACCGACGACCTCACGGGCCTGCTGAACCGCCGCGCCTTCTTCGAGCGGGCCGAGGCAGCGCGCATGCAGGCCCTGCGCCAGCGCCAGCCGATTGCGCTGCTGATGCTCGACATCGACCACTTCAAGCAGATCAACGACCGGTTTGGCCATGCCACCGGCGACGAAGCCCTGCTGAAGTTTTCCCTCGCTTGCGGGCAGTCCCTGCGCGAGTACGACATCTTGGGGCGCATGGGCGGCGAGGAATTCGCGCTGGCGCTGCCCGGCACCGACCTCGCGGGCGCGCTGCGCGCGGCCGAGCGCCTGCGCCAGGCGGTGATGGAGACCCAGCTGCTCACTTGCGGCAACTGCTACACGATGACGGTCAGCATCGGCCTGGTCGTGATCGAGCCGGAGGAAGACCTGGCCTCGGCGCTGGCGCGTGCCGACCAGGCGCTGTACCGGGCCAAGCATGCGGGGCGCAATCGCGTCGAAGCCGGCTCACCGCTGCGCCGCCGCGCTTAGCCGCACAACACAGGATCAGTCCCCTGCCGGGGCCAGGTTGGTGAGCAGGTCCTGCACCGCCTGCAGCTGGGCCGGCTTGGTGAGGTGGTGGTCGAAGCCGGCTTCGGCCGAGCGCAGGCGGTCGCTTTCGGTGCCCCATCCGGTCAGGGCGACCAGCCGCATGGTTTCCAGTCCCGGGATGCGGCGCAGCGCGCTCGCGGTTTCGTAGCCGTTCAGGCCGGGCATGCCGATATCGAGGAAGGCCACTTGCGGCAGGAAGCGCCCGGCCTCGGCCAGCGCCGCGATGCCGTCGTGGGCCACCCGCGTCGTATGGCCGCTGGCCTCGAGGATCATCGACAGGGTCAGTGCCGCGTCCACGTTGTCGTCGACCACCAGCACCCGGACGCCCTCGGGCTGGCGCGCGGCTTCGCCACCGTGCTGCCCGCCGCTGCCGGCAACGCCCGCGCCTGCGCCCGCCAGCGGCAGGCTCACCTCGAAGCGGCTGCCGCGGCCGGCGCCGGCGCTGGCGGCCCTGACCGCGCCGCCGTGCAGCTCGACCAGGCGACGGACCAGCGACAGCCCGATGCCGAGGCCGCCCTGGGCGCGTTCGATGTGGCGCTCGACCTGCTGGAACATGTCGAAGATGCGGGTCAGCGAGTCCGCCGGAATCCCGACCCCGGTGTCGGACACCGAGATCAGCGCGGTTTCTCCCTCGCGCCGCAGCGACAGGTCGATGCGCCCGCCGGGCGGCGTGTACTTTGCCGCATTGTTGAGCAGGTTGGACACCACCTGGGTGATCCGGGTGACGTCGGCATCGATCATCAGCGGCTCGTCGGGAACGGCGACGTCGAGGCGGTGGCGGCCGGCTTCGACCAGCGGCAGGCTGGTTTCCACCGCGCTGGCCAGCAGCCCTTTCAGGTCGGTCCGTTCGCGCTTGAGTTCGAGCTTGCCGCCGCTGATGCGGGCGACATCGAGCAGGTCGTCGATCAGGCGCACCATGTGGCCGACCTGGCGCTCCATCATGTCGCGCACGCGGGCCATGGTGGCGGGGTTGTGGCCGCTCAGGCGCATGACGCCGAGCCCGCTGCGGATCGGCGCCAGCGGGTTGCGCAGCTCGTGCGCCAGCGTCGCCAGGAACTCGGTCTTGCGGCGGTCGGCCTCGGACAGGTCGGCCGCCAGCCGGCGCAGCTGCTCTTCGGAACGCCGGCGCGCCGTGATGTCGGTAAACAGCAGGGCCACCTTGCGGCTGCCGGGGCCGCCGATGCGGGTGGCGTAGACGTCGAACCAGCGCCCGAGGGCCGCCGCTTCGTTTTCGAAACGCACCGCTTCGCCGCTCAGGGCCACCTGGCCGTAGGTGTCGAACCAGAAGCGGTCGAGCGTGGGCGCCACCTCGCGCGCGGTCTTGCCCTGCGCGTCCACCAGTCCCGTGTGGCGCTCGAACATCGCGTTCATTTCGAGGAAGCGGTAATCGAGGGCGTGATTGTCCTCGTCGAAGATCATCTCGAGGACGGCGAACCCCTGGTCCATCGATTCGAACAGGGTGCGGTAGCGTTCTTCGCTGGCGCGCAGCTTTTCCGCAGCCCGCTTGCTTTCGGTCGTGTCGAGCACGATCGCCACCATGCCCAGGTACTCGCCCGCAGGGCTGCGCAGCGCGTTGACGCTGGAGGTGGCCGGCACCAGGGTGCCGTCCTTGTGCAGGTAGTGCTTGTCGATGACAAAGGCGGGGCCGCCGGCGGCCAGGGCCTCGACCGCTGCCAGGCTGGCTGCGAGCGAGCCGGGCGCCGTGACGTTGGGCATGCGCAGGCCGATCAGCTCGGCCTCGGAGCGCCCCAGCATCGCGCAATAGGTCTCGTTTGCGAAGGTGATGCTGCCGTGCTGGTCCATCTCGACCACGCCGGTCGCGGCCTGGCCGACCAGCGTCGCGAAGCGCTCGCGGCTCTCGTAGAGCCGGGTCTCGGCCAGCTTGCGCTCGGTCTGGTCGACGCCGTGGACGAGAACGCCCGTGATGGCGCCATCCGCATCGCGCAAGGCCGTAAACACCAGGTCGATGAAGCGTTCTTCGAGCGGCGCGCCGGGACGGCGCTCCAGCATGACGGGCTGGCCGGCGCTGGAATAGGGTGCGCCAGTCCGGTAGACCGCGTCCAGCAGGTCGATAAACCCCTGGGCGGCGATCTCGGGCAGGCCCTCGCGCACGGGCTTGCCCAGCAGTTCGCGCGCGCCGACCAGTTGCAGGTAGGGCTCGTTGATCAGCTCGTATATATGGTCGGGACCGGCGAGCACGCACATGAAGGCGGGCGCCTGGTGGAAGATGTCCATCATGCGCGCGTTGGCAGCCTGCACTTCCCTGAGCAGGCGTTCGCGCTCGGCCTCGGCCTCGACCTGCGGGGTGATGTCGCGCGATACCGCCAGCAGGTTCTGGACCCGGCCATCGTCCGCGCGCACCGCGCTGACCACTACTTCCCACCAGCGCGGCGCGCCCTTCGCGGTCGGGCAGAAGGCCTTCACCTGCCCGCTGCCGCCGGCATGGGCCAGCGCGATCGCGGCATCGATTCCCGCCTGGCTTTCCTGTGGCCAGAACGATGTCCAGAGCGCGCCCGAATACAGGCTGAAGTCGTCGATCTCCATCGCGCACATGCCGTTCCGGTTCATGGCCAGCACCCTGCCGTCATTGCTGAGGATTTTCAAGCAGTCGGGGCTGCTTTCGAACAGTTGCATGCCCAAGGCATTGGTGTCGATGGCGGGACGGGAGGCAGGCGCTTGCTGCATGAGACAGGGTTCCAGGTAAGGGCGGCCGCAAAACGGTTGAGCGGCATGCGAGCTTACGCGATTTTAAAAGAGGAGGGCGCCACGCGGGCTGGACGGAAACGGAAACGAAAATGGAAACGGAAAAAGCAAAAAGGCCCGATAAATCGGACCTTTTTGCTTGATGCTGGCGGAGCGGACGGGGCTCGAACCCGCGACCCCCGGCGTGACAGGCCGGTATTCTAACCAACTGAACTACCGCTCCGTTTTTACTGATCGGTTCTTCTACTAAACTGAATCTGGTGGGCGCTGAGAGGCTCGAACTCCCGACCTAATCCTTGTAAGGGATCCGCTCTACCAACTGAGCTAAGCGCCCCGCTCACTGTATCCAGTTCGTCTGACGTTTGTCATCGCGTCTGAAGAGGCCCGAATCATAGCGTATGGCTTCGCGAATGTGCAAGGGTTTTCCAGAAAAAATATGCAAAACACGTTCCGGCGCCGGTACGGCGCCCGGCCGTGCCGGCGGATGAGGTCCGCGTGGGGGTTGTGACACCATCGTCCCGTCGCCAACGAGGAGCCGATGCCGATGAACTTGCGGGCGACCCTCATCACCGGATGCGCTCGGCACTGCCGGGCCGCTCGCGATTTCGACAGTAACTTTCGATCACAAAGCAATGACTGAACTCAAGTTATCTTGCAGGGTGGCCGGAACACGGTCATTTTCCATGCCAATGACATACTTGAATGTCTTGCCTTATACGCAAGGTAATGGTTGTTGTGACGATGGTAAGGAATCGGTGCCGAAGCTTATTTGGTGTACATACGATCTTTGCAAATAAACGATTTTTTTGTTAATTCGGTCTCGTAAACCGTTGTGAAATCGCCTCATTCGATTCGAAATTCCCGGCGTGCATGATTACTCCGCAGTACATTTTCCAAGCCGCCAGTCGAGGGCGCGCCGGCACACAAAGCCGGTGACCATAAAACAAGGCAACCGCCTTGACGGAAAACTACACAACAAAGGGCTTAACATGAAGTCGACGCATTCGATTCACCCGAGTTTGTTGAAAATCGCTGTCGCAGTCTCCATCGCTACCGGTTCGCTGGGCCTGGCCCAGGCCGCCGGCATCGCCCCCGAAGCCCAGGTCGCTGGCTCGCAACACATCCTCGGCACCGACCGCCTGATCGTGAAGTACAAGGATGCCGGCTCGGCCGTGTTCAAGGGCCAGGGCACGCCGGCCATGACCGCTGCGCGCCAGGCGATCGCCGACCGCGCCGGCCAGGAATTCGGGATGAAGGTCAAGGCGCTGCGCACCACCGCCACCGGCGCCCACGTCCTCAAAATCGACCGCAAGGTGACGAACCAGGAAGCCGAAGCGCTGGCGAAGGAACTGATGGCGCGCGACGCCTCGATCGAATACGCCGAGCCCGACCGCATCCTGCGCAAGATGGCCACCCCGACCGACCCGATGTACACCCAGCAGTGGCACTACTACGAAGCCACGGGCGGCCTGCGCCTGCCGGCAGCCTGGGACAGCTCGACCGGCGTGGGCGCCCGCGTCGCCGTGATCGACACCGGCATTCGTCCGCACGCCGACCTCTCCGGCCAGATCCTGGCCGGCTACGACTTCATTTCCGACGCCGCGATCGCCAACGACGGCGGCGGCCGCGATTCGGATGCCTCCGATCCGGGCGACTGGACCGCCGCCGGCGAATGTGCCGCCGGCGAGCCGGCTTCGAATTCGAGCTGGCACGGCACCCACGTGGCCGGCACGGTGGCCGCCGCCACCAACAACGGCACCGGCGTGGCCGGCGTTGCCTACGGCGCCAAGATCGTGCCGGTGCGCGTGCTCGGCAAGTGCGGCGGCTATACCTCCGACATCGCCGACGCCATCGTCTGGTCGTCGGGCGGCGCCGTGACCGGCGTGCCGAACATCGCAGCCCGTGCCCACGTGATCAACATGTCGCTCGGCGGCGGCGGCGCCTGCGGCACCACCACCCAGAACGCGATCAACAGCGCCCGTTCGCGCGGCACCGTCGTCATCGTCGCCGCCGGCAACGAGAACATGAACGCCAGCAACTCGAACCCGGCCAACTGCGCCGGTGTCGTGACCGTCGCGGCCACCAACCGCAACGGCGCCCGCGCACCGTATTCGAACTACGGCACCGTGGTCGACGTGGCGGCGCCGGGCGGCGACGCCAACGGCTACATCATCTCGACGCTCAACGCCGGCACCAGCTCGCCGGGCGCGGACAACTATGCCGGCTACCAGGGCACCTCGATGGCGACCCCGCACGTGGCCGGCGTGGCGGCGCTGATGATCGCCCGGAACAGCGCGCTGACCCCGGACGAGATCGAGTCCAAGCTCAAGAGCACCGCGCGTCCGTTCCCGGGCACCTGCACCAGTTGCGGCACCGGTATCGTCGATGCCGCCGCCGCCGTGGCTTCGGCCACCGGCACCACCCCGCCGCCAACGACGATCAACGAGACCGAGTCGAACAACACGATCTCGAGCGCGAACGCGGTCAGCGCCAGCGGTACGGTGGTCAACGGCAACATGAGCACCAGCACCGACACCGACTACTTCGTGGTCCAGCTGCCGGCCGGTAAAACCCTGACGGCGACGCTGACCCAGGGTTCGTCGACCAACGACTTCGACCTGTACATCTACAACAGCTCGGGGACGCAGTTGGCCAGCAGCACGAACGGCGCCGGCGCGACCGACACCGCTTCGGTGACGAATACCGGCACCACCACCGTGGCACGCTATGCCCGCGTGCGCTACTACAGCGGCGGCACCGGTTCCACCAGCGGCAAGTACACCCTCAAGCTGAGCTGGTAATCGCTGTTTCGGTAGCGAAGTGAAAAGACGCGCGGCCTGCCGCGCGTCTTTTTTCGTTTGCTCTCGTAGGGTGGACTCCCGAGGCCACCGCCCCTTGCACTCGGAGCCAATTGACGAGATACTGTACGGAATTACAGTAGTCGGCCCCGGCCGCCGCCCGAGTGAACCTCCCCGCACGTAAAATCATCCATTGCGATTGCGACTGCTTCTACGCGTCGGTCGAGATGCGCGACGATCCGTCCCTGCGCGGGCGGCCGCTCGCCGTCGGCGGCCGTCCCGACCAGCGCGGGGTGGTGGCGACCTGCAATTACGAGGCGCGGCGCTTCGGTATCCACTCGGCGATGGCCACCGCCCAGGCCATCAAACTGTGTCCGGAGCTGCTGGTGATTCCGCCGCAGATGGAAAAATACCGGATCGCCTCGCGCCAGATCATGGCCATCTACAGCGACTATACGGACCTGGTCGAGCCGCTATCGCTGGACGAAGCCTATCTCGACGTCTCGAATTCGCCCCATTGCAAGGGCAGTGCCACCTTGATCGCCCAGGAAATCCGCAGACGCATTGTCGAGACCGTCGGCATCACGGCCTCGGCCGGCGTGGCGCCGAATAAATTCGTGGCGAAAATCGCCAGCGACTGGAACAAGCCGGACGGGCTGTTCCTCGTGCGCCCCGAAGAGGTGGACGCCTTCGTGGCGGCGCTGCCCGTCAAAAAACTGCATGGCGTCGGCAAGGTCACGGCCGCCAAGCTGAATAAACTGGGCGCGCAGACCTGTCTCGATCTGCGCGGCTGGACGATGCAGGAGCTGCAGCACCACTTCGGCAACTTCGGCGCCAGGCTGCACGACCTGTGCCGCGGGATCGACTACCGCGAGGTCAGCCCCGAGCGCGAACGCAAGTCGGTCAGCACCGAGGAAACCTATACGAACGACGTGCCGGACCTGCCGGCCTGCCTGTCCCTGCTGCCCGATTTATACGAGCACCTGCTCGGCCGCATCAAGCGTGCCGGTGCCGAAAAATTCATCAATAAACTGTTCGTGAAAATCAAATTTTCCGACTTCCAGCAAACCACCGTCGAGTGCGTGGGCTATGCGCCACACCTGCCGACCTTCGCCCGGCTGATGGAAACCGGCTGGCTGCGCGCCAGCCGCCCCGTGCGCCTGCTGGGCGTGGGCGTGCGCCTGGGCGACACCGAGCACGTCGAGCAACTGCGCCTGTTTGACGAACACACAACACATTAAAACGTTGTTGTTGCCGGCTGAAAATACGGTGACATCAGCGTGTAAAATGTCGTTCCCCTGAAATACTGAGACAACAGAAAGCAACTATGTGGTTCAAGAATCTTCAGATTTACCGTCTGCCCGCACCGTGGGCTTTTACGCCTGAACAAATGGAAGAGGCGCTGGCGCCGCTGGCCTTCACGCCGGCCAACAGCAACGAGTTGCTGCGCCAGGGCTGGGATACGCCGCGTCCGAATGGCGGCTTGGTGCACGTCGTCAACAAGCAGATGCTGATGATGCTGGGCACGGAAAAGAAGCTGCTGCCGGGCTCGGTGATCAACCAGGTGGCCAAGGCCAAGGCGGCCGAGCTGGAAGAGCAGCAGGGTTTCCCGCCAGGCAAGAAGGCGATGAAAGAACTGAAGGAACGCGTGGCCGACGAACTGCTGCCGCGCGCATTCACGATCCGCAGCAACACCTGGACCTGGATCGACCCGGTCAACGGCTGGTTAGTCGTCGATGCCGCCAGCCCGGCCAAGGCCGACGACGTGGTAAAACTGCTGCTCAAGGCGGTCGACCGCATGCCGCTCGAATCGCTGCGCGTGCAGCGCTCGCCTGTCGCCGTGATGACCGGCTGGCTCGAATCGGACGAGGCGCCGTATAACTTCACGATCGACCAGGACACCGAACTGCGCGCCACCGGCGAGAGCCGTGCCGCCGTGCGTTACGTAAAACACTCGCTCGATCCGGAAGACATCCGCCGCCACATCGCCGCCGGCAAGCAGTGCACCCGCCTGGCCATGACTTGGAACAGCCGCATCAGTTTCGTGCTGACCGAATCGCTGGCGATCAAGGGCGTCAAGCCGCTCGACGTGATCAACGAAGGCGGTGCCGTCACCCACAGCGACGACGAGCGGTTTGATAACGACATGATGCTGATGACGGGTGAGCTGGCGAAGATGCTGGCCGACGTGGTCGACGCGCTGGGCGGCGAAGCGAAGGCGTAATACCCCACCGCTTGCCGGGCGCGCCTACCCACCGAAACGGACCCTTGCGGGTCCGTTTTCTATTTCGCCCCCGCCACCTCCTCGCTGGTCGCCGGCTCCTCCGCTTTCCCATTCGTGTATGTCGGCCCCTGGCGGTCCTGGTGCGGCGCCGGCTTGCCCTCCAGCGGCGGCAAGGCTTTCGCCTGCTCCAGGTCGACGCCGGCGATCTCCGCCACGCGGCGCCCGTAATCCTCGTCGCAATGCCACAGGTGCCACACCATGCGCAGCGCAATCGGTTCCGGGCACTGTTTCAGATCGCCGCCGACGTTGTTGACCAGGTCGTCGCGTTCCCAGTCCTCGAAGCTGCGGTAGCGTTCGCCCGCCTGCTTGTAGTCGCTGCGCGTCGCCGTCGTCTGGTAGCGTCCGAGATGGCCTTCCACGTACTGGTGGTAGTCGCGCTGCAGTGCCGGTGCCTCGCGCGTGCCGCCCATCAGGCTCGGCTCGTAGTTGATGTGCTTGTTGTCTCCGCTGTCGTCGACGTAATACGCCATCTGGCCGTCGCGCTGGTTGGTACGTGGCCGTGCCTTTTCTTGTGGCGCATTGATCGGCAACTGCAGGTAGTTCGGCCCGACCCGGTAGCGCTGGGTGTCGGAATACGACAGCGTGCGGCCCTGCAGCATCTTGTCGTCCGAAAAATCGATGCCGTCGACCAGCACGCCGGTGCCGAAGGCCGCCTGCTCGGTTTCGGCGAACACATTGTCCGGATTCCTGTCGAGCACCATGCGGCCCGCCGGCAGCAGCGGGAACTGGTCTTCCGGCCAGCGCTTGGTGTCGTCCAGCGGGTCGAAGTCGAGCTCGGGATGCTCGCCGTCGGCCATGATCTGGATGCAGAATTCCCATTCCGGAAAGTCGCCGCGCTCGATCGCCTGGTACAGGTCGCGGGTGGCGTGGCTGGTGTCGTGCGCCTGGATTTCCGCGGCCTGGGCGGTAGTGAGGTTGCGCACGCCCTGGCGCGGTTGCCAGTGGAAGCGCACCAGGTGGGCCACGCCTTCCTCGTTCACTAATTTATAGGTGTTGACGCCCGAGCCTTCCATTTCGCGGTAGTTGGCCGGAATGCCCCAGGGACTTTTCACCCAGGTGACCATGTGCAGGGCTTCGGGCGAGTTGGCGACGAAATCGTAGAAGCGCCACGGCTCCTGCTGGTTGGTCACCGGGTCCGGCTTGAAGGCGTGGATCATGTCCGGAAACTTGATCGCATCCCGGATAAAAAACACTTTCAGGTTGTTGCCGACCAGGTCCCAGTTGCCGTCGACGGTTTTCAGTTTCACGGCAAAGCCGCGCGGGTCGCGCGCCGTTTCCGGCGAGTCCTTGCTGCCGATGACGGTCGAGAAACGCACGAAAGTCGGGGTCTGCACCCCGACTTCGGTCAGCACCCGGGCGCGCGTGTACTTGCTGGCAGGCTCGTCGCCGATCTTGCCGTAGGCTTCGAAATAGCCGTGGGCACCGGTGCCGCGCGCGTGCACCACCCGCTCGGGAATGCGCTCGCGGTCGAAATGGGTGATCTTTTCGATGAACTGGTAGTTCTCTAGCGTCGCCGGACCGCGCTCGCCGACGGAACGCAGCGACTGGTTGTCGCGCACGGGATGGCCCTGGCGTGTAGTCAGGATGGGACGGTCTGACATGGGAACTCTCCTCTCGGTGCATGGAGAGAAAAGTATAGAAAGTTTATCGGCAGGGCAGCGCTATGCTGCCCCGCGGAATTTTTGTTTGATGGTTTTGCGTATCAGAGCGGCTGGAACACGCCGGCGGCGCGGTTCTTCGTGACGTTGTCCCACGCAAACACCTGGCCATTCATGGCCACGTAGACGCCGGCCGGCAGGGTCTGCGCCACGCCGCAGGCGAAGCCGAGGTTGAACAGGGCGTCCGAATTGGCGATTTCGTAGGGAATCATGGCGCCGGTGAGCACCACCGTCTTGCCGAGCGCGGCGGCACCGAGGACGGCAGCCGTTTGCGGCATGGTGTCGGTGCCGTGGACGATGACGATCGCCTTCTCGCCGGCGGCCTGGCAGGCCTCGAGCACGCGCTGGCGGTCGGCGTCCTGCATGTCGAGCGAGTCGAGCAGGGGCAGCAGCTCGAGCTCGACGGGAATGGTCATGCGGGCACGCTGAAGAACGGCCGGCAAATGGCTTTCTGCAAAGCCGAGCACGCCGGTCAGCTCGTTATAATGTTTGTCGAAGGTGCCGCCGGTGGCGATGAGTCGCAGGGTCATGTCGGTTTATACACGCAGTAAAAAAAGGTGGGTAATGATAGCCGTAATCGGTAGTGTATCCATATGTGACTGCGCTAGAATCGAATGGATCGGATGAGTAGACTGATCTTTTCTTAGGGCATGCCCCATCGAATTCCCATGAAAGCCGTAGCTCCAGGAACCGTTATTTTCCATCGTCATCGCGGGTATGGCGTGATCACCCACGTCAACCTGCTGACCGGCTGGATCTCCGCGCGCTTCGGCAACGAAGCGCGCACGCTCGACCTGAACCTGTCCACCGACGAAGTCCAGCACGCCGACGGCGAGCCGATCCTGTTCCGGCGCGCGCCGCCCGACCGCATGCCGCACGCGCGCCTGATGGCCGTGGTGCGCGCACTACACCAGGCCGGCTACCAGAAGCTGTACCTGTATTCCTGGCCGAAGCCGTCCGGACTGCACTGGCGCTGGCACCTGTTTACGGGACAGCGCAACTGGATGCAGCGCTCCTGGCGCGAAGGCTGGTATGGCTCGGGCGCCGAGTACAACAACAATCCGGTGATGGGCTGGGGAGACTTGCCCGGCGCCACCACCGAAGAGTTGATCCATGCGCTGGCAAAATTCGACCCGCAGGGCCTGGCCCAGGCCCTGGGGCGCGACGAGGACCACACGGCCTGGTTCGCCGACGTGTGCGATGCCTTGCTGCCGGGTTACATGTACAGCCTGAATACCGAGCGCCCGGCCGACGGCCGCCTGATCGAGGCGCCGCCGGTGCCCGTGGTGCCGGTGCGCGCCGGCCTGCAGCCCTATAACGGCCCGGCCATCGGCTGGCCGCCGGGCTGGGCCGGCATGTGGACGAAAGCGCATGCGATGCCGGCGCGGCGCATCAAGCTGACGGGCGAGCCGGAACTGGGCTGAACCGTAGCGTGGTCGGCTACACCCGGCACGATGTCCAGACGCGCCCGATGCGCCGCCCACGCGTTCGACCGGCGAATGCGTAGCCGTGCTATATGCCCCGACCGATCAAGCGTCCATTGAACGCGTGGACGGCAGAGCCGTCCACCCTACAGCGCTTCGGGATTGAGAATATTCGTCGGCTTGCCTGCCGCGAAATTGACCACATTTTCGAACGCGGCGCGGAAATACACTTCGTAACTGTCCTGCTCGACATACCCCAGGTGCGGCGTCGCCAGCACCGTCGGGATGCGCAGCAGCGGCGCATCGGCCGGTAGCGGCTCGTCCGTAAAAACGTCGAGCGCCGCCATCCCCGGCCGGCCGGCGCGCAGCGCCGCCTCCAATGCCTCCGCTTCGACCAGTTCCGCACGGCTGGTGTTCACAAACAAGGCGTCCGGCTTCATGCGTGCCAGGTCGGCGGCGGTGACGATGGCGCGCGTGGCGTCTGCCAGGCGCAGGTGCAGGCTCAGCACGTCGGCCTCGGCGAACAAGGCTGCACGCGACGGCGCAGCCTCATGGCCATCGCTGCGCGCCGCCTGCCGGCTTGCCTCGCTGCCCCAGACCAGCACCCGCATCCCGAACGCCTTGCCATACCCGGCCAGCAGCTTGCCAATCTTGCCGTAGCCCCAAATCGCCAGGGTACGGCCGTGCAGCACCCGGCCTACGCCATTCAGTTGCGGATTGGTCGAGGCCGTCTGCCACAGCCCTTCCTTCAGGTTGTTCGCATAGGGAAGGATCTTGCGGCTGGCTGCCATGATCAGCGCCCAGGTCAGTTCGGCCGGCGCGACGGGCGAACCGACGCCTTCGGCAATGGCGATACCGCGCGCGCTGGCGGCGGCGACATCGACGTGCCCGCTCACCTTGCCCGTCTGCGAGATCAATTTGAGATTCGGCAGCTTCGCCAGCAGCGCGGCCGGCAGACTGGTGCGCTCGCGGATCAGTACCAGCGCCTCGTAGGGCGCGAGCCGGATGGCGAGCTGGCCCAGCCCGCGTGCAGAATTGTTGAACACTTTGACCTCATGACCGTCCAATATTTTGTAACAGTCGAGCGCGGGGGTAGCGTTCTGATAATCGTCGAGAATGGCAATTTTCATCGAAATTGAGCGAAGTTATTGATGAGCACGTAAAAGAATAACGGGTTCCCGGGGAATCGAAGTAGCCCACTACAATAGTCAACTATATTTCCTACATTTTTCATCCTGAAGACCTTGTATCGCGGTTTGTGAGGTGTACAATCGCCCGAATATTAAGGGTTTGACACCATCGAAGTGTATATCAGGCCCTGTTGCATTCGTTCCATGGCGCCTCGCCAGCGAGGCCGTCGACACGACCGCCGTACGCCGCGCTCCACTGGAGCCGGGATTGTCGCAGTGCAATCCCTGGCACACGACGATCCTGCCGTGCCGGGACAAGACAGAATTCTTAATTGGCATTGGAGGTACCATGAACCAGCCCGTGATGGGCGGCGTCGCCGCACTGAACGTTCCCGCTTACATCAAGCACGAAAAGCTTATCAATTGGGTCGCGGACATCGCCGCCCTGACCAAGCCCGACGCCATCTACTGGTGCGACGGCTCGGAAGAAGAGTACGACCGCCTGTGCGCCTTGATGGTCGAGGCCGGCATGATGAAACGCCTGAACCCCGCGAAGCGCCCGAATTCCTATCTGGCACAGTCCGATCCGTCGGACGTGGCGCGCGTCGAAGACCGCACCTTTATTTGCTCGGCCACCAAGGAACAGGCCGGCCCGACGAATAACTGGATGGACCCGGCCGAGATGCGCACGACGCTGAGTGGCCTGTTCGATGGCTGCATGGCCGGCCGCACGATGTACGTGGTGCCGTTCTCGATGGGTCCGCTGGGCTCGCCGATCGCCCACATCGGCGTCGAACTGTCCGATTCGCCTTATGTCGCCGTCAACATGCGCATCATGACGCGCATGGGCAAGGCCGTCTACGACGTGCTGGGCCTTGATGGCGAGTTCGTGCCCTGCGTGCACAGCGTCGGCATGCCGCTGCAGCCGGGCCAGCAGGACGTGCGCTGGCCATGCAACAGCACCAAGTACATCGTCCACTATCCGGAAACCCGCGAGATCTGGTCCTTCGGTTCGGGCTACGGCGGCAATGCGCTGCTGGGCAAAAAATGCTTCGCGCTGCGCATCGCCTCGAACATGGGCTACCAGGAAGCGCAGCAGGGCGGCACCGGCTGGCTGGCCGAACACATGCTGATCCTCGGCGTCGAGTCGCCGGAAGGTAAAAAACAGTATGTCGCGGCAGCCTTCCCTTCGGCCTGCGGCAAGACCAACTTCGCCATGCTGATCCCGCCGGGCTCGTTCAACGGCTGGAAAGTGACCACCATCGGCGACGACATCGCCTGGATCAAGCCGGGCGCCGACGGCCGCCTGTACGCGATCAACCCGGAAGCGGGCTACTTCGGCGTGGCCCCGGGCACCAACGACAAGACTAACTCGAACTGCATGTCCTCGCTGCGCGAGAACGTCATCTTCACCAACGTCGCGCTGACCGACGACGGCGACGTCTGGTGGGAAGGCATGACCAAGGAAGCGCCGGCGCACCTGATCGACTGGCAGGGCAAGGACTGGACCCCGGCGTCCGGCACCAAGGCCGCCCACCCGAACGCGCGCTTCACCGTGGCCGCCACCCAGAACCCGGTGATCGACCCGGCCTGGGACGACCCGGCCGGCGTGCCGATCTCGGCCTTCATCTTCGGCGGCCGCCGCTCGACCACGGTGCCGCTCGTCACCGAGGCGAACAACTGGGTCGAGGGCGTGTACATGGCCGCGACCATGGGTTCGGAAACGACCGCCGCCGCGGGCGGCCAGATGGGCGTCGTGCGCCGCGATCCGTTCGCGATGCTGCCGTTCATCGGCTACAACATGAGCGAGTATTTCCAGCACTGGCTCGACCTCGGCCGCAAAGTCGCCGAGAAGAACCCGGCCGCGCTGCCGAAGATCTACTGTGTCAACTGGTTCCGTACGGATGAGTCGGGCAATTTCGTGTGGCCGGGCTACGGCGACAACATGCGCGTCCTGAAGTGGATCCTGGACCGTACCCAGGGCCAGGCCGGCGGCAACGCCCACCTGTTCGGCACCACGCCGAACTACGGCGACCTGAACTGGGAAGGCATCGACTTCACCGACGGACAGTTCAAGCAGATCACCTCGATCGACCAGGACGCCTGGCGCGAAGAACTCACGTTGCACACGGAGCTGTTCGAAAAGCTGTCCTACCGCCTGCCGCAAGAGCTGGTGGCGACCAAGCAGAAGCTCGAGCAGCAGCTGAAATAAGTTTCTGAGGAGATGGTTGCAATAAGCAACCACATAAGCAGGTAAGGGATAGGCAGCCGCCTATCCCTTTTTTATTTCCTGGAACGCCGGCCACCCCCGCCGGCGCCGGCATCCGCTTTTTCGCAGGCCTGCCGATTTCTGCTGTTCAAACTAGCGCCCCTCCTTCGGTGCGTGGAATAGGCTGTCCTTTTCCACTGTGACCAAGGAGGGACGAGTCATGAAACCGACCATGAAACAGCTCGTTGCGACTTCTGTTGCCGTACTGCTGGCCGGAACGGCCGGCATTGCCGGCGCGCAGGTTGGGGCGGCGAAAGAGGCGGGCACGCCCGGCACGGCGCGCCAGGCCAAGGAAATGAAAAAAGGCATCGAGCACGTCAACAAGGCGGTCCAGGTCGTGCACCGGATGCAGCAAAACCCCGACATGCGGGCCCTGCTGCAGCGTTCGAAAGGGGTGTTCGTGGTGCCCGATTACGGCAATGCCGCCCTCGGTATCGGCGCACGCGGCGGCGCGGGCGTGCTGCTCGTACGCCAGGGCGACACCTGGAGCAACCCGGCTTTCTACAACTACGGCGGCGTTAGCATTGGCCCGCAAGCCGGTGCGGAAGGAGGGGCGATTGCTTTCGTGCTCAATGATCAGAAGGCACTCAACAGCTTCTCGCAGAACAACAAGTTTTCCTTGAATGCCGATGCCGGCCTGACCCTGGTGGACTGGTCGAAAAAAGGCGCGGGCGCTGCCGGCTGGGGCAATATCACGGCATGGGCCGACACCGAGGGCTTGTTCGGCGGCGCGGCACTGAGCGTGGCCGACGTCGATTACGACGAAGACGAAACCGCGGGCTATTACGGACGCCAGGTAGCCGCACGCGATGTCCTGGCCGGAAAGATCAGCAACCCGCAAGCGGCCAGCTTGCGCCAGGCCCTGGCCAGCGCCTCTGCCGGCAAGGCTGGCTCGACCATGGGAAGCAGCGCCACGCATGGCACGACCTCGAGCGGCGAAGGCAAGCGCAGGGACGCGGACGCCGAGCGTAGCCGTTAAGGTGTCGCGCGCAGCGCCCGCGTGACGGACTGCATCGGCCCGGGCGCCGGCCCTGGCCGGGGGAGCGTTCACCCCGGCAGGGCCGTGGACGGGGCCGAGGACCGCTGCAGCCGTCGAGCGAGCGGAGTACTGCGCTCACGCCTGCACCACCACCTCGGTCTTGGCGCCCATAAACTCGTCGAACAGGCGCCGGTGGCAGGCATACGACATCGCGTCTTCCCGTGTGTAATACCCTTCCACCCATCCCAGCAGGAAGGGCAGTTTTTCCTGCTGGGCTTCCATTGACGCGTACTTGTGCGCTTCCCAGGGGCGCCGGCGGTTGTTTTCGAGACAGACGCCGAGGCCGGGATTCATGAATACCAGCTCGGAGCAGCAGGGCAGCGCGCGCTCCGCCAGGTCGCCGTAGCAGCCTTCGGCCACCCAGGCAGCATGGCCGCTGACGAAGGCCAGCAGGTCTGCCCGCACCAGGTCCGGCGCGCGTGGCACGGCGATCTTGCCCGGTTCCCACACGAGGGTGTCCAGGTCAAGGTGGACCAGATCGTGCCGTGCGGCCAGTGCCTTGGCCCGGTGCGATTTGCCCGAGCCCGAGTTGCCGATGATGAGTATGCGCATGGTGTATTCCTTCCCTGTACCTGGCGGCTGTGCCTGCGATTTCCTTGGAGTATTAATATAAGGTATTCAAACGTAGGGCTTGACCCTGACGCAGCGTCAGGCCTCAACCTGTTCCTGCGCTCAAAAGAGAGGACATCAGGAATGCTGCTGAAAATTGGCGAACTGGCGAAACGCACCGGACTGACGGTCCGGGCGCTGCACCATTACGACGCAATCGGATTGCTCTCTCCTTCGGCGCGTTCCGATGCCGGCTACCGGCTTTATAACGAGGCTGACATCGCCCGCCTGCACCGCATCCTGGTGCTGCGCCAACTCGGGATGCCGCTGGCCGATATCGGGGCGACTCTCACCGAACCGCACCTGCCGCTCGCCGGCATGATCGCACACCAGATCGAGATGCTGAGCCGGCAGATCGATGGAGCGAGCATGCTGCGCAGCCGCCTGCAGCGCCTGCACGGCCAGTTGGCGAGCGGGCAGGAGCCGGATCCGGCCGACTGGTTGACTACTTTGGAGCAGATGACGATGTACGACAAATACTTTTCGCAGGACGAGTTGCGGCAACTGCCGCTGTACACCCAGGCCGCGGAGGTCGAGGCGGAATGGAAGGCGCTGGTAGGCGAGGTACGCCAGCTGATCGATGCCGGCGTTCTACCCGCCGCTGCGCAGGCCAGGGCGCTGGCGCAGCGCTGGATGGCCATGGTGGCGCGCGATACCGGCGCCAACCCGATCCTGTTCGCGAAACTGAACACGATGCACACGCAAGAGCCCGCCGTGCAGGAACGTACCGGCATTACGCCGGCGGTGATGGCATTCGTGCTGGCGGCATCGAAGGAGATCCAGTTGACCGCTTACGCGAAATACCTCAACGAGGACGAGCTCGCCTTCATGCGCGCCAACCTCGGCAAGCGCGATGCCGAGTGGCCGCCGCTGGTTGCGCGGGTGCGCACGGCGATGGATGCCGGCTGCGCGCCCGATTCCGCCGAAGCACATGCGCTGGCGCACGAGTGGTTCGACCTTTTCCGCTCGTTTGCAGGGAATAATCCCGTGACCCAGCAAAAAATTCGCCAGGCGCTGGAGAATGAACCGGAACTGAAAGGGCCGGGAATGGTGGACCAGCGCATGCGCACTTTCATCCGTGCGGCGGCCGGAGCAATGCCGCGCGAGTAAGGCCGCGCACCGCAATGCCGCGCCAACGCCACGACAAGCGCGTAAAAAAGGCAGAGCCTCGGCTCTGCCTTTCCTCATGCTGCAACGCGCTTACTGGTTCAGCAGCGGTTTCAGGTACTTGCCCGTCACGCTGGCCGGATTGTCCGCCACCTCTTCCGGGGTGCCGGTCGCGACGATCCTGCCGCCGCCGGCGCCGCCTTCGGGGCCGAGGTCGACGATCCAGTCCGCGGTCTTGATCACGTCCAGGTTGTGCTCGATGATGGCCAGCGTATTGCCCTGGTCGCGCAGGCGGTGGATCACCTTCAGCAGCAAGTCGATGTCGGCAAAGTGCAGGCCGGTGGTCGGCTCGTCCAGGATGTACAGGGTGCGCCCGGTATCGCGCTTGGACAGTTCCAGCGACAGTTTCACGCGCTGCGCCTCGCCGCCCGACAGGGTGGTGGCGCTCTGGCCCAGCTTGATGTAGCCGAGGCCGACGTCGAGCAGGGTCTGCAATTTGCGCGCGATCACCGGCACCGGCTTGAAGAACTCGTGCGCGTCTTCGACCGTCATCTCCAGCACTTCGGTGATGCTCTTGCCCTTGTAGTGCACCTCGAGCGTCTCGCGGTTGTAGCGCTTGCCGTGGCAGACGTCGCAGGGCACGTACACGTCCGGCAGGAAGTGCATCTCGACCTTGATGACGCCGTCGCCCTGGCAGGCTTCGCAGCGCCCGCCCTTGACGTTGAACGAGAAGCGTCCGGCGCTGTAGCCGCGTTCCTTGGCGGTCGGCACGGTGGCGAACAGGTCGCGGATCGGCGTGAACAGGCCGGTATAGGTTGCCGGGTTCGAGCGCGGGGTGCGGCCGATCGGCGCCTGGTCGACCGAGATCACCTTGTCGAAGTGTTCCAGGCCGTAGATCGCGTCGTGCGGCGCCGGTTCCGTCTGCGAGCCGTACAGGTGGCGCGACAGGGCCGGATACAGCGTGTCGTTGATCAGCGTCGATTTGCCGGAACCGGAAACGCCCGTCACGCAGGTCATCAGGCCGACCGGCAGCCTCAATGTCTCGCCCTTCAGGTTGTTGCCGGTCGCATTCGTGATCAACAGCTGGCGCTCCGGGTTGGCCGGGGTGCGCTTCTTCGGCACGTGGATCTTGCGGCGGCCGTCCAGGTATTGCGCGGTCACCGAATGCTCGTTGTTCATGATCTGCTCGAGCGTGCCTTCGGCGATGATCTGGCCGCCGTGCACGCCCGCGCCCGGACCCATGTCGACGATGTAGTCGGCGGTGCGGATCGCGTCTTCGTCGTGCTCGACCACCAGCACACTGTTGCCGATGTCGCGCAAATGTTTGAGCGTGCCGATCAGGCGGTCGTTGTCGCGCTGGTGCAGGCCGATCGAGGGCTCGTCGAGCACGTACATGACGCCGGTCAGGCCCGAGCCGATCTGCGAGGCCAGGCGAATCCGCTGGGCTTCGCCGCCGGACAGGGTGTCGGCGCTGCGGTCGAGCGACAGGTAGTCGAGGCCGACGTTGTTCAGGAATTTCAAACGCGCGATGATTTCCTTGATCACGCGCTCGGCGATGTCCTTCTTGGCGCCCGTCAGTTCCAGGGTCTCGAAAAATTCCAGCGTGTCGCGCAGCGGCTTGTCCGACACTTCATAAATGGCGCGCTGCTGGGCGCCCTGGCCGATCTTGACGAAACGCGCCTCGGTGCGCAGGCGCGCGCCTTCACAGGACGGGCACTTCTTTTCGTTGATGAATTTCGACAGCTCTTCCTTCACCGCCATCGAATCGGTTTCGCGGTAGCGGCGCTGCAGGTTGTTGACGACCCCTTCGAAGGTGTGCTCGCGGATCACGGTGCGGCCGCGCTCGTTCACATAGGTGAACGGGATCGCGGTCTTGCCGGAACCGAACAGGACGGCGTCCTGGGCATCCTTCGGCAACTGGTCGAAGGGTTTGTCCAGGTCGAACTCGTAGTGGGTCGCCAGGTTCGACAGCATCTGGAAATAGAACTGGTTGCGGCGGTCCCAGCCTTTGACGGCGCCGGAGGCCAGCGACAGGTTCGGGAAGGCAACGATGCGCTTCGGGTCGAAGAACTCGATGTGGCCGAGGCCGTCGCACTGGGAGCAGGCGCCCATCGGGTTGTTGAACGAGAACAGGCGCGGCTCGAGTTCCTGCAGCGAATAGCCGCAGACGTTGCACGCAAACTTGTTCGAGAACACGGTTGCCTGCTCGGTGTCCATCTCGTAGGCGACGGCGCGGCCGTCGGCCAGGCGCAGCGCCGTCTCGAAGCTCTCGGCCACGCGCTGCTTGATCTCCGGATTGACTTTGACCCGGTCGATGACCACATCGATCGTGTGCTTTTCCGTCTTTTTCAGTTTCGGCAGGTCGTCGATCTCATAGATCTTGGCTGGATTGACGCCGCTCTGGATACGGAAACGCACGAAACCCTGGGCCTGCATGCCGGCGAAGAGGTCGGAATGTTCCCCTTTGCGGCCGGCCACGACCGGCGCCAGGATCATCAGTTTCGTGCCTTCCGGCATGGCCAGCACGGCATCGACCATCTGCGACACGGTCTGCGCGGCCAGCGGCTCGTGCGGGTGGTCCGGGCAATACGGGGTGCCGACGCGGGCGTACAGCAGGCGCAGGTAATCGTGGATTTCGGTGACGGTGCCCACCGTCGAGCGCGGGTTGTGCGAGGTCGCCTTCTGCTCGATCGAGATCGCCGGCGACAGGCCTTCGATCAGGTCGACATCCGGCTTTTCCATCAGTTGCAGGAACTGGCGCGCATAGGCCGACAGCGATTCGACGTAACGGCGCTGGCCTTCGGCATACAGGGTGTCGAAGGCGAGCGAGGATTTACCCGAGCCCGACAGGCCGGTAATGACGATCAGTTTGTTGCGCGGCAGGTCAAGGTTGATATTCTTGAGATTGTGAGTGCGGGCACCACGAATTCGAATTTCTTCCATTAAATTTTGGCAGGCTTTCAATAAGTTTGTGCGGGGCCGCGCACGATACTGTCGCGGTGAGCGGGCCAATCGGGGGGAATCTGCTAGTTTAACGCGTTTTTGTTCCGGCTGTACATTTGTCCAGTGGTTTGTGTACCAGCGATGCCAGCCTGTCATGCTGCGGGAGCATGCACGGGACTTCCCGGTCCTCCTATGTGGGCAGCATCGCGCGCCGTTCAATGACAAACTGTTCAGGATCCGAAAATAAATCCGCAACAGCGCCCAAGGGGCGCCTCTGTCGGCTGGAATTTTCGCGAACTGCCTCCATTTAAGGCAGCGAAAACGTGCTTTTCGGTCCACCGAAAAATGCTTTTCTCCTACGCCGCTCAGCCTCATAATAGCGTGCTGAATCACCACAGTTCCCTGGCGCTTAGTCAAGTGCAGAGCCAGGGCTCACACACCCTGAAGGAGTCATACCATGGCATCAGTCAACAAGGTCATCATCGTCGGCAACCTGGGCCGCGATCCGGAAATCCGCTACATGCCGAGCGGCGACGCGATCGCCAACATCGCGGTGGCCACCTCGTTCAAGTCGAAGGACCGCAACACCGGCGAGCAAAAAGAGCTGACCGAATGGCACCGCATCTCGTTCTTCGGCCGCCTCGCCGAGATCGTCGGCCAGTATCTGAAGAAGGGTTCGTCGGTCTACGTCGAAGGCCGCCTGCAGACCCGCAAGTACACGGACAAGGACGGCATCGAGCGCTACGCAACCGACATCATCGCCGAGAACATGCAGATGCTGGGCGGCCGCCAGGGTATGGGCGGCGGCAACGACATGGGCATGGATGACGGCGGCGGCTACGAAGCACCGCAGCGCCCGGCACCGCGCCAGGCACCACCGGCGCCGGCAGCCCGTCCGCAGCCGCAGCGTCCGGCACCGAATTTCTCGGACATGGACGACGACATCCCGTTCTGAGGAATACCTGAGACTAGAGTGTAAAGTATTATCCTGAGACCCCCGCGCTGCGGGGGTTTTTTGCTTTCTGAGCAGTGTAAAAAATTGTTGTGTCTGCTTCACAAGTCTTTTACCATGTAGAAACGTAAAGATTTGGAGTCAGTATGGCCCTGTCAATTCGAAGGATCAGGAGTAGTGACGGGGAGCGGCATGCCATCTTGGTCGACGAGGCCGGCATGCCTCTGTTCTATCCCACGCTTTGGATAACGGTAATCCTCCGTGGCGGGGCAAAGGCCCTGAACACAATTCAGAACGCGCTCAACGCGATCAAATGCCTTTACGCTTGGCAGGACTCCCGCGCCATGAATCTCGAGCAGAGGTTTTCTGCAGGAGATCTTCTGGAGGCAAACGAAGTGCACTCACTCAGAGACTTCCTGCAAGAGCGGCTCGGTAACAAGGTGGATCGGAAGGTAGTTCCTCTTGCTCAAAAGAGGAGGGTAGTGAGCGCGAGTAGCCAGTATGCGCGTATGTCTGTGGCAGCAGAATACCTGGGGTTCCTCGCCAGACGACTAAATCCGTCGTCTGAGCAGATCGAACAGCGGATCAACAAAATGGTGGCCCAGATCAAAGCCAATCGCCCTAATCAGATAACAAAAACAATGGACGGCGAGCGGGACGAGAAACATCTCGACGATGCCGCCTTGGACGCGCTCGAGGCCAGACTAAAACCTGGAGCTGAAGGGAATCCATTTATTGATCACACGGTTCAGTTCCGGAATGCTGCCATGTTCGCCATTCTTCGTGCAACAGGCCTGCGCCGCGGAGAGCTACTGAATCTGAAGGTAGACGACATCAATTTCGCGACGAACGTTTTGAAAGTCGTTAGGCGGCCAGACTCCAAACACGATTCCCGTTCGTATCAGCCAGTCGCGAAGACACGCGAACGCCAATTCCCGCTAGATGCTGAACTCGCAAATCGAATCTACGAATACGTAGCGCAGTATCGCAATAGATTTGCCGCCGCCAAGCGGCACGGCTATCTTTTTGTTACGCACGCGCACGGGCCATTCCAAGGGGCACCCCTCTCGAACTCTGGTTTTGGCGAAGTCATCGAGAGCATCAAAGGAATCGCAGGCGCGATTCATGCACACAAACTTCGCCATCACTGGAACTATTCATTCTCGAGCCTCAGTGCTGAGAAAGGCTTGCCTGCCGCGAGAGAGGAAAAGCTGAGGTCCTATTTGATGGGCTGGGAGCCGAACTCTGGTACGGCGGCGATATACAACCGAAGGCACATCAAGAAAGAGGCGGCCGAATCTATGCTGGAGCTTCAGCGCAAGACGTTAGGTAAAAAACTAGGCAATGCTAATGACCGGTAGCGTATCGTCTTTGCAGGTAACTGCTGCGAAGCGCTTTTACGCGCGCGATGGGTATGAGGTCCAGTTTGACACCCCTGTCTGGGTGCTAAGCAAGGACGTAAGTGTGCCAGTTAGTAATGCAGCGGAATATCTAAGCGAATGCCTGCATCAATCGCATCTGGAAGTTCTTGCCTTCTTTGCAAAAGGGAACTCGCCACATTACGTCTGGGTTCTTCATCGGGAATTTTTTTGTTACCTTCGGTTTGTGGGGCGTGCAAAGCAGTTCAGCGTTGAGTCGCTAATTTCCTACCGTGCGTTCTTGGATAAGAAAGGTGAGCCGCGCTTGGCCAGTCTCCGCACGTTCCTCAGAAAATGGTATTCGTTAGGTTACAACGGTGTTCCGCCAGAAACAATTCGGCTTTTCGAAGGATGGAAACTTTCAGGGGGAGAGCGAGGAAACCCCATTCGCTCTATGTGTCCAGAACGCGGCCCTTTGACCGACATTGAAATGGATGCGGTGCTAACCGCCGCTATCGAAGCCTACGAGGGTGGTCGATTGTCGCTGCCTGACATCGCGCTTGCAATGACCGTGATGATGACGGGGCGTCGACCTATTCAGATTACTGCGCTTAAGATTTGCGATCTGCGACCTCAGTCTGACAAGTACTTCCTATACGTACCCAGAGCCAAGCAACGCAAAAACGGCGGATGGCGAAAGTCGTTTAAACAAGTCCCAATCGTGGAGGATCTTTGGTTGCTGCTACAGCAGCAGGCAGAGGCTGTGTATCGAGAATTCAACAGACTCACACATATTACGCCCGATCTGCGTGGAAGATTGCCGCTGTTCGCAGAGTACGCATCGTTGGAAGATATTGAAGATGTTGCTACCCTGCTCGACAGCGATAAGTTGCATATGAAGACCGAGACGCTCGCAAGAACGATGGAGCACGTCGCCAAAGTCATATCAGTAATCAGCGAGAGGACTGGTTCACCGATACACATGAATCCGTACCGATTCCGGTACACCTTAGGCACTAACCTCGGGCGCGAAGGAAAGGGCGAGTATGTTATCGCAGAAGCGTTGGATCACACCGACACGCAGCATACAGGCGTATATGTGAAAAATCTCCCCGAAATCGTGGAACGCATCGACAAGGCTGTCGCGTATCAACTCGCTCCAATTGCACAAGCGTTCCAAGGTGTCATAGTCAAGACTGAAGGTGATGCACGACGAGGCACCGACCCCAATAGCCGCATTTCAAACGGCGTTCAAAACCTGGGAACCTGTGGAAGTTACGGCTTTTGTGGCGCACTGGCGCCCATAGCCTGCTACACCTGCAATCACTTCCAGCCATGGCTAGACGGCCCGCACGAAACCATTCTCCATAACCTGCTTCAAGAACGTGATCGGATTCGCGATCTGACTGGCGACCTCAAGGTCGCTTCAGTAAATGACCGATTGATACTTGCTGTCAGCGATGTGATCTTGCGTTGCCAAGGCAAGAAAGAAGGGGTTGCACATGGCTGAAATTTTGCTGTTCACACCGAAACACGAGTACGACTGCCGCGAGAATCTTGCGGAGTTCGTAGCGATGTGTCGCGAGCGATTGACGGTGTTCGGCGCAGACCTCGATTGGGACGCCGACAATTGGCCTGGGGTGGCGAACTTCACCAAGATTGGTGTTAATTCGCGAAGTTATAAGCGAAAGGATCTCCTTGACGGAGAAATAATACCTTTTGCAAAGGCATACCTTAGATATCAGCAAGGGCATAACCCGACGAAGCTGAAGAATGAGCTAAAAGCACTTCGCTGCATCGAGAAAGCACTTCTACATGCCTGTGGCCGAGCCGATATCACACTGGTTAGCACACAAGTACTAGATGTCGCCGCCGACGTCGCGAAGGAATACAAGGCAACGGCCTATCAAGCCGGAATACAGCTCGTTAAGTTAATCGAATTTCTGAGCGAGAGTGGGATCATTGCCAAACGCATTACCTGGAAAGCCCCGTTCTCCAAACCCAAGGAGTTGGATAGAACAGACTCCGACGGAAAAAGAAAGAGAGCGGAGAAGCTTCCACCAGACCATTGTCTCGAGTATATGGCAGAAATGTTTGTGAACGACCTGAAGTTTCCTCGAGATCGGTTCACGACTTCCATTTTCGCGCTTCTGATGTGTGCGCCATCGCGAATCTCCGAGGCCCAGCTTTTGCCCGTCAACTGTCTGCATTTTGAAAAGGACAGTAAGGGTGTCGAGCAAGTAGGTCTGCGGTGGTGGGCTGGCAAAGGATTTGGAACAGATATTAAATGGATACCCACTATTTTTCAGGATATTGCTCAAGAGGCAGTGCGGCGCCTGGCGGTCCTTTCTGAGCCTGGTCGGTTGCTGGCAAAATATTACGAAGATAATCCGCGGAAATTCTATCGACATGAGGGTTGTCCAGATGTTGATGAGGACGAACCACTTACGCTAAAGCAGGTTGAGCAAGCGCTCGGGTTGAGTTCGAAGAACGGAGGCTCAGTCGGGGTTTTCTTTATGAAATACGAGCCCTACCATGCACTTCGTGCAGCGGGCAGGCCGTTGACATTAGCTTTTCTAAATGAATATTGCCGTAGCCAGCTTCCACAAGGATGGCCGTGGCTGAGGAAGGACTTAGGCATTAAGTACTCGGATGCGCTTTGCTGCTTCCGCATGCACGAGCTTCGTCCCGATCTCAATACAAGTCCGGTGATGCTTTGGGTGCCTGATAACAATGTATTTACGGATGACCTTAAGGTAGTTGTTGGGCGGAACAAAAAAAGCATCTGGCAACGCTATGGTTATAAAAATCTCGATGGATCGGATATCCGCCTGACTTCGCACCAGATCCGCCACTTCCTGAACACTGCGGCCCAGCGCGGAGACCTTGGACAGTTAGATATCGCAAAATGGTCTGGCAGAGCGAACGTTCACCAGAACGCCGTGTACAACCACATGGCAGATGATGAGTATGTTGCTGCTGCCAGAGAAACGGGTATCGGTAATGGGCTGGCCGCCAAAATCAAGGTCAATGCACCGGTCACGTTCGACGATCTGAAGGCTGTCGGCGAAGGGATTGCGCACGTCACCGAGTTCGGATTCTGTGTCCACGATTATTCGATGGTACCGTGCCAGCGATATCGCGACTGTTTGAACTGTACTGAACAGGTCTGCGTAAAGGGCGATCCCGGAAAGTTGGAGCGGTTGAAACTGCAGCGCGATGGTATTCGTCTGCAGCTTGAGAAGGCTAAGGCGGCATCGGCCGATGGCCTATACGGCGCGGATCGGTGGACGCAACATCAACATAAGACGCTGGAGCGGGCGGACGCACTTATTGACTTGCTGGAATCGCCACAAACACCGGACGGCACGGTTATCTGGCTCAGCAATGATCAAGAGCACAGTCCGCTAAAACGGGCGATTGCGGCGCTGTCATCGGAGCCAGCGCTGGAGCAGCCGCCTGAGCCAGATATCGGAGAAATCCGTTTGCTGCTGGCGGGGTTATAGACGTGGCGAAACATTTGACGCCAAAGGATATCGACGCTCTCATTCGACTCCTTGATGCATGGGAAGGAAAGCTGACCTGGGAGATGCTGTGTGATGAGGCCGCGAAATTTGTCGGTTCACGTCCAACACGACAAACGCTTAACACCCATAAGAGGATCAAAAATGCCTACCTAAGTCGTAAGGCGCATCTGAAAACGGGCCTCATCCCATCTAAGAGGCCGGCCAGTTTAGATATCGCTGCACAGAGGATTCGGCGGCTGGAAGGCGAGAATAGTCGTTTAAAGGAAGAGAACGACCGCCTCCTTGAGCAGTTTGTTAGGTGGCAATACAACGCCTATAAGCATGGAATGTTAAAGGCGAAGTTGGATGCTCCCCTGCCTCTAATTGACCGCGATTCTTCCGAAAAGTCGAATCCCAGGTAGAGAAAGTGAGGCCGACCAGTGTCGGCTTCGGGAAACTTATATGTAGCTTTGGCGATGATGGGTGCCAGGAGCGGAGAAATGACTGAAAGCTTAAGCAGCGCAAATCCAATTCGACTTTTCATAGGCGAACTCCTGCAGAATAAGCCTGAGCACGACTGCCTTCGCGCCGTCTACGAAAACTTGGCCAAGAGCGATGGGTGGGCCTACGTATTTGCCAATTTTCACGCGGCCGGCCGACAGATCGACTTGGCCGTTTTCACTGAGAAAACGACTTTGGTTATAGAAGCCAAGGGCTATTTGCTCCCGATACGCGGAAGTGTAAACGGGTTGTGGGAGCAAATCGGTCCGTATGGAAGTCGACAGATCAGCAATGCATACAATCAGGCGCTGGATGCGAAAAATGCGCTCCGCGACGAGATGCAGCGGCTGTGCCGGATTTGGGGATATCCCAATGGGCGTTAGAGCGCCTAACAAAACCCTTTGTTTGTCCTTACAGCAACACCGTACACTGAGCCATTCTGGACGTATGCTCTCGGCCAAGAGCGGACCTTGTCACGTAGGGTCCTGCCAGGGGAGTTACAGCTCTGAAAAGGCAGCAGCGTCGGCTTTGGTGCGCAGCACCTTCACTTTGCCGCGCTGGGTGAGGCCGCTGAGTGAGGTTGGAAGCTGGTCCACCGGGTACTCCTAACGGTGTTGTTGGAAGTATTTATTGAGCACCGATTTATTAGCGTCCTACCAAGCTCTTTCTGGGCACGCACCGTCGCGGTACACTTCCAAGGGTTACTACTTTAGGATGGCCTACGTGCTCTACAAATATCTTAGCTCTGCGCGCATCGACGTTCTCCAGAACTTGAAAATTCGGTTTACTCAACCTTGTGAGCTGAACGACCCCTTTGAGTCAGCGTTGCTTGTGCAGTCGAACGCGTTTCAGGATTGGGAAGCCCAGATGTTGAAAGACGCAGAGCAGTTCATACCGGAGACAGAGGAAGAAAGGGCGGAACTCGAAGAGATAAAGGAAGAGCTTCGACAGAATGCAAGGATGATGACGTCGCCTCAAGCTGTCGGCCGAGAGCTGGCCGATCGTATCAACCGAGCGCAGGGCGTGCTCTCCCTATCTCGTACGAATGACAGTCTCTTGATGTGGGCACACTACGGTGAGTCCCATAAAGGGTATGTGCTGGGATTGGACGATTCCCACCCATGGTTCTACGAGCGGAATGGGCTTGGTGAGGCAACAAAGCCACACAACGTTATCTACACTTCAAGGCGTTCTGCAATCAAGGCAGGAAGTGAAGACTTTTACGACAGGTTGCTCTGCTTTAAATCGCTTGAGTGGGCCTACGAAGAAGAGGTCAGGATTTTCAGGACCTTTGGCGCTAATCAAGAACGGTTTGATCAAAATAACCCGAATGATGTTCACCTCTTTAATATACCTAAAGAGTGCATAAAGGAAATTTTTATTGGAGCAAATGCAATCTCCGATTCAAATTTTGTGGACAAAATTTTCCATGAAGTCTGGCGTAGTCAGTTAGACGTTAAGATTTATGTCGCCTACGTTGATGAGGAAAAGTACGCCCTGAACTTTCGCCCGATTGAAGATCACTGGCCTACCTGAACCGACCATCCCGTAAGCGCTCATGCAAGGTCCGCTTCGGGTCGATAGCGGACGCTAGAATAGGACCGCTTTCGGCCAAGAGCGGACCTTGGCGCGCGATTCCACAACAACCGTTTTCCGATGAATCCAGGGACTGGTACCGACAGACAGCGTAGAGGAGAGTAATTGAAGATGAGTTCGAGCGTCGACTTTCCCGGACATGAGGACAACGTAACGAATATCTCATCCAAGCAGTCACTACATCTTAAAGATCTACTGAAAATTGATGCTCCTAAAATCTCTGTTAGTCATAATTGTTCTGCTGATACTATTTGTCATCGGTATTTTCGCGTATCGACCGGAAAGAAATCCCGACCTCATACGTGCAGTCTATGCGGAGGAAGCATGCGACGCAGCTCGAAAAGCTTTCATGAATGCGCCGCGAGAGGATACATACGCCCATCGACGACATGTCGAGCAGCTTGATGCGGACGTTCGCCGATACTGCGGCTACTAACGAGTAGTGGGCTAGTAGCCTGAGGCGCGCCAGAATTTAGCGTTACGGTAATCCCTGAATGACCACTTAAGGCGTTCTTAACATTAAAAATGCAACAGACTAACTCGTTCTATTTTCAGTGCATAAGCTGCGCTGCTAGTGCATCACAACGCTTTCATATTCGAGGCGGCGCAATCTGTCGAGATTGCTATGAAAGGTTTGCACGCGTTACGGCCGAGCCGATGGCAACGTGGACAGTTGAAAACCTTCAAGACATTGAGCGTACGACGAAGGTTGCCCCTACGCTTATAGCCGTCAAGGCGCCAATGCCGGTACCGGCACCATCCACAGCTGTTACGCATAGGCTGTCCGTCATCCAAAGCTTGCAGTTTAAGAAATACATCCGTGAAAACAGCGGGATGACTGGGGCGGAGGTTGACGAATATCTGAAGGGAATTGCCGATGACGAAAGAGCTGAATTGATGAGCGCGTTCCTTCTAACCATTACGCAAAACACCTCGGCAGTAGGTTCTATTCCCCAGGTCGCAATGCCGCCGGCAGTCGCACTTCCCCTACAAGCGCGACGGTCGAATTCCTCGGCGGTGCCTTCTATCCACATACTGACAGAGAACGCAAATCAGCCGGCCTGCCCAAAATGCCGTTCCACTAAGACTACCTTTAGCAAACAGGGGTTTGGTGTTGGAAAAGCCGCCATCGGTGCCGTACTGACCGGTGGCATTGGCTTACTTGCTGGTGGTATCGGCGCTAACAAAATAAAACTTACCTGTCTCGAATGCGGAAACACGTGGTCAAAAGGTTGACTATTCAGTGACTATCTCCATTAAGTTTGAGAGATCGAGACCGAGCCGCAGGGGCTAATTTGGATCGAATCCCGTCGACGATTCTTTCCAATAGGAAACGTTAAGCCTAGTCGAGTGGCCGAGAACGGCCAAGAGCGGACCTTCAGCTATGGATTTGAAAGGGAGATATGCATGGCAGTGCAACCGAAAACTCCTCAAGAGAAAAAGCGTCTCAGCTACGAGAAAGACCGTCGCAACACGTACGGTGAAAACAGCAAGGCGTCACGCAAAGGCATCCCGTTAGCTAAAGCGCGAGCAAACCGCGCAGAGCGGCACAAGCAGGATCACGTTCTCGCGACAGCAGTTGGCGTTGAGGACAACGACGCCCTGGCTGCTGTTGAAAATCTTGTCCGGAATACGGAACCTCGATACTGGCGTAAGTCCCCGGACACTCCTCTTGGCCAAGTCTTAGACCGGAGAGCTAACAAGTAACAGACGTCCGCAATGGGTCGTTAGCGGACGCTACAATAGTCCGCCGTGAACCGCGACTCGATTTCGCGGTTCACGGCGCTTTAGGGCCAATACGTCGGGCCTTGTATATCAGCTTCATTTTTTGCTTTGCCTCTTCTGGAGTTAGCCCTACTGTTTCACCAGCGTCGGTGATGTAGACAGGATGCTCTACAGAATCCTCTTCGTATGCGCGAATTTCCCGAACTTTTGTCCAACGCCAGGTAGAGACCTTGTCCCTTCGAAAAGGTTCTAGTAGGGAGATATCAACAATTTTTGCAGTTTGGTTATTTTTGAAACGTAAGCAAAAATCGAGTACATCCCGGCTATCCCAAAGGATCGACGTCTGGTAAATCCAGCTGCGCCCCTCCTTCTGGCCGTAGTTGACGAAAACATACAACATTCCCAAAGTGAGGGTTGCAGTACGCCAGGTCGAAAATCCAGGGCCAATGGAGAACATCATCGCCTCATCTGCCGCGTAGGTAGTAATCATCTGCTTCCTCAAAATTAGAAAATGAACACTATAGATTGTAGCCCTATAGTGTTCGCCGTGAGTACATCGTACCTTTTGTGCGGAGGTACTTGTGGTGTTGCTCAAACGGTTCGGAATCGGGTTGCAGAGAGCACGGAAGAGTCGGAAATTGACCCAGGAAGACTTCTCAGTCGTGTCGAGCAGAACCTATCTCAGCAGCTTAGAACGCGGGATCAAAGCGCCGACGATTACAAAAATTGAGGAAATTGCAACGGTAATCGGTGTGCATCCTCTCTCGCTGATCGCGTACGCATACCTTCCTTCTAGCTCGGTAGAACGCGCGGAATTTTGGGAAGCAATTACCGCCGAAATAGGCTCGTTTGACTACGATGCCGCCCCGGATACTGCGGGCAAACTACGCTGAAGTTTCGTCAAGCCAGCTGTTGAGAGCTGCAACCTGGTCGTGACGTTGCGAACAGGTCTGCTTACGACCCAAAGCGGACCTAGTCGACACGCCCATCCTACTTCATTGGAGACTTTGCACTTGCTAGCATGGCCCTGGGGTTCGCTTTCACGAGGAGTCCCTGTGATCAAGCCGGTCCGTAGTGACAAACAACGAAAGCGCCGGCCCTTGCATCGATGGCAGGACAGACGCGGAACGGATGGAATGGCAGCAGACACTGCTGCCCCTGCCGGAATGCCTCGTCTCGCTATGACGCGGCACTACCGGTTACGTCGTATCAGGCCGGCGTGCCGGAATTTTTTTTGCCTGGTTGCGGCGCCGGCTGTGCTGCCTGGCCCTGCATATTGCCCTGGGATGAGGCGCGTTCGGCCCGGCCCTCCGATTGCATGCTGGCGGCCGCGATGTCAGCCGTACTGTGTGGACTTCCGTCGGCTCGGGCGCTATCCTTGCTGCCCCCTTGCGTCCCATCTTGTTGAAACGGTTCACGGAAATTCTTCATGAATTCCTCTTTCTGGCGTGCATTGGCTTCGACCTGTTCCGCGGAGACACGCGTCACCTCGTCCGCCAGTGCCTGGGCCGTACGCGACGTTTCACGGCCATGCTGCTGGGTGACGCGTGCGAGATCCACCTGCGATCCTGCCGCAATACGGGAAATATGCTGCTGGTAGGCGTGCATATGTTCCGTAGCCGATTTGGTATCAGGCAGGATCGTGCCGGCGAGGGCGCTGCTCTGCCCGCTCGCCAGCATGCGCCGGCCAACGCCGAGGGACTCCTCCAACATGTCCTGGCCGAGCTTGAAATTTGCCTGGCATACACTTTGAAACGAGGCCGACAGCGACTGCGAAAAATCGTTGAAAAAGGCGAACTGCGAGTCGAGGTGCGAACGCAGGGCCGGATTGACGGATTGAGTAAATGGAAACATGAGCTACCTTTCAGTTGAGCCGTACGGAGTACGCTCACTGTCAGTACAACTGGGGGGATTCCTGGCGTACCAGGGAAGAGGCAGCAACTCGCTGCTCGAATGCAGGATCTCGAAGGGACCGTGCGAACAAGACTACTATGCGCTGATTTTTAGCCGCACGGGACGAACTGGGAAAAGTATTTACGTGTATGGAATCCCGGCAAGTGTTGCAACAGAGGGCGGCTTCCGGTTTGCGCCGCCAGCCTCCCGCAGTGCAACCGCGCCTGTCGCAGGAGCGACCTTCTTACGGGTTCTTCAGGATCCAGTCCGTCACGCCAGGCCATACGATGCGCAGGGTCTGTGTGCCCATGAACAAGCCGATATGGCCACCCGGCACAAGCTTCTGGACGATTTTCCCCGGCGGCGTACCGACTAGCGCTGCCGCGCGAAATACCTGTTCCGGCGTCGTGATATCGTCCTGCTCGCCGGCCAGCAGGAACAGAGGCACCTTGATATCGGCGAGCGCGAGGCGGCGCTCCATGCCGACGAACTCGCCCCTGGCAAAACGGTTCTCCTTGAACAGCTGCTCGATCACTTGCAGGTAATAGGCTCCGGGCAGGTCGTTCGCGTTTTCGTACCAGCTTTCAAATTTCGCCGTGCGCCGGACATAATTCGTGTCCTCGATGTTCTGGTACAGCGCGAGGTACTTGTTTGCATACTGCTCGACAGGATGCATGTTCTTCCAGCCTGCCAGCATGAAGCTGCCCGGCATCAGGCCATTGCCGATCTCGACCATGTTCCGGAAGGTGCTCAGCGGCAGGCTATGGGCCAGTTGCCTGATCGGGCCATCGCCCGCGTCGGTGTCGATCGGTGCGCCCGCCAGCACCAGGCTCCGCACCTTCCCGGGAAAGCGCGCTGCGTACATCGCGCCCAGCCATCCGCCCTGGCACAGCCCGACCAGGTGCACCGTACCGCCGAGCTCGTCAATGGCTACGTCCAGGCTGGCCAGATAGGTATCGATGTCGAAGTCGCGCATCTGCGCCGTTGCGGGCTTCCAGTCCGTCACCAGGAGGTGACCGGCGCCGTAAGTGAGCATGGTTTCCACCAGGCTGTGCTCTCTTTCGTAGTCGGCAATCGTCGAGCTGTGCCCGGCAAATGGCGCAATGATCAGCACCGGCACGATGCCGGGACCGCCTGCGGAAAATTCCCGCAGGCGCATGGTGTCGATGTCGAGGCGGATCCGGTTGGGCGATGCCCATTCGGGGGGCGCCGGGTGCTCGATCAAGCCGACAGCCGCGACATAGTCGAGGGCACGTTGCATGTCAGCGAGCATCTCGTTGCCAAACATCGTGGCCGCGACCAAGGGCCAGAACAGCGGCACACTGTGTTCCGTGGACGTTCGAGGCAAGGCGCTAGCGGGCCGGACTGGGGTTTGAAGCAGCATTGATTTCTCCAGGGATGATCGAACGGCTTGTTGACGTGGTGGCCGATTCAGTAGCCATCGGTGCATTGACTTGCTTTGGAAACCGGCGCAACGTGTGGTGGTGATGGAGGCGTCATGCGTACCCTGTTTCTCCTGGTAGACCAAGTGGGGAGCCCTTCCCAAACCGACGAGTCGGCCCTTGACGATGCGCTCGCGTGCACGTTTCCCGCGAGCGACCCGGTCGCCGTGACCTTCCACCCTTCCGCGATCGTTGCATCGGTTCCCGTGGAAATCAGTCAACGCTAGGCACCTGCCCGGTCGATGGTCGCGAGCCCGGCACGAGGCGAAGTCCTACCGCGCCCTCGCCAGGCAGCGGTACCGTTTCAAAGCCGAGTTTGCGTGCCAATGCCAGCAGGGGCCGATTCTGTGCCGCGGTTTCTCCGACGATCTCGCCGGTGCCCCGGCCGCGGCAATAGCCGATCAGCTTGTTCATCAATATTTCCCCCAGCCCCTGCCGTTTCAGGTCGGAGCGCACGACGATGGCGAATTCGGCCCTCGCATTGTCGGGATCGGCCACCACGCGCGCCACGGCCAGCGTTTCCGGCTCGCCCTGCGGGCTCAGGCGGGTCGCCACGAACGCCATTTCGCGGTCATAGTCGATCTGCGTGAAACGGGCCAGCTGCGATGGCTGCATGTCGCGCACGTGGATGAACATGCGGCAGCGCACGTCCTCTGGTGTGAGCGCATGGAAAAACGCCACATGCGCGGCGCCGTCCTCCGGCCGGATCGGGCGCAACGTCACATCCGTCCCATTCCACTTGATCCGTTCTTCGAGTTGCTGGGGATACGGCAGGATGGCGAGGCGTCCGAATGGATCGGCGCCAGGCTCCGATACCGCCACCCGCACGCGGGCATCGAGCGCAATCACCCCCTGGCCGTCGGCCAGCAGCGGGTTGATGTCGAGTTCTGCGATCTCGGGAATATCGATGACGAGCTGGGCCACTTGGATCAGGGTATGGCAGATCGCATCGATATCGGCTTTCGGGCGGTTGCGATATCCCGCCAGCAGCTTCGATATGCGCGTTCGCGAGACCATGTCGCGCGCAAGCACCATGTTCAGGGGCGGCAGGCCGACCGCGTGGTCGGCAGTCACTTCCACCGCGACGCCGCCCTGTCCGAACAGGATGACCGGCCCGAACACCGGATCGGTTGTGACGCCCACGATCAATTCATGCGCCTGCGGACGCCGCACCATGGCCTGAACCGAAAAACCCTGCAGCCGCGCCTCCGGCTGCAAGCTCGACAGGCGCTGGTGCATCGCTTGCGCAGCGGTGCGCACGGCCGCCGGGGTCTCCAGGTCGAGCGCGACGCCGCCCACATCCGACTTGTGGTTGATGTCCGGGGACAGTATCTTGACCGCGACCGGGAAGCCGATGTCCTGCGCGCTCGCCACCGCCGCGTCGACGCTGCGTGCGATCCGCGTCTGCACCACCGGAATGCCATATGCCGCCAGTACCTCCTTCGCTTCCGGCTCCGACAGCATCTGGCGACCGCCGGCCAGCGCACCGCGCGCAAGCGCCTGCGCCTTTGTCCGGTCGGCGGCAATATCGCCCGGCACCGCAGGCGGCACCTGCATCAGCAAATCCTGGTTGCGGCGGTAATGGACGATCTGCATAAAAGCATGTACCGCGTCTTCCGGGGTATCGAAGCACGGGATGCCCGCATCGGAGAACATGGCGCGCGCCTGCGCTACGGCGTCGCCGCCCAGCCAGCATGCGAGGATGTTGCGCGGCGTCGCGCGCGCCAACGGAACCAGTGCCCTGGCGATCTCGGCGCTGGAGACGATCGCCGTTGGCGCATGGATGAGGAGGACCGCGTCGGAACCGGTGTCCTGCAGCAGGGCCCCGAGCGCATCGACATACCGGCTCGCGGGAGCGTCGCCGATGATATCGACCGGATTCGCATGCGACCATGTACGGGGCAGGCACTCGTCGAGGCGGGCCAGCGTGGACGCAGCCAGCACGCCCAGCGTGCCGCCGCTGCATACGAGCTCATCGGTCGCCATGACCCCGGGGCCGCCTCCGTTCGTCTGGATCGCCAGGCGTTCGCCGCCGGACGGACGCACATGCGCCAGGGTTTCCACCGCGTCGAACAGGTCTTCCGTCGACAAGACCCGCAACATGCCGGCGCGCCTGATCGCCGCGTCGTACACGTCGTCGGCTCCTGCCAGGGCGCCGGTATGCGAAGCGGCAGCCTTCGCGCCCTCGGGTGCGCGCCCGGCCTTGAGGATGATCGTCGGTTTGCTGCGGGCGGCGGCGCGCGCAGCCGACATGAACTTGCGCGCATGCTTCAGGTCTTCCATGTAGATCAGGATGGCGCCGGTATCCGGATCGCCCGCGAGGTAATCGACGACATCGCCGAAATCGACATCGGCGCTGTCGCCCAGCGATATGAACTTGCTGAAGCCAATGCCGCGCGAGCTGGCCCAATCGAGCACACCGGTCACCAGCGCGCCCGACTGCGATACGAAAGCGATTTTTCCCGGCAATGCTCCCGTGTGCGCGAAGCTCGCATTCAGACCGATGCCCGGGACCAGCAAGCCGACGCAGTTCGGTCCCAGCAAACGCAACAGGTAAGGCCTAGCTTCATCCAGGACTGCCTGCCTGAGCGTACGTCCCGACGTGTCGTGCAGGGCGCCGAGGCCGGCCGTGAGCACGATGGCGGCGCGTGTTCCGGCCGCGCCGAGTTGGGCAATGATGCCCGGCACCGTGGCCGGGGGAGTGCAAATGACGGCCAGGTCGGGTGCCGTGCGCAGCATCGCGACGCTCGGGTAAGCGGTGCGGCCGGCCAGCATCGTGTGCTTCGGGTTGATCGGATAGATCGTGCCCTCGAAGCCGCCCTCGATCAGGTTGCGCAGCACGGTTGCGCCAACGCTGTGCTCCTTGTCGGAGGCGCCGATGACGGCGACCGATCGCGGGGCAAACAAGTAGTTCAGGTTTCGTATGCTCATTGCTGCCTTTGTCGAATATGCTCATGCGTCCGCCCGGTTGGGCTTACATCGTGATCGCGACTTTCAGAACCCCGTCACGCTGGTGTGCGAACAGGTCGTAGGCTTCCTCGATCCGGTCCAGCTTGAACCGGTGCGTGACCAGCGGCTCCAGGTCGACCCGCCCGGAAGCCACCACATTCATCAGCCGGCGCATTCGCTCCTTGCCGCCAGGGCAGAGGGTGGTGACGATACGGTGGTCTCCCAGGCCGGCGGCGAAGGCGTCGAGCGGCAGCGAAAGTTTGCCGGAATAGACACCGAGGCTGGACAGCGTACCGCCCGGTTTGAGTGCGCGCAGGCAGCTCTCGAAGGTTTGCTGCGTACCGAGCGCCTCGATGGCAACGTCCACACCGCGGCCGCCGGTCAGGCGCATGATCTCCGTCAGCGGGTCGACCCTGGTATGGTCGATGACGACATCGGCTCCGAGCTTTTTCGATACCGCCAGGCGCGCTTCCACGCTATCGACCACGATGATCAGGCTCGCCCCCCTGAGTTTGGCGCCGGCGGTCGCGCACAAGCCGATCGGACCCTGGGCAAAAATCACGACGGCATCGCCGATGCGGATGCCACCCCGCTCCGCTCCGCCGAATCCGGTACTCATGATGTCCGGACACATCAGCACCTGTTCATCGCTGAGCCCGTCCGGGATCGCTTCCAGGTTTGCCATTGCCTGGGGCACGAGCAGATATTCGGCTTGCGCACCGTCGATGGTGTTACCGAAGCGCCAGCCGCCTGCCGCCTTGCCTCCGCACTGGGCCTGGTGGCCATCGAGGCACGGGTTGCATTGCCCGCATGGCGTGATGGCTCCGACCACAACCCGTTGGCCGACGGCATAGCCCGTGACGCCCGCCCCGAGTTCGGCGACGACGCCGACAGGTTCATGGCCAATGGTCAATCCCTCCTTGACCGGGTACTCGCCGGCAAGGATATGGATGTCCGTTCCGCAGATCGTGGTGGTGGTGATCCGAATCACGGCCTCGCCCGGGCCGGCTACCGGAATCGGCTTGTCCGCCAATTCTATTTTTCCAGGGCGGAGAAAGACTGCTGCTTTCATGGTGCGCATGCTGAACCTCCATAGGGTCGCCAGGCAGCGGTGAGAAGCAGGATGCGGACGGCCGCGGTCCACACCGATCGCAAAGATTGCGCTGTACTGCTGCTCTGTCGATGACACGCCAGGCAGGCCATTGGCCCATGCTGGATTGAAAGAGAGTAACTGCCTTGGTACGAACCGGGCTGGCTGTGTCACCGTTGAGGCGCCGGGTCGTGTAGCGGAAGAGCGCCAATCAGAAAGGCGGCGTTGCGGCGATGCTCGATCGACGCCGGACAGGACAAAGCGTTGATGCCTTGGCATGCTTCATCATGGGCGCTATAAGACGACAAAGCAAGCGGTGTATTCGAGCAGGCGCAGCTGTCTTATAAAGCGCGTTGCCATGCCGATCGGCAATGTGTTGTTAATCGGATGATATGACCTGATACGCTCCCGAATGCGTAAGATAATTCCTACGACACAGGGGATTCGGTTAGAGTCGGCAGATGATCCCCCTCCTGACCGTGACACTCACCTCCGAACTCGACGTCATCGCGTCGAGGCGGCGCGCGCGCGAAATCGCAGCGTTCTGTGCCTTCAGCCGGCAGGATCAAACACGTATTTCGACGGCGGTTTCCGAGCTCGCACGGCATGCTTGCGGGGCCGGTGGATCGGTACGGTTTTTGGTGACGAAGGAAGCCGGACGCCAGTCGCTCGTCGTCGTCGTCGAAAGCCGTTCTTCGGCTGGGCTCGACAGCATTACCAGGAGAGACGACAGCCTGCCGGCTGGAGACGTGTTGGTGTCGGCCGCCACCAGGCGTTTCATCGAGCGCTGCGGGTTGACGGCCGACAGTAATGGGGCGCAGGTAACATTACGCATGCCGTTTCCGGCACACACCCGACATCTCGACGTGGACGCGCTGTGTCACGCCATCCGCAATTTCAATGCGCTGCCGGCCAGTGTCGCGTTGTCGGACGTGACCTTGCAGAATCGCCTGCTGAGCGACGTGTTGGCCGACCTGCAGACAAAGCAAGTCGAATTGCTCACAATTTCGAAGGAACTCGAAGAGACGAACAAGACCGTCGAGACCTTGAACCGCCTGCTTTGCGAAAAAGCCGAATCGCTGCTCGTGGCGGACCAGCGCAAGGACGCATTCCTTTCAACCCTCAGCCATGAGCTGCGCGGTCCCCTGTCGGCCACGCTGATGGGAGCACAGCTGCTGCACCGTCATCCCGCCGACCCGGCGCGCGTCAACGACCTGAGCCAACTGATCACCAGGCAGGCCAGCCATATGAGCCGTCTGGTCGAGGATCTGCTCGACGTTTCCCGTATCGGCCGCGGCCTCCTTTCGATCGAAAAGGTACAGGTCGACATGCGCGAAGCAGTCCAGGCAGCCGTCGAGCAGCTGACGCCGGCCCTGCAGAGGCAACAACATAGCATCCAGGTGACGCTGCCGCAGCGCCCGTGCATGGTGGACGGCGATCGAACCAGGCTGGTCCAGATAATCGGCAATCTGTTGGGGAACGCGATCCGCTACACACCCGACGCCGGCCACATCCAGGTGGTTCTGCAATTACATGGGACGTCTCTTGGCCTGGAAGTAGCCGATGACGGTATCGGAATTTCTCCCGAGCTGATGCCGAAGTTATTCGATTTGTACATGCAGGGCGAACCTTCTTCCACCGCACGTACCGGTGGTCTCGGTCTTGGATTGGCCCTCGTCAGGAGTCTGGTCGAGATCCACCACGGCACGGTTTCCGCCACGAGTGCCGGGGTCGGGAAAGGCAGCGCATTCCACGTCATTCTTCCTTTGGCCGCGGGGACTGCCGACATGAGCACGCAGGTCGCCGGTACGGTTTGACACGCCTGTTTGCGGCTAGCGCGCCAGTCGGCGCCGGCGCCCGCGTCGAGCTACTCGTCGTGACGGGCGGGCTGCGTCATTCGCTGCGGTGCATCCGGGGTGTATGCGTAACCCCTTCGTCGTCGTCCTGCAGCGCCCCGCGCTCGGCATGCATGCTGTCGGAAAGCGACTGCTGCTCCTCTTCGCTCACCTCCGGCGGGTCGAGCATGTCGGCGACCATCGCGCGCAACTCGGGCGTTTCCCACGGCAGGCCACACCGTTGCCTGCCATGAATATGGTGCCTGATCTCGCTGTCTTGCTCAGGGCTGAGCGGCAGGCCGCGACAGATGGATGCAGGATCGGATTCCATGACGATCTCCCCTTCGACACGTTAAGAGATAGCTCAAGCTACGCGCATTCCGCTCCCAGAGGCGCGCGTGACGCGGACTACGGGATTGGATCGGCAGACTCCTCACAAAGACGGATGCGAGTACAGTATCTGGACGAGAGCCGTTGCTAATGAGGAAAACTTGTCAGCTAGGTTGTGGTGACCTGGACGTCCGCTTCGGACCCGGAGCGGACATCTATTGCAACGTACGTATTTTCTTGTGGTCTTACTTAAAACGACCTGAACCCCAGTCGTTGCCGATGGACTCACCCATTGTAGTCGCTCACAAGCACGGCTGAAATGCTGTGGCTGCGCATGCTCAGCCCGGCTTGCGTAATGGCGTGCTACCAGTTGCCTGGATTGACGGTCCCTGCACGTGGCCCTGCACAGAACCGTTCTCCGATAATCCATCGAACTGCATGCTTGAGTCTGTGCTCGCGCCTGTGCGTTTAGTATTGCCAGCCGTATGGTCCACCCCATGCCCTTCAGCGCGTTTGATATCGGCTGGCTGGAACGGATCATGGAATTTCTTCAGGGCGGCTTCCTGTTGATGCATGCTGCGAGCGGTTTCCTCGCTGGCAGCGCGCGACACCTCGTATAGTCTCTTCGACCATGGTTTGGCCCGGTTTCGGGGTCGCGTCGCAGACAGTCTGGAAGTATCCAGCCAGGGCCTGCTCAAATCGTTGAATAAGTGAGCTGTGAATGAGGTGGGATCGAACAGCGGGATTACTGGAGGGAGAATCTGGATACGTGAGGAATCCTATTGTATGTCGAGCCGTAACGTATCGCGACCAGAATGTGATCGAAGTCGGCAAAGCTTGATGGATCGAGTAGAGATGCAGCGACGTGCCGTGCTAAATGCGGGACTGGGAATCCTACGAACAAGGCCACTATCCGCCTGTCTCCTCGTGCACGGCACGATTTGCGGCATTATTTTACTGTCATGGTGCCGTGCAAGTTGACCTATAGACCGAGAGTATCTAGCCGAGCAGCAATGCCTGCATCTGGAAAGCATCGAGAGGCTTGCTGAAGAAGTAACCTTGTCCCTCACGACATCCATGCAGTTTGAGGAACGCGAGTTGCGTCGCATTCTCGATGCCTTCTGCAATGACGCGCTGATTCAGGCTCTTGCCCATGCCGATTACGGCACTGACAATTGCTCCATTACCATCCAAGGTCCCATCGATCGCCCTGACGAAGGACTGATCAATCTTGAGCACATCGATCGGGAACTGGTTCAAGTAGCTCAAGCTGGAGTAGCCAGTGCCAAAGTCATCCACGGCGATCTGCACGCCGGTCGCCTTGAGCTTTGTCAGCAGTTCGGCACTGGCAGCGACGTCGCGCATGAGCACGCTTTCGGTTAATTCCAGCTGCACGCAGCCCGGGTCAACGCCGCTCGACTGGAAGACAGTCATGGCATAGCCGAAAAATTCGTGGTGACGGAACTCCAGGGCGGATACATTGATGGCGATCGACACCGGAGCCGATCCGCTATTCCGCCACCGTACCACTTGCGCGCATGCTTCGCGCAGTACCCATCGTCCAATAAGAATGATCAGGCCACACTCTTCCGCGATACGGATGAAGCGCTCTGGTTTTGTCATTCCCCATTCGGGATGGTCCCATCGCAATAGAGCTTCAACGCCCGTAACCTGACAGCTTTCCAGGTCCACCTTGGGCTGGTAGTGCAGTATGAATTCTTGGTGATCGAGCGCCCGGCGCAAATTACTTTCAATCAGCTGGCGTTCAACGGCGCGCGCATTCATCTCCTCGCTAAAAAACTGGTAATTGCTGCGCCCGCGCTCCTTAGCATAATACATGGCAGTATCGGCATTTTTGATCAACGCATCGGCATCCCCTCCGTCCGCGGGAAACACGCTGATACCGATACTGGTCGAGGTATGCAGTTGCTGTCCCTCAATTACGAAAGGCTTCGATAGGGCAATCAGGATTTTTTTGGCCGCCAGCGCGGCATTGTGTGGCCGCTGTTCGTCGGCCAAGAGGATAACGAACTCATCGCCCCCATGACGGCTGACCGTATCCGATAGGCGCACGCAACTAAGCAAGCGCTCCGCCACCGCCTGGAGCAGCCGGTCGCCGGTATCATGGCCGAGAGAGTCGTTGATGTGTTTAAATTTATCCAAATCGAGGAAGAGCAGCGCCGGGCTGGCCGCGCTGCGCCTGGCCATAGAAATGGCCTGCGTGATCCGGTCATGCAGGAGGACACGATTAGGCAGCTTGGTGAGAAAGTCGTGCTGTGCCAGATGCCGCATTGTCGACGTTAGCGCGACGGTATGGGAGATGTCCCGAAATACCATCACGGCACCAACAAGCCGCTCGTTCCAATCGAAAATCGGCGCAGCCGAATCCTCGATAGTCTTTCGTTGTCCACTGCGATTGACCAAGATTACGTCTCCCGCCAGAGCTTGGTCGCGGCCGTTTTTCAGTACCTCGCCGACTGGATTAACAACCAGTTCGCCACTACCGGCATCAACAATGACAAGCACCTCCGCAATCGGCTTTCCACTTGCCTCGGAACGAGACCACCCGGTCATTTCTTCCGCAGCAATATTTAGGTAATCGACACGTCCATGCATGTCGACCGAGATGACGCCATCGCCAATTGAATCGAGTGTGATCTGGGCGCGTGCCAGAGCCACATACGCGCCCTGTTCTACTTTCATGCGCTCGATGACGTTACGTAGAGACTGAGGCACCAGGCTATTGTCGAAATATCCCCGCGATAACCATCCTTGTGCGCCGTGTTGCACGGCCTCCCTCGCGGCGTCCTCTTCCTCAGCCCCACACAGCATCATGATCGGCGTATGGCGCGCAGCATCGTATACCTGCGCAAAGCACGGCAAACCGCGGCCGTCAGGCAACATCTCCATCAAGATCGCGTCGATCCCGCCGCGCTGGATTCGCCCCAAGGCCTGCGCCAGGGTCGACACGTCCTCGACCACGAAGGGGCCGTCGGACGCCTGGCCCAGTGCCTGCTTCAAGGCCTGTACGTCGTCCTGGCGCGCTGAGATGATGAGGATCTGGTTTGCCATGCTGCCTCCGCCATACAGGTTGCCGCGGCAACGCCGCAGCGTCGGCAGATGCCCGGACAGGCAACGGTGCCTAGCCAGTCGAAACGTCTCCCGGCAAGATCGCGTTCAAATGCAGGAACCCATGCAGTCCCATCGCCAGTCGGATACTCCCTGCACCCGGCATTGGCTTGAAGAAGATCCCGACGTAGCCTTTCAGTGGCGACAGCTCGTCGCTCACAGGACGGGAGTATCGACTTCATGCAAGTCAACATCGGCGGATGCGCGCGACTGCTTGCCCAGGACGCTCGAAACCATTGCATCTCGTCCAGCTCGATCAAGCCCATGGCATGCTTTTCGCACCTTAGCCTTCTGCCTGAAACCCATGCTAGCACGAAGCGCGTCTATCGACGCGTGCCCCCATACTTCGCCTGCAACGCTGATGCTCAAAAAAGAATTCGGCGCATTTTCACCATCCGACTGGCGATGGGCGTACACTCGAATCCAGTGTTGCGCATGCAACGCTCTCCTACCTCATGGTCGCCGCCCTTGCGCGGCATGACGAACGCTTTGTCCTCGGTGACCACGATCAGTCCGCACGCTGCGGGCCGTACCCAGGCGAAGCACGACGATGCACCCCATAACCTTGCAGACTCATGCGTCGCATGCCGAAGCATCGGCATGCATGCTCGAACAAAGACAGCAGGAGGATCTATGCGATATCAAATGAAAGCCGTGTTCAACGAGCGCGTCAAGGCCGAGCAGGCGCTGGACCGATTACTTGGCTCGGGATACGCACGCGCTGATGCTCAGCTGGTAACGCTGACCGGCGCGACATCAGCCGTGCATGCCGCCGCGTGCGTCAAGTGGCGTGAGCACTCGGGCACATCGGCCGTCCAACTCCTGTCGCGCTTCCTGCATCACGCACGCGGCGGTGCGGCAGGCGCTGACAGGCCCCGGTCGCCCGACAGCTACCTGCTCACCCTTGCGATCGATTCCGAGTCCGAATCGGATCGCGCTGTATCGCTCGTCTCCAATCTGGTTCGTATCGGCAGCGACGACGTCGGGCTTGACACGTCGGCGCCTTTTCGTTTCGCTCGTCATCTCCACGACAGCGAAAGGTTCCGCAACCGTTCGTGGCAGGAAGCAGCCGGCGATCTGAAGGTGCTATGGGAGGCGCACGAACCCACCGGGGCGCGAGGGGATGCGGCCGAACTGGCGCTGCAACGGGGTTGGGAGAGCATGCGGCCGGAAATCGATAACGATGCTTACCGCCGCAGTCACTGGTACACGAGCTACCTGCGCCACCCTGCGCAGGCCATTGCCAGACAGGACCCTGGTTCGATCCTTGCCGCCGCCGAGAGAAAGGCCGCATGGAAGCGAAAGCATCCCGGCGAACTCACGCCTTGGGAAAACTTCGTGGATGCCGTGAAGCATGGGTGGGAGAGAAGCACGCTGGGAGACGATACAAGCGAGGCCAACTACCGTTCGCATCACGCACGCTACTACCCGCACATGAACTACGACGACCTCGCTCCAGTTTACCGCTATGGGAACAATCTCCGCTGCCGGGGCGCTTTCCAGGGCCGCAGTTGGGATGACGCCGAACCGGAAATACGGGCGGAATGGAAACGCGATCTTCGCGAAGGAAAGCCACTGACCTGGGACGAGACAAAAGCGGCCGTGCACCACGGTTGGGATCAAACGAGGCACTGATCAGGCAATGCATTGAGGGAATTTCCGACCTGTCGACCTGTTCGAGGCCACCCGGCTTGCACGCGCAGCATCGGCGCAAGCCGGATGGTTTGATTCCTTTTGGACCATGACTATATTAAATCGATCAAAGCAGATATGAATTCCCGGCTTGAAACACGCAGAAATGCCGAAGAACGAGCGCTCGTCAATTTCGGCCGCGTTTTGAATCGGGACTGGGGTAGCCCCTATGCGCGACATTTTCTGGAGTCTGTCGGGGTGGAAGAATCAGTCATACAGCGGGTCATCACGCACGGGGAGCCTTTGCCGATTGATAAGTCGCACAGGAGACGCTAACCGAGCCACCGCGCTTTGGACCTTCGTTGCGGACGAGGAAAATCATGGAATTTGTAAATGAAATCATGCTTGACGGCGTGATGTACTGCTTCGAAGAATTTGATCAGGTCGCCAAAGCGCATGCGTGGATCGACGCGCATCGACAGGATACTAGACAGTTCAGGAGTGCATTTCCCGATGCCCGTCCAGTCAGCACCAATCCATACGGCGCAATTAGAAAGCTCGGCGGTTGATGCCGTTCGGATATTTGTGCGTTGCGGGTTAATCAACCTCTTTTCTGTAACGCCGACGCCCCATTGACGAAGTTTTCCGTTCTGGCAAACGGAACTGTCTCTTTCAGGTCTGGCTTGCGCCAATTCTCGACAGACCTGCTAACAGCCGTTTTGCATACTCATTGCGCGCTCTTCGATGCCCAGCTTCCCCGTGCGGCGCCGCTCGTCACCATGACGAAATCGGATTGATTGCCAAGGAATTATGGCAGAGATTGCACCAATTCAACCAACGTCTTTCGATCATTCGATAATGCCAACTGAGTAGGGCTACGGAACGTCGAGCGCGAACGCATGTTAAAAAAATTCAGGCGCCTCGCGCACTCGGTCCGCTGTTGACCCGAAGCGGACATGCGAATCAGGCCTATATTTTCGACAAAAGATGCCGCGTGACGAACAGCATGGCTGCACTTCCAGCCAGCCACATGAGCATGAATGAGCAATAGCGGATGGTGAGTGGGTCCAAGGCTTGCTTCGGTGCGCCAGATATGTGTCCAGTGATACCTACATCAGAAAGCGCCCATGTGACGCACATGGCCATCAAGATGTATGACGCGATTGCTCCAATCCCGACAAACCACCAAAAATGTGGAAGCACGGACCGCCACAGGTATGCGAGAACGCCTACTGGAAATACTGGACCAATAAGACCAAAAGGGATTGCCAAACTAAACGGGTTCATCAGGGAAGATTTCCAGTGAGTTTCAAGGCTTGGGTTCAGTAGTCGAATCGCCGCTCTTGGCCGAAAACCGTCGCTCGGACTGGGTCAGCTTAGCCACGGTCCACTAACCGCACGCCAACGAGGCCCGCTTGGCCTTCTGGTCTCGACTGATCGCTACAGTCGAGGCAAGCCACAGGCTCAGCGCAGCCGCGATGCCTGCGATGCCGCCGCCTAGCGGTGCGGAGACCAGGAAGCCGATGCCAGCAAACAACAGCAAAGATGCGCCGAGCATGTAAAAAGGACGGAACGAGGCAGCGTGGGCGATAGGGAGGAAATGTAAGCCGACGACAAGGGCAATCGCTGGTAGAAGCAGGTCGGGCCGGTGCAAGTTGTTGACGATGTTCGATGCGAGGAAGATGCCGATTCCCTCACCAATGCTACTCCACATCAGTGCTTTTTTGGTTCGCTCGGAAAGGATGACGCCGGTGCCCCCCAGGTCGATCGTGTGTATCGCAGCGGCCCCAATGATCAAGAACACAATGAAGGGCAAAGTCAACATAACGAGCCCAACCTGCCATTGCAAATGCATTGTTAGCGCGGCAAACACCGCACCGAAGAAGCCCATGATTACCGCACCCCGAGCACCCATTTCGTTTCCCTTCTAAAATTGTGGTCAAACAAGTGCCGTTCAGAATACAGCATTGAATTCGGTGAAAATACGCAGATTGTCACGTCTGAATCGCTAGGCAACCGTTGGGCGGATTGTTAGCTGCAAAGGGGGCTTACAAAGGTCCGCTTCTGGCCGATTGCAGACGTTTAGCATGGCTCAGTGTAGGGTGTTTCTGTCAGGACAACCAAGGGGTTTTGTTAGGCGCTCTGAACCGCCCCGGCTTTCGTGGAGGCCGGTTAGTGTGAGTCAGGCCGGGATGGCTTGACTGCTCAGTTGCTTGTAATAGTTTGCCTCAGCTTCGGCCGGCGGTATATAGCCGAGCGGTTCCAGCAGTCGGTGATGATTGAACCAGGACACCCATTCCAGCGTCGCCAATTCGACAGCCTCGCGTGTTTTCCAGGGAGCGCGGCGGTGGATCAACTCAGCCTTGTAGAGCCCGTTGATGGTCTCGGCCAGGGCATTGTCGTAACTGTCGCCCTTGCTTCCCACAGACGGCTCGATGCCGGCTTCTGCCAGGCGCTCGCTGTACTTGATCGACACGTATTGCGAGCCTCTGTCGCTGTGATGGACCAACGCGTTTCGTTCGGGCTGACGCGCATACAACGCCTGCTCCAGCGCGTCGAGCACGAAATCGGTCCGCATCGTGCTGCTGACGCGCCAGCCGACGATGCGCCGAGCAAAGACGTCGATCACGAAGGCGACATAGACGAAACCCTGCCAAGTCGAGACATACGTGAAGTCGCTGACCCACAGCTGGTTTGGCCGCTGTGCCTTGAACTGGCGGTTGACCCGGTCGAGCGGACATGGCGCTTTCGCATCTGCAATCGTCGTGCGTACGACTTTACCGCGCATCACGCCTCGCAGGCCGGCCTTGCGCATCAAGCGCTCGACCGTGCAGCGGGCTACATCGGTTCCCTCACGTCGCAGCTGGCGCCAGACCTTGTCGGCGCCGTAGACCTGCAGGTTCGCCTGCCAAACGCGTTCAATGTCGACGCTCAGCACATCGTCGCGCTGGGCACGTGCACAACGCAACTCAGGGTTACGCTGCTGCGCGGCGTATCGCCAGTAGCCCGACGGCGCGACCTGCATCACCCGGCAGATCGGCTCGACACCGTAAGCATGGCGGTACTGGTCGACGAATGCCCTCACGGCTTGAAGCGGCGGTCGAGCTCCGCCTGGGCGAAAAACGCACTCGCCAGACGCAGGATCTCGTTCGCCTTGCGCAATTCACGCACCTCTCGCTCGAGCGCCTTAACGCGCGCCTCTTCGGCGGTTGTCGGCACTGGACGCTGGCCCGTATCACGCTCCTGCTGGCGTACCCAGCGACGCAACGTCTCCGGCGTACAGCCGATCTTTGCCGCGATCGACGTGATCGCCGCCCACTGTGACTCGTACTGGCTGCCGGCTTCGCTGACCATGCGCACGGCACGCTCGATGACTTCGGGGGAATACTTGGGTTGCTTCTTCATGACTCCATTCTCTCAAACAATGGAGCCTCTACAAAACCCGGGGCGGTTCACTCTTAGAAGGGGCTTCTATTCCCTCATGACAGGAGACGCGATCGGTGACCTCCGCTCATTGTGATTGGGTGGCCATCGCAATGAGAAGATTTTTTTGGCCGCGCACCGTCGAAACGCAACAGTTTCATGTATGATAGAAAGGTCGGCTACCGGCATTTTTTTACCTCTAAGACGGATCTCCTTGCTCGTCAAATTGGCGACGCAAGCTTGATTTCGAAGCTTAAAATTTTCCTATCGACTGCTTACCTTCAATTAAAACGTAAGCCTCTTGATGCCCAGATGCTTTCAGCATCGTCTAACAGCAAGTTAGAGATCGCACCGTGGTGTTGGTCAATTTCTACAATAAGACACCTTCAGGCACCCAGGTCGCTTTAGAGTTGAGTGACGATGAGCTCGTTGTGTTCAATTCGTTGACTACTGGCGCAAGAGCTCTTGCCGCACAAGTGGCAGCGCTGGTCGCCTTTGATTTTAATATGCACAACGGGAATACCATTCCGAAATGGGAAGGTGCCGACTATTTCGTAATGGCCCGCAGAAGCTTCGGCTATCCGGCCAACCGAGAAAAGTTGCGAGCGATTGCAGCGGAATGGGTCAATGCGGGGTGTCCCGGCCAAGTCAAGCGCATCTAGGCCGACGGAGCCAATCATGAGTAGGTTTGTTGATGGATGGTTGCCATCGGTAAGGATGGCCAACGATCATCTTCAAAGAGCGCGAAATGTAAAGTTTTTGAGAGCAAAGAGAGTAAAACTTTACGTAATACTTTACACATTGAAGTGCTATAACCTCACGATACGGGAAATTGATGAGGTAAGGCTGGGCTAACAAAAGGAGTAGTGGAACTTTTTTCACTACAAGGTGTTAACAACCGTTCTAAGCCGCACCGGCACCGCTAGTTCGGTTCACAGAAAAGCGAAGCCATTGATTTGGCTTCGCTTTTTTCATTGGCGCCCCGTAAAGCAGGGCTGGATGAGGGCACGTTTGAGCTGGTCGGATACTTGTGATCACTCTTCTTTGGGAAGAGTTTGTCTTTCTCCGCAGGATATGTCTACAAACGACTCATCTATGCACAGCGCTTGATCTGTCTCAAACCCGCTACGCATAGAAAAAATCCCGCTTCGCTTGTTGGTAGGCTTTTTGACATGGCCGGGAAGCCTGTTGTCAGGATTCCCACAAGTGCGAACCGAAAACGCGGGGTGAAACTCGCGGCGGGGCGCCTTGTTTCTGCTTTTTTGATGATGTCATAGGGACAACGTCGGCAGGGCCACGCCGGGTGGTTTTCTGTCCGGCCTGAGCTGAGGAGAGCATCATGCGTAACTTGAACAGCACCGAGCTGCAACACGTGTATGGCGGCGGCGGCGGCGGCCAGCCTGATGACAAGTGCAAGAGCAACAGCAACAACAAGTGCAAGACCAAGAGCAAGAGCAACAACAAGTGCAAGACCAAGAGCAAGGGCAAGAGCTGCGATTGCTGAGTGAGCGGCCGACAACGCCTTATGTGGACTGTGCGGCCGAGGCAATCCGGCACCGGCAAGCATGACGCCGGCGGTGCCTGAAACGCTTCCCCACTGCACTGTCTTTTTCGGCCCGGGGCAGCGCTGACGCTTCCGGGCCGATTCAGGAACCAGGGGGATACAACATGAAGCGGGAAGGTGAACTGAACGGTACGCTCGCGCAGGCAACAGGATCCGAACAGGAAATGTGGCTGCTGGGACAGGCGCCATTACGTAAATACCTGGATTTCGTCGAAGACATCGGGCGCGACCCGAAAACCATCGACCGCATCGCGCTGGTACAGGAATGGGGCGCTGCCGCCGCCTGGTATGAAGAACTGCGCCGGCGCGAGGCCGGCATTGCCGACCACCTCGACTGCAGGCCGCTCGATCCCGCGCTGTCGCCGGCGGCCGCCGAGCTCCTCGCCAGCGACCGCTTCATACAAACCTTCGACCGGCTGCCGGCGCGGCTGGAGATGGTGGAGCTGGCCCACCTGGTGGTGTGTCAGAACCATGTCACGCGCAGCTTCGTCGACCGCCTCAAGGAACGGCTGGGACCGGACCCGGAACCGTCCGCGCTGTTCCGGTTTTGCCTGCCGGCGCAGGAATGCCCGACCCCGGTACGCATCCGCGAACTCGGCTCGAAACGTTATGAGTTCCGCTCCGACTCGACCGATTTCCGCCTCCATGAAGTCGCGCTGCTCAAACCGCAGCAGTTGTCGGGCTACGCGTCGTTCGGCGCGGTGGCGGCGGCGCTCGGATTGGTGGTCGGCTACAGCTCGAACTTCCTGAATGCGGTATGCGACGACGACAGCGGCCGGCTGTTGCTGCACAACGGTTACCACCGCGCCTGCGCTTTGCTGGAGCTGGGTGTGACCCATGCGCCCTGCGTGGTGCAGACCGTCATGTCGCGCGATGAACTGGACCTGGTGGCGAAACCGCTCGTCGCGAACGACCCGGGCTATTTCTTCAACGCGCCGCGTCCGCCGCTGCTGAAGGATTTCGTCGACCCGCAGATCCGCAAGATCGTGCCGACCCGAAAAGTGTCGCGCGTCATCGAGGTCGCCTTCGAAGTGCGGGAATACATCGGGGACGACGAGCCCATGGAACACTAGCATGCATGACGGAGGTGGCGAACGCGAGCACGGCCCTCTGTGGACGGTGTGGTTGGCCCAAGGCAGCACAGGAAGGCATGACGCGTGCTGGAGTGTGCTGCTCCCCAAGCACCCCGTTTTTCCGGCCCGGGAGTTCGGTGACGCTCCCGGGCCGTCAGCAACCAGGGGATGAAAACATGAAAAGGGATAGCGAACTGAACGAGACGCTGGCGCAGGCGGCGAGTACCGAACAGGAGATGTGGCTGCTGGGACAGGCGCCGTTGCGCAAGTACCTCGATTTCATCGAGGACATCGGCTCTGGCCCGAAGCCGGGCAATCACACTGCACTGGTCCAGGAATGGAGTGCCGCCGCCGCCTGGTACGAGGAACTGGCCGAGCGCGAGCCCGGCATTGCGGACAAGCTCGACTGCAGGCCGATCGATCCCGCGCTGGCGCCACTGGCCGACGAGATCCTCGCGATTGACCGTTACCAGCGCACCTTCGACCATTTGCCGGCCAGGCTCGCCATGGTGGAGCTGGCCCACCTGGTGGTATGCCAGAACCACGTTACCCGCAGCTTCGTCGACCGGCTCAAGGAACGCCTGGGACCGCATCCGGAACCGGCTGCGCTGTTCCGCTTTTGCCTGCCGGCCCAGGACAGCCAGGCGCCGGTGCAAATCCGCGAACTCGGGTCCAAGCGTTATGAATTCCGCTCGGACTCGACCGATTTCCGCTTTCACGAGCCTGTGCTGCTCAAGCCCCATCAATTGGCCGAGTACGCGTCGTTCGGCTCGGTCGCGGCGGCCGTTGGCCTGGTGGTCGGCTACAGCTCGAATTTCCTGAATGCCGTGTGCGACGACGATAGCGGGCGCCTGCTGCTGCACAACGGTTACCACCGCGCCTGCGCCCTGCTCGAACTGGGCATCACCCATGTTCCCTGCGTGGTGCAAACCGTCACCTCGCGCGACGAGCTGGACCTGATTGCGAAACCGATCGTCGCGAGCAGCCCCGGCTATTTCTTCAATGCGCCGCGTCCTCCACTGCTGAAGGACTTCCTCGACCCGAAGATCCGCAAGCTCCTGCCCATCCGCAAGGTGTCGCGCGTCGTCGAGGTGTCCTTCGAGGTGCGCGACTACATGGCCGAAGATTTCGTCACGGACCGCTAGCATGAACGACGGCGGCCGCGAACTCGTAGACGAACGCCCACCCAAAGGCGAGCGTGAACGCGGCAGCGCCGTCGGGGTGCCGCTGTTCCGGCCCGAGGTGCTGCGCCACCAGCAATCGGAATGGCTGGGAACCATCCTGGTCAAGCCACGCGCGATGAACTGGTGGTTTGCCGGCCTGGCGGCGTTGACGGTGCTGGCCATCCTCCTGCTCCTGTTTGCGGCCAGCTACACGCGCAAGGCAGCCGTGTCCGGCTGGCTGGTCCCGCAGCAGGGGATGGTGCGCGTGTTCGCGCCGCGTGCCGCGGTCGTGAGCTCGGTGCTGGTCCGCGAGGGGGCACAGGTGAAGCAGGGCCAGCCGATGGCGCAACTGTCGACGGAAGAGCAGAGCGCCGCGCTGGGCGATACCCAGGCCGGCACCGTGCGTGCACTCGAGGCACAGCGTGCGACGCTGGAGGTGGAAAGGCTGCGCGCCCAAGAGATGGTCGCGCAGCAGCGTGCCGCCCTGACCACCCGCTACGACACGCTCGGGCGCGAGGCCGACAACCTGCGCCAGGAAATCGAGGTCCAGCAAAAGCGCCTGGCGCTGGCACAGCAATGGCAGCAGCGCCTCGGGGGGCTGCAGGGCAGCGGTTATATCTCGGAGCAGCAGGTGCGGGTCGCCGCAGAAAGCGCGCTCGACCAGGCAGCGAAGCTGCGCACGCTGCAACGCGGCGTGCTGTCGCTCGAACGTGAACGCGCCACGGTCAGGGGAGAGCTCGACCAGCTGCCGTCGAAAATGGCGACCCAGGAAGCGGTCATCGCCCGCACCCTGGCCGTCAACAGCCGTGAGCTGGGCGAAGTCGAAGCGCGGCGCTCGCTGGTGATCCCGGCGCCGCAGTCAGGGACGGTTACGGCGGTCCATGCGCATGCCGGCACCGCGGTCGGGCCGGCGGCACCGCTGCTGAGCATTGTGCCGCGCGGCGCCGTGCTCGAGGCGCACCTGTACGCGCCGAGCCAGGCGATCGGGTTCCTGCATGCCGGGCAGACCGTGCTGTTGCGTTACCGCGCCTATCCGTACCAGAAATTCGGCCATGCACGCGGCGTCATCGCCAGCGTGTCGCGCACCGCGATGGAACCATCCGAACTGCCGGCCGTTTTCACTGGCAACACGGCGGGGACTCCGGCCGAAGCGCTGTACCGCGTGACAGTCAACCTCGAACGTCAATATGTCACGGCCTACGGCAAGCCGGCACCGCTGCAGCCGGGCATGCAGCTCGACGCCGACGTGCTGCTCGAGCGGCGCCGGCTGTTCGAGTGGGTGCTCGATCCGTTGTACACGCTGACGGGGAGAATGAACCAATGATGAGCTGGCAAGAAAGCGCAGGATACGGCGGCCGCCTGCCCATGATCCTGCAGACCGAAGCGGCCGAGTGCGGGCTGGCTTGCCTGGCCATGATTGCTTCCTTCCATGGCGAGGGCTACGGCCTGATACAGCTGCGGCGCCGCTACGGCCTGTCGCAACGCGGCGCCTCGCTCAAGGACATGGTCGCGATCGCCGGCCATCTCGGCATGACGGCGCGGCCCTTGCGGCTGGAAGCGGACGAACTGCCGCTGCTGGCGACCCCCTGTATCCTGCACTGGGACCTGAACCATTTCGTGGTGCTCAAGCGCGTCACCGCAGCCGGGGTCGTGATTCACGATCCCGCTTATGGCGTACGGCGTCTGGCGCACGCGGAGGTGCTGCGCCACTTCACCGGCGTGGCATTGGAACTGAGCCCGGCGCCCGGCTTTGTCGCGGCCGAACCCGTGCCGCGCGTGCGGCTGCGCGCGCTGGTCGGCAAGCTGGTTGGAATCCGGCGTTCGCTCGGCGTGCTGGCATGCATGGCGTTGGCCATCGAACTGCTGGGCGTCGTCAGCCCGTTCTTCATGCAGTGGGTGGTCGATGAGGCGCTTGTCAGTGCCGACCGCGACCTCCTGCTCACGCTCGCGCTCGGCTTTTTGTTCATCCTGTTGCTGAGGGTGGCTATTACCGCCATGCGCGGCGCCACGCTGATCGCGATCTCGAGCACGCTCAAGGTCTCCGGACGGGCCAGTCTGTTCGCCCATATGGTGCGGCTGCCGACGCAGTATTTCGAGAGCCGGCACCTGGGGGACGTGCTGTCTCGTTTCGGTTCGCAGGAAACGATCTTGCAGGCGCTGACCACGCATCTGGTCGAAATCATCCTCGATGGCCTGATGTCGCTGATTACGCTGGTGGTCATGTTCGTGTATGCGCCCGGGCTCGCGACACTGGTGGTGTCCGCGGCACTTCTGTATGCCTTGTTGCGTGTAATCTCCTATGCCAGCCTGCGCAATGCTTCGGCCGAGGCCATCGTTTGGGGAGCGCGACGTGACAGCCACCTGCTGGAAACGCTGCGCGGCATGAAGACGATCAAGTTGTTCAATGCGCAGGCGGCGCGCCAGGCCCACTGGCTCGGCCTGCTGGTGCAGACCGTGAATCGCCAGGTGACCACGCAAAAGCTCGGTTTGTTGTTCCGGACCGTGAATTCGACTTTGCTTGGCGTAGTTGCCGTGCTGGTGATCTGGCTCGGTGCGCTACGGGTGTTGGATAACACGTTCTCGGTCGGGATGCTGCTCGCCTTTATCAGCTACAAGGACCAGTTCCTCAGCCGCGTGAGTGGCCTGATCGATAAGGCGATGGAGCTCTGGATGTTGCGCCTGCATGCCGAGCGCCTTGCCGACATCGCACTGACGGCGCCCGAGGACGAGGGCGTCGCGCCCCCGGATGACGGCACTGCGCGCGTGCCGCTGGCGCTCGAGTTGCGCGGACTGCGGTTTCGCTACGGCGCCAGCGACCCCTGGGTCATCGACGGTATCGACCTGTCGATTGCGCCTGGCGAGTCGGTGGCCATCGTCGGCCCTTCGGGCTGTGGCAAGACCACGCTGCTGAGGATCATGGCAAGCCTGCTCGAACCCACTGCGGGCGAGATTCTGATCGACGGGCGGCCCCTGAACGGCGCCGGCCTGGCGCAGTACCGCTCCCAGATCGGCGTGGTGCTGCAGGACGACCAACTCTTCGCAGGCTCGATTGCGGACAACATCAGCTTCTTCGCGGACGCGCCATCGATTCCGCGCGTCCGCGACTGCGCACGCCAAGCCGGCGTGCTGGACGACGTGGACGCCATGCCGATGGGCTTCCATACCTTGATTGGCGACATGGGCACCGTGTTGTCGGGCGGCCAGAAGCAACGCGTCCTGATTGCACGCGCCTTGTACCGTGAACCAACCCTGCTGTTGCTCGATGAGGCCACCAGCCACCTCGACGTGGCCCGCGAGCAGCAAGTCAATGCCGCCATCAAGGATTTGCCGATGACCCGGATCATCGTTGCCCACCGGCGCGAGACGATCCTCTCGGCGCACCGGATCATCGTGCTCGACAAGGGGCGGATCGCAGCCGACCTGCATGGCGAGCGCGGGCGCGAGGAATTCCTGGCGCTGGCCGGCGCCACCCTGGCACCCGAGGAGATCAAAGTGCTGGCCTGATCCTGGTACGACCGTCCAGCTCGAAGGACGCATTCGACAACGAGCTGCAAGGCTCGTTTTTTTTCGCCAGGGGCCGGCCGCCATCGCGAATCGGCCCGGCATGTTTCCGGGTAGCTGGCCCGTTCTGCGCCGCGAATCGAATGCGCAGCAGGATCATCTACAATGACTCGTCAATCCCATCGAGCGACTTCCGGGAGGGTGCCGCGTCCAGCGAAGGAGCGAACATCATGGCCATCGAGCCGACCGACCAGCAAGGCCCCGGTGCTGCCGCGCCAGGTCCGCAAGCGTCCGAAGCGCCGGCAGGCAAGTGGCACCCGCCCCTCGAGCGCAGCCGCTTCGGCGGCACGGCGCGCCGGCCCGAGCGGCCAGTGGAGGATGAGCCGCCGGTCTCGCGCAGCGACCTCAGCAAGGGGCCGCAGGAAGTGCTCGAGGACCGCACCGCGAGCCTCCACTGGAGCGTCCTGGCGATCTCGTCGGTGGTGATCCTCGCCTTCTCGTCCTGGGCCATCCTGATGCCACTCGATGCGCGCGCCACGATGAAAATGGCCGTCGACTGGATCGCGATCAACCTCGGCTGGTACTACGTCCTCACGATGACCCTGGTGATCGGTTTCGTGCTGTGGGTCGCGTTTTCCAAGGAGGGCGACGTGCGGCTCGGTCCCGATCAGTCGCGGCCGCAGTACAAGCTCGTGACCTGGGTCGCGATGCTGTTCGCCGCAGGCGTTGGGATCGACATGCTGTTCTATTCGGTGACCGGCCCCGTCTTCCAGTACCTGCATCCGCCCGCCGGCGCCGGCGGCAGCGCCGCCGCCATGCAGGATGCGGTGGTCTGGACGATGTTTCATTACGGCGTCGCCGGCTGGGCGATGTATGCGCTGCTCGGGATGGCGATGGGATACTTCGCCTACCGCTGGGGCATGCCGCTGTCGATCCGCGCCGCCCTCTATCCGCTGCTCGGCAAGCGGGTGCGCGGCCCGCTGGGCGACGGCATCAGCATCATCGCGCTGGTCGGCACCGTGTTCGGCGTCGCCACCTCGATGGGCATCGGCGTGGTGCTCCTGAGCGTCGGCTTTTCGCTGATCTTCGGGCTCGAGCAAGGGCTGGCGCTGCAGATCGCGCTGGTCATCGGCGCGGTGATCCTGACGATCGCCGCCACCACCTCGGGCGTCGACCGCGGCATCCGCTGGATCTCCGAGCTCAATTTGTGGAGCGCCGTGGCCATGATGGTCTACATCCTCGTGACCGGGCAGACCGCCTTCCTGCTGAACGCCTTCGTCGAGAACGTCGGCCAGTTCCTCGTCACCTTCCCCGCGCGCACGCTGCGGACCTTCGCCTACGAGCCCGGCGGCGCCGAGTGGATGGGCGGATGGACGCTGTTCTTCTGGGCGTTCTGGCTCGCCTGGGGACCCTTTGTCGGCGTGTTCCTGGCGCGCATCTCGCGCGGGCGCACCCTGCGCGAATTCGTGATCGCGGCGATCACCGCCCCGGTGCTGTGCGACTTCATCATCGTGTCGCTGTTCGGCAATTCGGCCCTGTACCAGGTCATGCTCGGCAACATGGACTTCGCCCAGCTGGCGATCGACAGTCCGGAGCGCGGCTGGTATGCGCTGCTGGAAATGTTCCCGGGCGCGATGTTTTTGATCGGACTGGCAACGCTGTCGGGCTTGCTGTTCTACCTGACCAGCGCGAACTCGGGCGCCATGGTGATGTCGAATTTTTCGGCCTCGATCCCCGATCCGTCCCAGGACGGGCCGAAGTGGCTGCGCATCTTCTGGGCCGTGCTCACCGCGCTGCTCACGGTCGCCATGCTGCTCGCCGGCGGCGTGACGACGATGGAGTACGCGACCCTCATCTTCGCCTTGCCGGTGACGATGATCGCCTACCTGGTCATGGCCTCCTTCCACAAGGTGCTGCGCATGGAGCGCGCCGAGCGCGAGGGGCAAGTACTGCACCGGCGCTCGATGGCCCCGGCCGGCGGCCACCTGCCGGAGCGCTCGTGGAAGCAGCGGCTCGAGCAGATGCTCGCGTTTCCGACGCTGCGCCAGGTTACCCAGTTCCTCAACCGGGTGGTGCGGCCGGCGCTCGACGACGTCGCCGCCGAGTTCCGCAACCAGGGTTACGAGGTCGAGCGCAGCGCCGTGACGAATGCCGGCGGCATCGAGGAACCCCTGCTGCGGGTAGCGATGGATACCTTCCGCGCCTTCCACTACCACGTCGCCATCGTCGAGGCGCCGGTGCCCATGTTCTCCGGCCGGATGTCGCGCGAGACCGACGTCTACTATCGCCTCGAGGTATTCACCCAGACCGGTTCGGGAGGCTATGACCTGATGGGCCTGACCCGCCAGCAGGTGATTGCCGACGTGCTCGAGCGATACGAGGCCCACCTGGCCTTCCTCACCTACTCGACGCAGACCGATACCGCATCCGTGCTGACGCCGCCGGTGCCGCAGGACAGCGCCGGCAGCGCCGACCTGGCAGCGAAAAGGGAATGAGGCGTCAGCGCTTGCCGGGCGCCGGGCTGCGCTCGTTTTCTCCCTCGACGATCGTGTACACGTCGCCTGCGGTGACGCCGGCACCGCGCTTGCGCGCGCGCAGGTCGCGGTAGACGGCCGCGCGCATGATCAGCATCGACACTACGGGCGCCGTCATCAGCAGGAAGACGGAAATGATCACCTCGTGGACCACCGCGCGCGCCTGGATCACCGTGAAATACACCATCGAAGCGATCAGGATGCAGCCGGCGCCGAGCGTGATCGTGATGGCAGGGCCATGCATGCGCTGGTAGAAGCTGGGCAGGCGCAGCAGGCCCAGCGTGCCGATCAGGACGATGCTGGCGCCCAGGACCAGCAGCAGTGCGATGGGAATCGCGGCCCAGGCGGGCAGGTCGGGGATGCCGGTCATTCGATGATCTCCCCGCGCATCAGGAATTTCGCCATCGCCACTGTCGAAACAAAACCGACCAGCGCGATCAGGATGGCCACCTCGAAATACACCTGCGTGCCGAAGCGGATGCCCAGCACCAGCGCCAGCACCATGCCGGTCATCCACAAGGTGTCCAGGGCGAGCACGCGGTCGTGCGCGGAGGGGCCGAGCACCAGGCGCAGCGCGCACAGCAGCATCGCCACCAGCACGCACACGAGGGCATAGGCTATCGAGAGTTCAAGCAAGGTCGCCACGGGTGCGCTCCGTTTCAAAGATGTCGATCAGGGGTTGTTCGTAACGGGTCTTGATGGTGTTGATCCACCACTGCGCGTCGTGCAGGTCGAACACGTGCAGCGACAGTTCGTAGCGTTCGGGCAGGATCTCGACCCAGACCGTGCCCGGCGTCATGTTGATCAGGCAGGACAGCATGGCCAGTCCATAGGGATCGCGGATGCTCAGGGGGATCCGGATGAACTGCGAATTGACCTTCTTGTAATCGGCAAACAGGATGATGTGGCTGACGTTGAAGCAGGAGCGCACGATCTCGACCGACGCCATGCCCAGCAGGCGCAGCAGGGTGAGGGGCGCGCGCATGCGCGGGTAGCCGAGCGGCTGCAGGTGCCGCACCAGTAGCGGGATGGCGATGCCGAGCGCGGCGCCGAGCAGGATGCTGGCGGCATCGAAGGCCTGGTTCAGCAGCAGCCACAGCACGCACAGCACCAGCGCCATGACCGGGTGGGGAAGCCAGCGCATGATCGTCCGCTTCATGGGGCCTCCTGGCGGCTGGCAGGGCCGGGCACGGGCGCTTCGGTCAGCACCCGGCGCACGTAGTTGGCCGGGTTGTGCAGGTCGGCGCTGGCGCGGCCGAGATAATCGAACAGCGGGCGCGCCTGGATCGTCATGCCTACCGACAGCAGCAGCAGGGCGCTGATCGGCGCCACTTCCGACAGCTGCAGGCGCGGCGGCGCCATGATTTCCGCGGCCCAGAAGGTGCGTACGCCAAAGCGCATCATGGAAATGACGGCGATCAGTCCCGACACGATGATCAGCGCCATCAGGGTCCAGCCGGTCGCGCCGATGCTGCCGCTCCCGGCTTCCGGATTGAGCAGCGCATGGAACATGCCGAACTTGGCGACGAAACCCGACAGCGGCGGCAGGCCGGCGATCATCAGGGCGCAGGCAGCGAATGCGAGCGACAGGAAGGCCATCGCCGCCGGCACGCCCTTGCCGCGCGGCTCTTCCGGGGTGTCTTCGACGGCCCAGGCTTCCATCGTCAGCGCCAGCATCGCCGAACCCGGCGTGCGGATGCGGTCGATCAGCTCGATCAGGAGCAGGAAGGCGGCCACCGCCAGCGTCGAGCCGATCAGGTAGTACAGGCCGGCCGTCACCAGCGAAGGCTGGCCGTAGCCGATCACCGCCAGCAGCGTACCCGAGGACACCACCGCGCTGTAGCCGGCCATCCGTCCGGCGCTGTCCGAGGACAGCATGCCGGCCGCGCCGAACACGATGGTGGCCATGCCGCCCCAGACCAGGGCGTCGTAGCCGAAGCCGGTGGCCGCTCCGGCCTGGTCCCCGAACAGCAGCAGCCACAGGCGCAGGATGACGTAGGCGCCGACCTTGGTCATCAGCACCAGCATGGCCGCCACCGGCGGCGAGGCGGCGGCATAGGTCGTCGGCAGCCAGAAGCCGAGCGGCCACATCGCGCCCTTGGTGAGGAAGGCCAGCGCCAGCACCGCCGCGCCGACTTTCAGCAGGGCGATCTCGTTGGGACCCATGGCGCCGATGCGCACGGCCATGTCGGCCATGTTCAGGGTGCCGGTGGTGGCGTACATCAGGGCCGTGCCGAGCAGGAACAGCAGCGAGGCCGCCAGGTTGACCGCGATGTATTGCATGCTCGCGCGCAGGCGCTCGGCGTTGTAGCCGTGCAGCAGCAGGCCATACGAGGCCGCCAGCATCACTTCGAAGAAGACGAACAGGTTGAACAGGTCGTGCGTCAGGAAGGCACCGTTGATGCCCATCAGCAGGAACTGGAACAGCGAGTGGAAATGCACGCCGATCCGGCTCCAGCGCTGCATCGCGTAGTGCAGCGCCGCCAGTGCCAGCACGGCGGTCAGCAGCAGCATCAGCGCGGCCAGCCGGTCGGCGACGAGCGCGATGCCGAAGGGCGCGGCCCAGTTGGCCGCGAGATAGACGCCGATGCCGCCCGGCCAGGCGCCGCCGTCGGCCTGCGCCATCAGCAGGCAGGCGACGACCAGCTGGGCCAGCACCGAGGCGTAACCGACTGCGAACTTGGCGCCGTGCCGGCCCTGGGTCAGCGGCACCAGCACGGCGCCGCACAGCAGCGGCAGCAGGACCGGCAGGATGATGAGGTGTTGCGGGAGGAACGCCGGCATCATACTTCCGGCTCCTCGCCGTCGACGTGGTCGGTACCGGTGACGCCGCGCGTGCCGATCATCACCACTAGGTACAGCGCCGTGGTGGCAAAGCCGATCACGATCGCGGTCAGGACCAGCGCCTGGGGCAGCGGATCGGCCAGCACGGACGGGACGATCCGGGTGCCGGCGGGCGTGAACGGCGGCTTGTCGAGCCAGACCCGTCCCATGACGAAGATGAACAGGTTGACCGCATACGACATCAGCATCAGGCCGGTGAGCACCTGGAAGCTGCGCGGGCGCAGCAGCAGCCAGATGCCGGCGCCGAACACGATGCCGATGGCGAGCGAAAGAACGGCTTCCATCAGGCAATCTCCTTGGCCGGGGGAATGGTGGCGCGGGTCGCCCCGGGCGGGGCGCGGTGGCTGCGCAGGGACTGGTGCGCCAGGGCGACCAGGATCAGCATGGTGGTGCCGACCACGACCAGGAACACGCCGAGGTCGAACACGAAGGCGCTCGGCACGTGGATCTCGCCCAGCACCGGCAGGTCCAGGTGCGCCGTGTGGCTGGTGAGGAAGGGGTAACCGAACAGCCAGGCGCCGAGGCCGGTTCCGCAGGCCGTCACCAGGCCCCAGGCGATCCAGCGGTGCGGGCGCAGGCGCAGGCGCGATTCGATCCATTCGGTGCCGCCGACCATGTACTGGACGATGAGCGCCGTGGCGAAGATCAGGCCGGCGACGAAGCCGCCGCCCGGCAGGTTGTGGCCGCGCATGAAGAAGTAGACCGCGATGATGCCCATGAAGGGCAACAGGAAGCGCAGGTAGACGGCCGGGATCTGCAGGTAGCCGCTGCTGGCCTGCTGCGCCGGCGTCTGGGTCGCCGCCGGGTCGACGTCGCTGGCCTGCTGCACCGGAATCGCGATGCTCTCGGGGGCCGGGCGGAAACGCCGCAGCAGTGCGTAGACGGTCAGCGCGACCGCCACCAGCACCGTGATTTCGCCCATCGTGTCGAAGCCGCGGAAGTCGACCAGCAGCACATTGACGACGTTGGCACCGCCGCCTTCGCTCAGCGCACGCTCGAGATAGAAGTCGCTGATGGTGGGCGGCGCCTCGCTCGACAGCAGCGCATAGGTGGCGGCCGCCAATCCGAGGCCGCCGCCGACCGCGACCGCGGCGTCGCGCCCGCGCCGCAGCCAGGAGCTGGCCGGCACCCGTGCCGCCAGGCCGGCCGGCGCGAAGCGCGGCGGCAGCCAGCGCAGGCCGAGCAGGATCAGCACCGTGGTCACCGTCTCGACCATCAGCTGGGTCAGCGCCAGGTCGGGCGCCGACATCCACAGGAAGGTCAGGCTGGTGACGGCCCCGGTGCCGCCGACCAGGATCAGGGCCACCAGGCGGTGGTATTTCGCCTGGTAGGCCGCCCCCAGCGCGCACACCGCGCCGATCACCCACAGCAGGGCAAACAGCGGATCGAGGGCGGACAGGCTCAGCGGCGGCAGCGCGGGCAGGGGCCGCACCACCAGCAGCGGCACCGCCACCATCATCACCATCAGCAGCAGCAATTGCAGTTGCAGGCGCCGGGTGCCGCTCCAGCGCAGCAGCCAGGCGGCCGCCTGCGACAGCGCCAGCAGGCTGCTCTCGTAGGCCTGGGCGCCGTTCAGCCGGTACAGCACCGGCACCCGTTCGCGTTCGGCCAGGCCCGCATAGCGGCGCAGCAGCAGGTAGAACAGCACGCCGCCGGCCAGCGCCGCCACGCTCATCATGAGCGGCAGGTTGACGCCGTGCCAGATGGCGAGACTGTATTCCGGCAGGGGGGCGCCGATCACCGATTGCGCCGCCACCGCCAGCACGTCGCCGACCACGAGATTGGGCATGATGCCGACCGCGATGCACAGCAGCACCAGGCATTCGACCGGGAAGCGCATCCAGCGCGGCGGCTCGTGCGGCTCCTGCGGCAAGTCGGTGGCCAGCGGGCCGAAGAACACGCTGATGAAGCGCAGCGAATACGCCACGCTGAACACGCCCATCGCCACGGCCGCGTACGACATGCCCCAATGCTCGCTGCCGCCGACCTGCATCGTCTCGGCGAAGAACATTTCCTTCGACAGGAAGCCGTTGAGGAAGGGCACCCCGGCCATGGCGGCGCTGGCGACGATCGCCAGCGCCGCCGTCTGCGGCATGGCGCGCCGCAGCCCGCTCAGCTGGATCATGTCGCGGGTGCCGGTTTCATGGTCGATGATGCCGACCGCCATGAACAGCGAGGCCTTGAACACCGCGTGGTTCATCGTGTGGAACACCGCCGCCACCACCGACAGCGGCGAGCCGATCGAGAGCAGGACGACGATCAGGCCCAGGTGGCTGATGGTGGAATAGGCCAGCAGGCCCTTCATGTCGTTCTGGAAAATCGCGAAGAAGGAACCGATCAGCAGCGTGCACACGCCCGCGGCGCCGAGGATCCAGCTCCATTCGGGGGTGCCCGACAGGACCGGCCACAGGCGGATCAGCAGGAAGATGCCGGCCTTGACCATCGTTGCCGAGTGCAGGTAGGCCGAGACCGGGGTCGGCGCCGCCATCGCATGCGGCAGCCAGAAGTGAAAGGGGAATTGCGCGCTCTTGGTCAGGGCGCCGAGCGCAACGAGCACCAGCGCCGGGAGATACCAGTCGTGGGCGCGGATCCGGTCGCCGGCGGCCAGCACCGTGTCGAGCTCGTAGCTGCCGGCGATGTGGCCGAGGATCAGGACACCGGCCAGCAGGCACAGTCCGCCGAACGTGGTGACGGTAAAGGCCATGCGGGCGCCGCGGCGGGCGTCGTTGCGGTGCTGCCAGTAACCGATCAGCAGGAAAGAGGTGACGCTGGTCAGTTCCCAGAAGATGACGAGCTGGATCAGGTTGCCGGACAGGACCACGCCCAGCATCGAGCCCATGAAGGCGAGCATGTAGGCGAAAAAGCGCGCTACCGGGTCGCGCTTGGACATGTAGTAGCGTGCGTACACCAGCACCAGCAGGCCGATGCCCAGCACCATCAGGGTAAACACCCAGGCCAGGCCATCCATGCGCAGCATGAGGTCGAGGCCGAATTCGGGCAGCCATTCGTAGCGCTCGCGCAGGATCTCGCCGTCTCCGACACTGCCGAAGGCGTAGATCGCCAGTCCCAGCGCCGCCAGCGTGACGGTGCCGGCGACGGCGGCCGGGCGGTTGCGCGAACCTTTCGGCAGGCAGGCGGAAATGAGCGCGCCGAGGAAGGGGAGAAGAACGACCAGTGACAGCATCGGCGTCACCCGGTCCGGCGCGCGCGACGCGGTGCGTGTGGCGGCAGGTCAGGAGGTTTCATCAGGCCCTCCCGAGCGGATCAGGAAGGTGGCGCAGGCAAGACCGGCCTGCGATGGGGACGCGCGGCGGCGCGACCGTGCCGGCGGGCGATCGCAATCGATGCTCAGGTCGGTGGCCGGCAACCATCGTTGTTGCCCTACCGTATTCATGCCTTGGTTCACGTACGCCTCCCTCGCGGACAGTCTCGAACCCGCGCTAATGTACCGTTTTTATGGTGATGACGGCAACGCATTAGCCGAGCCAGCCGGTCCAGCCGATGCCCGACAAGGCGTGCGTGCACTCGGGAACCGGCCCAGGGGGCTATTCTAACGGGAAACAAAAGGCACCAAGGATTTTGCGCACCTGCCCGGGTGCGCAAAATCCGGCCGCTCAGCCCAGCGCGGCCTCGATGGCTGCGACCAGCGCGGGGTCGTCCGGCTTGACGTCGGGGGCGAAGCGGGCGATGACCTGGCCGTCGCGCCCGACGAGGAATTTCTCGAAATTCCACATCACGTCCGACGGGTTTTTCGGGCTCAGGCCGTGCTGGGCCAGCTTGTCGGCGAAGGTGCTGCCGTCAAGCTGGCGCGCCTGCGGCTGGGCGGCGACGAGCTCGCGGTAGAGCGGGTGGCGCGCCTCGCGGTTGACCTCGAGCTTCTCGAACATCGGGAAGCGCACGCCATAGTTACGCTGGCAAAAGTCCGCGATCTCGGCCTCGGTGCCCGGCTCCTGGGCGCCAAAATCGTTGCAGGGAAAGCCCAGCACGACCAGGCCGCGTTCTTCGTATTTCTCGAACAGCTTCTCGAGGCCGGCGTATTGCGGCGTCAGGCCGCATTGCGATGCGACGTTGACGATCAGCATGACTTTGCCGCGGTAATCGCCGAGCGTGGCTTCCTGGCCCTCGAGGCGGCGCAGCGGAATGTCGAACAAGTTGGCGCTCATGTGCTCTGTCCTTTGATTGCGGAATCGCTATCCTACCGCGTGCCGCAAAAGCGTGCCGGCCAGGCTGGTTCAACAGGGTACCCCGCGCCGCGCGTGCATCAGCGGCCGGCGGCCGCGTTGTCGAGTTCGCTCAGCTGCTTGAGCCTGCGCGCAGTCAGCAGCGCGCGCCAGCCGGACCCCGGCACCTGCGGGTGGCGGATCGAACCGAACAGTTCCATCGCGTCGCGGTAGGCCAGCCAGGCACGCTGGGTCTTCTCGACGCCGCTCTTGCGGATCGTACCCAGGTAGGACGAACTGGCGGGCCGGGTCAGCATGAAGCGCCGGTAGGTCTCGTTCATTTTTTCTTCCAGGGCGGCGAACTCGGCCTCGGAGAAGCGCGGCGCCTTGCCCGCTTCCGCATCGAGGATGTCGGCGCTGAAGGTGTCGAGTTCGAGCGCTTGCGCGTCGAGCTGCAGCGAGCGCGCGGCGCCGCTGCCGGTGTCGGTTTCGTAGTCGACGCGGTGCTGGGCAAAATACTGCACGGCCTTGGTCGCCATCTCCAGCCCGAGCTGCTCCTTGGCGCTCCAGCCGCGCGCGATGGTGGCGAGCTGGGCTGCGCGCGACTTGTCGCGCTGGCGTTCGCGCACGGCCGCGCACTGGCCGCGCTTGTCGGCGCTGGCGACGTCGTCGCAGACGTCGAGCGCGGCGCGGTCCTCGCCGCTGGCGCGCCGCCGCAGGTGCTGCACCCGCGCCTTCATTTCGTCGACCGGGCTCTGGATGCTGCAGGCGTACTTCAGGGCCAGGTCGAAGTTCGGCGTCATGCCGGCGCCATTCGCATACAGCATCATCAGGACCCCGTGGGCCTGGGTGCGCACCGCGCAGGCGCGCACCTTGTCCCAGTCCGCCTTGCCGGCCTCGGGCAGGTTGAGGGTGTCGTAGTACAGCGCGCCGGCGTCGCAGGCTTCTCCCTTGCCGGCGGCGGCCGTCTGGTGCTCGCGCGGCAGCGTGTGACGCGCGACGCGCAGGCATTGGCGGTACCAGTCGCTACCGCGCAGTACCTCCGGCGGGGCGCCGTACACATTCGGGTAGGGCGCTGCCTGGGCGGCGCCGGCCAGCAGGGTCGCCACGAGAAACGGCCAGTACGCACGGGACATCGCATTCTCCTCAAAAGTTTCCTGTTGGAAGCTTTAACGCTACCGCGAGCCGGACTCGTCGGTGGTGAGGTGGCGCAACCGGCGCGGCGGCGGACCCGGTCGAGCGACTTTTTGATTGCGCGTCCGGAGCCCGTTCTCTCAAGGGTTTTTACATTCCGTAACGGCTTTTTGAGCAGAAATAAATTGATTGCATGCAATACGTTTAACAGCCCGTGCATCGCTGCTAACTACTTGATTTTTCGACTGTGATCGCCATGCAACGCGCGTAAATTTTTTCCGTACGGCAAACCAAAAATGGGATGTGGGTGCGTAAAATTGCCCCCCATCAGCTTCTTGACGCCAACCGTTTGCAGGTTGGCGTTTGTTTTTTCCACCCCTGTTAGCAGTCAGTCACGAACAACCTGGCGCCAGGCATTTACTCAACGATTCAACGATCCATGCAAACCTCTGTTGCCGCTGTCCCCGCCCCGATTTCTTCGTCGCGCCGCTCGGTTCTCGTTCAAGTCCAGGACTATGCCCTGCCGGTGCTGTTTGCACTGTTCGGCCTGGTGATGGGCTCCTGGGCCGGCCGCATTCCCGCCCTCGCCGAGCGTCTGCACGTGTCGCACTCGGCCCTGTCGATGGTGCTGCTGTGTGGCGGCGTCGGCGCCTTGCTGTCGTTCCCCGTATCGTCGTTCCTGATGAGTAAGTTCGGCGCCCGTAAATCGCTGCTGATCTCGGGCCTGGCCCTGCTGGCCGTGCTGGTGTCGATCGGCCTGGCGCCCTCGGTGTCGCGCCTGATGATGGCGGTGCTGCTGCTCGGCATCACCGCCAGTACCTATGACGTCGCGATGAACTCGATTGCCGCCAAGCGCGAAAAAGAGTCCGGCAAGTCGGAAATGTCGATGCTGCATGGCTTGTGCTGTGCCGGCGGCCTGGTCGGCGCCACCCTGGGCAGCATCATGGCCGGCCTCAAAATTGCTCCGGCAACCCACTTCATCATGCTGGCCGGTCCGCTGGCGCTGCTGCTGTGGGGTGCCTGCCAGATGCTCGACGCCGGCGACACCGCCGAGACCGTCGAAAAGAAGAAGTTCGCACTGCCGCGCGGCCCGATGGCGCTGCTGGGCCTGCTGGGCTTCCTGGGCGCAATGTCGGAAGGCAGCATCGCCGACTGGAGCGGCGTGTTCCTCAAGGAACACTTCAACGTCACCGCCGGCATGGCGCCGCTCGGCCTGACCTGCTTCTCGGCGATGATGCTGGTCTCGCGCCTGGTCGGCGACCGGCTCAAGACCCGCTACGGCGCCCAGCGCCTGCTCACCAGCGGCGCGCTGCTGGCCGCCGCCGGCCTGTTCTTCGCGGTGCTGTCGCCGAACGCGTACTTCGCACTGGGTGGCTTCGCCGTCGCCGGCATCGGCATGGCGCTGCTGTTCCCGTTCGTGTTCAGCGCCGCCGGCGCCCACGGCCCGGTGGCGCTGGCCGGTGTCGCCAGCATGGCCTACAGCGGCACCCTGATGGGGCCTCCGGTGATCGGCGCCATCGCCCACCATGTCGGCATGCAGGTAGCCATCGGATATGTCGGCGGCCTGTCGCTGGTCATCGCCCTGGTTGCCAGCCGTACCCGCCTGCTGAAATAAGCCGTTTCAGGTTTTTTTGAAGTCATCGTCGCGCCGGCTCATGCCGGCGCGACGTCTTTCAGCCACTGCCGTGGCGACACCCCCACCAGCCCCGTAAACGCCCGCGTAAAGGCGGGCGCGCTCGTATAGCCGGCCTGGCCGCTGACCACCTTGACCGGCATCCCCTTGCGCAGCAGGTCCTGCGCCAGGCCGATGCGCCAGCGCGTCAGGTATTCTCCCGGCGGCATTCCCACCACGTTGCGGAAGTGCTCGGTAAAGCGGGCGCGCGACATGCAGGCCTCGCGCGCCAGCGTCTCGAGTTGCCAGGGCTCGTGCGGGCGCTCGTGGATGGCTGCCAGCGCCGGCGCCAGCTGGCGGTCCGCCAGGCCCGCCAGCAAGCCGACCGACAGGCTGCCGTGCTCGAATTGGTGGCGCAGCACCTGGATCATCAGCACGTCGCACAGGCGGTCGAGGATCACCTCGCGCCCCTGGTTGGCGCACGAGGCTTCGGCGAACAGCAGCTCGATCGTGTGTTCGAGCGCGCGCACGCTGGAGAAGGGCAGGTGCAGGCATGCGGGCAGCGCGCGCGCCAGCGGATTGGCGCCGCCGTCCTCGAAACAGATGTGGGCGCACAGCAGCTTGGCGCTGGCGCCGTCGGGTACCTCCAGCGCATGGGCGCTGCCGTGCGGGTAGAACACCATGGCCGGCGTGTCCACCCGCAAGGGCGGCAGGCCCTCCTGGCGGAAGATCACGGGGCCGGAGCGCACCAGGTGCAACTGGCCCGCCTCGGTGTCCTGGGCAAATGCATTGGCATCGCAAAAGACCCCGTTGAAGAACACCCGGGCCCGAAACGAGTAACGGCCGACCAGCGATGAGATCTTGTCCATAAGCTCCTTGTCGGATATGCAGCCTATTCTGGACGATCTGCAATCTTTTGAGAAGCATTACCGCTGGACTTTCAGTGTCTCCTAAGTCTCGGGCCAGAGCCTGCGGTGCAGGGCGGCGATCTGTTCCGGCGGCAGGCGCGGCACGCGGTCGATCGTCAGGATGCCGTTCTGCTCGTGCTCGACGTCGGTCAGCTGGGTGTAGCACAGCCCGGCGAGGAAGGGCAGCGAGGCCAGGCCCTCCATCAGGGTGCGATAGCGCAGCGCCAGTTCGTCCTCGTCGCGCACGTTGCCGTAGGAATCGTACAGGCGGTCGCGCCGCCGTTCCGGGCCGCTGGGCGCCAGCAGGTAGCCGCCGACCTCGGAAAACACGATCGGCTGGCCGCGGTACTGGGCGCCCGGCAGGAACAGGGCCTTGGCCTTGTGCCAGCCGGTCTCCGGCGGCAGGCCGGTCAGGCGCGTGCTGGCATAGCGTTCGAGCAGCGCCTCGACCGGGTGCGAGTAATCGTGGATCGTGCAGACGTCGGTGACGTCGGTATGCTGCCAGCCGTCGTTGTCGATCACCGGCCGCGTGGCGTCCACCAGGCGCGTGCGCGACACCATCCGTTCCAGGAAATCGTGCTGGTGCGGATGGCGCATGAGCTCCGGGAAACCGAAGCTTTCGACCACGGGTACCCAGGCGATGATGGACGGGTGGTTGGCGTCGCGCATGACGGCGCGCAGCCATTCGATTTCGAGCCGCTCTTCGGACTCCTCCGACCACGAGCGCGCGTTCGGCATTTCCTCCCACACCATCAGGCCGAGCCGGTCGCACCAGTAGAGCCAGCGCTCGTGCTCGATCTTCTGGTGCTTGCGCACGCCGTTGAAGCCGAAGCGCTTGGCCCAGGCCACGTCTTCGCGCAGGGCCTCGTCCGAAGGGGCCGCGAGCAGGGTGTCGGGCCAGTAGCCCTGGTCGAGCGCCATCAGCAGGAAAATGCGCTTGCCGTTCAGGTGGAACCAGCCGTCCTTCAGTTCGATCGAGCGCAGGCCGACATAGGACTCGACCGTGTCGACCAGCTGGCCGCGGTGCAGCAGGCGCACGCGCAGCCCGTACAGGTGCGGCGCGTTCGGCGACCAGGGCTTGGGGTCGGGAATGGCCGTGCGCAGTTCGAGGGTGGCGCCGCGGCTGGCGGTGCGGGTAGTGGCGCAGACCCGCGGCGATTCGAGGTCATCGAGCACGTCGAGCTCGGCCTCCCATTCGCTGAACGGGCCGTGCAGGTGCACCGAGACGGCCAGCGCGCCGCCCGGATCGGCCTCCAGCACGCGCAGGTAGTCGATGCGCAGCGGCGCCACCGGCTCGAGCCAGACGTTTTGCCAGATGCCGCTGGTGCAGTAATAGTAGATCCGCACCGGCGTGCCCGAGGCCGACTGCTTGCCGCGCGGCTGGTAGGGATCCTGGCGGTCCTCGACGCGCACCGTGACCCGGTTCTGGCCGGGCCGCAGGTAGGGCGCGATGTCGAACGAAAACGGCACGTGGCCGCCCCGGTTGCGGCCCGCCACGCGGCCGTTGATCCAGACGTCGGCACGGTAGTCGACCGCGCCGAAATGCAGCAGCAGGGCACCGCTGCCCCAGTCCTCGGGCAGCTCGAAACTTCGGCTGTACCACATGACTTCGTGGATCTCCTTGCTGCCGATGCCGGACGTCGTGGATTGGTAGGGGAAGGGCACCAGGATCCGCTGCGGCAGTTCGCGGCCATCGAACCAGCGCCCGGCCAGGCCGAGGTTGGCATCGTCGAAAGCGAACTCCCACCAGCCATCGAGGCTGGCCCACTGCTGGCGCACCATCTGCGGACGCGGATAGGGTGCGCTCGGGGTGTCGAGACTGCGCATGATAGGGGTAGAACAGGGGTGGGGAAGGTGACTGGTTTTGTTTTGCGTTCGAATAAAGTGTACACCCGAATCGCATAGAACTTTCAAGCCCCCGCAGGTCTCCAAACATGAGTTCACAACGCAGTTTTTCAGGCGGAGGCGGCCATGGCGCAAGGACTCGATGCAGGCTCGATCACCCTCTATCACGACGCTGTTTTGCAGGTGGCGGAACACGCTTCCGATGCCCCCGGCGCCGGTGGCGACGCCTGGCGCGCGGTCGCGGCGAACCACCGATTTAATTGTTTGCTGTGGCGCGAAGAAGACAAAGCGCGCCGCCAGGACGTTCCCGCCGCCGACATCGCCGACGGCAAGCGCCGCATCGACGCCTACAACCAGCAGCGCAACGATGCCGTCGAGGCGATCGACGAAGCGATTCTCGGCGCGCTGGCGTCGGCAGGCGTCACGCCGGGGCCCGACGCCCGGCTGTCGAGCGAGACCGCCGGCGCCATGATCGACCGCCTCTCGATCCTCGCCCTCAAAATCCACCACATGCGCGAACAAACCTTGCGCCTCGATGCGGGCGCGGCGCACGTCGACGCCTGCGCGGCACGGCTGGGGCGGCTCGTCACCCAGCGCGCCGACCTGTGCGGCTGCCTCGACCGCCTGCTGTTCGAAACCCGCGACGGACGCGCCTACTTCAAGATCTACCGGCAGTACAAGATGTACAACGACCCGGCGCTCAATCCCTGGCTGTACGGCGCCGCGCGCGCGCCGAACGCACCGGGACCGGGGCGGCCGGCATGACCGCCGTCGTCGATGTCCTGATCCCCAGCTGCGAACGGCCGGCGGCGCTGGCGGTGACGCTCACCGCCCTGGGCGCGTCGAGCGGGCCGTCGCTGCGCATCGTGCTGTCCGACCAGTCCGAGCGCGCCGCGGCCGTCGAGCAGCCCGAGGTCGCGGCCGTGCTGCGCTACCTGCGCGCGCGCGGCATCGCCGTCGACACCCACCGCCACCTGCCGCGGCGCGGCATGGCGGAGCAGCGCGCCTTCCTGCTGGCGCAGGCCAGCGCGCCCTTCTGCCTCTACCTCGACGACGACGTCATCGTCGAGCCCGACTTGCTGGCCCGCCTGCACGCCGCCATCGTCGCGCAAGGCTGCGGTTTCGTCGGCAGCGCCGTGCACGGGCTGAGCTACCTCGGCCAGGTGCGGCCGGGGCAGGAACACATCGAATACTGGGAGGGGCGGGTCGAGCCCGAAACCGTCAGGCCGGGCCTGCCGGCCTGGGCGCGCCACCGGCTGCACAGCGCCGCCAACCTGTTCCACGTGCAGTCGCGCCGCGCGCCCGGCGCCGGCACCCGCCTGTACCGGGTTGCCTGGGTCGGCGGCTGCGTGCTGTTCGACAGCGTCAAACTGCGCGCCTGCGGCGGCTTCGATTTCTGGCCGGCGCTGCCGCCCGGGCATTGCGGGGAGGACGTGCTGGCGCAACTGCGCGTCATGGAGCGCTACGGCGGCTGCGGCATCCTGCCCTCGGGCGCCTATCACATGGAGCTGCCGACGACCGTCACCGCGCGCGAGGTCGATGCGCCCTACGTTTTGCTGGGCGCGGCGTCCGCTGCCCAACGCCAGGCCGACGCGGCGGCGCAATGAGCAGGGAGCATGCTGCCGGCAAGCTGGCGGGGGTGCGCAGGATCGGCGTACTGCGGCCAAATGCCGTGGGCGACTTCGTGTTCGCCCTGCCGGCGCTGCATGCGCTCAAGCGAGCCTATCCGGATGCCGAACTGGTCCTGCTCGGGCTGCCGTGGCACGCCGCCTTCCTCGCGGGCCGGCCGGGGCCGGTGGACCGGGTCGTCGTCGTCCCGCCCATGCCCGGCATCGGCCTGCCGCCGGATGCGCCTGACGACGGCACGGCGCTGCGCTTCAGCCGCGCCATGCAGGCGCAGCGCTTCGACATCGCCTGCCAGATGTATGGCGGCGGCAGGTTTTCGAATCCCCTGGCCGCCTCGTTCGGCGCACGCCTGAGCATTGGTACGCGTGCCGCTGGGGCGCCGGCCCTGGATCGATGGGTGCGCCATGCGGAGCCGGGCAACCGCCGCCTGGCCCTGCTCGAAGTGGTGGCGCTGGCCGGCGCCGTGGAGGCGAGGCTGGAGCAGGAGCTGGCCGTCACGCAGGCCGACCGCGACGAGGCGGCCCGCGTCGTGGCGCATGCCGCGCCACAGCCGCTGCGGCCGGCCGGCTCGGCAGAGGATCCGCTCGCCTGGACAGGCGTGCGGGCGCGGGCAGGCGACGAGGACGCGCTGCGGGATGCAGCGCTTGCCGGGGCCCGCACCGCTGCAATCATTTCGTCTGCATGCGGCGCGCCGGCAAGCCAGGAAACGCCTGCACGCCCGGCGCCACCCCTGGTGCTGCTGCAGCCAGGCTCGACTGACCTGCGTCGCTGCTGGCCAGCCGCATCGTTCGCGGCCGTCGGCGACGCCTTGGCGCGCATGGGGGCGCAGGTTGCGGTGAACGGCACCGCAGCCGAGGCGCCGCTGGTGCGCCGCGTGATCGAATCGATGGCAGCGCCTGCCATCGACCTGTCCGGCAAGCTGGGCCTGGGCGGGCTGTGCGGCCTGATCGAGCGGGCGGCATGCGTGGTGTCGAACGATACCGGCCCCCTGCACCTGGCGCTGGCGATCGGCACGCCCGCCGTCGGCATCTTCTGGCTGACGAACCTGATCGACGGCACGCCCTTGCGCCAGGGGCTGCTGCGCGCCGCGCTGTCGCTGCGCCAGGACTGCCCGACCTGCGGCGCTGTCAACCTGAGCAGCCGCTGCCCTCATGAGGCCAGCTTCGTGGCCGATGTGCCGGTCGATCAGGTGATTGCGCTGGCCGCGGACATCCTGCATGAAACCGGGGCTGCTGCCTTGCGCTGGAAGGTGTGAACGCCGCGCGCTATCGCGCTCGCGTGGGTCGCAGGCCATTCCTCAGCCTGTCGAGCGAGCCTTTGACGGAAGCATCGTCGGGCGGGCGCAGTGCGGTCCGGCCGAGGTCCAGGGTGAAGCAGTCAATGTTCGATTCCAGTTCGACGAGCAGTGGAGGCGTCCTGTCATGGGCCATCGAAAAAGGAGATGCCGCGGTTGTCAAAAATTGTATACTGGAAATACCCTCACCAGCGCTTCGACAACCATGAAACGTGTTCTGACTGCCGCCATGATTCTCCTGCTGTCGGCCTGCTCCAGCCCGGAATTGAAAACGGATGAAATGCAGCGCATTGCAGCCTCCATACCGAGCGAAGAGGGGAAGGTTCTGTATGCGACGGTGGCAATCTGGTTGCCGGGTTCCAGTGACTATCGTTTCAAGGCCACCGAGCCCAAGGTTCCGGGTGTGGCTGTCGTGACCGAAAAGGCTTTTTTGTTCCAGCAATGGGGCGGCGTGCGAGGAATGACGAACCTCAAACGTATACCGGTGTCCGAGATTGAAAACGCCCATTTGCTCCCCTTGGGACGAAGCCTGCGGATCGCACTCTACCAACGCGGCGGCTCCGTTGACTCGTTCGCTTCATCGGACGGCGGCGGCGAACTCAGCATGCAACCTGGCACGCGTGAAATACATCGTGTCCTGACCGGGTTGGGTGCCCCATCCTTCCCTGTCTCGCCGCCCTGAGAACCTGTCCCAGTAGGGAATGAGTCGCTGTCGGCGCGCCTGACAAGCGGGGGCGGCCTTGCTCGTCGCGCAGTTGGCAGGCCCGTGGCTTGCCATGCGGCGTCCTCGCGCCTTGCCTGCGTTTGCCGTGCATCGCCTACGCGCATGTCGCCTACGCGCATGTCGCCTACGCGCATGTCGCGCCAGCTTCCTCCTCCCTACTGGGACAGGTTCCAGGAGCGCTCGAAACACGTCCATGCGGCCGGGGCACGCGTGCCATTCACACCCGCGCAACGCCATCGACGCCGCCGCCTCGTCCGTCAGGCTATCTCAGGCGCTGTCCGCTTCTGGACGAATGTCCCCGGCATCTTCAATACGATCGCGTCCGGCCGGCGCTGACATCGAAGGCAGAGCGCTACCAGTAGGGCCACATCCCCGCCGTGCGCTGGCGTTCCGGGTCGGTGTCGGCAAGCAGGGCGCGCGCGTGCTGCAGGACCGCGGCCGAGCGCTGGGCGTCGGGGTCCCAGATGCAGCGGTGCTTGTCGCGGTCGAGCGGTGCCCAGCGCGCGATGTCGGCCTTGCTGAAAATGACCACGCTTTTCAGGCGCAGGCCGGCGGCGATATGCGACACGCCGGTATCGTTGCAGACCAGCAGGCGCGCATTCTTCATCAGCGCGGCCATCGCGCCGATCGAGATCGGTGCGGCCGCATTCACGGCACGTGCCTGCATGTGGCTCGCCACTTCGTTGGCGAGGTCGGACTCGTCGGCCGAGCCGGTCAGCACCACGTTCACGCCGAACTCGGCGGCAAGCCGGTCCGCCACTTCGGCGAAGCGCTGCGCCGGCCAGCATTTGTCGCGCTTGCGGGCGCCCGGATGGACGCAGATATAACTGCCCGGCGCCAGGCCGGCCGCAATGCCGCTCGCCTCGAGTTCCTTGCGGTCGTCCTGCGCCAGCGGGAATTCGAGATAGTCGCCCACGGCGCTGGCGCCGAGGCGCTCGACCAGCCGCAACAGCCGGTCCGGTTCGGCTCCGACTTTCGGATAGGGAAACAGGACGGTGCGTTCGGTGTGGACGGCCTCGCCATCGCGGTAGCCGGCCATCGTGCCGGCACCGAAGCCGGCCACGATGTCGTTGGTGACGGCGCCGTTGCCGTGCAATTGCAGCGCCAGCGTGCAGCGCCGCGCACAGAGGCCGGCGTAGAAGGGCGTGAGTTCCTCGTGGCGCATCGGCTGTTCCGGCAGCAGGGGGTGGCCGGGGAAGGGCACGAAGTCGTCGATATAGGTCTGGAAGCGGCGCGCGAACTGGCGTGCCCAGGGCAGGCCGACCAGCGTGATGCGTGCCTGCGGCAGGGCAGCGCGCAGGGCCCGCAGCGCCGGCACCGCGCACAGCATGTCGCCCAGGTGCAGCGCGCGGAATACGAGCACCGATTCGACCTCGAGTCGATGCAGCAGTGGACGCCGATACATCGCTTCCTCCGTTGGGTGAGATGACGACATGGCTGAGTAATGGATGTCCAGAGAGCCGATGAGCCGATGAACCGGTGGTGTCAATGCCGCAATAAACGGTCCAGCACGTTGCGGGTAATGCGTTCGACCCGGCGGTCGCGGCCGTCGGCCAGCACTTGCGCCCAGTCGGTCGTGCCCGCCGAAAAGACCGTGCCGCCCCGTTCGAACAGGCCGAGCGTGGCCGCGTGTACGCCTTCGCCTGCGGCGTGGCGCTCGCGCGGCGGCAATTCCTGCCAGCGCCGGTCGAGGGGGCAGGCGGCGAGCAGCTGGTAGGCGTCCGGCGTGCCGCCCTCGTCGGCCCAGGCCGACAGGGTGGCCGTCCCGCTGGCGCGGTCGAAGGTGTCGAGCGGTGCGCCGTCGCATTCGTAGCCGGCCAGCGGCGGCCAGGTGTCGGCCCCGAAGGAGGCGCCGCGGGCCAGGCCGGTGCCTTCGAATACCCAGTGGTCCGGTTGCTGGACGATGAAGCCGGAGGTGTGGCGCGCGCCGTCCCACCAGCCGCCGCCGTGGCGGTAGCTGACGCCCGCGAGCCGGTCTTCGGGGCGCCCGGCGCCGTGCGCCGGCCACCAGTGGTCGAAGGCGCCGCGCGGCCCGCCCTGGTGGCAGGCGAGTGCCCGGCCGGCGTCGACCAGGTGCACGCGCCACCAGCACAGGTTGGCGGCGAAGAAGGCGAGGTTGCCGCCGGCGGCGACGAAATCCTCCAGCGCGTTGCGCGTCGGCTCGGTCCAGTATTCGTCGTGTCCGGCCGACACCAGCAGCCGGTAGCGCAGCGGCAGCTCCGGATCGGCGTGGATGTCGAGGTCGGTGCAGAACTCCGGCGTATAGCCCTGGCGGACCAGCCAGCGGATGAAGCGCGCGTCCCAATGGGCGAAGGTCTGGCGGCTCGAGGTGGCGTCGTAATGGTCGGGCGCGCCCCAGGTCGGGCCGCCGATGCCCCCGCCGGGCCGGCACAGCGACACGCGCGCGCCTGGCGGGTCTTTCGATGGCGGCGGGTTGCAGTAGTAGCAGCCGCCACCGCTGAAATTGTAGGCGTGGTAGGTGGCCAGCGGCAGCTTGTAGAGCAGGCCGCTCCGGCGGTTGCCGGGCCGGCCGGCGCCGCGCTGTCCGCGCACGACGAACAGGGCCGCGCCGGCGTCGAGCGCGAGCGAAAGTGGTCCCCTGCCGCCGGCTTCCTCGAGATGGGCGATGTACACCGCCGAGCTCCAGTGCGCCGGCACCGCGAATTCATAGGCCGGCCAGTCCCAGTCGTCGCCGGCGCCACGTTCGCGCGCGCGCTCGCCCGCCAGCCACGACGAGCTGTGCAGCGCCTCGAAACCGTCGCGCCAGCGGTAGAAGTGGACGCGAAAGCGCGGGCTGTCGGTGGCGACGTGCAGCACCAGCCGCTCGCCGGGCAGCACGCTGGCGCGGCCGGGATAGGCGTTGATCATTCCGGCAGCTCCGGCTCGGTGCGCTTGCGCACCAGGTAGGGCGGCATCGCCAGCGCATGCAGCGGCATGCGCCGGAACGAGGCGACCGCCTGGGCCGGCGTTTCGACGATCGGCTCGTCCTTGCCGTTGAACGAGGTGTTCAGCAATACCGGCACGCCGGTGCGTTCGGCAAAGCCGGTCAGCAGCGCGCGCAGCAGCGGATCGTCGTCGGGGCCGACGGTCTGGAGGCGGGCGGTGCCGTCCACGTGGGTGATCGCGGGGACGGTGCAGGCGCGCCCGGGCCGTACCGGGGCGGCGAACTGCATGAACGGCGAGGGGCCGGCGAGGTCGAACCAGGCATGCGCGTGCTCGGCCAGCACGACCGGCGCCAGCGGGCGGAACCATTCGCGCTGCTTGACCCGGGCATTGATCCAGTCGCGGACAATGCCGCGGCGCGGGTCGCCCAGGATGCTGCGGTGCCCGAGCGCGCGCGGCCCGAATTCGCTGCGTCCCTGGTACAGGGCGACTACCTTGCGCGCGCACAGCAGGTCGAGCATGCGTTCGCGCAGGCGGTCCTGGCTCGTGAAACGGTCGACGATCAGGTCGGGCACATCGGCCAGCGCGGCCGCGATGTCGCCCGGCCGCGGCGCCGGCCCGAGGTAGTCGTGGCGCCAGCGGTACGCGCAGGACTGGCCGGCCAGTTCCGTCAGGCCGTACAGCGCGCAGCCGAGCGCGGTGCCGGCGTCGCTCGGCGCCGGCGGGATGAACAGGCCCTGGTAGGGTGTCTCGCGCAGCAGACGCTCGTTGGCCGAGCAGTTCAGCGCGGTGCCGCCGGCGAAGCACAGGTTCGTCATGCCGGTGGTCTCGTGCAGCCAGCGCGCCACGGCCAGCAGCGCGTCCTCGAACGCGCGCTGGCCCGCCGCGGCCAGGTTGGCGCAGTCGGAGAAGCCAACGCCGGGCATGCCGTAGCGGAAGCGCGCGCGCTCGGCCAGCAGGCTGCGCCAGGCGGCAGGAATGGTCACGCGGCAGCCGTCGACCGCGAGCGGCGGCAAGCCGAGCGCGCGCGCATCGCCATGCGGTGCCAGCCCCATGACCTTTCCTTCGTTGCCCTCTCCGGGGAACAAGGCCTGGGTGAGCAGGAAATAGAACATGCCCAGGCCGACGAGGCGGGTGTCGTCGCGGTCCCACAGCTGTTTGCCGATGCAGGCGACCTGCTCGCGGGTCGCCGTATAGAACGAGGACACCTCGCGCCAGTCGCCGGGCACGCCGGCGGCCCCGCTCCAGCTTTCGGTGAACTCGGCGGCCGGGCTGCCCTGGCCGTCGACGACCATGACGGCCGCCTCGCGAAACGGAGATGGGTGGAACACGCTGTACAGGTGCGCCAGGTGGTGCGAGATGCGCGCGCGCCGGCAGCCGGGCGCCAGCACCAGGGTGTCCGCCAGCTCGGCTTCGTAGTCGGGCAGCGAATCGATTTCGGCGTCCGACGAAAAGCACTCGACCAGCACGTCGATCGGCCGCTCGAGCCCGGGCAGCGAAGGAAGATAGTGGCGGCGCAGGTCGCCCGGTTTGCCCCAGTGGTGCTTGTGCCGCGTGAGCCGTTCTTTCTGGATCGCCCACATGAGATCGGAACCGTGCATCAGGCAAATGCTGGCGTCCTGGGTGCGGTTTATGCCGAGCACAACGGGCGCGTCGTTCATCGTCATCTCCTCGTTTTTGTTCAGCGATGGGGCGATCCAGTCAGCACTTTGAGCGCCACGCGGGATGAATAGTTCGGACTGCCGCACGCGCATGATGCAGGTCCGGTCGACGGCGAAATGGCGAAACTTGGCGCGCCATTGGGAGTCAGAGGCGAGGGCGGAATGCCCGCTGCTGCCGGGCTCGTTGAGGCAGGCGGCGGACACGGGGCGCCGGCTCGCGGTATGATGGACCACCTGCTTTCAACCGCTACCGACATGCTGCGCACGCCCCCGACCTTCACCCCGCTGATGGCGCCTCAGGCGCATCCCGACCCGCTGACCTTCCTGTTCCATGGCGGACGCCTGCTCGTGCGCGAGCACGACCTCGCCTTGCCGGACGCCGCCGCGCTGGCCGCGCTCGGCCTCGATCCCGCCCATGTCCAGCCGGTCGGACTGCTGGGCGAGCGCTATTGCCAGGCCGGCTGGCGCGAGACCGACGCGGTGCCGGAGGGCTATGCCTGGCGCGGGCTGCGTTCGCTGTTTTTCGGCGAGTGGGAAGAGCCGATGATGGGCGTGGCCGGACGCGCGGCGCAGGTCGCGGAATGGGCGCGCACGCACCGCTTCTGCGGCGCCTGCGCGCACCCGATGACGCGCGTGGCGCACGAGCGCAGTTTCAAATGCGGCCATTGCGGGCATCTGGCCTATCCGCGCATCTCGCCGGCGATGATGGTCCTGATCCGCAAGGGCGACAGCGTGCTGCTGGCGATGCACATAGCCTCGCCGTCGAAGCGTTTTACGCCGCTGGCGGGGTTTCTGGAGGCGGGCGAATCGATCGAGGAAGCGATCCACCGCGAGGTCTACGAGGAAGTCGGGCTGCAGGTGACGAACCTGCAGTATTTCGCGAGCCAGTCATGGCCTTTCCCGCACTCGCTGATGATCGCCTTTACGGCCGAGTACGCGGGGGGCGAGATCCGGGTCGACCCGAGCGAGATCGCCGAGGCACGCTGGTTCGGCCCGAACGACGAATGGCCGGAGCGCGTGCCGCAGGTCTCGGTCTCGAGCGTGCTGGTCGACGCGCACCGGCCGCCCGGACGCTAAGCGCGCCTAAAAAACCGCCATGGCGGCGTTGCAGCGCCTCGCCGTACCCTCGTACTGTCTTCGGCGCAGCGCCTTGCCCTGACAGTTTTGTTAGGCGCCCTAAGTCTACTCCTAGGACTGCCTGATAGCGGCCGGTATCTCTGATCCGGTCCGCACCTCGACCGCCGCCTGGGCGCGCACCACATCGTCCGGCCGCGCGCCGGTGCCGCGCAACTGCACCGCGCGCTGCAGCAGGTCGAACCAGAACGGCGCGCCGAACAGGGTCGTCGCGGCCGTCACGATCCAGCCCGCCGCCTGCAGCGCGAACGCGCTGTTGAGTACCGGCGGGAAGCTGGTCCAGCCGATCGGCATGGCGAGCAGCTGGCGCAGGGTCTGGGCGTCGAGCGCGCCGGGCACGGCCCCGATGTGGGCTGCCAGCTGCGGCTGCTGCCACAAGGCCTGGAACAGGGCGATGCTGTCGATGTTGAACAGGATTGCCAGCAGCAGCGACAGCAGGAACGAAATCAGCAGCTGGCGCCGCTTGTAGCTGCCCGAGACGCGCTGCATGGCGCTGTCGAACCAGCTTGCCAGCGAACGCTGGAAACGCTCCAGGTCGCCCCCCGCGCGCGCATGCAGCCCCTGCAGCGCGCGCCGCACCTGCGGATCGGCGATGGCATCGATATCGGCGCGCAGGCGCGCGAAGTCGCCCGGCACCTGCTGGATGCTGTCGATCAGGGCGATCGCGAAGTGGGCCGGCTCGACATACGACGGCCGGCTGGCCAGCGCGCGCTCGTCGAGCGTGTTGCCGTTGCTGTGCGGATTGACCAGCGGATGGGCATACACGGCCTGCGCCAGCGCCTCGAAGCGCGGGTCGTTGAGCATGCTTTTGATACCCGCCAGCAGCGTGTTGGCGCGCAGCCGGAAGGCCGCCGCCAGCGCTTCCTGCACGGTGGCGACGATCAGCGCCACCGTGCCGTAACAGAACGTCAATCCGATTGCCAATTCCAGTACCGAGCTTCCGAACATAGGCCGCCTCCAGGGGTTAGGGTCCTCGTTCACGCTAGCGCAAGGGTGTTTTTGATGAGTCCGGTTTGCTCAAGAAAAGGGCAGCGGCCGGTCGCTTCCGCGCATTTTCTATATACTGGCGGCAATCGCATTTTTAGGCGCATTTTTTGAGTGCCTCAGCAGGCCTTCAGGGCAAGCGCGTCGTCGAAGACAGTCCGAGAGTAGGGCGAGACGATGCAACGCTGCCATGGAGGTTTGATTAGACGCTCGCGGGCGCATTTTTAGGATTCCCATGTCTGACAAAGAAATATTCACCGAACACGACTGGCGTCGTCTGCTGACCAGCCTCGGTGAAGATCCGAACCGTCCCGGCCTGCACGAAACGCCGGCGCGGGTTGCCAAAGCCTGGAAGCACTGGACCTCGGGCTACGGCCAGGATCCGGTCGAGGTGCTGAAGGCCTTCGAAGACGGCGCTGAGCAATACAACGAGCTGATCGTGGTGCGCGGCATCCCGGTCTACAGCCATTGCGAGCACCACCTGGCGCCTTTCTTCGGCAAGGCCACCATCGGCTATGTGCCAAACGGGAAAATCGTCGGCCTGTCGAAACTCACGCGCCTGGTCGACATCTTCTCGAAGCGCCTGCAGGTGCAGGAGCGCATGACGATGCAGATCGCCAACGCGCTGATGGAAGTGCTGGAACCGAAAGCCGTCGGCGTCGTGGTGAAATGCCGCCACATGTGCATGGAAAGCCGCGGCATCCGCACCCAGGGCGAGGAAACCATCACCTCCTGCATGCTCGGCGAACTGCAGCCGAACCTGGCGCTGCGGACCGAGTTTCTCGCCCTCGCGCGCGACTGATTCCACCCTGGCCGCAGGGCGCGCGCACGCCCGCCGGGAACCTGTTCATAAACTTCGCCTCAAAGGGATTTTGGGGCGAACGACATGGCCAGGCCCGAATTCCCCAGTGACATTCCACGCGAGCAATTCGAGCTCGTGCGCGACATGCTCGAGGCGGCGCGCCGCAAGACGCGCCCGCGCAAGCACGACCTCTACGACGTGTACTGCGCGGTGCTGTACTTCCTGCACACCGGCGGGGCATGGCGCAGCTTGCCGCGCGACTTTCCGCCATGGCGCACCGTGCACGAATATTTCACCCAGTGGACGATGGTGCGTGACGGCCAGCACACGCTGCTCGAGCAGACGCTCGAGAAGCTGGGGCGCGAACCCGAACTGGCGCAGTTGCACCGGCTGATGCGGCCGCGGTGAGGGCGTGTCCCGGTCGGGACCGGATCGGCTGCGCGCTCGCGGAGCCCTTGCAGCGTTGCGCGGTTGCATCATATCTACTTGCCTTCAGAACATTGATCTGACATCAAGCAGAGAATGGCGTCGACGCGGCCCCTCCTGTCACAATTTGTTGCGATTTCAAACCGTGCGTGCCGAACGGCTGGGCTAAGCTCAGGCATTGTCTCTTTTGCATCAAGCCATGTTCGACGCCCTGAATCACTCGCTGTTTTCGCTTATTAACGCCGCGCCTGGCCTCTCCGGCTGGCAGTTGCATGGCGCCCTCTTTGCCGCCGAGTGGCTGATCATGATCGTGCCGCTTGGGCTGGTGCTGATGTGGACCAATGGTGTGCCGGCGCAGCGCGACGCGGCCGTGCGCGCCCTGTTGTCCGCCGTGATTGCGCTCACGCTGAGCAAGATCATCGGCTTGCTGTGGTTCTATCCGCGTCCCTTCGTCGTCGGGATCGGCCAGACCTTCCTCGACCACGCGCCGGACAGTTCCTTCCCCAGCGATCACGCCACCAGCATGCTGTCGGTGGCGCTTGCGCTGACGCTGTGCCGGCTGCGCGAGGCGCAACGCTTCGGCGTGGCCCTGCTGGCGCTGTCGTTGCCGGTGTGCTGGTCACGGGTCTACCTCGGCGTGCATTGGCCCCTCGACATGGTGTGCGCCCTGGTGGTGTCGGGCCTGGCCGCGGTCCTGGCCAACAGCGGGCGCGGGCAGGCGGTGGCGCGCGCAATGGCCGCGCTGATGCAAGCCGTCTACCGGCGCGTGCTGGCGGCCCCGATCGCGCGCGGCTGGTTGCGTCCCTGAATCAGGCCGGCGGTTTTTCCGCCACCGCCGGCTCGAAGATCAATTCCTTCTTGTCGTCGAGGTGAAACACGCCGAGCGGCTGCCCGGTCACCTGCTCGGGCGCCTCCAGCTCGCTGCAGTCCTGGGTGTCGACGCGCCAGGCCTGGTCGCCGGCGCGCAGGGTGTACTCGTTCTCGCCGGAGGCGAACAGTTCCAGCTCGAGTTCCCCGATCGGCAATTCTCCCAGCGCAATGCGGCGTTGGCAGTCCGGCATGCGCGCCGCGACCAGTTCGAGTGTGACGTCCTTCTTCCAGAACCAGTTTTGCACCGCCCGCAGCGTCAAGGCGTGCTCATTGCCGTCGATATAATACGTGGCCGAGTCATCGACGCAGCCGGCCAGCAGCAGGGGGGCGAGCAGAAGAAGTTTACGCATGCAGGGTTCCGATGTTCGGCGCGGCAGGTGCGGCGCCCCGGGCCAGTATAGAACGCCCCGTTCTCGCCGTGCAACTGAGCGGTATCGGCGCCACGGGCGCCAAGCATTCTCCCGGACTCCGCCGATCGGCGAATTCGGCGATCATGAAACCGTTGTCTTCTCAACCAGCATCCAGATGAAACAGCCCGACTACGAACTGCTCGGCGCCGCGGACGCCAAACCCGTCAAGATGTGGACCCGCGGCGTGCCCGTCGAAGCGGGTGCGAAGGAGCAGCTTGCCAAGCTGGCGCAGTTGCCCTTCGTGTACCACCATGTCGCCGTCATGCCCGACGTGCATATCGGCAAAGGCTCGACCATCGGCAGCGTCATCCCGACGCTGGGCGCGGTGATCCCGGCCGCGGTCGGGGTCGATATCGGCTGCGGCATGATGGCGGCCAAAACCACGCTGCGGGCGCAGGACCTGCCCGACAGCCTGGGTAAATTGCGCAGCGCCATCGAGCAGGCCATCCCGCACGGCATGTCGCCGAAAACCCGCAAGGCCAGCGGACGCGACGTCGGCTCCTGGGACCACCCGCCGCCGCCCGTCGATGCCGGCTGGGCCACGCTCAAGGACGAGTTCGACGCCCTGTGCCGCAAGTGGCCGAAACTGCGCGGCACCAACAATTACAAGCACCTCGGCACGCTCGGGAGCGGCAACCATTTCGTCGAAATCTGCCTCGACGAAGAAGGGTTCGTGTGGCTGATGCTGCACTCCGGCTCGCGCGGCGTCGGCAACGCGATCGGCACCCATTTCATCGAGCTGGCCAAGCAGGACATGCGGCGCCACATGGTGAACCTGCCCGACGCCGACCTTGCCTACCTCGAAGAGGGCACCCAGCACTACCGGGATTACGTGGAAGCCGTCGGCTGGGCCCAGAAGTTCGCACGGGTCAACCGCGAAGTCATGATGCAGAACCTGATCCGCGCAGTGCGCGGCGTGATCACGAAACCCTTCGAGACCCATGTCGAAGCGGTCAATTGCCACCACAACTATGTGCAGCAGGAACGCCACTTCGGCCGCGACGTGATGATCACCCGCAAGGGTGCGGTGTCGGCGCGCGCGGGCGAGCTGGGCATCATTCCGGGATCGATGGGCGCCAAGAGTTTTATTGTGCGCGGCAAGGGCAATCCGGACAGTTTCAATAGCTGCAGCCACGGCGCCGGGCGCATCATGAGCCGCACCGAGGCCAAGCGCCGGTTTACCCGCGTCGACATGGAACGCGCCACGCAAGGCGTCGAGTCGCGCAAGGACGAGGGCGTGATCGACGAGATCCCGATGGCGTACAAGGACATCGACGCCGTCATGCGCGCGCAGAGCGAACTGGTGGAGGTGGTGCATACCCTCAAGCAGATCGTCTGCGTGAAGGGGTGAGCTGGGCGTTTGCGAACGGCGTAGGGTAGGCAGGTTCCCTGCCTACGCGTTCGACCATCGGATGAGTAGTCGCTGCATATGCCCGAGTTGAGCAGACGCTCGTCGAACGCGTGGGCGGAGCCCACCCTACGGTCGTTCGATCCGTTTCGCCTGCAGAGTCGCGATCGCCGCCAGCGAGCCCGGCAAATCGAATTCATGTTCCGGCGCGACCTTGCGCAAGGCCTCGATCGGCGCGTAACCCCAGTGCACGGCGGCAAAGGCGACGCCGGCCCGCCGCGCGGCCAGGGCATCGGTTTCCTGGTCGCCGATGTACAGGGCGGCACCCGGCGCGACGGCGGCGCGCTGCAGCACCTTGCGGATGCGCGCGGTCTTCCCGAAGATCGACATGCCGCACTCGTACTGGCTGATCAGGGCCGCCAGGTCCGGCCCCAGCACGCGGCGCACGTTGTCTTCCGAATTCGAGGACACGATGGTCAGCCCGATCGCGCCGCGCGCCAGTTCGCGCAGGGCGTGGTCGACCTGGGGAAACAGCCGGATGCGGTGCGTGTTCTGGCTCATCAGCGTCTTGAAGCTGGCGGCGGCCAGCGGTAGCTTCCAGGCCGGCATGCCGACGTGGCGCATCATGTCGCGGGTGCCGATGTGGCGCAGCTGCTCGACTTGCGCCGGGTCGATGCGGCGAAAGCCGTGCTGGTCGGCGATCTCGTTAAAAACGCTCAGGAAGAACGGGAACGAGTCGGCAAGCGTGCCGTCGAAATCGAAGATGGCGAGGCGGTAGGTCATGCCAGCAGGGTAGCGGAGCCATGGCAGGCAATACAAGCGTTGCCGTACAAGGCTTGGTAAAACTGCAACAGGGTGGGAGTTGCTCAACCCTGGGCGGCGCGCTCCGGCACCACGAAGGCCAAGCTTTCCTCGAACGAACGCAGCACCATGTCCACGTGCTCCTGCACGGCCGTCTGGCTGACCGTCGCTTCGCCGAAGGGCAGGCGGATCGTCACCAGCAAGGCGTTCGGCAGCTTCGCGCGCAGCTCGTCGGCCACGCGCTGCCATTGTTCGAGCGTGGCTTCGACCGGATAGCTGAGGAACACGGTCGAGACGAGGTCGGCCTTGTCGGGGCCGGAATTGTCCTGGTCCGGGCCGAGCACCGCGCTGCGCGCATCGACACCCAGCTCGCGCAGGGCGCGCACCAGCAACTCGCTGAGCAGGTCGTCGCGCTCGGTGCCCAGGCCCACGCACAGCACCACCGAATGCGAGGGCACGTCGAGCGAGCCCTGCCAGCGGCCCAGGCGTTCCTCGCGCATCTTGCGCAGGTGCGCGCCGACGTTGGCGTCGAGCAGCGAGACGCGTCCTTTCCTGCGCGCCGGCGCGCCCGAGATCGGCGTCAGCGTGGCGGCGACGTCCGCGATCGTGCTGCGGATGCGCGCTTCCTGCTGGGTGTCGATCTGGCCGCTGCGTCCTTCGGTGGTCGCCAGGGCAATGCCCGGCAGCAGGATCTGGTCGCAGTAGCGTGCAAAGCTGTGGCGGCCGAGATAGGAACGGGCATCGGAAATGATGGCGTGCCGCTCGCCGGCCAGCACACGCTGGTAAAAGCGCTGGGCCACGTTCACGTTCGGCACGTCGCCCAGCAGGATCGTCACCGGCTCGAGCGCGCGCACGTGACGTCCGGCCACCACCAGGCACAGCGTGAGCGGGGTCGACAGCAAGAGCCCGATCGGGCCCCACATCGCGCCCCAGAACAGCGCCGAGACGATCACGGCCAGCGGAGAAAGGCCGGAGCTGTGCCCGTACACCTTCGGCTCGACCACGTGCGCCACCACCAGTTCGAGCGCGACGAACATCGCCAGGCAGGACAGGGCGAGGGTCCAGCCGGGGTCGATCGCGGCCACGAAAATGGCGATCAGCACGCCCGCCACCATGATGCCGAGGTAGGGCACGAAGCGCAGCAGGCCGCTCAGGGCGCCCCACAATGCCGCGTGCGGCACGCCGAAGGCCCACAGCAAGATGCCGGTGAGCGCCCCGAAGGTGAAATTGACGACGAACTGCGACAGGAAGAAGCGCGACACGCCGCGCGTGGCGTCGGACAGGGCGCGCACCGTGCGGCTGATCTCGGCCTGGCCGGCGAGCCGGATCACCCGGTCGCGCAGCGACTCGTGTTCGAGCAAAATAAAGACCAGCAGCACCAGCACCAGGCCGGCCTCGCCGATCGGTCCCCAGGCCAGCGCGAACAGGCGCGCCAGCGTGTCGCGCGTGGTGGCGCGCGGCGCGCGGATTTCCACCGGCAGCGGCTGGTTGGCGCCGGTGCTGAGGGTGCCGCGCTTGACCGTCACCGGCGGTAGCGGCGGCAGCGCCTGCTGCGGCGCCACCGCGCTCAGCTCGGCCTCCAGGCGGGCGAACGGACGCTCCGTGACTTCGCGCACCCGCTCGATCTTCGAGCGGATCGCCGCGCGGTACTGGGGCAGGTCGGCCGTGACGGCGACCAGCTGGAAGGCGAGGATGGTGCTCACGCCCACCACGCAGGTGCCGGCCAGCAGCACCGACACCAGGGTGGCGGGCAGGCGCCCGAAACCGACCCGGCGCAGGCCGCGGATCAGCGGCGCCAGCACGAGGCTCAGGATCGAAGCGAGGGCCAGCGGCTGGAGCACGTCGCGGCCGAAGTACAGCAAGCCCAGCACGCAGGTGGCGGTGACGATGGCGCTGGAAGTGATGTATTTGAACAGGGACGAGTCTGAATCGCGCATCGGGCTGGCAGGTAGGTCGGCTTCGTGGGTCCGCTTGTTGATCGACGCCGGCGGCCGATCGACCCGGCCACGCCAGCGCGAGCAGTCTAGCACCAATGGCAACTCGGCAGTTCCCGCAGGCATCAAACCCGAGCCTGGTGCATGGCCCATGTGTATCCAGCGCAACTCCGTAGGGTGGAGCGGGCGGCGAACCGCTCCCGACTCCACCTTGGATGACCCGGAACGCACTCCCCATGCCGCCGCTACGCACGCCGCATTCAACAGTGTGTTTACTTCCCCTGAACGGCCTTACAATCTTGCTAACCTACTATCTGCATTTTCCGAACCTCATGGCCCAAATCCATCCTGCCGGCTGGCGCGAGATGTCCGTCACCGGGAATGCAGCGCGCGAGATCGAAACCCTGGCCCTGCTCGAGCAGCGCCTCTCCGACACGCCCTATCACATCTACCACGGGGTGCACTGGACGAACGTCGAGGCCGGCTTCTCGGTGTACGGCGACGTCGACTTCATCGTGCTCGCCCCCAACGGGCGCATGCTGCTGATCGAGCAGGTGGCCGGCTTCCTCAACGAAACCCGGGATGGACTGCTGAAGAATTTCCAGGGTAAGCCCCGCAAGATCCGCGCCCACATCCTGCACACGATCGAGGGGCTGACCCGGCGCTACCAGGGAGAACTGTCGATCGACTACGTGCTGTACTGCCCCGACTACACGGTGCGCGACCCGAACCTGGCCGGGATCGACCCGCGCCACATCATCGACGCGACCAACAAAGGACGGCTGGCAAGGGTGATCCGCGAGGCGCTGCCGATCACCGACAAAACCGAGGACTTCGACAAGATCACGCGCTTCCTCGGCGACACCCTGAGCTTGCGCCCCGACCCCAGCTCGATGATCGGCTCGGCCACGCAGATGGTGACGCGCCTGTCCGGCGGATTGGCGACCTGGGCGCGGCGGCTGGAATTTGCGCCATTCCGCCTGCGCGTGGTCGGCACGGCCGGCAGCGGCAAGACGCAACTGGCGCTGGCCGAATACCAGGCCGCCATCGACGCCGGCCTGCGCCCGCTCTACGTCTGCTTCAACCGGCCGCTGGCCGACCACATCGAGCGCCTGGTGCCGCCGGGCGGGCGCGTGTCGACCTTCCACATGATGTGCGACGCCTACATGCGCGCCCAGGACGTGACCCCGGACTATTCCTCGCCCGAGGTCTGGCACGACATCGAAACCGCGCTGGCCGAAGTCGCCCTGCCGGAAACCTGGCAATTTGACGTCCTGATCGTCGACGAGGGACAGGATTTTTCGAGCGCCTGGCGCGACATCGTGCTCGGCATGCTGAAAGAAGGGGGACGCGCAATCTGGCTGGAAGACCCGGACCAGAACCTGTACGGACGCCAGATGGTGCAGCTGCCGGGCTGGGTCAAATTGCATTCGGACACCAACTACCGCAGCCCGCGCCAGATCGTGCAGATGCTCAAATCGATCGGCGCCGCGCGCGAGCCGGTCGAGGCGGGCAGCCCTTTCAAGGGCGCCGACATCGAGGAATTGACCTATCCGGAAGGCGACGTCGAGGCGATGCTGGCGCAGACCCGGCGCGCGGTGACGACCTGCCTGGCAGCCGGCTTCGGCCGCCACGACATCGCCATCTGCTCGTTCCGCGGGCGCGAAAAATCGGCCATCCTGAACCTGGACAAGCTGAGCGACGCCCATACGTTGCGCTCGTTCACCGGGGAATACGATTTGTTCGGCAACCCGGTGTTCCGCGAGGGCGGCTTGCTGGCCGAATCCGTATATCGCTTCAAGGGACAGTCGGCGCCGGCGCTGATTTTTACGGAGATCGATTTCGAGGAGATGACGGATCTCGTGCTGCGCAAGCTGTTTGTCGGCATGACGCGCGCGCGCCTGAAACTGGTGCTGGTGATGAGCGACAGGGCCTCGCTGCAGTTGCTGGACCGGATGCAGGCGGACTAGCCGCCCTCCGCGCCGTCTTGCGGCATGGACGCCGCCTGCTTAGCCACCCGCACGCAGTTGCGCCCGCCGTGCTTCGCCTCGTACAGCGCCAGGTCGGCCGCATTCACCAGCCCCTGCATGTCGTTGCCGTGCTGCGGATACGAGGCGACCCCGATCGACGCGGTCGCCGCGATGCGCTGGCCGTCGTGCAGCACCTGGCCGGCGGCGATCGCCAGCCGGATCGCATCGGCGCGTTTGAGCGCGTTCTCGATGCCGCATTCCGGCAGCAGCACCACCATCTCTTCACCGCCCATGCGGCAGGCCACGTCGCAGGAGCGGATGTTCTCGCGCAGCGTCTGCGCCACCTTGCGCAGCACGGCGTCGCCCGCTTCGTGGCCATAGGTGTCGTTGATGCGCTTGAAGTGATCCAGGTCGAGCACCAGCACGCTGAGCGGGGTGCCGCTGCGGCTTGAACGCACCAGCTCGCGTTTCAGCACTTCGTCCATGTAGCGCCGGTTGTAGAGCTGGGTGAGCGGGTCGACGATCGACTGCTGGCGCAGCGACACGCGCAGGCGCACGTTGCTCAGCGCCAGGCCCAGCTGCTCGGCCAGCTGGCCGATCCAGGCGCGCTGGTCCTCGGCGCCCTCGAGCAGGCTGGCGCCCGTGACGGTCAGGCAGCCGATCACGTCGCCCTGCGTCACCAGCGGCAGGCACAGGCGGGGAACGCCGGCCTGGCCCGCGTGGCGGCAGGCCAGGCCCTTGTCGCCGTCGTACTGGTGCGCACGGCCGCGCCGCAAGGCCCAGCAGTCGAGCGCCTCGATCAGTTCCGGCTCGTCCGCGAAGCTGCCCCAGCCCGCCTTGCGCTCGAGCACGTCCCGCGAATTGTTGTACAGGTAGAGGCAGCCGGAGAGCCGGGGCAGCAGGCGCGGCAGGTAGCTGGCCATGATGCCGGCCGACTCGTCGACCGTCTCGGCCAGCTCCAGCGAGTGCATCAGCTCGGCGCTGCGAAAGAGCAGGGCGTTCTGCACCGAGATCCGTTCGCCGGTCACACGCGCCTGCTCGGCCGCCTTTCTCGCCTTGTACTCGGCCGCATTGCGCTGGCGCAGGACCCGCCCGGCAGCGACCAGCACGGCAACCAGGAACAGGATGTTGGTCAGCGTCGCCCCCAGGCTGGCCTTGGCCGCCAGCCTGGACGTCGCCAGCAGCCGCTCGCTGAGCGTGTGGCGGCGCTGCGCGTCGATCGCCAGCTCCTGGCCGATCAGCTGGCGCAGTACATCCATCTGCGCCTTGCCGGTGCCGGCACTGGTGAACGCCGCCGCAGCGTCGAAACCCTGCGTGCGGCGCAGGGCAATAATCCGCGCGACGGTCTCCATCTTGACGGCGGCGGCCTGCTCGATCGCGGCGGCGCGCGCCAGCTCCTCCGGGCCCGTCAGTTGGCGGCGCAAGGCCTCCTGCGTGGCGGGGATGGCGTTCACTGCCGTGTGATAGGGCGCGAGGAAGCGTTCCTCGCCCGTGATGACGAAGCCGCGCTGGGCGGTCTCGGCGTTGAGCAGCTGTTCCAGCAGGGTCAACTGCAAGCGCCCGATCGCCGATGCGCCGCGCAGCTCCGCCATCGCTGTCGTCACCTGCTGGTTGACGAACATCGGCAATGCCGCCACGGTCGACATGACGAGGATGATCGCGCCGGCGGCGACTTTCAGCTTGTTTTCGAATTTCATGTGCTAGGGCCAACACCGACCAAGTCGCAGTGCCGAGGTAAGCACCCCTGAAGCAGCCCCGCGGTGGATGGCGATCGTGACAAACGGAGAGGTTACCACACGCAAACTTACCGGCAGCCACGGGAGCTGTCGCGTGGTAGCGATTCTTCAAGCTCGGCTATGATGGCCCCCCGGTGAGGATTGCCAAGCATGGAACGTGGATGAAAGCAGGAGCAGGAGCAGCAGCACCCGCAGTGGAGCGGGCAGAGTTCGGAGTAATCAATTTATTCAAAGCGGTGGCGGCGCAGCTGATCGTGCTGCATCACCTGGCCTTCTACGGGCCGATGGCGGACCACGCGCGGCCCTTGATGCCGGACCTGATCGACTGGCTGGCCGGCGACGCGCGGATTGCCGTGCAGGTGTTTCTCGTCATTGGCGGCTTCCTTGCCGCAAAATCCTTGTCGCCGGAGGGCCTTCCCGGCTTGGTGAACCCGTTCGCGACGATCTGGCGCCGTTACCTCAAGCTGGCGCCGCCGTTCATGGTGGCGATGCTCCTCGCCATCGGCGCTTCTGCGCTGGCCAGCACCTGGATGATCCACGATTCGATTTCGGCACCGCCGAGTGTGGGCCAGCTGGCGGCGCACGCGCTGCTGCTGCACGACGTGCTCGGCTATGAGGCGCTGTCGGCGGGGGCCTGGTATGTGGCCATCGATTTCCAGCTGTATGCGGTGTTGAGTTTGCTGCTGTGGATGGGTGGGCGCCTCGCGGGGAAGCGGGTGCTGCCGTGGCTGATGCCTTTGGTCGTGACCGTTGCGGTCGGGGCCTCGCTGCTGTTTTTCAATCGGGATTCGGAATGGGACATCTGGGCGCCGTATTTCTTTGGAAGTTACGGCCTGGGTGTGCTCGCCTGGTGGGCGGGCGATTCTGTTCACCGACCGCGCACTGTCGCCGTGCTGCTGCTCATGATCGCGTTACCTGCACTGGTGGCGTTGGCACTGGATTTTCGCAGTCGCATTGCTGTTGCCGTGGCGGTGGCGTGCGTGCTGGTTTTGTTCGGCCGCCTAGGGACCTCTTCGGTCTCCAATGGAGCGTGGAGACTCGTTAGTGTCCTCGGGAAAATATCATATTCGGTCTTCCTGGTTCACTTCCCGGTTTGTTTGTTCGTGAACGCAGTGTTTGTCAGTTTCCTGCCAAGTCAGGGGTCTTTGCAAGCAGTGGGCGCCTTAATTGCATGGGCAGGGAGCCTGGCTGCCGGAGCCATATTTTTCAGATGGGTTGAGTTGCCGATTGGTCGTGCATTGACGCCGTGCTCCGCCGGGCTACCGACGATCGAACGGCGATGGAGCCGCCGTCTACGGGAAAACATGTCGAAGACTCAGGAAGGAACAAATCGCTAATATGAGGGAAACGAAAACCTCGGTGCGCGACGGGTTGGCTCCCTGGTCGAAGCGGCAGTTACGGAAGCTCCACCAAGCATGCAGAAGGCCAAATGCAAAGCCCCCGAGATGGCTGAAAACGTCGCCGGGCCCCCATGTCAGATCCAGCAGCGTTTGCAGGGCCAATATCCACACTGTGGGCTTTACGGGTATCGAGACGTTGCCAGGTAGTTGACCACGGAATTTTGCGCACGCATATAAATGGGCTGCGATGAGGCCCATGATTCCGCCGGATGCACCGATCACCAGTTGGTGCTGCGAGAACGCCATGCTCAACAGGGATCCGCAGATCGCCGATAAAAATACGATATTCGTGAAGCGCGCGGTGCCGAAAAGTGCAACGACATGACGGCCTACGATCGACAGCGCAATGATGTTCAGGCCGAGATGGAAAGGCGACAGGTGGAGGTGGAACGAAGCAAGGAATCGGTAATACTCGCCGGATGCAAAGATGTGCTTGGTGAGCGCGCCACGATAGACTGCGTCGTCATCTATGTGTTCTATTGCGTTTGTGCTAAGTGCAACATACAGTAAAGCGAGAAGCACCGCCAACATATCCGCAACCCACACGTTCCATTGCACCCGCCGCATCGACACGACGGCGGTTTGCTCTGCCGTTTCCGCAGTCTGGTTTTGAATACATAAATCGCTCAAGAGGCGAACGCAACGGTAGAAATCGTCTTGTGAGTGGAAGATACGTCGCTCTATTATTATCGGCGCTTGCTCCTTCTGCCCTACCAATATGTGCGTCATTTCCTTCGATGAATAAAATTCGTGTACCGAGTTAATCGACGTAAGGCGTAGTCGGACTGGTTTTATTGCGAGGCGGGGTATCCGCATCGAGTCGCCGGAAATCGTAATTGGCTGGACTTTGCCTAGGAAATACACTCTTAGCAATGCCAGACTCATCCCTGAGAAGAACAAAACAAGAATGGCTAGGCGCGGATAAAGTATGCGTCCTTCGACGAACGCAAATGACGGAGCCGAAACGACCGCGCACAAAATAATAAGCAGCAGCCGGGTCCGCAACGCTACAAAGGTGGCGTGGCGGTTGACTTTCCAGCTTATGGTCGTGTCTTCCATAATGGCCTCTTGGTAGCTGCATGATGAGTTAGTCATCATGCAGCCTGCTACGCACTCTTACCTTCGAAGCTCAGCCGCGTAGGAAGCGATAGCCAGCCACTCCGGCAAGTACACCGATGGCTATCACGGAAATCGGCGCAGCGGCAAATGCTACTCCCACAGCCGTTGCTCCCCATGCGGCTCCACCAAAGGAGGTATATCCGATCGCACCGGCTAGAGCGAGTGCACCGCCTGCCTCAATCTTGTGTTTCTCTGCCAGAGAATCCAACAGCCCGCACCCGGATACACATTCAATTTCGCTTTCACTGAGGGTTTTCATTATCTTCTCCAATTAAATGAAATTCTTCTGGGCTTAAAAAGCACCAGCACCTATGGCAGACCCGTCCGCCAACAAATTCATTTTATTTGAACGAGGCGAGGGTAGAGTTGATTAAAGTTGGATGTTGCTTTGTGGAATTTAAAATTTGGGCGGATTTATATTGCAGTTAGCAAATAAAGCAGAATTTGTGGGCGAAATTATCTAATGCGTGGGGTGATGCATATTCATGGGTCGATTCGTTTGTATAACCCTAAAAAATCTCAGTCTGTTATCGCGATGTAGGGCACATGTGTGGCGAAATTTTCCAGTCGTGGCGATTTTGTTGGGGTCACATTAAACGCATGAAAAAAAGCATTACTGATTGACCTTAATGCCAGACTCCGGAGAATCTAATCGGAATCTTTTTGCTGACGCTCTTGCAACCAGCTCACCGCACGCTTTGGCAGCATTAAGTTGCCGGGATTTTGGCGTAATTCCCGCAGTCGCGGATGACGTGGAGCCCCTCTTGTTTATCGTAGCTATTGTTCCGTGCCGACCGCAACCAGATGGCAGCAACTTCGGGGGTTTTCAGGGCCGCGCCCAATACCTTCCCCGAGCTGGGGCGTACGGTGCTGTCCCGTTACGCCGCCATGCTTTCTTCCTCTTCACGCAACTTCTGAAGATCGCTTTGAAGGTAATCATGCTTGATTTCCCCCTGTTGCAAGACGACAACGCGCTGGGCCATGCCAATCGTTTCGGGTCGGTGTGCCACCAGAATCCGAGTCAGATCGAGCGTCTTGATGGCTGCATTGACCGCTTGTTCATTCCAAACGTCCAAGTGACTGGTCGCCTCATCGAGGACGAGGATCTTCGGCCCTTTATAGAGCGCGCGGGCTAGCAGGAGCCGTTGTTTCTGACCGCCGGATAAGCCGCTGCCAATGTCACCGATCAGGGTGTTGTAACCCATCGGCATGGCCGCAATCTCCGGATGGATCGCCGCCAGCTGTGCGCATATCTGAACGCGCTCGAGATCGGTCGTCGGAGAGAAGAAGCTGATGTTGTCGGAAATCGACCCGGCAAAGAGGCCATCGTCCTGCATGACCGTCCCGATGAGACTCCTGAAGTTAGCGTTGCCCATCTGCGGCAATGTCATTCCATCGATCAGGATGTCCCCCTCGGTCGGTTCAAGCAAGCCCAACAATAACTTCATCAGCGTCGTTTTGCCGCATCCCGAAGGACCGGTCACCGCAATGCACTCACCGGCAGGAATGACGAGATTGAGATTCTGAACGATGAAAGGCTCAGCGTCGCCATAGCGGAAGGAGACATTGCGAAACTCGATCGATGGGTTAATGGCATCCGTATCGATTTCGGATTCTTGGTTACCCGCCTCCGGCTCGGTCATAACAATGTCGGCCAGTCGGTTGCCATGCAGCCGCAGCATTTTCAGCTCGAATACCTTGTCGACGAGACCGGTCATGCGGGAGCTGAACTGGTCCTTGTAACTGATGAATGCGAACAGCATCCCGACGGACAGCATGTTGTCCAGCACCAGGGTCGCGGCCAGCCAGATCACCAGTACTCGCTCGCCGCTGAACAGGAAGGTGTTCGCGCTCTGGTAGGTGACGCCGAGTTTGGCGATGCGCAGGTCCGCATTGAACTGTTCGATCAGGGCGTTCATCCAGCTGGCGCGGCGTTCCTCGCTGCGTCCGAACAGGCGGATGCTCTGGATACCACGGACCGATTCCATGAAATGGGTCTGCTGTGTTGCCGCATGGATGATCTGCTCCGCCGTCGCGTCGCGCAGCTTGCCGAAGATGGCCAAGCGCAGCAGGATGTATAGGACAACGGCCATGCAAGCAATCGCCGCGAGCTTCGGGCTATACAGAAACATCATGATCAGGGTTCCCAGCACGAGAATGCCGTCGATGACCGCTTCGACAAACTGGGTGGTCAGGCTGCGCTGAATGGTCTCTATCGACCCGAAGCGCGACACGATATCTCCAGTGTGGCGCTTTTCGAAGTAGGGAAGGGGAAGCTTCATTAAATGACTGAAGGCGTTCCCGAACCACTGGAAGTTCAGATTCATCGACAGGGACGTGGTAATCCATGCACGTACCGCGCCGATCGCGGTTTGTAACACCACCAGCAGCAGGAACCCGAAGCCGAGGATGGTGATCAGGTCCCTGTCCGATGCCAGCAGCGCTTCGTCGATTACCCACTGCATATAGAACGGCGCAACGAGGGCGCACAGTTGCAGCACCAGGCCGATGAGCAGTAATTGAAGCATGCCGCGCCGCAGTCCAGTGACACGGCCCATCAAGGCCAGCAGGGGGAAGTTTTGCGTTTCTTCTTTCTTGACGAATTCCGCAGTCGGCTGAAGCTCCAGTGCCACACCGGTGAAATGCTTTGCAAATTCTGCAAGCCGGAGGCGCCGCACCCCGATGCCTGGATCGTGAATGACTGCATGCGTGCCCGTGACTGCCTTGAGGACCACGAAATGGTTCATGTCCCAGTGCAGCAGGCAAGGCATCCTGAGTTGCGGCAGGTTTTCCATCTCGAGCTTCAGAGGACGAGTCTGTAGTGCGAGTCCTTGCGCCATGGTCATGACGCCCTTGAGCGTAGCTCCCTTGAGCGACACCGAAAACCGTTGGCGCAGGCTGGCCAGATCGAGTCGGTGCCCGAAATAGCTGGCTACCATGCATAAACAGGCAAGTCCGCATTCTGCCGCTTCGGTTTGCAGGATGACCGGAAGCTGGTTGCGGCGCCAAAAGGAATTTTGCAGGCCGGTGTTCGGTTTCATGTGTCTTCCAGGGTGGTGAGCGACTGTTGCACAGGGCTGTGCTACCGGCGTCCAGTGATGCTGAGCAGCGGCTCGAGGATCCATTCATAGAGACGGCGGTGGTCGAGATGAATGCTGGCGTCGACCACCATTCCTGATTTCAGCGGCAACTGATTGCCGTAGGCCTGGATGGTCTGGGAATCGAGGGTCAGGCGGATCCGGTACAGCGGTTCCGCCGCGGCGTTCTGAGGCAGGCCCAGCTCATGGGGCAGCATCGAGGTGTCGAACACGTCCCGCACACGCGCCCGGTGCTGGCCAAACTTTTGGTAGGGATAGGCCTGATAGCGCAGCAATACCTGCATGTCCGGCTTGACGAAACCGATCGAACGCGAGGGGAGGTACACCTCGGCTTCCAGTTGTGCACCCTCGGGGAGTACGGACGCGAGGGTGGTGCCCGGCGCGATGGTTTGGCCGACTTCCGCGGCAAGGGCGCCGACGGTACCGGCAACGGGTGCGCGCACGAGTATTTCGCGGCGCGCTTCGTTTTCCGTCAGGTTTTGCTCAAGCGAGGAGGCATTCCTGCCCAGCACACTAACTTCACGCTGTGCTTGCAACTGCAGGTCGTTCAGGTCCGCTTGTGCTGCCGCCAGTTCACGTTGGCTGCCGGCGTGGACACGCTCCAGATCGGCGAGCCGCTGGCGCTGGTCCAGCAGCTCGGCCTGCTTGTCCTGCAACTGAGCGGCAGAAATATACTTCGTTGCCTCCAGTTCGGAATAGCGATTGAGCGCCGCCTCCGCGAGCGCGACCCGCCGCTTTTGCAAACCGATCTGTCCGCGCGCGCGCTCGGCTTCATCGACGATGTCGCGAATGCGCCGCTGTGCCGCCGAAATGCGTTGTGCTCCCTGCAGCTCCGATTGCTTCAGTTCTGACCGCAGACTCACGAGCTGGCGCTCAAGCAGGGCGGAAATTTTTTTCTCGGCAGATTCGCTGGTTCCGCTGCTGCGCTCACTGGAGAGCACGAACATAATCTGGCCGGCCTTGACTGCTTGCCCTTCCGTCACGCCCTTGCGGATGATGATGCCGCCTTGGCTCGGTGTCACCCGAATCACTCCCGCAGCCGGCAGCAAGACACCCGTCGCCTGGGCCTTTCGTGTCGTACTGAACAGGATAAAGAAGGCGATGATGCACAGCGCGATGCAGACGAACACTGCGGTAAGAACGCGGTGACTGACGGGACTGGCGAGCATCACGTCCCCATACTGCTGGGCTTTCGCATGCTCGACGGCTTGCGAGCGAAACAGCAATCGGTTGCCTGTTTCCTTCTGCGTATCCGACGGTGCAGAGACTTGATTCATGTGAGAAGAATTCGAACATATTGGGGCGGGATTGCACTTTGGAAAGATACCTGTGGCTCCCTTGAGTTCTATAGACTTTCCGCAAACCATGAGTGAACACTGCGCGTAAGGAAAGCGTGGAGAGAGCGATACAGGAAAACAAGCAATAGCCCCAGAAATCTTTCGACCTAGCAACGCTCATTTGGTAGCATCCCGCAATGAACGCTACCCCCGCCTACGAAATCGCCCCTCCAAGCATCCGCCGCCGCCAAACCCTGGCCCTTGTCCTCCTGGTCGTCACCGGTGTCATCAACTACCTCGACCGCGCGACCCTGGCCGTCGCCAACGAATTCATCCGTGCCGACCTCGGCCTGTCGCTCGGCCAGATGGGGCTGCTGTTGTCGGCATTTTCCTGGAGCTACGCGCTCTGCCAGCTACCGGTCGGCGCGCTGGTGGACAAGATCGGGCCGCGCTGGCTGCTGGGCATGGGCCTGGTCGTGTGGTCGCTGGCGCAGGCGGCGGGCGGGCTGGTCTCGACCTTCGGCTGGTTCGTGATCGCGCGCATCGTGCTCGGGATCGGCGAGGCGCCGCAATTCCCGGCCGCGGCGCGGGTCGTCAGCAACTGGTTCCCGCTGCGTGCGCGCGGCACGCCGACCGGCGTCTACAATTCGGCCTCGCCACTGGGCGTCGCGCTCGCGCCTCTACTCCTGTCGCCGCTGATCGCCGCCACCAGTTGGCATTGGGCCTTCTTCGTCACTGGGGCGATGGGCCTGGTAGCGGCCGTGGTGTGGGTCGCCCTGTACCGCGATCCGGTACGCGCCGAGATGTCCAAAGCCGAGATCGCCTACCTGGACGCCGGGCAGAGCACCGAGGCGGCGCCGGAAACGAGTTTTGCCTCCTGGCGCGCGCTGTTCCGGCACCGCGCCACCTGGGGCATGCTGTTCGGCTTTAGCGGATCGGTCTACCTGAACTGGGTGTATTTGACCTGGCTGCCGGGCTATCTGCGCACCGAGCGCCAGATGGACATTGCCTATGCCGGGCTGGCCGCGTCGATTCCCTTCGCCTGCGGCTTTGCCGGGGCCCTGATCGCCGGCTGGGCCTCCGACCGCGTTGCCCGCAATTCGACATCTCCGCTGGCCGGCCGGCGCACGGCAGTGGTCGTGGCGATGCTCGGCATGGTGGCGTTCACGATTCCAGCCGCGCTGGTCGAGAGCAATACCGTCGCGATTGCCTGCATTTCGATCGTGATCTTCCTCGCCAACGCGGCGTCGGCCTGCTCGTGGTCGCTCGTAACGGTGGTGGCGCCGCGCAGCCGCATCGCTTCGCTGGGTGCGATCCAGAACTTCGGCGGCTTTATCGGAGGCGCGCTGGCGCCAATTCTCACCGGTTTCATTGCGCAGAGCTGGTCTTTTGTGCCGGCCCTGCTTACCGGCGCCGGCATTGCCTTCGTCGGTGCGATGTCCTATCAGTTCCTGGTGGTGCGTTCGATTCCCGAGCAGGAGTAAGGACAAAAAAAAGCCAACCTCGACGGTTGGCTTTTTGATGACTTCGTTGACGAATCAAACGTCGATATTCCCCGCCTGCAGCGCATTCGACTCAATAAAGTTCCTGCGCGGCTCGACCTCGTCGCCCATCAGCGTCGTAAAGATCTGGTCCGCCGCAATCGCGTCTTCGATCTGCACACGCAGCAGGCGGCGTACGGTCGGGTCCATCGTGGTTTCCCACAGCTGTTCCGGGTTCATCTCGCCCAGCCCTTTATAGCGCTGCTTCGACACGCCACGTTCGGCTTCTTCGCGCAGCCACTGCATGGCCGTGTGGAAGTCGGTGACGGCGAATTCCTTCATCTTTTCGCCTTCGCCGCGGCGCATGATCGCGCCTTCGCCCATCAGGCCGTTGAAGGTCGCGGCCGAGCCAGCCAGCACGGCATAATCGTTGCTGGCGACGAAGTCGGCGTCGACCTGGGTGACCTGCACGTTGCCGTGGCGGATGCGCTCGATGCGCAGCGCGTGCTTTTCGCTCAGCTCGTCGGAACGGACGTGCACGGTAACGGTCGGGTCGGCGATCGCGGCGGCCATCGCGGCGGCCGAGGCTTGGGCGTTTTCCAGCGTGGTGAGATCAAGCGTGACGCCGCCGGCGACGATCGCGGTCAGGGCGGCGCGGTCGATCACGCGGGTCAGGCGCATCATGATGGCGTTCGCCAGGTTGTACTGGCGCACCAGTTCGGCCAGGGCCGGGCCGTTGATCGGCTCGGCGCCTTCGCGCGGGATCAGGGACGCCGTGTTCAGCGCCACCGTCATCATGTAGCTCGCTTCCTCGACGTCGTCCTTCAGGTAGCGCTCGTCGCGGCCGGACTTCACCTTGTACAGCGGCGGCTGGGCAATATAGATGTGGCCGCGCTCGACCAGCTGCGGCATCTGGCGGTAGAACAGGGTCAGCAGCAGGGTGCGGATGTGGGCGCCGTCGACGTCCGCATCGGTCATGATGATGATGCGGTGGTAGCGCAGCTTGTCGACGTTGAATTCGTCCGGGCCGATCGAGGTGCCGAGCGTCGCGATCAGGGTCGTGATCTGCTCCGACGACAGCATTTTCTCGAAGCGCGCCTTTTCCACGTTCAGCACCTTGCCGCGCAGCGGCAGGATCGCCTGGAACTTGCGGTCGCGGCCCTGCTTGGCGGAACCGCCTGCCGAGTCACCCTCGACGATGTACAGTTCGGCCAGCGCCGGGTCGCGTTCCTGGCAGTCCGCCAGTTTCGACGACAAGCCCAGGCCGTCCATCACACCCTTGCGGCGCGTCAGGTCGCGCGCTTTTCTAGCCGCTTCGCGGGCACGGGCCGCTTCCACGATCTTGCCGCAGATGATTTTCGCGTCGTTCGGCTTTTCGTTCAGGAAGTCGGTGAGGGTTTTGGCGACGATTTCCTCGACCGGGCCGCGCACTTCCGACGACACCAGCTTGTCTTTCGTCTGCGACGAGAATTTCGGCTCAGGCACTTTCACCGACAGCACGCAGGTCAGGCCCTCGCGCATGTCGTCGCCCGAGATTTCCACTTTCGCCTTTTTCGCGAAATCGTTCTCGTCGATGTATTTGTTGATCACGCGCGTCATCGCCGCGCGCAGGCCGGTCAGGTGGGTGCCACCGTCGCGCTGCGGGATGTTGTTCGTGAAGCAGAGTACCTGTTCGTTGTAGGCGTCGTTCCACTGCATCGAGACGTCGACCGCGATGTTGGTGCCATGCTCGGACACGCGCTCGCCGGTGGCCTGGAACACGGTCGGGTGCAGCACGCTCTTGGTCTTGTTGATGTACTCGACGAAGCCGCGCGTGCCGCCTTCGAAGGCGAACACTTCTTCCTTGCCGGTGCGGTGGTCGCTCAGCTTGATGTTGACGCCGTTGTTCAGGAAGGACAGCTCGCGGATGCGCTTGCTCAGGATCTCGTAGTGGAATTCGACAGTGGTGAAGATTTCCTCGTCGGCCCAGAAGTGCACCTCGGTGCCGCGTTTATCCGTTTCGCCGATCACCTTGATCGGGGAGACTTCGAAGCCGTCGACGATTTCGATTTCGCGGTTCTGCGGCACGCCGCGCACGAATTCCATCTGGTGCACTTTGCCTTTTTGGCGAACGGTCACGCGCAGCAGCTTCGAGAGCGCATTCACGCAGGACACGCCGACGCCGTGCAGGCCGCCCGACACTTTATAGGAGTTCTGGTTGAACTTGCCGCCGGCGTGCAGTTCGGTCAGGGCGATCTCGGTCGCCGAGCGCTTCGGCTCGTGCTTGTCGTCCATCTTGACGCCGGTCGGGATGCCGCGGCCGTTGTCGGCGATCGAAATCGAATTGTCCGCGTGGATGGTCACATGGATTTCGGTGCAGTAGCCGGCCAGCGATTCGTCGATCGAGTTGTCCAGCACTTCGAAGACGAGATGGTGCAGGCCGGTGCCGTCCGAGGTATCGCCAATGTACATGCCCGGCCGCTTGCGGACCGCTTCCAGGCCTTCCAGAATTTGAATCGAGCTGGCGCCGTACTCGTCCGACTGCGTCGGCGATTGGGGCATTTGATTGGTGTTATCGGACATGGACTGCTTTCTCAAAAAACTGTGTATTCAGACTGCTCAGTTCGGGCCAACCCGGCAATAAGCAAGGCCAGCCCGAATGCTGAGTTCAATGCGCGCGATTTAAATGCGCATCGGCATGACGACATACTTAAAATCGCCATTGTCGGGAATCGAGATCAGGGCCGACGAATTCGAGTCGCCCAGCGCGATGTTCACCTGGTCGCATTTCAGGTTGTTCAGTACGTCGAGCAGGTAGGTGACGTTGAAACCGATGTCGATCTGGTCGCCGCCGTAATCGATTTCGAGTTCTTCGACCGCTTCTTCCTGGTCGGCATTGGTCGAGCTGATCTTCATGCTGCCGGGGGTGATGATGCAGCGCACGCCCTTGAACTTGTCGCTGGTCATGATCGCGGCGCGCTGCAGCGAACGCAGCAGCTCGTCGCGGCTGATCGTGAAGTCGTTCTTGTAACCCTTCGGGATCACGCGGGTGTAGTCGGGGAATTTACCCTCGACCAGCTTCGACACCAGTTCGATGTCGGCAAAGGTCAGTTTTACCTGGGCCGCAGCGATGTCGAGGCGCACGGTCTCGTCGCTTTCTTCGAGCAGGCGCTGCAGTTCGATGATGGTCTTGCGCGGGATGATGACTTCCTGGCGCTCGAATTCCTGCTCGGCTTCCACCTGGCAGAAGGCCAGGCGGTGGCCGTCGGTCGCCACGGCGATCACTTTGTTGCCGTCCAGTACCAGCAGCAGGCCGTTCAGGTAATAGCGGATGTCCTGCTGGGCCATCGCGAAGTGCACCATGTTGAACAGGTGCTTCAAGGTCTTTTGCGGCAGCGTGACCGACGCGTTATACGTATCGGCCACCGACATCGTCGGGAATTCCTCGGCCGCCAGCGTCTGCAGCGCGAAGCGCGACTTGCCGCTCTGCACGGCCAAGCGCTTGTTCGCCAGCGTCATCGTGACGTCGCCCGATTCCGGCAGCGCGCGCAGGATGTCGAGCAGCTTGCGCGCGGCCACCGTGGTGCCCGTGATGTCGTCGCCGGAGCCGATGTTGGCCAGCGTCGTGATCTGCACTTCGGTGTCGGTCGACAGGAAGGAGACACTCTCGCCGTCCTTGCGGATGAGGATATTGGCCAGAATCGGCATGGTGTGCCGACGCTCGACAATACCGCTCACGATCTGCAGTGGCCGAAGCAGCGTGTCTCGGGTGGTTTTGACCAATTGCATAGTTGTCCTCGAAAGGTTTATTAGATGAAAGTATTTCTAAAGCACTATTCTGCCGCTTGCTGTCGGTAAATGCCACCCCTTGCGCAAGCGGCCCGGATCAGCCTTTGAGGGTCTGTTCCAGCACGTGCAGTTCGTGGTTGCACTCGGGATTTTTCTGGCGGTCGCCGGCGATCTTGCGCACCGCGTGCAGCACCGTGGTGTGGTCACGGCCGCCGAACAATTCCCCGATCTCCGGCAGGCTTTTTTGGGTCAGCTCTTTCGCCAAGTACATGGCGATCTGGCGCGGGCGGGCGATGTTGGCTGGGCGCCGCTTCGAGTACATGTCGGCGACCTTGATGTTGAAGAAGTCAGCGACCGTCTTCTGGATGTTTTCCACCGAGATCTGCCGGTTCTGCACCGACAACAAATCCTTCAGGGCTTCCTTCACGATGTCGATCGTGATGTCCTTGCCGTGGAAACGCGAGTAGGCCAGGATCTTGCGCAGCGCGCCTTCCAGCTCGCGCACGTTCGAGCGCAGGTGTTTCGCCACGAAGAAGGCGACATCGTCCGACAGGATCACGCCCTCGGACTGCGCCTTCTTCAAGAGAATCGCGACGCGCATTTCCAGCTCCGGCGGCTCGATCGCGACCGTCAGGCCGGAGTCGAAGCGCGAGATCAGGCGGTCGTCCATGCCGGTAATCTCTTTTGGATAGGTATCCGAGGTGATGATGATCTGCTTCTTCGCGGCGATCAGGGCCTCGAACGCATAGAAGAACTCTTCCTGCGTCCGGCTCTTGCCGCCGAAGAATTGAATATCGTCGATCAGCAGCATGTCGAGCGAGTGGTAATAGTGCTTGAAGTCGTCGAAGCCCTTGCGCTGGTAGGCGGTGACGACGTCGCGCACGTACTGCTCGGCGTGGATGTAGCGGATGCGCGCACCCGGCTGGTCGGCCATGACCTGGTTTCCGATCGCATGGATCAAGTGGGTCTTACCGAGGCCGACGCCGCCGTAGAAGAACAGCGGGTTGTACGACACGCCGGGGTTGTTCGCGACCTGGATCGCGGCCGCGCGCGCCAGCTGGTTGGCCTTACCGGTCACGAAGCTGTCGAAAGTCAGGTCCGGGTTGATACGGCTCTGCTCGCGCTTCGGCGAGTTGGCGATGTTCAGGTTCGGCTGGGGCTCGACGGCCTGGTTCGACGGGCGCAGCTGGCCCTCCGTGGAAGCGGCCGGGGCAGGGCGCACCGCGTCCGGCTTCTTCACGTTCAGGCGCGGGTCGAGCACGAACTGGACCTCGACCGGGGCTTCCCAGTACTGGCAGGCCAGCGCGGTGATGCGGTTGGCAAACTGCGACTTCACCCAGTCGAGCTTGAAGCGGTTGGGCGCTGCAATGCGCAGCTTGCCGTCCTCGTAATCGAGGGCGACGAGCGGTTTGATCCATGCGCTGTATTGCTGCGGCGTCAGCTCGAGCTCCAGCTGCGCGGAAGCGGTCTGCCAAAAATTTTCCATGTGTGCGGCTTAGTGATACGTAACACGCTATTTTACCCGTTTTCTCCGTAGTTATCCACAGGCAGCGCGACATTTTCGCCGACAGGCTGGGGATAAAACGCGAGTTATCCCACGCGCAGGAAACGGTGGGAAACAACACCCGCCTTGACAGGCAAGTGTCAAGTAGGGTCTAATTCAGGGTTCCCTGTCCGCCCGCTTGTCAGCCAGTCGATTGATGGCCCTGATATGCACGGATGAGCTGTGTGGCGTGACGCTGGCTTAACGACTGCGAACTGTCATCGGCGCCGATTCCTGACGAGACGTCAGACCCGATTTTGCATCCTATTTTGCTTTAAGCGAGACCACCATGAAACGTACTTACCAACCTTCCGTCGTTCGTCGCAAGCGCACGCACGGCTTCCGCGCACGTATGGCTACCCGTGGTGGCCGCCAGGTTCTGAACGCACGCCGCGCCAAGGGCCGCAAGCGTCTGGCTGTCTAAGCCAGTAGTGCCTGATCGACCGCGGTCAGCCATGACAGGCGAAGGTTCGCACGACTTCGCGCGCGCTCGGCGCATTCTAAAAACGGATGAATTCTCATCCGTTTTTCGTTTGCGGCCAACGCAAAAATCCGCGCATTTTGTGCTGTACACCCGGCCCAGCCCGCTCTCCCATGCGCGGCTGGGCATCGTTGCGGCCAAGCGCTTCGCGCCGCGCGCCGTCACCCGGAATACGATCAAGCGCATCACGCGCGAGCTGTTTCGCACTAGCGAACTGCAGGCGCTCGATTGCATCGTCCGCCTGGCGCGTCCGGTCAACACCAAGGCCGGTCCGGCGACCAACAGCGCATTGAAGCGGCTGCTGCACGCCGAATTGTCGCGCCTGCTCGGTTCGCAAAGCCTCAGCTCGCAGCGTCCACGCCGCCCCGCGGCAGCGCCGCCGCCCACGCCATGAAAACCGCCCTCATCTGGATCGTACGAGCCTACCGGCTCCTGCTGTCGCCGATGCTCGGGCAGAATTGCCGCTTTTACCCGTCCTGTTCCAGCTATGCCATCGAGGCGCTCCAGACCCATGGTGCGCTGCGCGGCAGCTGGCTGGCCGCGCGCCGCCTCGGCCGCTGCCATCCGTGGAACGCGGGCGGGGTCGACCCCGTGCCGCCCAAGGGTCACAAGCATTCCCATTCAGCCGCTTGCGGTTGCAACCACTCCTGATCAATACCTCAATGGAAATCAACAAACGTACCATTCTGTGGATTGTCTTCACCGTCTCGCTAGTCATCCTGTGGAATAACTGGATGGTGTCGAACGGCAAGCAATCGATGTTCTCGGCCACGCCGCCGGCCAAGGTTGCTCCCGCACCGACCACCACCGCCGCCAACGGCACGGCCGGCGTGCCTGCCGCGGCCGCCCAGCCTGGCACGGTGCCGGGCGTCGCCGCCCAGCCGGCCACGCCGGCGCCGGTGCAAGCCGAGCGCATCACCGTCACCACCGACATCGTCAAGGCCGAGATCGACACCGTCGGCGGCGTGATCCGCCGCCTTGAGCTGCTGAAGTTCCCGGACCACTTCGACAAGACCAAGAACCAGGTCTTGTTCAACGTGGAGGGCAACAACGTCTACCTCGGACAGACCGGCCTGATCGGCTCGACCCCGGCCGGCGTGCTGCCGAACCACAATACCCCGTTCGTGGCCCGTCCAGGCCTGCGTACGCTCGACGGCAATAACACGGTGCAGATCGTGCTCGACGCCGAGCAGGGCGGCGTGCGGCTGACCAAGACGCTGACCTTCAAGCGCGGCGATTACGTCATCGACGTGCGCCACGACGTCACCAACCTGACCCAGGCGCCGGTGCAGCCGTCGCTCTACATGCAGCTGCAGCACGACGGTAACAAGCCGCCGGGCGATTCCTTCTTCATGCCGAGCTTCACCGGCCCGACCATGTGGACCCCGGAAGACAAGTACCAGAAGCTGAGCTTCGAGAACATCGAGAAGGGCAAGGCCGAGCACGCAACGAAGGCGAACGGCGGCTGGGTGGCGATTTCGCAGCACTTCTTCGTGTCGGCCTTCATCCCGAGCGAGAACGCGCCGCGCGAGATCTACACCAAGAAGCTGGCGACCAACCTGTACGCGATCGGCACCGTCCAGCCGCTGGGCACCGTTGCGCCGGGCGGCACCGTCTCGAACACGGCGCGCCTGTACTCGGGCCCGCAGGACGAGAAGACCCTGGAAACCATCACTCCTGGCCTGGAACTGGTCAAGGACTACGGCATGTTCGCGATCATCGCCAAGCCGCTGTTCTGGATCATGGACCAGATCCACAAGGTGCTGGGCAACTGGGGCTGGACCATCATCGCCTTCACCATCCTGATCAAGCTGGCCTTCTTCCCGCTGTCGGCCGCCGGCTACCGCAGCATGGCGAAGATGCGCCTGGTGACCCCGAAGATGCAGGCGATCCGCGAGCGCTACAAATCGGACCCGGTCAAGATGCAGCAGGCCACGATGGAGCTGTACAAGGCCGAGAAGATCAACCCGCTGGGCGGCTGCCTGCCGATCCTGGTGCAGATGCCGGTGTTCCTGGCCCTGTATTACGTGCTGCAGGCATCGGTCGAGATGCGCGGCGCGCCGTGGATCGGCTGGATCCAGGACCTGACCCAGCCCGACCCGTTCTTCATCCTGCCGGTGCTGTACGCGATCTCGATGTTCATCACGCAAAAGCTGAGCCCGCAACCGGCGGACCCGATGCAGGCCAAGATGATGCTGTTCATGCCGCTGGCGTTCTCGGTCATGTTCGTGTTCTTCCCGGCCGGCCTGGTGCTGTATTGGGTGGTCAACAACCTGGTGTCGATCGCGCAGCAGTATGTGATCACCAAGCGCTACGAGACCCCGAAGAAATAATCTTCGTGGTCTGAACCGGAAGCCCGTGGACTCCACGGGCTTTTTTTATGCAGGCAGGTTCCTGCTGTAAATGATCTACAATCCGCCCCATGAAGCTAGACACCTCTCCCATTGCGGCGATTGCCACCGCACCCGGCCGCGGCGGCATCGGCGTGGTCCGCGCCTCCGGCAAATCGCTCTCGTCCCTGATCGAGGCGCTCTTCCCCGGCACCAAATTGGCGCCGCGCCACGCCACCTATATTCCCTTCACCTCCGGCGACGGCAGCGTGATCGACCAGGGCCTTGCCCTGTATTTCAAGGGCCCGCATTCGTACACCGGCGAAGACGTGCTGGAACTGCACGGCCACGGCGGTCCGGTGGTGCTGCAGATGCTGCTCGCCCGCGTGCTGGAAGCGGGGCGGGAAACCGGCCTGCGCCTGGCCGAACCGGGCGAATTCACGCGCCGCGCCTACCTCAACGACAAGCTCGACCTGGCCCAGGCCGAAGCCGTGGCCGACCTGATCGACGCCTCCACCGAAGCGGCGGCGAAATCGGCCTCGCAGTCGCTGTCGGGCGCCTTCTCGCAGGTGGTGCACCGCCTGGTCGAGCAGACCATCAATTTGCGCATGCTGGTCGAGGCCACCCTCGATTTCCCGGAAGAGGAGATCGATTTTCTGGAAAAATCGAACGCGCGCGGTCAGCTGGCCGCGATCGTCGACTCGCTCGAGCACGTGTTCCGCCAGGCGGCGCAGGGCGCGCTCCTGCGCGAGGGCCTGAACGTGGTGCTGGTCGGCCAGCCGAACGTGGGTAAATCCTCGCTGCTCAATGCGCTGGCCGGCGCCGAGGTGGCGATCGTCACGCCGATCGCCGGCACCACGCGCGACAAGGTCAGCGAGACGATCCAGATCGAGGGTATTCCCCTGAACATCATCGATACCGCCGGCATCCGCGCCATCGACGAGGGGATCGATGTGGTCGAGCGCATCGGCATCGAGCGCACCTGGGGCGAAGTCGGCAAGGCCGACGTGATCCTGCATTTGTTGGATGCCAACCTGGGCCCGAGCGCGGCCGACGAACAGATCGTCGCCGCCTTCCCGCCCGGGGTGCCGGTGGTGCGCATCTGGAACAAGATCGACCTGTCCGGACACCGCCCCATGGTCGAGGGCGCGGCCGACGCGACCCACATCTACCTGTCGGCCAACGAGCAGCTCGGCATCGATCTGTTGCGCGCGGAACTGCTGCGCATCGCCGGCTGGCAGCAGACCGGGGAGTCCTTGTACCTGGCGCGCGAACGCCACCTGATCGCGCTGCGCGCGGCGCGCCAGCACCTCGACATGGCGGCCCAGCATGCGGCCCAGGACGACCAGTCGCTCGACCTGTTTGCCGAGGAGTTGCGGCTGGCGCAGGATCAGCTCTCCAGCATTACCGGGGCGTTCACGCCGGACGATTTGCTGGGGGTGATTTTTAGCCGATTCTGTATCGGTAAGTAAGGTAGGGTGGACCGGGCAGCGAACCGCTCCCGAGTCCACGCGTTGACGCAAGCAGCGTTGACGCGGCATCCAGCAGAGCCTCTGAATGCGCCTTGGTCATTCAGCCTGAGCCGCGTGGGATCCTACGAGAAACGGAGCACTTTGCCGAGCGCGGCGCGTCCGCCTGCGCCGCGCGTCCATCGCACAGTCCACGAAGACACACGCCCGCGGCGGCGTGTGCGACGACATCCACCAGGTTCAAGACGCGATATCACGCAGGCCCTTGGGGGCCACGATAAATCGTGTAGCAACTTCGCGCGATGATAAGATAATCATCCTGTGAATGGGGGGGCGCATCATGAAAAAGCCCATCTATAAAGTCTTGTATGTCCAGGTGTTGTTCGCGATTATCATCGGTGTCTTGCTAGGCATCTACGATCCCGGCCTCGCCACCGCGATGAAGCCGCTCGGAGACGGCTTCGTCAAACTGATCAAGATGATCATTGCCCCGGTGATCTTCTGTACCGTCGTCACGGGGATCGCCGGCATGCAGGACATGAAAAAGGTCGGCCGCGTCGGCGCCAAGGCCCTGGTCTACTTCGAGATCGTGTCGACGTTCGCGCTGGCGATCGGCCTGGTCGTCGCCAACCTGATCAAGCCGGGTGCCGGTTTCAACGTCGACCCGACCCACCTCGACACCAGCGCGATCGCGCAATATACGGACAAGACCAAGTCGCTGTCGACCGTGGATTTCCTGATGAACATCATCCCGAACACGTTCGTGGACGCGTTCGCCAAAGGCGAGATCCTGCAAGTCCTGCTCATCGCCGTCCTGTTCGGCTTCGCGCTGTCGTTTCTGGGGGAGCGCGGCCGTCCCCTCGCGCGCCTCATCGAGGACATCTCGCACGCCATCTTCGGCGTCGTGAACATCATCATGAAGGCTGCCCCGATCGGTGCGTTCGGCGCCATGGCCTTCACCATCGGCAAATACGGGGTGAAGTCGCTGATCCCGCTGGCCTCGCTCGTCGGCTCGTTCTACCTGACCTGCGCGCTGTTCATCGTGCTGGTGCTGGGCTTCATCGCCCGCATGACCGGTTTCTCGATCTTCCGCTACCTCGCCTACATCAAGGAAGAGCTGCTGATCGTCCTGGGCACGAGCTCGTCGGAAAGCGCGCTGCCTGCCCTGATGCGCAAGATGGAAAAGCTGGGCTGCCCGAAATCGATCGTGGGCCTGGTCGTGCCGACCGGCTATTCGTTCAACCTGGACGGCACCAATATCTACATGACGATGGCCGCCCTGTTCGTTGCGCAAGCGACCAATACCCACCTGACCCTGACGCAGCAACTCACGATCCTGTTCGTCGCGATGCTGACGTCGAAAGGCGCATCGGGCATCACCGGCGCCGGCTTCATCACGCTGGCCGCGACGCTGTCCGTCGTGCCGACGATCCCGGTAGCGGGCATGACCCTGATCCTCGGCATCGACAAGTTCATGAGCGAATGCCGCGCGCTGACCAACATCATCGGCAACGGTGTCGCCTCGATCGTCGTGTCGAAGTGGGAAGGCGAGCTCGACAAGGAGCGCTTGACCGCCGAGCTGCGTCATCCGAGCCCGGACCTGGACGACTCGCTGCGCGTCGTAGCCGCGCACGAGACCGCCTGACTCCCGAGTTTTACTTGGAGAAGATTGGATCCTTTCTGCCAAGCTGGATCTTCCCGGGCCGCGCTGACGGATGCCAAGCCAGGATGAGATGGAAAGCGGCAGGTTTTTGCCGAGCGCGGCGCGTTCGCGTGCGCGGCCATGCTAGGCTCTCCTCACGTCAACAGAGGAGCCACCATGCCCGACACGAACACGCACGCGCGCCGCACCGTATTGAAAGGACTGGCGGCGCTCTCCGGCGCCGCCCTGCTGGCGTCCTGCGCCAGCGTCCTCGGCCCGCGCGAAGTCGACCTGCCGCTGTACAAGCTGCAGGCCAGCCTCGACCGCCGCTTCCCCGTCGACAACCGCCTGCTCGAACTGTTCGACGTGCGCCTGTCGCGCCCGCAACTGGACGTGCTGCCGGGCGACCGCGTCTCACTGACGGTGGACGCCAGCATCGCCCAATCCTACCTGCGCAATCCGTTGGCCGGGACGCTGGCGTTTTCGGGGCGCTTGTACGTCGACCCGGCGCGCAGCGGCGTTTACCTGGCCGAGCCGCGCGTCGAGCGCTTCGCCGTCAGCGGCCTCGATGCGGCGGCGCAGCGCCAGCTGGCGCGCGCCGCCAACGGCTTGCTCGACCGGGCCATCCTCGACATTCCCGTCTACAGCTTCCGGATGGAGGACCTGCGCTATGCCGGCGTCCAGTACGTGCCGACCCGCATCGCCACCACGGCGAACGGCCTGCGCGTGTCGCTCGAGCCGGCGCAGACGCGCTGAGCCCGCCTTGCATTCTGTTACACAAAAGACCCCTCCGCAGTCCCGCGCACGATTGGAAAACGGCCGGCATGCCTTATCCGTACTGCTATGATTTCCGCAGCCGATACGGTCTTTTGACGCACTCGACGCTGCCATCAGGCGAGGTGTTGCAAGCTTGCCGCAATGGCTCAGGAGCGGCGCCAAGGCCATTGCGGCTGCGCCGGGTTGGGCGCACACTGAAACATCAGGAACGGTTGTGGCAGCGCTGGCGGGCATCGGCCCTGTGGTTGCGTTGCCTCATGTTTGAAATGTTCCGCTTAAGTAATATTGCTTCACGGATCAATGTGCTGCGGTAGGAGGGTAACCTTGGAAACGATACAAGACAGCGTGATGAACGACAGTGTAGCGTCCGAGCCCATCGCCGCAGGCGTGGCCTCTGCCGCCGTGCAGGCCCGGCCAACCCGGCTCAGCCTGCCACCGAAGGGTTCGTGCTGGTACTGCGAAAAGCCGGTCGACAGCGTGCGCCGCTTCTGCGGCAAGGACTGCACCGACGCCTTCGACGAAGAAGCCGAATACACGCGCTGAGCGCGCGCCATCCACAACCCATCGCGGCGTGCGTCCTTCGCCGCAACGGCCTGGCGTTTTCGGCGCTGGCGCCTCGCCGATCCGCCAGGCGCTCCACAGCGTGAAGCCGAAGCCTTATTCTCCGGCTGCCTCGGCGCGGTCGAGCAGCGCCAGGGCGCGCTCGTAATCGAAGGCCAGCACCGCCGCGCAAACACCCTCGTATTCCCGCTCGCCCAGTTGCGCTGCCAGTTCGGTGCGCGCCGCCGTCACCAGTTCGACCGCGGCGCCGTCGCCGATGTCGAGCATGGCGCGCAGCCTGGCCAGGGCGCGGGGCACGGCCGGTGTCGCCGGCGGTGCCGGATCTTCTGCGGCCGGCGCCATGCCGTCCAGTGCGTGCAGCACGCGGGCGAGCGCTTCGCCGGTGTCGCGGCACAGGGTGTCGATATCGTCCCCGCCGTGGCGCAAGGCCTGCTCGAAGGCCAGCGTGCAGGCGTGCAAGCCGCTCGCTTCGATCATCCCGGCCGCACCCTTGAGCGTATGCGCCAGCCGTTGCGCGCCGGCCAGGTCGCCGGCGTCGAGCGCGGCGCGCAGCGCCGTGCCGGTGTCGTGGTAGTCAAGCCGGAAGCGCGCCAGCGCGCGCAGGTAGAGTTGGCGGTTGCCCATCAGGCGCTCGACGCCGGCTTCCACATCGATGACCGGCGCGCAGCCGGGCAGGGGCAAGGAAGAATCGGAACCGTGCCTCATTGGCGGATGGCGGCGCGCTTACAGGGTCGTGAACGACCAGTTGCGCGATACCGGCGTGCCGCCCACGGTACCGGCAAAGCTGACCTCGTAGACGGTACCCGCGGCCAGCCGCGCCAGCGGCACGATTGCTGCCGACGAGCGGCCGGTATTCGTGTCGTTGGCAGTCGTCAGCAGCCGCACCGCCAGGTCGGCGCCGCCGCGCGGGCGCACGGTGAAGCTGGTCACCTGGATGGTCGCGTCGATGTTGGCGTGCACGCTGATCGGATAGCCGACTTCGTTGCGGTCGGGGACCGGATCGGGCTTCTCGGTATCGCTGAAGAAGTTGCGCGGCACGGCAGTCTGGCCGCCGAACGGCCATACCGCGATCTGCCCGCGCGCCAGGCCCGGGCCATAGCCGTTGTTGGCGGTGAAATCGGCGGTGAAATAGTTATAGCCGGTGCTGGTGGTGGCCGCGCCGGTACCGATTTCCTTGAACACCGGCTCGAAGATCACGAAGCGGTGATACACGGCGGTGATCAGTTCCTCGGCCATGTACTGGCCCGAACCGTTGCTGGTGGCGGAAATGACTTCGCCGTAGGCGCGGCTGTTATTCACGTTGAACACATAGCCGGCCGACTGCAGGCGGTCGGCCAGCGTGGCGCCGGTGAAGCCCTGCTTGCCGGGCGTCTGGTCGTGGGTGATGGTGTCGTTGATGCGCTGGTAGTCCGAGTGGCCCTGTGCCGCGATGTCGACGATGTTGTTGCGCACCAGCGTAGACATGCCGATCTGGGCCCTGCGGAAGTTGATCCATTCGCGCCCGTCGAGCGCGATGTTGCCGGTCAGGACAGGCGCGCCGGGGGCGGGCGGCGCCTGCGTCACCGGTGGCGCCGGGGTCAGCGGATCGGGAACGATCGGCGCCGTCGTCGGCGGCGGCGCCGTGCCGGTGGGCGGCGGCGCGGGGGCTTCCGAACCGCCCCCTCCGCCCCCGCAAGCGGCCAGGGCAAGGGCGGTCACGCATCCCGCCAGTATCGTCCTCACGCGAAGCAGCTCGCTCATCCCCATACTCCCGATTCGTATTAACGCCAAAGTGGCACACATTCTAGGATAAAACCGATCCGCATGACGACGGGCACCGTGCGCGACCGTAAGCATGCGCCCTGTAGAATACGGAGTATCCCCATCCAGCCCGGACCTGAATTGAACCAACCCCGCCCTGCACGCTTCGCGCGCGCCAAGTTCGCCCTGCCAAGTTTTGTGACGCTGCTGTCGATCGCCTGCGGTTTCGGCAGCATCGTCATCACGGTCGACAACGCCCAGGTCGGCGCACCCGGCGACTTCCGCCTGGCCGCCATCCTGCTGGTGCTGGCCGGCGTTTTCGACGCGCTCGACGGTTTCGTCGCCCGTGCCACCAATACCCAGTCCGACTTCGGCGTGCAGCTCGATTCGATTGCCGACGTCATGAACTTCGGCTGCGCACCCGGCCTGCTGCTGTACTGCTACGGCTTCGCCCAGCTCGGCGAAGCGCACCCCACCATTTTGCGCATGGGCGCGCTGGCCTGTTTCATCTTCGTGACCTGCGGCGCACTGCGCCTGGCCCGTTTCAATATTTCGGTCGGGCGTACCGATCCGCGCTACTTCGTCGGCATGCCGATCACCGCCGGCGCCGCCTGCGTCGCCTCGGTGGTGGTGGCCTGGCCCGATCCGGTCCGGTCCGCCGCCGGCGCCTTCGCCGTGATGGCGCTGATGGTGGCGGTCGGCACCCTGATGGTGTCGACGGTAAGGTTTCCTAGCAGCAAGCAACGCCTGACCAAGGGCATCTTAATCGCGATTGCGGTGGCCGTGCTGCTCCTGATCATGTTGCGGACACGCTTTTTCGCGCTGTTCTTTGTGCTCTACGTGAGCGCGACGCTGCTGCTCAACATTGGCTGGCGCGGCGGCTGGCGCGGCGTTGCGCCGCCGGTGGTCTATCCGGACGAGGAAGACGAAGAGAAACTATAGGGTGTCAGCGGCCTGGCAAGCCTTCAGGCGAACTTGTCGAGCAGGGCCGCCAGCCGGGCCGCGACGGCGCGCGCGGCGTCCAGGTCTTCGGCCCCTTCGCTGTGGGTGACGACGGTGGCGGTCAGCAGCTGCACGAAGGAGCGGTCGAGCGCCTTGCGCGCCGCCGCCATTTGCTGGGCGACGGCCTCGCAGTCCGCAGGCTCGGCCGCCAGCGCAATCAGCTTCTGGACCCCGCGCAGCTGGCCCTCGATGCGCGCCAGGCGGTTCAGCAGGTCTTTCTTTTGCTGCGCCGTCAGCGCGCTGCCCTCGACAATCTTGACCGGCTCGGCCATGGCGTCAGGCGACTTCGTGGCCGCGCGCGGCGCGCAGGATCGCGAACCAGTCGCTGCGCTCGAGCGTGAAGCCGGTGGCGGCCACCGCTGCCGCGATCGAGGCGATCTTGCCGCTGCCGGTGAGGGGCAGCGGACGGCTCGGCAGGGCCATGATCCACGCGAACACGACGCTGACGAAGGGCTGCCCGATGCGCTCGGCGATGGCCTCGATCGTGGCGCGCAGGTTCACGCTGCGCTCGTCGCCGGCCGCGAACAGGCGCCCGCCGCCCAGCGGCGACCAGGCCATCGGCGCGATGCCGAGGTCTTGCAGGCCGTCGAAGGTTTCGTCGAACATCGGCGCCGTGGCCAAGGGCGAGAACTCCACCTGGTTGGTTGCCAGCGGCACCCGCCGGTTCAGGGACTCGAACTGGTGGCGCGTGAAATTCGACACCCCGACATGGCGTACCTTGCCGGCCGCCTGCAGCGCGATGAATGCTTCGGCGACTTCGTCGAAATCCATCAATGGGTCCGGGCGGTGGATCAGCAGCAGGTCGAGGTAATCGGTCCCCAGTTGGCGCAGCGATTGCTCGCAGGACGCGACGATGTGCGCGCGGCGCGCGTCGTAGTGCTGGATGGTGTGTGCCGGGCGTGCCGGCGAGACCAGCTTGATGCCGCACTTGCTGACGAGTTCCATGCGCCCGCGCAGCGAAGGCTGGGCCCGCAGGGCTTGGCCGAACAGTCCCTCGACACCGTAGTTGCCGTAGATGTCGGCATGGTCGAAGCTGGTCACGCCCATTTCCAGGCAAGCCTCGATGAAGGCGATGCGCTGCTGCACCGACATGTCCCATTCGCCGAGCCGCCACATGCCGGCGACCACGCGCGACAGCGACAATGCGGGGCCATCCTTGCGGGTGAGGATGCGGGGGCAGGAGAGGGCGGCAGGCTGGGTCATCGAGGGGATTTTTTTGCTGGAATGGTAACGGTGCATTATAGCGGCGAGCCGAAATCGGGGCCGGTGCACGCAAGGTGGACGGCCCCACCCGTGGATGCACCAATTTGGTGCAAAAACAACAATGCCCGCCGGGCGCGAGCCGGGCGGGCATTGAATACACAACAATCCGCTTATTTCATCATCAAGCGCATCGAGTCCCAGGCGCGGCCGAAGATGCTCGCTTCCGGCACTTCTTCCAGGGCGACGACCGGCAGCACCAGCAGCGGCTTGTTGTCGACCATCATGCGCAGCGTGCCGATGCGGCCGTTCAGTGGCAGCGGGGCCATCAGCGGGTCCTTGCGCTCGAGCACAGGCTTGAGCTTGCCGGCGACGCCTTTCGGCACCGTCACCAGGATATCGTTGGTGAAGCCGACCTTCACGGTCGACTGCGCGCCCTTCCACACTTCCGGCGTGGCGATCGTCTGGCCCTTCGCGTACAGCCTGACCGTGTCGAAGTTCTGGAAGCCCCAGTTCAGCAGCTTCTGGCTTTCCTGGGTGCGCACGCCATCCGAGCTGGCGCCCGAAATGACCGAAATCAGGCGGCGCTGGCCGCTGTTACCGTTCGGGCGGCGCGCCGAGGCGATCATGCTGTAGCCGGAGGAAGTGGTGTGGCCGGTCTTCATGCCGTCCACGGTCGGATCCAGCCAGAGCAGGCGGTTACGGTTCTGCTGCGTGATCTTGTTGTAGGTGAACTGCTTGACCGAATCGATCTTGTAGAACTCGGGGAAGTCGCGGATCACGTTCTGGGCCAGGCGCGCCAGGTCGTTCGCGGTCGAGTAGTTGTCCGGGCTCGGCAGACCGTGCGGATTGGCGAATTTCGTGTCCTTCAGGCCCATGCGCTGGGCTTCGCGGTTCATCAGCACGACAAAGGTGCCTTCGTCGCCGGCGACAGCCTCGGCCAGGGCGACGGCGGCGTCGTTACCCGATTGCACCATCAGGCCGTGCAGCAAGTCGTCCACGCTGACCGGGACGGCCGGGTCGATGAACATCTTCGAGCTGCTGGAGTCGACTTTCCAGGCGCGGGTCGACACGTTGACCATCGTGTTCAGGGCCAGTTTCTTGTCGCGGATCGCCTGGAAGGTGACGTAGGCCGTCATGATCTTGGTGAGCGATGCCGGTTCGATGCGGGTGTTCGGTTCCTGGGCCGCGATGACCTGGCCGCTGGTGGCGTCGAGCAGGAGCCACGAGCGCGCGGCGATCTGCGGTGCCGGCACGGTTTGCGCGCTTGCCGACATCATCAGCAGGCTGGCGGCCACGGCCGCAATCAGTTTTTTCATGGGAGCTATGTGAGTCAGTAGTAAAGCGGTGGTGAAAAAGCGAATCGAGACAATGCTCTTCAGGCAAGGCCTTGCGGCATTGCCTAAAGGAATGGATTCAATGAAGCGCCTAATTATAGGCCATGTGCTGCGCTCAATTGTTACGGCGCCACATTTGGAGGACAAGATTTTTGATTGGATTCAGGCGCTTATGGAAGAAATGGTCCGCGCCCGGGATCACGATCACGGGGATTTCCAGCGGCCGCGCCCAGTCGAATACCATCTGCAGCGTGATCGTATCGTCGAGTTCGCCGTGGATCAGGATCGTATCTTCCGGCACGTGCGGCATCGGCCATTTGCCGGCCGCGCTGCCGACCAGCACCATGCGTTCGATGGCGTCAGGCTTGCCCTCGTTTTCCAGGCGCGCGCGCAACTGGGCCTGCACGAAGGTGCCGAACGAGAACCCCGACAGCGCCACCGGCAGGCCCGGATATTGTTCCTGCATATGCGCCATCATGACCGCCATGTCGTCGACTTCGCCGTGGCCGCGGTCGTGCACGCCCTCGGACTGGCCGACGCCGCGGAAATTGAAGCGCGCCGTCGCATAGCCGAGCGTCACGAAGGTGCGGGCGAGGGTCTGCGTGACCTTGTTTTCCATCGTGCCGCCATACAGCGGGTGCGGGTGGGCGACCAGGGCGATGCCGCGCGGCGCATCTTCAGGCAGGTCGAGCATGCATTCCATCTTGCCTGCCGGGCCATCGAGGAAAAAACGTTTCGAAAACTTGTTCATGTAGTCCGGAATATCAGTATCGACGGCGAAGCGTCAGATCTTGAGGCGCTCGACGACCTTGCCGCCGAGGATGTGGGTGTCGATGATGTCGTCGATGTCCGACGTGTCGACATAGGTGTACCAGGTGCCTTGCGGGTAGATGACCACGACCGGGCCTTCCTCGCAGCGCTCCAGGCAGCCGGCCTGGTTGATGCGCACCTTGCCCGGCTCGTTCAGGCCGAGCGCCTTGATGCGTTTTTTTGCATGCTTTTGCGCGACTTCGGCGCCGGCCTTGCCGCAGCTCTGGCGGCAGTTCTCGCCCTCGCGCACGTTCATGCAGAAAAACACGTGATGTTCGTAAAAGGGTTTGTTCTCGTCGTTCATGTCAGTCTCGTCCCGTCTTGCGTGGCCAGCTGCAATGATACGCGTTCTTAAGGAGACCTCGAAAACCGTAGCGAGCGGAAGCAATGTCGTCCGAGCCCCAAATGGGGTGATGCTCGCTGTACGAAAGTACAGCGAGCACCACAGGGCGGCAGTGCGACGCGCAGTAGGTTTGCGAGGTCTCCTAACCGCGATTGAGTTTATGGGAGGGGAGCAGCAGGAACCACAGCGCGAAGAAGGGCCACATCAGGGACAGGAACTGGGCCGCGCCGTTAAAATTCAGAAACTTTCCCTGCACCCAACCCTGTAGCGTGAGCATGAAATACGGGTTCGCGGGAATCGTGTTCACCACGATCAGGCTCAGGATCAGCGAGACCACGGCCAGGCGCCGCTGCGCCAGCTGCGGCGCGAAGGCCAGGCCGGCGAGCATGATCGCGCCGATCAGGAAGCCGCCCTCGGCGCCCGGCGTGACCCAGACGAAGGCGTTATCGGGCCGGAACAGCAGCGAACTGGCGAGGGCCTTGACGACCAGCGCCGCGCCCACCATCAGCAGCACCAGCGTGTAGCGCGGCGCGCCCCGGCGCAGCAGGCACAGCAGGGTCAGCGCCGCGCCCGTCATGCCGCAGGCCGTGATGATGGTTTCCGACAGCCAGTACTGCTCCACGCTCATGGCCGGTCCGGGACGCAGCATCGCGACCAGGTCGATGTCCTCGTCGAACAGGTTCGAGAGCCAGCCCGAGACGATCGGCAAAACCTGGCCATGCCCGAACAGGAAGCTCTGCGGATAGATCTGGGCCAGCGGCCACAGCGCCAGCAGCACCAGGCCCTGGCTCGCGTGCGGCGCGAACCAGCGCCGCCGCAGCCGGTTCAGGCGGCCCTCGAGGAGCAGGCCGCGCGCCAGCAGCGGGCCGAGGCAGGCGCCGATGAAGGTGCCGGCCGAGTTGGTCAGCAGGTCGAGGTTCGAGGGCACCCGGCTCGGCAGGAAGTTCTGCACCGTCTCCATCGTGCCCGATACCAGGATGCCGAGGACGGTCGCCAGCAGCGCCGCCCATACCCCGCGCACGAAGGGGTACATCGCCAGCACCAGCAGCACGCCGAGCGGGACGTAGCCGACGATGTTGACCATCACGTCGAAGCCGGTCCAGTAGCGCTGCTTGACCAGGTTCAGGAAGGACAGCAGCGGCAGCCCGTTGCTGCGCCAGCCGGAAAACGGGAACCAGCTGGCGTAGACGATCAGGAGCAGGTAGGCCAGCAGCGCCGCGCGCGAGATGGGCGAACCGCGCCGGCGCCGCTCTTCCTCCGGTATCGGCGCCTCGTGCAGCGGCGCGTCGTTCGTGTTCATCGCTTGCGGGTGTCGATGCCGGCCAGCCATGCGGTGATGTCGGCGGCGACACCGTCGGTGCTGGCGGCCAGCGCCCGCGCGCCGCCCGCGGCGTCGGCGCTCGGTGCCGGGGTGGCGCGGTTGAAGGTCTTCTGGTCGAGCAGCGTGTGGCTGTTGAACACCGAGGCGCGCAGCACCAGCTGGCCTTCGCTCTGGGCGGTGCTGGCGAAGGCGTGCGAGAAGTCGTCGACCTCGAGGCGCAGGATCGGCACGTCGGTGTTCGAATCGGTTGCCGACAGCACCTTGATACCGGCCTGGGCCAGGCGCGACTTGACGCGCTGCGTCACCAGCAGCAGCGGATTGGCGGCCCAGCGCGCGTAGGCATAGGCGCGCGCCTGGAGCGGATCGTCGTAGTTCAGGCGGTAGATCATGCGCTCGTTCTCGAAGGCCGGCGAACCGGTCGCGTCCATCACGACGATCGCCGCCAGCGGCGCCTGCGCGACCTGGGCCACGGGCGGGCCGAGCGGGCCGAAATCGAAATGGTTATTGCCGGGCGCCTTGCTGCCGGACGCGCAGCCGGCAATCGAGAGGGCGAGGGCGGCGGCGCCGAGGAAGCGGAGCGGGCGCATGGTCGTGTGCATGTTCAAGATGAGCCTCATTTGGTCGGGGCGACGAAGCCCGGTTCGCCGGGGCCGGGTTGGAGGGTGTTACCGCCGAACAGGATGCTTTGCGGACGGTCGCCGATCGCGTCCGAGGTGCGGCGCACCGAGCGCAGCGCACTGCGCGCTTCGTCGGTCATGCGCACCAGGTGCGGCAGCGTCTCCGCTTCCAGGTCGGAGGTCACGCCCTGGAGCGAGCCGATGGCGTCGTTCAGGCGGTTCATCGGGCCGTCGGGCGCCTGCAGGCCGGTGGCCAGGCGGTCGTAGTTCTGGACTGTCTTGGTGGCGCTGTCGGCAAAGGTGTTGAACGAATCCAGGCTCCGGTCGAGCTTGTCGGCCACGCGCGGCAGCTTGTCGATCGTCGGGCCCAGGCGCTCCGGAATGCGGCCATAGGCTTCGGCTGCCTTGCTGATGTTGTCGAAGGCGCCGATGATGGTCTTCTGGTTCTCGTCGCTCATCAGGTTGTTGAGGCGCTCGGTGATCTCCTCGGTGCGGTCGAGGATGGCGACGCCGCGTTTTTCCAGCTGGTCGAGCAGGCCCGGGCGCAGCGGGATGCGGCCCACGTGCTCCGGATCGGTCTTCAGGATGGGCGAACCGGTGCGGTCGTCGTCGAGCTGGATGAAGGCGATCCCGGTCACGCCCTGGTAGCCGAGCGAGGCAAAGGTGGTGGTGGTGATCGGCGAGCCGACTTCGACCGACAGCTTGATCAGGATCTGGCCCGTCACCTTCGGGTCGAACACGATTTCGTCGACGCGGCCCACTTCCAGGCCGCGGTAGCGCACCGTGGCTTGCGGGTTCAGGCCGGGAATCGACTGGGTGGTGACGATCTCGTAGGGCGACAACTCGGTCCTGTCGCGGTTCAGCCAGAGGCCGATCAGTACGGTGGCAACCAGCAGGACTATCGTGAAGATGCCTGTCATCAGGGCATAAGATCGGTTTTCCATATCACTCCTTGGGTTCGTCCTCGGCGGCTTCGTCGCGTTCTTCATCGCGTTCCTCATCGCGTTCATCCAGCACTTCGAGTGCCCGTTGTCCGCGCCCGCCGAGGAAGAATTGTTTGATGAACGGATGGTCCACCCGCAGCACGTCGCGCGACGGGCCCACCGCCAGCACGTGCTTCTCGGCCAGGACCGCGATGCGCGAGGAGAGCGCAAACAGCGTATCGAGGTCGTGGGTGACCATTACCACGGTCAGTTTCAGTTCGCGGTGCAGGGCCTGGATCAGCGTGACGAAGGCATCCGACGCGTCGGGGTCGAGGCCCGCGGTCGGCTCGTCCAGGAACAGCAGTCTCGGCTCCAGCGCCAGCGCGCGCGCCAGGGCCGCGCGCTTGGTCATCCCGCCCGACAGGTCGGACGGCATCTTGTTCGCGTGTTCCGCGCCGAGGCCCACCATATCCATTTTCAGCAGCACGGCGTCGCGGATCACGTCTTCCGGCAGCGCGCGCAGCTCGCGCATCGGCTGGGCGATGTTGTCGAACACGGTCAGCGCCGAATACAGCGCGCCCTGCTGGAACAGCATGCCCCAGTGGGTGCGCATACGCTGCAGGCGCTCGGGACCGGCCTCGCTGATGTCTTCGCCGAACACCCGCACGCAGCCGCGCGCCGGGCTTTCCAGGCCCAGCATCTGGCGCAGCAGCACGGTCTTGCCGGTGCCGGAGCCGCCCACGATCGACAGGATTTCGCCCGCATAGATTTCCAGGTTCAGGTCCTGGTGCACGACGGTCTTGCCGAACTTGGTCCACAGGCCGCGGATCTCGACCACCGGCGGGCCGACGTCTTCTTCCGGTTTGCGGTTGAGCTGCTGGGGTACGCGCTGCTGTTCAGCCATCAGAAACCCACCCCGCTGAAGATGATCGCATACACGGCGTCGGCCAGGATCACGACCGTGATCGATGTCACCACCGAGGTCGTCGTGCCGCGCCCCAGGCTTTCGGTGTTCGGCTTGATGCGCAGGCCGAAGTGGCAGGACACCAGCGCGATCAGCACGCCGAAGGTCATGCCCTTCAACAGGCCGATCGTGTAGTTCACCAGCGGCACCGCATCCGGCAGCTTTTGCAGGAAGTAGCGGAACGACAGGCCCAGTTCCAGCTTGGCCGAGGCGGCGCCGCCGAGCAGCGCCATGGCATCGGTCCAGACCACCAGCAGCGGCATGGCGACGGCCAGCGCCACCACCTTCGGCATGATCAGGCGGTAGCCGTGCGAGATACCCATCACCAGCATGGCGTCGAGCTCCTCGTTCACCCGCATCACGCCCAGCTGCGCCGTGATCGAGGAGCCCGAGCGGCCCGCGACCAGGATCGCCGCCAGCAGCGGGCCGAGTTCACGGATCACGGCCATGCCGAGGATGTCGACCAGGTAGATGTCGCCGCCGAACTGGCGCAGCTGCTGCGCCGACAGGAACGAGAGCACGACGCCGATCAGGAAGCCGACCAGGGCCGTGATGCCCAGCGCCTGGAAGCCGGAGTGATAGATGTTGGCCGAGATCTCGCGCCAGGGGCCCGTGTTCGGGCGCCGGATGAAGCGGCCCAGGTCCTGGATCAGGCGGCCGATCAGTTCGATGAAGCCGTGCAGGTGTTCGAAAAAACTGAGCAGGCCGGCGCCGAGCACGATGATCCAGTTCAGCGGACTGGTCTTCTGGCGCGGCAGGCTGTGGCGGCTGGCCTGTTCGATGCGGGCAAACAGTTCTTCCTGGCGCGGATCGAGCAGGAGGTGACGGGGGCGTTTCTTGCCCCAGGCGTTCCACAGCAACTGGGCGCCGATATGGTCGATGCTGTCGACGCCGGTCAGGTCCCAGGCCAGCTCGGATTTGTTCTTGATCCCGGCCAGCATGCGGTTGATGCCCTTGAGCTGGCCCTTCTGGCTCAGCGCATGCACCTGCCAGACACCGCTCGCCATGACAGATTGCGCCGCGCCGCCGGCGGAAGGCTGAATCGTCAATATTGGCGTATTTTCAATCTGCATTGTTGCAGTGTAAAAGGAATTCGCCGACTCTGCCATTGGTCGTCGCCCTAGCGTGCTCAGGCAGCAAGGTGACGAAGTTGACGGGCTGGCGCCGCAGGGCCGGGCGCCGCGCCCGTCTTTTCCCTGTCCTTTTCCTTGGCTTTGGCGGCGCCGTCGACGCTGCCGGCGTAGTCGCTCGCCACCAGGGCGGCGGCCTGCTCGCGCTCCATGCCGGTCAGGGCCAGCCATTCGACCACCAGTTTCGCCAGGCGCTCGAGGGCGATCCGGTGGGTGGCATCGGTCTTCGTGTACATCCAGTTCGAGAACGCCATGAAGTTCTCGAACGGACGCACGCCCAGCAAGACGCGCACGGTGTTGGCGAAGCGTCCCGAGTTGGCCACCAGGTCCCAGTAGCGCGCAAAGCGCACCAGGCGCTGCATGGACGGGAAGTCGATCAGGCTGGTGGCCAGCACGGTATACGGCGGCGCCGGGTCGTACACCATTTGATAAGGCTCGGTATGGCGAATGATCGGCGTGCCGCGCAGGCGCTTCAGGATGCCGAACTGGATCTCGTGCGCGCCCAGGCTCACCAGCTGGTCGAAGCCGCGCGCGAAGCTGGCGACGTCCTCGCCGGGCAGGCCGGCGATCAGGTCCACGTGCAGGTGCGCCTGCGAGTGCTCGCACAGCCAGCGGATGTTCTCCATCGCCTTCTCGTTGTTCTGGCGCCGGCTGACCAGGGCCTGCACCTCGGGATTGAAACTCTGGATGCCGATCTCGAACTGCAGGGCGCCCGGCGGGAACTGGGCGATCGTCTCCTTCAGCGCTTCCGGCAGGTGGTCCGGCACCAGCTCGAAGTGGGCGTAGACCGGGTCGTCCGGGTGCGCGGCCAGCTTGTCGAGGAAGAACTGCATGATCTTCTGGCTGGTCTTGACGTTCAGGTTGAAGGTGCGGTCGACGAATTTGAACAGGCGCGCGCCGCGTGCGTGCAGGCTTTCCATCTGCGCCAGGAAGGCGTCCAGCGGGAACGGCCAGGCGGTCTTGTCGAGCGAAGACAGGCAGAACTCGCATTTGAAGGGGCAGCCGCGCGAGGCTTCCACGTACAGGGTGCGGTGCGCGATGTCCTCGTCGCTATACAAGGTGTAGGGCAGGGCGATCTCGTCCATGGGCGGCTGCACCCCGGCGTGGATCTTCATCAGCGGCTTGGGGCCGTTCAGGATGTCCGCGCACAGCTTCGGAAAGGTGATGTCTCCCCAGCCGGTGACGACGTAGTCGGCCAGTTTCGCGATCGCCTGCTCATTCGTTTCGTAGGACACTTCCGGGCCGCCCAGCACGATCGTCACCTCGGGCGCCACGCGCTTGAGCATGGCGACGACCCTGGTCGTTTCCTCGACGTTCCAGATATACACGCCGAAACCGACGATGCGCGGGCTGTGCAGCAGCAGGCGCTCGACGACGTCGGCGGTCTTGGCGCCGATGACGAATTCCTGGATGCGGGTGTCGCATGCCAGCGGCCCCATGTTCGCCAGCAGGTAGCGCAGGCCCAGCGAGGCGTGGGTGTAGCGGGCGTTGAGGGTGGACAGCAGGATGGTCATGAGGCGAAGTGGCAGGGTAGCGAAGCGGCAAAGGGGGCATTTTACGCGCTGGGGCCACAATCGGTACTGGCGCCCTTTGATCTTGCCTGTTAGAATGCGGCACGGAATTCAGGGATCTGTTGCCCAGTTGTGGAACAGCCTCCCAGCAAGTTATGCCTGATGACCATAGCAAGTCGGTCCCACCCCTTCCCATCCCGAACAGGACCGTGAAACGACTTTGCGCCGATGATAGTGCTGCAACCAGTGTGAAAGTAGGTTATTGTCAGGCTAGTTATAAGAGAAAAACCCAGCCCTGTGCTGGGTTTTTTTTTCGTCTTCGCCGCGCCGGGGCGGGCCGATACGCCCCCCTATTAGCAGCGGCGCGCACCGATGGGCAAGCCATCAACTTGGCTAGGTTAAAAAAGGCTGGCGGACGGACAAACTGATTCTCCGCGTCAAGAGGGCCGCTCAGGATGGCGCCTCCACGGGTTCTTTCGTTTTTCATCTCGCACGCGGCACGGCCGCAGAAAGCGTTAACATGAAACGTCAGCCAGGCGCAACCCAGCGCCGTTTTTCCGCTTGTTTCCCTCCTTGTTTTCCTCCTTGTTTCCCTCTTTTCCTGCAAGCGGGCCTTGCTGCAAGCTTCTTCGTCCTGGCCGGCTGCAGCGACTCCGGCGATCCAGCCAAACCTGCCGCGCCGCCCCCGCCGGTAGCCACCGCTTCCCGCATCCATGTCGACGTCGCACGCACCACCTACGGCGTGCCCCACGTGCGCGCCAACGATTTCCGCAGCCTCGGCTATGGCCTGGCGTATGCGTACGCCCAGGACAACCTGTGCATGTTCGCCGACTCGGTGCTGACTGTGCGCGGCGAGCGCGCGCGGTTCTTTGGCGGCGAAGCCAGGGCGACCCAGCGCAGCGGCGACGAATACGGCGCGGCCAGCGGCTTCATGGACCTCAAGAACGAGGACAGCGACTTCTTCTTCAAGGGCTATCTCGACATCGAGCAGCTGCGCGCCAGCTATGCCGCCGGCAGCGCCGAGCCGCGCGAACTGGTCGAAGGCTATGTGGAGGGCTATAACCGCTACGTCAACAACTTCGCCGGCCAATATCCGGCCGCCTGCAATAACGCCAAATGGGTGCGCCCGATCACGGTCGACGACATGTATTTGGTCATGGCCGAGAAAGCCCTGCATGCCTCGGGCCAGGTGTTCTCGAAAGAGTTCGTAGCCGCCGGGCGCCCGGCCTGTTGCTCAGGTGCTGCGGGCAGCGTCGCCGCCCGCAGCGGCAAGGCGACACTCGACCCGGCCTTCCTGCTGGCCCGGCTCGACCGCTTTAACCGGCAAGGCATCGGCAGCAATGCCCTGGCCGTCGGCAAGGAGCTGTCCAGCAACGGACGCGGCCTACTGCTCGGCAATCCGCACTATCCCTGGACCTCGTCCGACCGCTTTTACCAGGCCCACCTGACCGTGCCCGGCCGATACGATGCGATGGGCGTCATCATCGGCGGCGTGCCCGCGGTCGTGATCGGTTTCAACCGCGACGTCGCCTGGAGCCACACGGTCACCACCGCGCTCCACTTCACCACCTTCCGGCTGGCGCTCGATCCGGGCGACGCCAGCGGCACCACTTATCTGTATGACGGCAAGCCGGTCAAGATGCGCTCCAAAACGGTGACGGTCGACCTGTTGCAGGCCGACGGCACGCTCGCCAAGCGCAGCAAGACCTTCTGGTTCAGCCAGCAGGGCGCGGTCATCGTCAAGCCGGAAGCCGGCATGACCTGGAGCGGGACGGCTGCCTATGTGTTGGCCGACCCCAACCGCAACAACACCCGCATGCTCGAACAGTGGCTCGGCATCGGCAAGGCCGGCAGCGTGCAGGCGCTCAAGGCCTCGCTCGACCAGGTCGTCGGCCTGCCCTGGGTGAATACGGTGGCCGCCGACCGCGCCGGCAGCGCCCTGTTTGCCGATGCCAGCGTGGTGCCGCACATGACTGCCGCGAAGTTCGGCGGCGACTGCATGCTGTTGCCGGCAGCCCTGCTGTTCGACGGCTCGCGCAGCAGCTGCGCCTGGGGATCGGATCCGAATGTCCCCGCGGGCATCTTCTCGCCCGTGAACGGCCCGTCGCTGCTGCGCCTTGACTACGTCGGCAATTCGAACGACAGCTACTGGCTGACCAACCCGCATGTTCTGCTGACCGGGCCGGCACCGCTCGGCTACTCGCCCCTGTATGGCCGCGTGGGCGTCGAACAGCACCTGCGCACGCGGATCGGGTTCCGGCAGTTCGACGACCTGCTGGGCGAGGGCCGCAAGCTGGGGCTGGTGGATTTGCAAAAGCTGGCATTCGCGAACCGCCTGTACGCCGCCGAGCTGGTGCTGCCGGAACTCCTGCCGGCATGCTCGAGCGGCAGCGACCAGGTCCTGCTGCAGGCTTGCGCGGCGCTGGGCGCCTGGGACCGCAAGGTCAACATCGACAGCCGGGGCGCGGTACTGTTCCGTGAGTTCTGGAACACGGCGGCGGCCATTCCGAACAAGTGGGCGGTGCCCTTCAACCCGCGCGACCCGGTGAACACCCCGCACGGCGTGGCGCCGGCCGCGCTGCCGGCAATGCTGGCGGCGCTCAAGAATGCCGCGCTCAAGCTGCAGTCGCTCGGCATTCCGCTGGACGGCCGCCTTGGCGACTACCAGACCGAGACCCGCAACGGCGTGCGCTTCCCTCTCCACGGCGGCATCGGCAACATCGACGGCTCGTACAACTCGCTGACCATCCGCAGCGGCTTGACCGCCAACGGCTACGACGGCGTCTACTGGGGCCAGAGCTATATCCAGACCGTGGGCTTCGATGACGCGGGACCGGTCGCCTATGCGATGCTGACCTATGGCCAGTCGACCAACCCCCGCTCGCCGTACTACACCGACCAGCTGGGCGTGTTCTCGCGCAAGGAGTGGCCGTTGCTGCCGTTCACACAGGACAAGATCAAGGCCGACCCCCACTATATGAACCTGACCTTGACGGAATAGGCGACAGGCGGACCCCGGCGCAAAAAAGAGACTTGCGGAGCGCCGCCGGGGTTCGCTATAATGCGCCTCCCGCTGCAGTAGCGCTGCGAAACCACCAACGAAATCAAGTAGTTGGGCGTTGTCGAAAGTGC
>NZ_JBHSIB010000010.1:0-31853 GCF_042653325.1 Massilia sp. GCM10023247
CCTGGACAACTACCTGGGCTGGCGCTGGGCGCTCGACGGCCAGCGGATCGCCACCCCCGAGGCCTTGCTGCGCGCGGCGCTTGGGGTGTGAGAGCGACGCCCGGCGTGCGGCGCCCAGCAGTTTCCACACTTAACGCGAACAGCGCCATTTTTTATGGTGCGTTCAGGGGCCGAAAAGGCGGCGCGAGGATTTCGGGGCCGGTCGAACGCGTGGGCGGCGTTGCAGCCGCAGGTGTGCATGGGCCCGGGTGTCGCCGCACACCCTACCGGGGGCCGGCCGGGCACCGGCTTCAATCGAAAGCAGGGTCGTACGCTACGTCGCCCGAAGGCAGCGGTTTGCCGTCCAGCGCAAGCGCCAGGAAATATTCGCCCGGGGCACCGGGATAGCGCAGGGTGCTGCCGGTCTGGAAGCCGAAGCGCCCGTAATAGCCCGGTTCGCCGAACACCACGCAGCCTGCGGCGCCGCGATCGGCCAGCGCCGCGAGGCCGGCGTGCACCAGCGCGCTGCCGGCGCCCATGCCCTGGGAGCCCGGCAGTACCGCCAGCGGACCCAGTCCCATCCAGTCCAGTGCCTGACCATCGATCGTCACCGGCGAGAACGCTGCGTGGCCGACGATGGCGCCTTCCCGGGTCTCGGCAACGAGCGACAGCGCGAGCCGGCCGCCGGTGCGCAGCCGCCTGACGATCAGGTGCTCGGTTTGATTGCTGTGCGGGTGAAAGCTAAACGCGGCGCGCTGCACGCTGTCGATGTCGGCAACGTCGGAGGGCAGTTCGGGACGAACCAGGAAGTGAAGGGAAGGAGCGCTCATGGAGCCATTGTGCGCCCTTTGTCGGCGGGCGGGCAAGTGCGATGGCCCGCGGCCCGGACGGAGTCGTCCGGGCCGCTGCCGGGAAGGATCAGTGGAAGTGCTCGGTCCCCGCCGGCGCGTCTTCCGGCATCTCGGCATGCACCAGGTCGCCGGTCGGGTCGGCGAACAGGGGCGAGCCGCAATCGTCGCAATACTCGGCAACGTAGCGCTCGTTGATGCGCTTGATGTGGGAGATGCCGGCTTCGTTCAGGTGGGCGACGATTTCGTTGATCGGCGTGAGCGGCGCCGGCAGCAGGCTGTCCCCCATGCCTTCCATCGGCGTGCCTTCCTCGTCTTCCTGGCCGTACAGCGGCCAGACGATGCCATATACCACTTCGGCGCTCTGGCGCAGCGTGAAGCCGACGCGGTACTCGTCGATCTGGCCGTCGGTCGCTTCCTCGCCGAAGCCGGCGATGACGGCGCGCAGGTCGGAAGGCTCGACGTCGAGCGTGTTGGTCAGGTAATGGACGGCGGCGCGGATCGATACTGGGCGGATCAGCTTGTCGGCTTCGCGGCAGGCCACGTAATACGCTTCCGGCAGCAGCAGCTCGACGCCGCAGCCCGGCAGCAGGCGCGCGACGTTGGCCGTGCCCTGGTCGCGCCAGGCTTCGAGCGCGCCGGCGCGCACCGCCGAGAAATTGAGCTGGTGCTGGGGTTCCTGCCAGCGGAACAGCGGGGCGCCGGCGGGGGCCACCAGCGCGACCAGCAGGTAACGGGTGTCGGCCAGGAAGGGCGCCGTCTCCAGCATGCGCGTCGACGGCTTGATGGCGCTGCCCTTGTGCGCGGCCTGGGCCAGCTTGTGGGTCAGCGCATAGGTCTCGGCATGGGTGCGCGGCAACTGGTCGATCGCGTACAGCGTCGGCGCCATCGACATCTGCACGCCCTCGGCCAGCAGGTGCCCGGAGAAGTGCGCGCTGAGCGTGGTCAGCAGTTCCGGCGGGATGGTGCCGGAGCCGATCGAGAAACGGGTCCAGGCGAGGATCGGCGCGGCAACCAGCAAGGCCTGCCAGGCGACTTCGCCGCCGTCGTTGCCTTGCTCGACCATCGTCGACGACTCGCTGACGGCCTCGACACAGTCCATCAACACATCGTAGGCCGCCAGGTCGTCCTTGAACAGGGCGTTGAGTGCGGCGTCGATGCTGTCCTGGTGATTGGTCTTGAGCAGTTTCTGCAGCTGCGTATCGAGCTGGCGCTCCCAGGTCCGTTCTTCAACGCGGCTGGCAGCCTGCACGATGGCCTGGGCGATGCTGGAGAGGCGCTGGCTATCTGCGGAGAGTTTGTTCGATGGATCTTTGGAAGGACGACGCATGGCGCTGGGAGAGTCTCTTTGAAATAGGTGAGGATCGAAAAGGCAGATCGAGCTGCGAGGGTCATGATAAACCCTTATCCCCGGTATTGTAGTTGATTCGGCCACATGCCATGAACACAAGGCCGGAGGGGCGGCACATCCTCCTGCTCATCCATATGTGGCGCCGCAAGAACACTCTGGCGTGGCGCTTGCGCTGCCATCGTCGCGCGCGCTGAACAATACTTGCCAAAACGCTTAATACAAATCATAATGCGAATCGTTCTCATTTAAACATTTCGGCGCAAGCAAGAATAACAGCGGCCGGCAGCCAACCCCTTTCACCGAGAAGCCATGACCAAGACAGCAAACCCGGCAGTTCCCAGCGCCACTCCCTTCATCCGTAGCCGCAAGCATGCGTCCGACGCGGCCCGTCGCGTCAACGCGCCTTGCCTGACCGGTTCGGCGTTCGCCGTGCTGGCCACGCTGGCTTCGCCGCTGGCCCAGGCCGACGCCGGCAACAAGGACATCGACCCGGCCATTCCGGTCGTCGAAATCTCGGGCAGCGCGCGCCGCGACGTCCAGGCGCCGGTCGCATCGAGCTCGGACAAGTTCACCGCGCCCCTGCTGGACACGCCCAAGTCGGTTACCGTCATCGGCCGCGAAGTGCTGTCGCAAACCGCCGCCGTGTCCCTGACCGACGCGCTGCGCGCGGTGCCGGGCATCACCATCGGCGCGGGCGAGGGCGGCAACCCGGTCGGCGACAACCTGTTTATCCGCGGCTACAACGCCCAGACCGACACCTATGTCGACGGCATCCGCGACTCCGGCTCGCAGTCGCGCGAAATCTTCAACCTCGAGCAGGTCGAAGTCGTGAAAGGCCCGAACTCGGCCTACGGCGGGCGCTCCTCGGCCGGCGGCGGCATCAACCTGATCAGCAAGTCGGCCCAGGCGGACAACTTCAACAACGCCAGCGTCGGCTTCGGCACCGACAAGTACCGCCGCGTCACCGGCGACCTCAACCGCACGCTGGGCAACAATGCCGCCTTCCGCCTGAACGTGATGGCGCACGAAGCGAACACGGCCGGCCGCGATATCGTCGGTGGCGACCGCTGGGGCATCGCGCCGACGATCACCTTCGGCCTCACCGGTCCGACCAAGGCGATCCTCAGCTACTACCACATGACTTCAAACGAGATCCCGGACACCGGCATCCCGTTCAACAACCCCTTCGCCAGCGGCCCGAACGTGCCGCTCAACGGCGACGGCACCCCGGTCAAGGTCGATCGCAACACCTTCTACGGCCTGGTCAACCGCGACTTCCGCGACACCGAAACCGACATCGGCACCGTCGACCTGCGCCACGATTTCGGCAACAAGCTGGTGCTGCGCAACGTGACGCGCTACGGCAAGACGAAGAACGATTTCGTCTGGACCCAGCCCGACGACTCGAAAGGCAACGTGGCCCTGTACGGCACGGTCTGGCGCCGCGCGAACACCCGCGTGACCGACACCGAAACGGTTGCCAACGCCACCAGCCTGTCCGGCAAGCTGAGCACCGGCGGCATCAAGCACAGCTTCAACGCGGGCGTCGAATTCAGCCGCGAAGCGACCGAGCGCAGCACCTATTTGTTCGCGCCGGGTACCAACAACCCGCTGACCAATACCTTCACCTGCCCGACGTCGGGCCCGGCCACGCTGTATAACTGCGCACCGCTGCACAACCCGAATCCGTACGACCCGTGGGTCTATACGCGCAGCGTGTCGCCGGCCGCAACCAGCGTGAAGACCAACACCCGCGCCGTCTACGCCTTCGACACCATCGAATTCAATCCGCAGTGGATGCTGAACCTGGGCGCGCGCTGGGACGAATTCAAGACCGCCCTCGACACCAAGGCCGGCCCCACCACGGCCCCCGTCCGTGCCCGCGTCGACACCAGCTTCGACACCTACCAGGCCGGCCTGGTCTACAAGCCGGCCGCCAACGGCAGCATTTATGTTTCCTACGCTACCTCGGCCACGCCGCCGGGCAACGACGCAGGCGACGGTTTCGATGCCTTGAACGTCGCAGTGCAGAACCTGCAGCCGCAGGAAAGCAAGAACTTCGAGCTCGGCACCAAATGGGAAGTGATGCGCGGCCGCCTGTCGCTCAACGCAGCCCTGTTCCAGAGCACCATGGACAATGCCCGCGTCACCTCGCCGGACGGCAGCAGCCAGAACATCGGCCGCAAGGAACTCAAGGGCGTCGAACTGGGCTTCTCCGGCAAGCTCACCAATGCCTGGCAAGTGTTCGGCGGTTATACCTGGCTCGATGCGGTGGTCGAAGACAACGGCTTCGTCAACGTCGGCACCACGGCCGCGCCCGTGTACGCACCGTCGCCGTTCAACGGCAACGTGTTCCCGACCACGCCCGAGCACAGCGCTTCGCTGTGGACGTCCTACGCCTTCAACAAGGACTTCAGCGCCGGCATCGGCATGAACTATGTCGACCGCGTCTATGCCAACGTCAACAACACCAAGTATGCGCCGAGCTACACCCGCTTCGACGCGATGGCCAGCTACGCCCTGAACAAGAACGTATCGCTCCAGCTGAACGTCCAGAACATCGGCGACAAGCTGTATTACGACCGCGTGTCCTCGCCGCACTATGCCGGCGTCGGTCCCGGCCGTTCGGCGAGCCTGACCGCGAACTTCAAGTTCTAAGGACGCTGCAGAGATCTGCACGGCCCTCCCTGCCATACGCGGGGAGGGTTTTGCTTTTGGGGAAAGGATTACCATTATGATGCTGCACATCCCGGGCGTACTGAGCCAGGAACAGGTCGCGCAGATGCGCGCGCGGCTGGCCGCCAGCAACTGGATCGACGGGCGCGCGAGCGTCGGCACCCAGGGCGCCCAGGTCAAGCGCAACCGCCAGTTGCCCGAAGGCTCGCCGCTGGCCACCGAACTGGGCCAGACGATCAGCGCGGCGCTGATGGCCAATCCGCTGTTCTTTTCGAACGTGCTGCCGCTGCGCATCCTGGCGCCATACTTCAACAGCTATGGCGGCGGCGAACACTATGGCTTGCACGTGGACGGGGCGATCCGTTCGCAAGGCGCAAGCCTGCCGCCGATCCGCGCCGACGTGTCGACCACGGTATTCCTGAGCGAACCGGATGAGTACGAAGGCGGCGAGCTGGTGGTCGTCGACGCGTACGGCACGCACGAGGTGAAGCTGCCGGCGGGAGATGCCATCGTGTACCCGTCGGGCAGCGTGCACCAGGTGCTGCCGGTGACGAAGGGCGAGCGCATCGCGTCTTTCCTGTGGACCCAGAGCATGGTGCGCGACGACGGCAAGCGCGCGCTCCTGTTCGAGCTCGACACCAACATCCAGAAGCTGCGCGCGGCGCACGGGGAATCCGAGGTCAGCGTCGGCCTGACCGGGCATTACCACAACCTGCTGCGGATGTGGGCGGAAGTGTAGCGCGTGCGGTGGGCTAGCGGCGCGGCACCAGCAGCCGCGAATAGATGAAGCGCACACCGTAATAGAGCGCTGCGCCGCCGGCCGCGAATACGCCGGCCGCGATCGTCGGCAACACCGCGCCGAAGGTCCAGGTCATGCCGATCACGAAGCCGAGCACGCAGGCGGCGCGGTGGACCGGATAGAACAGGGCAATGACGAACACCGCCTGCGCCATGGTGCTGGTCGCCTCATGGCGGCCGGCCGTGAACAGCAGCGAGAGCACGGCGCCGAACACCAGGGCGCCCATGAAGGCGGCGGTGTCGCCGTGCGCCGCCCTTGGCGCGGCCCTGCGGCGGCGCTCGATGCGGCCGAGGAGACACCAGGCCAGCAGGGGCAGCGTGAGCAGGCCCCACCAGTTCGACACGACCGGCAGGGTCGGATCGGCCAGGAGATGGTGGGCCGGCACGCCGCCATGCAGGTGTTGCCAGCCCAGCAGCACGGCCATGACCACGGCGATCGCGAGGGTTGCTTTGGTACGCATCGAGCCTCCTGTAAATATGGCGCCTATTCTCCCGGTTATTGACGAATGTTCAAGAAAAATCGGGTATGCATGCGAGCGTATTCGCCCTGCATACAGTGCGCCGCAGGCAGGCGGAGCCGGGCAGTCCGCCCGGCTCGCTGCACATCAGAACGCGTAGTCCACCCGCGCATACATCGAGCGGCCGTTCACGCCGAACGGGCAGGTTTCCCAGCAGTGCGTGAAGCCGAGCTGGGGGAAGGGCGCCGCACGCACCGGATCCCAGCGCGTCGGGTAGGTGTCGAACACGTTGTTGACGCCGGCCGAGATACTGAGTGCCTTGCTGAACGCGTAGCGGCCGGTCAGGTCCACGATCCATTTCGCTTCCCAGGTCTGCACGAAGGGCGCCGTGAAGCCCTGGCCCTGCACCTCGCCGAAATAGTTGGCGCGGCCGGTCACGTTCCACGCGCCGAGGGTGTAGTCGGCCGCCACCACGTGGTGCTGGCGCGGCTGGCCGCGCTCGATCAGGGTCACCTGGGCGTCGTCGAACAGCTGGGCGCCGGAGAGTACCGGCGACTGCGAATGGCGGTCCTTGACCTTGGTCTGGTTGAAGCCGAGCTGGCCGGACAGCACCAGGGTCGAACCCGCGCCGCGCGTGGTGTGCTGGATGGCGAGGTCGAAGCCGTCGGTCTGGGTGTCGATCGCGTTGGTGAAGAATTGCGCCTGGCCCACGCGCAGCGGGTCGAGGATGGCGCGGATCGGACAGGCACTGGCCGCGACGCACGGTCCGGCTTCGGGCGCGATATTGCTCGAGAAGACGATGCGGTCATCGATGTCGGTGCGGTACAGGTCGGCCGTCACCGACAGGTTCTTCGCCGGACGCAGCACCAGGCCGATGCTGGCATTCTTCGAGGTTTCTTCCTTCAGCGGCGCGATGCCGAAGGCGCGCGTCACGGCGCTGTCTTCGCGCGCGGTGAGGGTTTCGGTCAGCACGCCGGCCGCGTTCAGGTTGGTCGACACCGAGCTGTAGAACTTCTGCTGCACGCCCGGCGCACGGAATCCGGTCGAGGCGCTGCCGCGCAGGCCGACGCGGGGCGAAGGATCGTAGCGCGCGCTCAGCTTGCCCGTGGTCGTGCTGCCGAAGTCGGAGTAGCGCTCGTGGCGCACGGCAGCGCCGACCGACACCTGCTCGCCGAATTTGCGCTCCAGGTCGAGGTAGACGGCGGTGTTGTGGCGGCCGTCGTCGACTTCGGTCGAGGGCGTGTAACCGGGGAAGCCCTGGATGCCCGAAGCGGCGATGCCGCCGGTGGCGTCACGGATCACGATCGCCGGATTGTTGGTGCGGCCGTACTGGTAGGAGACCGGGTCGCCGGCGACGATCTGGTAGGCGTCGCGCCGGTATTCGACGCCGGTGGCCACGTACAGCGGCGCGCCCGCGAACTCGACCGGGCCCTTGAAGTCGAGGTTGAAGGTGGTCTGGTTGAATTTCAGCGTGCCCGTGTCGGCTTCGCGCGGCGACTCGCGGCGGTTGTTTTCGTACCAGTAGCTGACGTTGATCGAATTGCGCTCGTGGAAGGCCAGTTCGCTGCGGCCATGGTTCACGCTGAGGTCGGCACTCCATGCGCCGCCGAGTTCATGGCGGTAGCCGACGGCCAGCGAGCTGTCCTTCACCGTGGTGAGGATGTTGGGCAGGAAACCGTTCGGATAGACCTCGGGCACGTTGCGGGCGTCGCCGGCCGAGCGGAAGAAGCCTGCGGCGTCGCCCTCGCGCTTGGAGGCGCCGCCGAAGGCGTAGAACTCGCCTTTGTCGCCCACCGGCACGGCCGAGTTCAGCCACAGGTACAGGTCTTTCGCATTGCTGTCGCCGATGCGCTGGGTGACGCGCGGCGGGTCCACGCGCAGGGTGTCGACGCCGGCGCGGTTGGTCTCGTCGCGCTTGCGTGCTTCCAGCGACAGGTTCAGGTAGCCGCCGCTTGCACCCAGCGCAAAGCCCTTGTGCAGGCTGCCGGAATAGGTATCGCCATCGCCTTCGCTGGTCGTGCCGACGTTCGCGCTGAGCTGGCCGAGGTCGGCGCCTTTCTTCAGGATGATGTTGATGACGCCGGCAATCGCGTCCGAGCCGTACTGGGCGGCCGCGCCGTCGCGCAGCACTTCGATGCTCTGGATGGCCGACAGTGGAATGGCGTTGATGTCGGTACCGGCCGAGCCGCGTCCGATGGTCTGCTGGACGTTCACCAGCGCCTGCTGGTGGCGCCGCTTGCCGTTGATGAGCACCAGCAGCTGGTCCGGACCGAGTCCGCGCAGCGTGGCCGGGCGGATGATGTCGGTGCCGTCGCTGATGAACGTGGTGCTGAAGTTGAACGAGGGGTCGAGGTCTTGCAGCACCTTGCCCAGTTCCTGCATCCCGGTTGATTGCATGTCCTTCAGGTTGACCAGGCCGACTGGCACGATCGTGTCGAGCGCACTCTTGGCTTGCGTACGCGAGCCCACCACCACGACCTGGGCCGGCCGCTCCTCCGTCTCCTGGGCCAGTGCCGGCGCGAATGCTCCCATGATCGCGCAAGCCAGCAATGTCCGTTCAAATTTATTCTTCTTCATTGTTCTTGTTCCTTGATGATTGTTACGCCGTCGGCAGCAGAATGTGTCTTTTGTAAAGACAGCTCATCATAAGGCTTTGTTATAGGGCGGCAAGTGTTAGTTATGCGTAATTGCAGATTTACCACGGTGGTTGCGCTGCGCTTGACGGCGGGCGGCCAGGTGGGTAGCGGCAGCCACGAATTGGCCGCGGCCAACGCCATCACGCTATCCGGACAAATCCGTCCGCGCTCCATCGTTCGCTGCCGACACCGTGATGCACGGTGAACAGCCCCTGCGGGTCGTAGCGCCGTTTTACCGCCGCCAGGCGCGCATGGTGGCTGCCCCAGTAGGCGTGCTGCCAGTCCCGTTGGAAGTAATTGCTTTCCGAGACGTAGGCACCGGCGCCCGGCGCCACCTTGAGCAACTGCGCCATGGCCCGCCCGACGGCGGCGGCGCGGGTGCGGGCGCGCGCCGCATCGGCCTGGACACCGGGCATGCCCGGAAAGGCGGGTGCGCCGGCGGCGCCGATGATCGCCAGCGCGAAGGCGTCGAGCACGCCGGGATTGGTGGCCGTGTTGCGGGACGCGGCCAGGGCCTGCGGCGGCGCTCCTGCCAGCCCCTTGTTGAAATGCAGCTCGACATCCCACTCCCCGGCGGCGGAAACCAGCGCATCGGCCAGGCGCGCCTGCTGGGCCGCCTCCAGCAGCTGCGCCGGCAGCCAGGCCGATTCGTAGCCGTGGATGGTCCAGCCGGCCTGTTCGCGGTCGCCGACCCAGACCACGTGATCCTTCGAGGCGCCGGGCCGCTCGTCGCGCGTCATGATGCCGGGCGCATGCTTGCCGAGGTAATCCGCATCCCAGAAATGGCGGGCGGGCAAGGAGAGGATGCTCGGGCCCTTGATCGTATATTCCTTGCGGGCGCCGACCCAGGCGAGGAAGGGGGCCCAGAGCGCTTGCGCCACGCTGCGCTCGAGCCCCTGGAACACCATCGCCAGCTCCAGGCGCCGTCCGCGCAGCGCCACTTTTTCGCCCCAGTGCGCGTTGAGCAGGTGCGCGCGGTAGAAGGCGAGGAAGGCCGCGACCAGGGCGCGGAAGGCCTCGTCGGAATCGGCATTGATCTCGCCGAAGACGCCGCCGAACACCGCGGGCAGCTCGTGGGTGCGCAGGGTCACGCGGGTGACGACGCCGAAGCTGCCGCCGCCTCCGCCCTTGAGCGCCCAGAACAGGTCGGGGTGGCGCCGCGCATTGACGACGCGCACGGCGCCGTCGGCGGTGACGACTTCGGCTTCGAGCAGGCTGGCGGCGGCGGTGCCGAAGCGTTTCGAAAAGCTGCCGAAACCGCCGCTCTGGACCAGTCCCGCGACCCCGACCGTGGTGCAGCCGCCGCCCTGCACATAACGCCCGCCGCGCGTGGTGACGGCGGCGTAGGCATCGCTCCACATGGCGCCGGCGCCGAGGCTGACGGCCGGCAGCGCATCGGCGCGCGCGCCGCCGGCGGGAACGAAGGCCTCGTGCAGCACGGCCCGGTTCATCGCGCGCGTCCAGACCAGCAGCGAGTCCGGCGCATTCGAGGTGCCGAGATAGCTGTGGCCGCCGCCCTTGACCACCAGGCGCAGGCGATGACGCCTGGCGAAGCGCACGGCGGCCGCGACATCGAGCGCATTCCTGGCACGCACGGCATAGGCGCTGGGCTGCGACAGCCAGGCGTCCTGCCAGCCGCTGGTCTGGGTGAGCGCAGGATGGTCGCCGAGGAAATAGGGGTTGGCGAGCTGTGCGCGCAGGTCCGCGCAGGCGGGCGACGCCGCGCTGGTTGCGCTCGCGGCGCAGGCGGCGAAGGGCGCTTCGATGCGCAGCAAAGCGCCGCCGGTGTCGCGCCGCAACTGTTCCCAGGCGCGCTCGGCGGGCCAGCCGGCGTCGCCGGGGCGTACCCGGGTATAAGGGCCCTGCTCAACACGGGCCGCGCCTGCCGGACCGGCGCCGCCCGTGTTGAGCAGGGCAGCTGCCACCGAGGCCTTGAGTAATTCCCTTCGTTGCATGCGATCGTCTCCTGTGCGATTCCCGCGGCTGGCGGGAGGTAGGGCGAGTCTGGGCAGCGGCGAACGCGGCGGCAAGCGCGAAGGGGCGAAACGGACGTGCCGCGGGGCGAACCGGAATCTACAGCGCCGACCGCACGGCGGCACGGTATTGGCGGCTGCAGGGCACGCGCGCGCCGCTGCGCAGCACCAGTTCGCAGTCGCCCTTGTCCAGCGGGACGATGCGCTCGACCGCCGCCAGCCGCACGGCCGCGCGCCGGTGGCAGCGCACGAATTCGGGGCCGAGCTGCGCCAGCAGGCCGGCCAGCGTCTGGCGCAGCAGGGGCGCGGCGCGCGCCGTGTGCAGGGCGACGTAATTGTCGGCGGTCTCGATCCAGTCGATGTCGGCCACCTGGACCACCCGCGTGGCGCCGCGTTCGGTCACCATCAACTGGCGCGGCGCCAAACCACCGGGCGCGGCGGCGCGTCCATCGAGGCGCTGGCGCAGCCGTGCCAGCGCGCGCCGCAGGCGCTCCTGGTCGAAGGGCTTCAACAGGTAATCGATGGCGTCGGCATCGAAAGCGCGCAGCGCATGTTCGTCGTGCGCGGTGACGAATACGACCAGCGGGGCCGGCGCCGGCAGCGCGGCGGCCAGGTCGATGCCCGACCGTTCCGGCATCTGGATGTCGAGCAGCAGGGCGTCGGGCCGGAAGCCAGCCATCATCAGCAATGCCGTGTCGGCATCGGCCGCTTCCTCGACCGCCTCGATGCCGGCCTCTTGTGCCAGCATGCGCCGCAGGCGCTCGCGCGCCGGGCGTTCGTCGTCGACGATCAGCAGGCGCATGGAATCCGCAACTCCGCACGCACGCCGGCAGCGCCAATCTGGTCAAGGGTCAATTGCGCCGCCTCGCCATAGAGGGCCGCCAGGCGCTGGCGCAGGTTCGACAGGCCGATGCCGGTGCCGGTGCCGCTGCCGGTATTGCCGATGGCGGCCAGCACGCCGGCATCGTCCTCCACGCGCAGCAGCAGGGCGCCCGGCACCCGCCTGGCGCTGACCCGGATGCGGGTCGGATCGCGGCGCCGTTCGACCGTGTGCTTGAACACGTTTTCCAGCAGCGGCTGCAGGCTGACCGCCGGCAGCATCAGGGGCAGGGCATCGTCGTCGACCTCCCAGTCGATGGCGACCCGGTCCGCGAAGCGCGCCGCCATCACCGCCGCGTAGCCGCGCGCCAGGCGCAGCTCCTCGTCCAGGGAGGCGTGCGCCCGCTCGCCCAGCGCCAGGGTCGCGCGCAGCACGCCGGCCAGGTCGATCAGGGTGGCCTCGGCCCGCACCGGATCGGTGTGCATCAGCGAGGAAATGGTGTTCAGGGCATTGAACAGGAAGTGGGGTTGCATCTGCTGGCCCAGCCGGGCGAGCTGGGCATCGCGCAGCAGGGTCTGGGCGCGCTCGGCGCGGCTGCGCATCGCAAGCAGTTCGCGGTAGGACAGCAGGCCGAAGGCGATCACGGTGAACAGGCCGATGAAGACGGTGAGCTTGATCGATTCGTAGACGAAGACCCCGGGCCAGGGCTCGTGCCGGTACTCGGCGCCGGCCAGCGCGTAGACGCCGTGGCGGATGGCGAACACCAGCGGCACGAAGCCGATCCAGAAAAACGGCAGCCAGCGCGCCTGCCAGGCGAACCAGCGCCAGGGCGATGCGATCAGGCCGTCGCCGCGGCGGTCGAGCCGGCGCTTGACCAGGAACAGGAAGGTGGCCACGACGGCCGAGGAGGTCTCCCACAGGATCGGCTGCCAGACTCCGCCCGGATCGCCGTCGCGCCGGAAGTCCTCGATGGCGACCAGGACCATGAGCGCCCAGAACAGGAGCCAGGCGAGGACGATGACGAGGGCGCTGCGGTGGAGGCGCATGGCGGGACCGGAAAAGGAGACGCCAGATAGTGCGGTATTGCAGCGTTCTTGTCAAAGCGGCCATGGGCCCGTCACGTGGGGTGGACGGCTCAACCGGGCAGGTGGCGCAGACGCGCCGCATGCGCCGTCCACGCGTTCAACGCACGGTTGAGGCGACGCGAGGTTGCCGGAGCTGGCTGAACGCGTGGGCGGCCTCCAGGCGGCGTGTACGCCACCGTCCGGGTATAGCCGTCCACCCTACAAAAAAAGGCCGGAACCCGCGAGGGTTCCGGCCTTTGTCATCTCAAGCCCACGCGAGGCGGGCCTGGGATATTACGCAGCCAGCAGCTGGCGCAGCACGAACGGCAGGATGCCGCCATGCTTGTAGTAGTCGACTTCGATCGGGGTGTCGATACGCAGCAACACTTGCACTTCCTGGGTGTCGCCGTTTTCGCGGTGGATCACCAGGGTGGCCAGTTGTTGCGGCTTGATCTCGCCTTCCAGGCCCTTCAGGTCGAAGGTTTCCTTGCCGGTGATGCCCAGGGTTTCGACGCTGTCGGTGCCGATGAACTGCAGCGGCAGCACGCCCATGCCGACCAGGTTCGAGCGGTGGATGCGCTCGTACGAGCGCACGACCACGGCCTTCACGCCCAGCAGCTGGGTGCCCTTGGCGGCCCAGTCGCGCGAGGAGCCGGTGCCGTACTCTTCGCCGCCGAACACCATGGTCGGGGTGCCTTCGGCCACGTACTTCATCGCCGCGTCGTAGATCGACATCTGTTCGCCGGTCGGCTGGTGGATCGTGATGCCGCCTTCGACTGCGGAACCGTCGGCCTTGGCCGGGATCATCTTGTTCTTGATACGCACGTTGGCAAAGGTGCCGCGCATCATGATCTCGTGGTTGCCGCGGCGCGAGCCGTAGGAGTTGAAGTCGGCCTTGAGCACGCCGTGATCCTTCAGCCACTTGCCCGCTGGACCGTCTTCCTTGATGGAGCCGGCTGGCGAGATGTGGTCGGTCGTGATCGAGTCGCCGAACACGCCCAGCGCACGGGCGCCGGTGATGCCGGTGGCGGCTGCTTTCGGGGTCATCTCGAAGTCGGCGAAGAACGGCGGCTCGGCGATGTAGGTCGATTCAGGCCAGTTGTAGACCTGGCCTTCGGTCGACGACACGCGCTCCCACAGTTCGCCCGGGTTGCCCTTGACGTCCGCGTAGTTCTTCTTGAACACTTCCGAGTTCATCGCGAACTTCATCAGCGCGCCCACTTCCTGGCTCGATGGCCAGATGTCGCCCAGGTAGACGTCGACACCGTTGGTGTCCTTGCCGACCGGCTCGCTCATCAGGTCCTTCGTCATGTTGCCGGCGATCGCGTAAGCGACGACGAGCGGTGGCGAGGCCAGGAAGTTCGAACGGATGTTCGGGTGGATACGTGCTTCGAAGTTGCGGTTGCCCGACAGGACGGCCGACGCGACGATGTCGTTCTGGACGATCGCGGCGTTCAGTTCCGGGGTCAGGTCGCCGGCGTTGCCGATGCAGGTGGTGCAACCGTAGGCGGTCACGCCGAAGCCCAGCTTTTCCAGGTAAGGCAGCAGGCCGGCGGCGGTCAGGTACTCGGTGACGACGCGCGAGCCGGGGGCCAGCGAGGACTTGATGTGCGGGGCGACGGTCAGGCCGCGCTCGACGGCCTTCTTGGCCAGCAGGCCGGCGGCCAGCAGCACGCTCGGGTTCGAGGTGTTGGTGCACGAGGTGATGGCGGCGATCAGGACGTCGCCGTTCTTCACGCGCACGCCGTTGGTCGTCTCGTAGACCTTGTGCAGGTCTTCAGGCGCCTTGTTGAAGCCGTTCGCGGTGGTGGGCATGCTGAACAGTTCGGTGAAGTTGTTCTTCACGTTGCCCAGTTCGATACGGTCTTGCGGACGCTTCGGGCCAGCCAGCGAAGGCGTGACGGTCGACAGGTTCAGTTCGACGACGCGGGTGTAGTCGATGTCGCCGGCCTTTGGAATGCCATACAGGCCCTGGGCCTGGAAGTAATTCTGGAAGGCGGTGATTTCTTCTTCGGTACGGCCGGTGCCGCGGAAGTAGTCGACGGTTGCGTCGTCGACCGGGAAGAAGCCCATCGTCGCGCCGTATTCCGGTGCCATGTTGGCGATGGTCGCGCGGTCGGTGGTCGACAGCGAGGCGGTGCCTTCGCCGAAGAACTCGACGAACTTGCCGACGACTTTCTCTTTACGCAGCAGTTCGGTGATGGTCAGCACCAGGTCGGTCGCGGTGCAGCCTTCGCGCAGCGCGCCGGTCAGGTTCACGCCGATCACGTCCGGGGTCAGGAAATAGACCGGCTGGCCCAGCATGCCGGCTTCGGCTTCGATGCCGCCCACGCCCCAGCCGACGACGCCGACGCCGTTGATCATGGTGGTGTGCGAGTCGGTGCCGACCAGGGTGTCGGGGTAGAAGGTATCGCCGTTCTTCATGACGCCGCGTGCCAGGTACTCGAGGTTGACCTGGTGGACGATGCCGAAGCCCGGAGGCACGACGCCGAAGGTGTCGAAGGCCTGCATGCCCCACTTCATGAACTGGTAGCGCTCGTTATTGCGCTGGAATTCCAGTTTCATGTTCAGGTCGAGCGCGCCCGGCTCGCGGAAGTGGTCGATGGTGACCGAGTGGTCGACGACCAGGTCGACCGGCACCAGCGGCTCGATCTTCTTCGGGTCGGCGCCGGTCTTGGCGGCGACGTTGCGCATCGCGGCCAGGTCGGCCAGCAACGGCACACCGGTGAAGTCCTGCAGCACGACGCGGGCAACGACGAAAGGAATCTCGTCGGTGCGCTCGGCGGTCGCGCTCCAGTTCGCCAGTTGGCGGACGTGTTCCTCGGTGACCTTCTTGCCGTCGCAGTTACGCAGCACGGACTCGAGGACGATACGGATCGACACCGGCAGGCGCGACAGGTTCACGCCCAGGCTTTCGCCCAGCGCCGGCAGCGAATAGAACTGGCCGGACTGGCCCGCTGCAAGCGGGAAGTCCTTCAGCGTGTTCAGGGTGTTGCGAGACATAAGCTCTCCTTCAGTGGGGTTTCTTGTTATTGCATCAATACGGTGCTTCGATACGTGTATCGGGCAACGGGTGCCGGCGCCCAGTCAGTTCTGCACTGAGCGTCAGACTTTCTTTTCGTCAGGCGCGGCCACCATCAGCGGCTTCGCCTGTTCTGCATCCTTGCATTCGTTGGCCAGCTGGCGGTTCAGCTTCGAGTCGAGCAGGATGCCCTTCGACGGGATGCCGATCCAGACCAGACCATAGTTCACGTTTTCGAAGCGCAGCGCACCGGTGGTCGTGCCGACGCGGTCGAGGCGGTGCAGCCGCTTCTTCCAGCGCAGCGCGATGTGCGAGTCGTCGGTTTCGTTGCGGTAGATCGTGATCTTGTTATTCAGTTCGCACGCGTATTCGGTCACCTTGCTGTCGGTGATGTCCGGTTCCGGTTCGTCGATGGCGGCGGCGACGGCGGCGCCGGCGGCAACGGCAGCCGCCGCGGCGGCCTTCTTTTTCGAGCCGGGCTTGGCTTTCTGTGCCTTGAGCACGGCAGCGGCCTTCGGGTGATTCTTTTCGGTAGCGGCAGATGCCGGTGCGGCGCAAAGGCCGAGGGCCGCGAACGCGAAAGCGCCGGCGGCGAACAGGGTTTGTGGGGAGGTGGCCATTAGTGGAGTTCCGTTTGGTTGACGATTGCCGCCGCGGATTCGGGCAGCGCCAGGCCGGCCAGCTTCGCGCGCTGCAAAACGGTCCAATAATATCGGTAGCTGGCGCGGTCGTGCAAGCGCCCATGCTGAGCGATCGGTCCCCAGTTGGCCGCCATCGCTTCCTGCAGGATGTTGGTGGCCTCGTTCACCTCCGACAGCCGGGGCGTAAACGCCTTGACGATCGGTTTGATCTGGTCAGGGTGGATGCTCCACATGCGCGTAAAACCGAACTCGGCGCCGGCGCGTTGTGCATCGTTCGCAACAGTCGCGCTGTCTTTGATTTCGGTCGTCACATTATGCGAGGCCACCTTGCCGTGCGCATGACATGCCGCAACCATCTCCAGCTTGGCGCGGACAACTAATGGATGGGAAAACTGTCCCGGGGTGCGCATCGCTGCCCCCGGAATCGCACCGTAATGCGCGGAAACGAAATCCATGATGCCGAACGACAGGCATTCGACCTGGGGCAGGGCGGCGATCTCCCAGGCGTCGCGCAACGCGCCGTGGGTTTCGATCAGCACGTGCACGGGCAGGGCGGCGCGGCCGTTCGGCAGCGCCACGCGGTTGATGATCTCCAGGGCGCGGCGCACGTCCTCGATGCCGTTCGGCTTGGGCAGCACGACATAGGCCAGTTTGGTGGCGGCGGCGCCGACGATGGACACGACGTCCTGCACGAAGTGCGGGCTGTCGAGGTCGTGCAGGCGCACGCCGATGCGGCCGAAGCGGTTGTCCTCGCTGGTGACGAGGGAGGCGACGAGCTGGGCGTGCGCCGCTTCGCTGCCGGCGGCGGCGCCGTCCTCGCAGTCGAAGGTGATGTCGAACAGGGGCCCAAGCTCTTGTTGCAGGGCCATCGACTTGCGCATCAGCTTCTCCGAGCCACAATAGTGATCGCAGGCGGGAAGCAGGAGCGGCTGGCGTTTGCCCTGGAATAAAACCTCGGAAGGATGCATGTCAGTTCAGTGAAAACACGTAGTCAGTAGAAGCGGGCAGAAGCGAAAAAGCCGTGCCGCACGAGGCGGCACGGCTAGTCTGGCAGGCGGTCGGCTTGGCCGTTCCCCCTGCCGCAAAGACGTTACGCCAGCAGGTGGGCCACGCCTTCACGCTCTTCGGTCAGTTCCTTGAGCGTGAGGTTGATGCGCTCTTGCGAGAAGGCGTCGATCTCCAGGCCCTGGACGATGGTGTACTCGCCGTTCTGGGTGGTGACCGGGAAGCCGAACATCACGCCTTCCGGGATGCCGTACGAACCGTCCGACGGGATGCCCATCGTGGTCCACTTGCCGTTGGTGCCCAGCACCCAGTCGCGCACGTGGTCGATTGCCGCGTTGGCAGCCGATGCCGCCGACGATGCACCGCGCGCGTCGATGATGGCGGCGCCGCGCTTGCCGACGGTCGGCAGGAAGGTGTCGCGGTTCCAGGCGTCGTCGTTGATCAGGTCCTTGACCGACTGGCCGTCGATGGTGGCGAAACGGTAGTCCGCGTACATCGTCGGCGAGTGGTTGCCCCAGACGGCCATCTTCTCGATCGAGCCGACTGGCTTGCCCAGCTTGGCGGCCACTTGCGACAGGGCGCGGTTGTGGTCCAGGCGCAGCATGGCGGTGAAGTTCTTGGCAGGCAGGTTCGGTGCCGACTTCATGGCGATGTAGGCGTTGGTGTTGGCAGGGTTGCCGACCACCAGCACCTTGACGTCGCGCGAAGCGACGGCGTCGAGCGCCTTGCCCTGCACGGTGAAGATCTGGGCGTTCGCTTCGAGCAGGTCCTTGCGTTCCATGCCAGGGCCGCGTGGACGGGCGCCGACCAGCAGGGCGACGTCGGCATCCTTGAATGCGGTCATCGGGTCCGAGTGGGCGGTCATTCCGGCCAGCAGCGGGAATGCGCAGTCGTCGATTTCCATCATGACGCCCTTGAGCGCCTTCTGTGCCTTTTCGTTGTCGATCTCGAGCAGCTGCAGGATGACCGGCTGGTCCTTGCCCAGCATGTCGCCGTTGGCGATGCGGAACAGCAGCGAGTAGCCGATCTGGCCGGCAGCGCCGGTAACGGCAACGCGCATTGGGGTTTTAGCCATGATGAATCTCCAAAAGTGGGAATGAAAACGGTCGAAGCCGAGGATACGCCTGTTTAGGAAAACTGCAATGATACCAAAGCGGGCGGGTGTCCAATTGGGGCATCCGGTTCTCCGCCGGGGCTGCGGCGCCGCTGCGCCAGCGAAGTTGCAGGTGCGGCGCGCGGCAGGAAGCAGGGCCGGCAGCAGGAGAAGCGATGCCCGGTTCGACCGCGAGTGTAGACCTCGGCTGTTCTACCTGTCAATTGATATCATATGTCTTATATAAGACACATGTGTTGCTGGTCGTACACTGGACGGAGGGCCGCTTTTGTGGTGAAATCGTGGTCTATGAATTCCGTCCCGACCAACCCGTCCGGCGAGGGCGCAGGCAATGCCTCGCCATCGTTCCGGCCCCTGTACCAGCAGATCAAGGCACTCATCACGCACAGCCTGCAGTCGGGCGAGTGGAAGCCGGGCGAATTGATGCCGAGCGAAGTCGAGCTGGCGGCGCGCTTCAAGGTCAGCCAGGGCACGGTACGCAAGGCCATCGACGAGCTGGCGGCCGAGAACCTGGTCGTGCGGCGGCAGGGGAAGGGCACTTTTGTTGCCACCCACCACGAAGAGCGGGCCCACTTCCGTTTCCTGCGCCTGATGCCCGACGAGGGCGTTCCCCATCATCCCGACAACCGCATCGTCGAAGTCAAGCGCATCCGTGCGCCGGCCGAGGTGGTGCGCCTGCTCGACCTGAAGTCGGGCGACGCCGTCGTCTACATCCGGCGCGTGCAGTCGTTCGACGGGGCGCCGACGATCCTGGAAGAGCTGTGGCTGCCGGGGCAGATCTTCAAGGGGCTCACGGCTGAACGCCTGGTCGAGTACAAGGGTCCAATGTATGGCCTGTTCGAATCCGAATTCGGCACCCGCATGATCCGCGCGAGCGAGAAGATCCGGGCGGTCGCGGCCGATGCGGTGGCGGCGCAGTACCTGGAGGTTCCGGAAGGCACGCCCTTGCTATGCGCGGACCGCGTCTCGTTCACGTACGGCGACCGGCCGGTGGAGTTGCGGCGCGGGCTGTACCTGACGGCGCAGCATCACTACCAGAACGACTTGTCGTAGGGTGGGCTCCGCCCACGCATAAACGGTGATCATTGTTGGCCGGGGGCGGCGGTGGACCTGAAACGGTCCGGATGCCGCAAGCGTGGACGGAGTCCACCCTGCAAAGGCACGGCCTCAGCGCGATGTTTGTTATGCGTTTAAAATATGTTGTTTGTCGGAAAGCGCCGAACAAAACCCTGTTCCGCGTTTGTCCCGCCAATATTCCGTTACCGGATCTTGGTGGGGTCCGCAAAATCGGCGAAAATTAAGGGTTAATCACATTTTGTCTGTTAAGGGAGGTGTTGTATGTCCGAAGCCGTGAGAGAGGCCACAAAAAAAGGACGGCCGGAGTTCCGTAATATTCACATTACGGATATCACTACGAAGTACCGGATGCCGCCGTCGGCGATCGTCTCGATCCTGCACCGCGTCAGCGGTGCGGCATTGTTCCTGATGTTGCCGTTCCTGCTCTACCTGCTGCAGCAGAGTCTGCTGTCCGAGTACTCGTACCTCCACTTTGCAGGCATCGTGGACAACGTCTTCACCAAGATCATCCTGCTGGGCCTGATCTGGGCGTACGCGCACCACTTCACCGCCGGCGTGCGCCACCTGTTCATGGACAACCACATGGCCCTGGACAAGGACGCGGCCCAGAAGACCGCGCGCTGGGTCCTCGTCATCAGCCTGGTCCTGACCGCGATCTGCGGTCTGAAACTGTTCGGAGTATTCTAATCATGGCAAGCAAGAATAACATCGGCCAGCGCCGCCTCGTCGTCGGCGCCCACTACGGCGTCAAGGACTGGCTGGCGCAGCGCGTCACCGCGATCGTGATGGTGGTCTACACCCTCATCCTGCTGGGCACCTTCCTGACTGCACAGAATTTCACCTATGAAGGCTGGGCGTCGCTGTTCTCGCGCCAGTGGTTCAAACTCTTCTCCCTGGTCACCTTCCTCGGCCTCTACTACCACGTGTGGGTCGGTATTCGTGACATCTGGATGGACTATGTCAAAAATGCCGGCGTCAAGCTGGCCTTGCAGTTTGCTACGGTGCTCTGGCTGCTCGCCTGCGCCGCCTGGACTGTGCAAATTCTCTGGAGTGTGTAATCGTGGCAGCAATTAAAACTGCAATTCCTTCCCGCCGCTTCGATGCGGTCATCGTCGGCGCCGGTGGTTCCGGCATGCGCGCTTCGCTGCAACTGGCTGAAGCCGGCCTGAACGTCGCCGTGCTGTCGAAAGTCTTCCCGACCCGCTCGCACACCGTTGCGGCGCAGGGCGGTATCGGTGCTTCGCTGGGCAACATGAGCGAAGACGACTGGTACTGGCACATGTTCGACACCGTCAAGGGCGGCGACTACCTGGGCGACCAGGATGCGATCGAATTCATGTGCCGCGAAGCACCAAAAGTCGTCTACGAACTCGAACACTTCGGCATGCCGTTCGACCGTAACCCGGACGGCACCATCTACCAGCGCCCGTTCGGCGGCCACACCGCCAACTTCGGCGAGAAGCCGGTCCAGCGCGCCTGCGCCGCGGCCGACCGTACCGGCCACGCGCTGCTCCATACGCTGTACCAGCGTAACGTCCGCGCCCGTACCCACTTCTTCGTCGAGTGGATGGCCCTGGACCTGGTGCGCGATGCCGACGGCGACGTCGTCGGCGTGGTGGCCCTGGAAATGGAAACCGGCGACGTGATGATCCTGGAAGCGAAGACCACCATCTTCGCCACCGGCGGCGCAGGCCGCATCTTCGCCGCGTCGACCAACGCCTTCATCAACACCGGCGACGGCATGGGCATGGCGGCACGCGCCGGCCTGCCGCTGCAGGATATGGAGTTCTGGCAATTCCACCCGACCGGCGTGTCCGGCGCGGGCGTCCTGATCACGGAAGGTGTGCGTGGCGAGGGCGGCATCCTGATCAACTCGAACGGCGAGCGCTTCATGGAGCGTTACGCGCCGACCCTGAAAGACCTGGCGCCGCGCGACTTCGTTTCGCGCTCGATGGACCAGGAAATCAAGGAAGGCCGCGGCTGCGGTCCGAACAAGGACCACGTCCTGCTCGACCTGCGCCACATCGGCGCCGATACCATCAAGAAGCGCCTGCCTTCGATCCTGGAAATCGGCCACAAGTTCGCCAACGTCGACGCGACCAAGGAACCGATTCCTGTCGTCCCGACCATCCACTACCAGATGGGCGGCATCCCGACCAACATCCACGGCCAGGTGGTCACACCTGATCTCGTGAATGGCGGCCAGAAAGTAGTCAATGGCCTGTACGCAATCGGCGAGTGCGCCTGCGTCTCGGTCCACGGCGCCAACCGCCTCGGCACCAACTCGCTGCTCGACCTGCTGGTCTTCGGCCGCGCCGCCGGCAACCACGTGGTCGCCTCGAACCTGAAGCAGAAGGCCAACAAGGCCCTGCCGAAGGACGCCGCCGACTTCGCGCTGGACCGCCTGAACCGCCTCGAGACCTCGGCCGGCTCGGAAAAAGTGCAGGGCGTCGCCAACGACATCCGCGCCACGATGCAGAAGTACTGCGGCGTGTTCCGTACCGACGAGCTGCTGACCCAGGGCGTGAAGGAAATCATGGTCCTCGACGAGCGCCGCAAGCACGTCTCGTTCAAGGACAAGTCGCAGGTGTTCAACATGGCCCGCGTCGAAGCGCTGGAACTGGACAACCTGATCGAGACCGCGAAAGCGACCATCGTCTCGGCCCAGGCGCGCAAGGAATCGCGCGGCGCCCACGCCCACAGCGACTACGAGCAGCGCGACGACGCGAACTGGATGAAGCACACCCTGTTCTATTCGGAAGGCAACCGCCTCGAGTACAAGGAAGTGGTGCAGAAGCCGCTGACGGTCGACACCTTCAAGCCGAAGGCACGTACTTTCTAAACAAATTTTTGTGGCCGGAAAGGGGGAGTCACCCCTGGTCCCGGCCGTGACAAGATAGGTAAAACATGGCACGCACAGTCCACCTGAAGATCTACCGCTACGATCCGGACAAGGATACGAAGCCTTACATGCAAGACATCACCGTCGAGCTGAAAGACACCGACAAGATGCTGCTCGACGCCCTGCAGCGCATCAAGTCGGACGTCGACGATTCGCTGTCGCTGCGCCGCTCGTGCCGCGAAGGCGTCTGCGGTTCGGACGCAATGAACATCAACGGCAAGAACGGCCTCGCCTGCACCACCAACCTGAACGAGCTGACCCAGCCGATCGTGCTGCGTCCGCTGCCGGGCCTGCCGGTGGTGCGCGACCTGATCGTCGACATGACCCAGTTCTTCAAGCAATACCACTCGGTCAAGCCGTTCCTGATCAACGATTCGATCAGGCCGGAAAAAGAGCGCCTGCAGACCCCGGAAGAGCGCGAAGAGCTCGACGGCCTGTACGAGTGCATCCTGTGCGCCTGCTGCTCGACCTCGTGCCCGTCGTTCTGGTGGAACCCGGACAAGTTCGTCGGCCCGGCCGGCCTGCTGCAGGCCTACCGCTTCATCGCCGACTCGCGCGACGAAGCCACCAACGAGCGCCTGGACAACCTGGAAGACCCGTACCGCCTGTTCCGCTGCCACTCGATCATGAACTGCACGGACGTCTGCCCGAAGGGTTTGAACCCGAACAAGGCAATCGGCAAGATCAAGGAATTGCTGGTCCGCCGGGCGATCTAAGCTGGTGGTTTTGTCGGCCGGCGCCGCATGGCCGGCCGTGAAACAGCGTGGGCTCGAGAGCCTTTCGTGGTCCGGCCCACCCTACGAACACCCCGTACGCATCAGGTTTGGTAGGGTGGGGCCATTGAAGCCACCGGCTTCAATGACCCCACGCCGCATAGCGCAAGCAACCAGGCAACAACAGCAACACCCCGGACACTGCATCACGTCCATCACGCAGGCGCAAAATCGGCTATCCTCCCCCGAATTGCGCCTAAAGTATTGCCATAAATACAGTAGAAGTACGGTACTGCCGATTCTCGGCAGCCGGAGTATAGTGTTGACCGACAACGGACTCTAGAGTGATCAAGCATCAACCCTCGCATCAATCCGATCCCGCCAACCGTGCGCGCCTGCGGTGGCGTGCACGCAGGGGCTTGCTGGAAAATGACCTGATCCTGACGCGCTTCCTCGATGCGCATGAAGAAGGCCTGAGCGATGAAGAAGTCGATGCCCTGACGCGCCTGCTGGACCTGGCGGACAATCCGCTGATGGACCTGCTGCTGGGCCGCACCGAACCCGAGGGCGAGGTCGACCTGCCGCACGTGCGCGCCTTGCTGGCGCGCCTGCGCCAGGCCTGAGGCCCGCCAAGGCGACACACCGTTTTCATTTTATGTTTTGTAGATCCACTCCCAAGAAGGAAGTGCCATGAATATCTCTGATACCAAAGCCACCCTGTCGTTCTCCGACGGCAGCCCATCGGTTGACATGCCGATTTACAAGGGCACGATCGGCCCGGACGTCATCGACATCCGCAAGCTGTACGGCCAGACCGGCAAGTTCACCTACGACCCGGGCTTCATGTCGACGGCGGCGTGCAACTCGAGCATCACCTATATCGACGGCGACAAGGGCGAGCTGCTGTACCGCGGCTACCCGATCGAGCAGCTGGCAGTGAACTGCGACTTCCTGGAAACCTGCTACCTGCTGCTGAACGGCGAACTGCCGAACGCCGAGCAGAAGGAAAAGTTCAGCGACACCGTGACCAAGCACACGATGATCCACGAGCAGATGAATTTCTTCTTCCGTGGCTTCCGTCGCGACGCGCACCCGATGTCGGTGCTGGTCGGCACCGTCGGCGCGCTGGCGTCGTTCTACCACGACTCGCTCGACATCAACGACGCCAAGCAGCGCGAGATCTCGGCGATCCGCCTGATCGCCAAGCTGCCGACCCTGGTCGCGATGACCTACAAGTACTCGGTCGGCCAGCCGTTCATGTACCCGCGTAACGACCTGTCGTACAGCGCCAACTTCATGCACATGATGTTCGCCAACCCGTGCGAAGAGTACAAGGTCAACGACGTGCTGGTGCGCGCCCTGGACCGCATCCTGATCCTGCACGCCGACCACGAGCAGAACGCATCGACCTCGACCGTCCGCCTGGCCGGCTCGTCGGGCGCGAACCCGTTCGCCTGTATCGCCGCCGGTATCGCCTGCCTGTGGGGCCCTGCCCACGGCGGCGCCAACGAAGCTGCGCTCACCATGCTGAAGGAAATCGGCTCGGTCGAGAACATCCCTGCCTTCATCGAGAAGGTCAAGGACAAGAACTCGGGCGTCAAGCTGATGGGCTTCGGTCACCGCGTCTACAAGAACTTCGACCCGCGCGCCAAGCTGATGCGCGAAACCTGCCACGAAGTGCTGGAAGAGCTGGGCCTGCAGGACGACCCGCTGTTCAAGCTGGCCATGGAACTCGAGCGCATCGCCCTGGAAGACGAATACTTCGTCTCGCGCAAGCTGTATCCGAACGTCGACTTCTACTCGGGCATCGTGCAGTCCGCCCTGGGCATCCCGGTCTCGCTGTTCACCGGCATCTTCGCGATGGCCCGTACCATCGGCTGGATCGCCCAGTGGAACGAAATGATCGCCGACCCGGAGCAGAAGATCGGCCGCCCACGCCAGCTGTTCATCGGCTCGCCATCGCGCGACGTGCCGCCGCTCGACAAGCGTTAATCACGCCTCGGGATCGACAGGAAAGCGGGCCGCGGCCCGCTTTTTTCTTGTGCGATGCACCGGCAGCGCGTCCCTCGCAGGGCGGAGTCCCGACTCCGCGCGACAAGCCGCGCAGACGTATCGTTCGCGCACACCTGCGACGGCACGGAGTCAGCAGCGCCACGCCGCCGGCGGCGCCCGCAATCGATGCCAATGTGTTATTTTTAGTACGGCCGACCCCAGCCAGCCGCCAGCCACCTTGTGGTAAGTGTTACCATGTCCCTGTGGCGGTGCTGCGTGTCCCTGTGCCGCAGAGTAAGCCCGCCCTGGAAAGCCGAGCAACAACCATGAACCCGTCAAGCTATTGCCAGCATTGCGGTTCGCCCCTGAACGAGGGAGGCCTGGTTGCGCCCGGCTTCCTGTCTCACGCCAGCACGCCGCCTGCGCGCGCCGTGCGCCTGCGCGCGCGAGGCTTCGCCTGGCTCCTCAAGGCTCGGTGAGGAAACCACGGCCGGCTTCCAGCCATCCGTCCTCCCGAGCCTCTCCCACTGAAATCCCATCCTGCACCCGCAGGCGATTTTCCTTTTTGCCGGCTGCACATCGTGCAGCCACTACATGGAGTTACATCATGAGACCACCTATCGTCGTATCCTCGCTCGACATGGAACGCCTGGAAGCCCTGCTCGATTCCCTGCCTGGCTCCCAGGCGGGAACCCGCGATACGCTGCTGGAAGAACTGGCTCGTGCCGACATGGTCGAGCCAGAAGACATGCCGGCCGATGTCGTGACGATGAATTCGCGCGTGCGCTTCGTGCTCGACAATGCGAGCGAAGAATTCGACATGTCGCTGGCCTATCCGAAGGACGTGGGCGGCGCGCCGGACAAGATCTCGGTGCTGACGCCCGTGGGCAATGCGCTGCTGGGCCTGAAAGTGGGCGAAACCATCGATTGGACCCGTCCCGACGGCGGCCGCTTCGAAGTGACGGTGCGCGAGATCGTGTACCAGCCCGAGCGTGCCGGCGACCTGCACCGCTGACCGGGGCTCAGCGGCAGACGCCGCGCAGCTTGGCCACGCCGATGAAGGGCAGGGCCAGCACGCCGCTCAGGAAGAAGGTCGGCTGGTTTTTCAGGCCTTCGGAGTGCAGGCAGTCCGGCAGGCGCGCCTTGGCGAAATCCTGCGAAAAGCTGCGGTAGGGCGTGGCGCTGATGGTGTCGCTGGCGGTGTCACCGGTCGCGCCCGCGATGGAGCGCCGCGGATCCGGTTCCGTTTCCTCGGGCAGGCCGGCGATGGCGGCGCGGATCGCATCGCGGTCGAGCCGTGCGCGCAGCGGCAAGGCGTCCTGTGCTGGCGCTCGCGCAGGAGCCGCTCGCTGGAGCGTGCCCGGTGCGGGCGATGGGGCTGCCGGCGGTACCGGTTGGGCAGCCTGGGCACCAAGGCCAAGGCTCAGCATGCAGGCAAGGATCAGGCGCATAGTCGGCAAGAAAAGTAAGGTGGCAAGAACATGTCACGAACTCAGTGTTGCCAAATGTACACGACAACTAGTTAAATTTGGCAGCTTGTACAATTAGTTACATACGGCTGTGTACAATCGGAGCTCCAGGACAACCCGCCGCGCCCATGAAACGATTGTTCCTCGCCTGCTGCATGTTGCTGTGTTCGTTCGCTGCGCATGCCGACCCCGCGCTCAAGCGGCAGGTGAACGCGTTTGTCGACCGCTGGCATGCCGACGCGGCGAACTCGCGGGCGGTCTATTTCGACAAGATCGCCAAGGACGGCGTCTACATCGGCACCGACAAGAGCGAACGCTGGCGCCGCCACGAATTCAAGGCCTGGGCGAAACCGCATTTCAGGCGCAAGTCGGCCTGGACCTTCAAGCCGCTCAAGCGCCACATTGCCTTCTCCGACGACAAGTCCATCATCTGGTTCGACGAGCAGCTCGACACCAAAATGGGCATTTGCCAGGCCACCGGCATCCTGCGCCGCAAGGGCAAGACCTTCGAGGTGGTCCATTACCAGCTGTCGATGGCGATCCCGAACGAGGTCGGCCAGCAGGTGACGCGCCTGATCCAGGACTACGAAGCCAAAGAGGGCTGGAAGTCGGGTCGGCGCTGATGTGATATCGTGTTGCCCCTTCCCGGCAACCCTTTTCGAACGTGAGCAAGTCCCTGATCAGTCCCGCTAGCGGCCCCGATGGTGGTAACTACGTCGGCCGTTTTGCGCCGTCGCCCACCGGGCCATTGCACGCCGGTTCGCTGGTGGCGGCGGTCGCCAGTTACCTCGACGCCCGCGTCCACCGCGGCGAGTGGCTGGTGCGCATCGAAGACATCGACGAGGGCCGCAGCGTGGCCGGCGCCGACGAGGCGATCCTGGCGCTGCTGCATGCGCTGGGGATGGATTCGGACCGCGAGGTGGTCTGGCAGAGCCGGCGCAAGCACCTGTACGCGGCGGCAGCGCAGCAGTTGGGCCAGCAGGCCTATCCCTGCGGCTGCAACCGCCGCGAGATCAACGATTCGCGCCTGGGCGTCGGTCCGGATGGCGCGGCCATCTATCCCGGCACCTGCCGCCATGGGCTGGCGCCGGGACGCGCGATGCGCAGCCTGCGCCTGCGCGTGCCCGACGAAGGGGGCGACGCCATCACCTTTACCGACCGCTTCATGGGCACGCTGACGCAGCACCTCGCCAGCGAGTCGGGCGACTTCGTGCTCAAGCGCGCGGACGGGTATTGGGCCTATCAGTTGGCGGTCGTCGTCGACGACGCCGAGCAGGGCGTGACCGATGTCGTGCGCGGCGCCGACCTCATCGATTCGACGGCGCGCCAGATCTACCTGCAGCGCCTGCTCGGCGTGCCGACCCCGCGCTACCTGCACGTGCCGGTGGTGCGCAATGCGAACGGCGAAAAACTGTCGAAGCAGACCGGCGCGCTGGCCGTGCTGCCCGGCGACGAAGCGGCCGCCATCGACGCCTTGCTGGCCGCCGTCCGCTTCCTCGGCCTGCCGCTCGAGCGGCCGGGCTCGCTCGCCGCCTTCTGGACCGCCGCCGTTCCGGCCTGGGGCGCGCTGCTGGCCACGCGGTCGGCGTAGGCCGGCAGGCGCCCCCGCTTAGGCACCCGCTTAGGTACCCCACTCAGGCGCTGCTCAGGCCGGCATAGCGGCCGGACCGGACCTGCCCGCGGCCACGGACGCCCTGGCGCGCCGCCGCGCCACCATCCCCAGGCCTGCCAGGCCGACACCGAGCATGCCCCAGGTCGCCGGCTCCGGAATCGGTGCCGCCACCATGAAGCCGCGGATCTCGCCGGCCGGGTATTGCGTGGTGTGGATGTTCAGGTAGGCCGTGTTGTCGCCGATCGCGTTGATCAGGGCCTCGCTGTCCGAGGCGGGCGTGCCGCCAAACGCCGCGAGGAAGGCGGGATCGTAGGTCGTGGCGTCGAGCAGGTCGAAACTGCGGCTGTAGTCGCCGCTCTGCACGCCGAGCGGGAAGTCGCGGAAGGGGATGGCGATTGGCGCCGTGCCGCGGAATGCCTCCGGCGTACAGCAATGGATGTGGCCCATCGTCGTGCCCGCCAACAAGTCCTGGAATGGCACCTTGGCGCGCAGGATGTTGCCGTCGAATTGAAAGCTGGCGATGCTGTAGCCCGGCGAAGGATTTGGCGGAGCTTCTTCCGGGCCGCTGGCCACGGCCCGGAAGAACCCGGTCTCGTCCTGAGGCTGGGCCTGGGCGGTGGGCGCGAGCGCGGCGGCGGCCGCGAGCGCCAGGATGGACAAGCTGTGTTTCATGGCATACCTCCTGATTAGGAAAGAATCCAATGGGCGCCACGGCGTGACGCTGCTCAAAAACTTAGCACGTCAGGCAGGGTGTCAACACACGATACGGCTGGGCAGGAGCCGATGAGAAAGCTGTGCCGGAGGAAGTTGAGCAGTGGAAGAGTTCTAGCAGCTGGGCGTCGACATGATACGGTTTTGGCGGCCTGGCTTGATAAACTGAATCATGTCCCCGCTCGGCATGGGATACGGCGGCGGCGCCTGCCGCGCAAGCTTATTTCTTTTTCTGGATCGTGATTTCGCCGTCCGCTTCCAGGAAGGCGCAGGCCATCTCGTGGCGCTCGCAGTCGGCCGCGCGCAGCGACTGTTCCAGGTCGGATTCGGTAATACGGCAGCGCTTGACGACCTGGTCGAAAAACTGGCCGTCGCGCCCGATCAGCACAGCAGTGCCGTCGAGCATCACCGACATGCGCCGGCTATTACTCGACAGCAAAGCGACACCCGTGTTCAGGGCGATCAGCGTGGCAGCGATGATCAGGCCGCCGGTGAGCGAGTCGTCGCCGCCGGACAGCGAGTTCGAGACGGCTTCCGACAGCAGCATGACGACGAGCAGGTCGAAAGGCGTGAACTGGCCGACCGTGCGCCGCCCCGACAGGCGCACCATCAGCAGCAGCGCCAGGTAGACGACCGCTCCACGGACGATGAACTCCCACCACGCCAGATCCATGTCGAACATATTGCACCCCGCTCGCAAACCGATGAGCCGATTGTAATCAGTTTGCCAACAATATGCCGCTCAGTTCGCTGCTGACGGGCGCCCTCAGTCGTCGAGGCGGTAACTGCGCAGCCGGAACACCATCTTGCCGTCCACCTGCTCGCACAGGCCGCTCATGGTCTCCTTCGGGCCGAGCCGGAGCGACAGCTTGCTGCCGTTGGCCTTGGCGGCGCAGGCGGCATGCGCCTGGTCCGGGATGGCGGGCAGCGCCGGCGGCGGTGGCGGGGCGGGAATGGCGGGCGGTACCGGTGCCGGCGGCGCCGGCGGTGCAATGCCAGGCGGCATGCCGGGCAGGCTCGGCGGCGCGGGCGGGGCCGGCGGCGGTGGCGGCGCAGGCGGCTGGACGCAGGGACCGCTGGCGGCCGGCTTGCAGTCGATGCGGACCGCCGCCTGGGCGGCGCCGGTCACGCACAGGAGGGCAAGGAGGACGAGGGGGACGAGGGAACGTGGGGGCATGGCTTACTCCTTCTTGAGGGGCGCACGGTGCGGCGCCAACCAGGCCATCGTGCACGCCAAATGTGGAGGAAGAATGGAGGCGCCGCGGTGCCGGGCGCTAGGGCTCGAAGCGGTAGCCGATCCCGTAGACGGAATGGATCGGATCGAGCCCGGGCGCCACGGCATCGATCTTGCGCCGCAGGTTCTTGATGTGGCTGTCGATGGCGCGGTCGGTCGCATCAAACCTGTCCTGGCGCGCCAGGTCGAGCAGCCGGGCCCGCGAAAAGACCTGGCCGGGGCGCTGCGCCAGCGCGGCCAGCAGCTCGAACTCGGTCGGCGTGAGATCCAGCGGCCGGCCGTGGACCGTCGCGCGGCGGCCGGCGCCGTCGATCGCGACCGGCGCCGGGCTGACCCGGGCGCGGCGCAGGATGGCGCGGATGCGCGCCACCAGTTCGCGCGGGCTGAACGGCTTGCACAGGTAGTCGTCGGCGCCCGCGTCCAGCCCCAGCAGGCGGTCGATTTCCTCGACCCGCGCCGTCACCATCACGATCGGCACCTCGGAAAAGGCGCGCAGCGCGCGGCACAGGGCCAGGCCGTCCAGCCCCGGCAGCATCAGGTCGAGCACCACCAGCGCCGGCATGCGGGCACGGATCGCGGCCAGCGCCTCGGCGCCGTCGCCGAAGACGGTCGGATCAAAGCCTGCAGCGCGCAGGTAGTCCGCGATCAGCGCCGCCAGTTCCGGCTCGTCCTCGACGATATGGATGGCGGGGCTCATGCCTTCTCCAAGGCGAAAGACAGCACGGCGCGCAGGCCGCCGAGCGGAGAGTGGGCGAAACGCAGGCGGCCGTCCTGCGCCTCGACCAGGCGCAGGCACAGGGCCAGCCCGAGGCCGGCGCCGCCGCCGGCGCGGCTGCGCGAGGCCTCGACGCGATAAAAGCGCTCGCCCAGGCGCGCCAGGGCGGCGTCGGGCACGCCGGGCGCGCTGTCGTCGAGCGCCAGTTCGAGCCGATCCTGTTCGATCCGGCTCGATAACACGATCCGGCCGCCGGCTGCGGTATAGCGCAGGCTGTTTTCCAGCAGGTTGCACAGCACCTGGCGCATGCGGTCCGGGTCGGCGGCAACGCGCGCGCTGCCGGGCGCGCCGCTGCACTCCAGCGTCAAGCCGGCCGCCTGCATGCGTTCGCCGAAGGCCTGCGCTTCCTGCGTGGCCAGCAGCCACAGGTCCAGCGGTTCGCGCCGCAGGTCGAGGGTGCCGACGTCGGCGCGCGCCAGCGCATACAGGTCGTCGATCAGCGTGTTCAGGGCCAGCACCTGGCGCAGCATCGCCTCGACATGGGCCGGATCGGCGCTGCGCACGCCGTCCTGCAGCGCCTCCAGTTGCGCGCGCAGGACCGCCAGCGGCGTGCGCAATTCGTGCGAGGTGTCGGCCACCCACTGGCGGCGCGCCGCTTCGGTGCTCGCCAGCCGCCCGGCCAGCAGGTTGAAGTGGCCCGCCAGTTCGCCCAGCTCGTCGCTGCGGTCCTGGGGCAGGCGCGTCTCGAAGCGGCCCTCGGCCAGCGCGCGGGCGCCGGCGGCCAGGCGCCCGATCGGACGCCGGAAGTGGGCCGCCAGCAGGCTGGCGGCCAGCGCGCTCAAGGCGACGCCGGCCAGGGCGATCGGCCACAGGCTGGCGCCCAGCTGGGCCAGGAAAGCGCCGGCCAGCGCATCGGTCGGGCGCGCGGCCGGCGCCACCGCCAGGTAGCCGGCGGGGCGGCCCTCGACCAGGATCGGACGGCGCGCCAGCGGGACGGCGCCCGGCCGCGCGGCGGCCAGCCTGGCGCCGCCGGCGTCGAGCAG
>NZ_JBHSIB010000010.1:31881-239067 GCF_042653325.1 Massilia sp. GCM10023247
GGCTCACGCGCTGCTGGAGGCTGGGGGCGTCGCCGGAACCGGCCGGCCCCAGCGCAGGAGGCGGCAGCGGCGGCACCGGCGGCACCGGCGGCACCGGCTGCGCAGGGACGGCCGGGACCACCGAAGGGACGGCGCGAGGCGCGGCGACCGGCGCCGGTGCCGGCGGCGGCGCGGGAGGCGCCAGCATGCGCGCCGCGCGCTCGCCCTGCAGCCGCTCGAGCTCGGCCGCGATCCAGCTGCGCCTGTCCTCGGCGGGCAGGAAGCCCCAGCCGCCGTGGCGGCGGTAGCGCCGCGCGAGGTCGCTATTGAGTTCATCCAGCCGGTCGAGCTCGATTTCCGTGGCATAGGTGCCGAAGCTTTCCAGCACGTTCTGGCGCAGCAGGAAGACGGCGCTGGCCGTCACCGCCAGGATGGCGAGCAGGACGGAGGCGAACAGGCGCAGGCCGATCGATATCTTCAAGGGAGGTCGGGAAAAGATTGCGGACAGGCCATTCTAGGCCAGTTCCGCGGCAAGATGTCGGTGCGACGCGAGGATCCAGGCGGGGCAGCTTGCCGGGTTTTCGTGTCAGTAGACGTCGCGCCGGTAGCGTCCCTGCGCCGCCAGCTCGTCGAGGGCGCCGGCGCCCAGCGTGTCGGCCAGCACCGCGTGCACGCTCGAGGCCATGCCCTGCAGGCTGCCGCACACGTAGAGCGCGGCGCCGCGCGCGACCCATGCGCGCAGTTCGTCGCCGTGCGCGGCCAGCAGGTGCTGCACGTAGCGGAGCGCGCCGCCGTCGCGCGAGAAGGCAAGGTCGAGCCGCGCGAGCTGGCCGGCGTCAAGCCAGGCTTGCAGTTCCTCGCCGCACAGGAAGTCGTGTTCGGCATTGCGTTCGCCGAACACCAGCCAGTTCTCGTGCACGCCGGCCTCGATGCGCGCTTTCAGGTGGGCGCGCAGGCCGGCCAGCCCGGTGCCGTTGCCGATCAGGATCAGCGGCCGGCGGGCGTTCTCGCCGAGGCGGAAACGGGCATGCGGACGCACGCGCAGGGCGACGGTGTCTCCGGCGCCCGCGCCCTGGCACAGCCAGCCCGAGGCAGCCCCAAGGCTGCCGTCGGCATGGCGCTGCAGCCGCACCAGCAGGACGATGCCGCCTTCGGCCGGCACCGAGGCGATCGAATACTCGCGCGGCAGCGCCGGGTCGCTTGGCGCGCAGACCTGCACCAGGTCGCCCGCCTCCCAGTCCGGCAGCGCGGCATCGAGCGGCTGCAGCACGATGCGGTAGAGCGGGCCGCCGGCGCTGCCGGGGTTGAGCAGGGTGCGCTCGAGGATGCGCCAGTCGCCATAGGCCGGCGCTTCCCAGTCGGGCGCGTCGCTGGTGCCGGCCAGGTGGCTGAGCTGGTGCTGCCAGGCGGAGATCGCGTCAGGGTTGCCCCGGTCGACGTCGATGCGCTCGAACAGGGGCGTGGCGCCGCGCGCGCGCAGCCAGACGTCGAGCGCGCGCCCGAAGCCGCAGTAATTGGCGTAGCTGCTGTCGCCCAGGGCCAGCACGCCGTAGTGCAGCTGCGCGAGGTCGGCCTGGCCGGCCATGGTCACGCCGGCAAAACGGGCGGCGCTGTCGGGCGAATCGCCTTCGCCATAGGTGCTGGCAACGAACAGGGCGCGCGTGGCCGAAGCGAGGGTGGCGGCATCGAGCGCCGAGATGCAGACGACGCGCGCCGACAGGCCGCCGGTGATCAAGGTGGCGGCGGTCTGCTGCGCCAGGTATTCGGCGTTACCGGTCTGGCTGGCATACACCACCAGCCAGTCGGCCTCGGCGGCGGGCGCCGCCGCGGCGGGCCTGCGCAGCATGGCCGCGCACATGCCGCCGTAGGCCAGCACCAGGGCGAGGGCGCTGCCCCAGCGCACGGGATCGATCGTCATCATTGGAGCATCGCGCGCCAGGCGCTGGTAGTCAATTCCGTGAGTCCGGCGGGTTCGGCGGGTTCGCCACCCCTGGCGCCGCCGCGCAGCAGCAGGCGCGCGGCCAGCCGGCGCTCCTCGGCAAAGGCCAGGCCGGCCTCTGCCCCGAGCACGGTGATGGCGGTGGACAGGGCGTCGGCCGCCATGCAGTGTGCATGCAGCACGGTGCAGGAAGCCACGCCATTGGCGATCGGCATGCCGCTGCGCGGGTCGATCGTGTGCGATGCATGGGTGTCGCCGTGCGTGAACTGGCGCCGGTAGTCGCCCGAGGTGGCGATCGCGAGCCCGTGCAGCGCGGCCACGGTAGGGACAGTGTCCAGGCCAGGCACGGCTTCCAGCGCGACCCACCAGGGCTGGCCGTCCGGCTTCATGCCGGCGCCGCGCAGCTCGCCGCCGATCTCGACCACGTAATGGCGCACGCCGTGCCGTTCCAGGCACCAGGCCAGGCGGTCCACCGCGTAGCCTTTCGCGGTCGAGGACAGATCGAGCTGCACGCCGCCCGGCTGCAGCAGCCGGGCGCCGGCCAGGTCGAACGCGGGAGCTTGCGCGGCGCGCCGGCTGAGTTCCGCGCGCACGTCTTCCAGCGCGGGAGGCCGGAAGCCCGGCTCGTCATGACGGTTGGCCGGGCCGAAACCCCACAGGTTGACCAGCGCGCCGGCGAAGGGATCGTAGGCGCCGCCGCTGTCCCGGGCGACCTCGAGCGCATACGCCACCACTTCCAGCAAGCGCGGCGGCAGCCGGTGCCAGCTGCCGGCCGGCGCCCGGTTGTAGCGCCCCAGCACGGAATCGGCTTCCCAGTGGCTCATCTCGGCGACAATGCCGTCGAGTTCGCGCTGCATCTGTTCTCCGAGCGCGCTGCGCACGCCAGCCGGGACCAGCATATGCGCCGACCAGCGCGTGCCCATGGTCGCGCCGGCCGCGTCCGTGAGGACGCTGCCGGGCGGCGGCAGGGCAGGATCGATGTCGGCGGGAACGAGGACGTTGCGCATGTCGGGAACGGACGCGCAGGCGCGTCCGCAAGCGGCTTTACTCGGGCAGCACTTCGAGCGTTGCCGTATAGGCGTAGCGGCGCGATTCCGGCGGACCGTCCTCCGGCATGCCCTTGCCGGCATTGGCCGGCCAGACCGCGTTCATCCAGTACATGTTCGCCGCCGGCAGCTTGAAGCTGGCTTCGCCCTTGGCGTCGGTGCTCAGGCGGATCTCGCCGTTGACGCCGCGGTACTTGACGCCGCCGCCGACCAGGCTGAACGGCAGGTTCGGCACCGGTTTGCCGTCGAGCTGGAAGCGCACCCGCATGGTTTCGCCGGCACGCAGGTCGTTCGGGTGGGTCAGCGGTACCATTTCGAGGCCGGCGCCGGTCGGCTTCAGGGCGCCGTCGCTCGGCTCGTGCGCGGTGACGAAGGTTTCGATGCGCGCGTGGGTGACGGCCTTGCGCACTTCGGTGGCGCCGGCCGGCACTTCCTTGGCGAAATTGGCTTCGCTGCCGCGGAAACGCTTGATCTCGTTGCCGAGCTTGTAGCTGCCCATCACGTTGTTGCTGACCAGGGCGATGCGGTAGGTGCCTTCCTTCGGCAGCGGCAGGTCGATGCTCGAGCGCATCTTGCCGACCACCGGCGCCGGGGCCGGGGCCACGCTGCCGTCCGGGCCGGTGACGGTGGTGCCTTCCATGCGCAGCGGCACGTGGTTGACTTCGAACAGGCCATCCGAGACGGCGCCGTCGATGGTGACCCAGGCGTCCTTGGTCTCGACGATGGTCGAGGAAGGCAGCATCCAGCCGCGGTGGGCGCTGGCGCCGCCGGCCGTTGCCGCCAGGATCAGGGCCAGCAGGCCATGCTTGATGAAGGTGTTTTCCACTTTACGCTCCGCTTGTGTGACTTATTTAATCTGGATGGACACTGCGCCCAGTTCTTCCTGGCCCTTGGCATTCGCCGCGACCGCGCCCTTGGCCGGCAGCGTGAACGGCACCCGCACCAGTTCGCGCCCGCCCGCTTCGCGCGCCGCTTCCACGACCAGCTTGTAGTCGCCGGCCGGCAGCTTGTCGATGCCGGTCTGTGCCGGGCCGAAGCTCATCGTATGGGTGCCGGCCGCGCGCGTGGCGCCGGAGACGCCGTCGATCGGCAGCGTCGCCTCGCGTCCCGCCTTGCGCCACCAGGTGCGCATGTCCTTCACCCATTTCTCGCCGCCCTTGTCCTTCTTCTTGACGTCGTACAGCACAGCAAGCGTGGAAGCGATGGAGCCGTCGGCCTTTTCGATCCACATCGCGACATACGGCTTGTGGTACTCGGCCACGTTCAGTTGCGGCAGTCCGAACTTGACCGACAGGTCGGCGGCCACGGCGCCGCCCGACAGCAGGGGCAGGGTCAGGGCGAGCGAGGGAGACAGTTTCATGCAATGCCTTCGGTAGGGAGTGGTGATGATTAATGGATGAACAGCAGCGCCAGCACGGCCGGCAGCACGATGCCGAAGCCGATCACGGGCCAGGTCGAGGGCCGGTTGGCGGCATGCATCTTCATGATGAGGAAACCGGTGATGCAGAACACCAGGCTGGCCAGCGCGAAGAGGTCGATGAACCAGCTCCACACCGGGCCGGTGTTGCGGCCCTTGTGCAGGTCGTTCAACCAGGAAATGGCGCCGCGCGAAGTGACTTCGTACTCGGCCTTGCCGTCCAGGCCGACGCGCAGCCAGGCGTCGCCGCCGGGGCGCGGCAGGGCGACATAGGCGTCTTCCTCGCTCCATTCGGCGGAGCGGCCGCGCAGATCGACCGGGAAGGCGCCGTTGGCCCACTGCGCCAGTTGCGGCGGCACCGGCGCTTCGCCGTCGAGGTGCTGTTCGGCATAGTTCTTCAGGAGCGGGAGCAGGGCCGCCGGTACTTCGGCCGTGGTGCGCGTGACCTGCGGTGTCGATTCGATTTGCGCCGCATGGTTGAGCGTGAAGCCGGTGATGCTAAAAAGCAACATGGCCATCAGGCAGATCGCCGAGCTGATCCAGTGCCACTGGTGCAGCGTCTTGAGCCAGAGCGAACGCTTGGCGCCGGGGAGGGCGGCAGCGGAGGCATCGAGCGGACGCGGCGGGTTCTGGACAGACATGCAAGATTCCTGTTGAGTAGGTGCTGCAAATGATAACGATTATCATTTAGCCGGTCAACAAAATTCAGCCGTGGGCCTATGCGTGCCGTATGTTGCGTTACAATACCAGCCGCTATTGTGGAGAATCAGGCTAGGCTTGACTCGCAATAATTGTCCTTCCCCCACAACTTGATGTAAGTAAGTGCGATCCGCTAACCGGTCAGGCCGTGTCGCGGAAGGTTAAACCAACCCGCCAAACTCGCGAAGCGCGAAGAAAGGTGAGCAAGAATGATGCAACAACAGAACGCGAACTCGTACCTGTTCGGCGGTAATGCGCCGTACGTGGAAGAGTTGTACGAAGCCTACCTGAACAATCCAGGCTCGGTGCCGGACAACTGGCGCGCCTATTTCGACAACATGCAGCATGTGCCTGCAGTCGATGGCAGCAGCCGTCCCGACGTGGTCCACTCCTCGGTCATCGCCTCGTTCGCCGAGCGTGCCAAGCAGGGCCCGATCCGCACCGTCAGCGCCAACGCCGAATCCGATCCGGAAATGGGCCGCAAGCGCGTCGCCGCGACCCAGCTGATCGCCGCTTACCGCAACCTCGGCCTGCGCTGGGCCAACCTCGATCCGCTGCAGCGCCAGGAGCGCCCGCCGATCAACGAGCTCGACCCGTCGTTCTACGGTTTCACCGACGCCGACCTCGACACCAAGTTCAACATCTCGAATACCTATTTCGGCGGCGACAGCGCTTCCCTGCGCGACCTGCTGCAGATGCTGCGCGACACGTACTGCCGTTCGATCGGCGCCGAGTTTATGTACGTCAGCGACCCGACCGAAAAACGCTGGATCCAGGAGCGCCTGGAGTCGATCCGTTCGACCCCGACCTTCTCGGCCGAGAAGAAGCGCCACATCCTCGAGCGCCTGACCGCTGCCGAAGGCCTGGAGCGCTACCTCCACACCAAATACGTCGGCGCCAAGCGCTTCTCGCTCGAAGGCGGCGAGTCCTTCATCGCCTCGATGGACGAGACCATCCAGCGCGCCGGTGAAAAGGGCGTGCAGGAAATCGTGATCGGCATGGCCCACCGCGGCCGCCTGAACGTGCTGGTCAACACCCTGGGCAAGAGCCCGGCCGACCTGTTCGAAGAATTCGAAGGCAAGCACGCCGACGACCTGCCGTCGGGCGACGTCAAGTACCACCAGGGCTTCTCGAGCGACATCTCGACCCCGGGCGGCCCGGTCCACCTGTCGCTGGCTTTCAATCCTTCGCACCTGGAAATCGTGAACCCGGTCGTCGAGGGTTCGGTCAAGGCGCGCATGGACCGCCGCGGCGACCGCAAGGGCAAGGAAGTGCTGCCGATCCTGGTGCACGGCGACGCCGCATTCGCCGGCCAGGGCGTGGTCATGGAAACCCTGAACCTGGCGCAGACCCGCGGCTACGGCACGGGCGGCACCATCCACATCGTCATCAACAACCAGATCGGCTTCACCACCTCCGATCCGCGCGACGCCCGTTCGACGCTGTACTGCTCGGACGTCGTGAAAATGATCGAAGCGCCGGTGCTGCACGTCAACGCCGACGATCCTGAAGCTGTCGTTCTTGCGACGCAAATCGCGCTCGACTACCGCGTCGAATTCGGCAAGGACATCGTCGTCGACATCATCTGCTACCGCAAACTGGGCCACAACGAGCAGGACACGCCGGCGCTGACCCAGCCGCTGATGTACAAGAAGATCGCCAAGCACCCGGGCACCCGCAAGCTGTACGCGGAAAAGCTGTCCACGCAAGGCACGATTGCGGCCGACGAAGGCGACCAGCTGGTGGCCGCCTACCGCGACGCGATGGACGCCGGCAAGCACACTGTCGACCCGATCCTGACCGACTTCAAGAACAAGTACGCCGTCGACTGGGCGCCGTTCCTGAACAAGAAGTGGACCGACGCCTGCGATACCGCCGTGCCGCTGACCGAACTGAAACGCCTGGCCGAACGCATCACCAAGGTGCCGGAAGGCTTCAAGCCGCACTCGCTGGTCGAAAAAGTGCTGGCCGACCGCGGCACCATGGGCCGTGGCGAAATGAACCTCGACTGGGGCATGGGCGAACACCTGGCGTTTGCATCGCTGCTGTCGTCGGGCTATGCGATCCGCCTTTCGGGCCAGGACGCCGGCCGCGGCACCTTCGTGCACCGCCACGCCGTGCTGCACGACCAGAACCGCGAGCGCTGGGACCAGGGCATCTACCTGCCGCTGGCCAACGTGTCGGAAACCCAGGCACAGTTCACCGTCATCGACTCGGTGCTGTCCGAAGAAGCGGTGCTCGGTTTCGAGTACGGTTATTCGACCGCCGAACCGAACACGCTGACCATCTGGGAAGCCCAGTTCGGCGACTTCGTCAACGGCGCCCAGGTCGTCATCGACCAGTTCATCGCTTCGGGAGAAGTGAAGTGGGGCCGCGCCTCGGGCCTGGTCATGATGCTGCCGCACGGCTACGAAGGCCAGGGTCCGGAGCACTCGTCGGGCCGTATCGAGCGCTTCCTGCAACTGTGCGCGGACAACAACATGCAAGTCGTGCAGCCGACCACGGCCGCGCAGATCTTCCACCTGCTGCGCCGCCAGATGGTGCGCCAGTTCCGCAAGCCGCTGGTGATCTTCACGCCGAAGTCGCTGCTGCGTAACAAGGACGCCGGCTCGCCGCTGACCGACCTGGCCAAGGGTGCCTTCCAGACCGTCATCGGCGAATGCGACGACAAGATCGAGGCCTCGAAGGTCAAGCGCGTCATCGTCTGCTCGGGCAAGGTGTATTACGACCTGGTCGGCGCACGCAAGACCCGCGGCGTCTCGGACGTGGCGATCATCCGCCTCGAGCAGATGTATCCGTTCCCGCACAAGTCGTTCGCGGCCGAGCTGAAGAAGTTCAGCAACGCTACCGAGATCGTGTGGGCACAGGACGAGCCGCAAAACCAGGGTCCGTGGTTCCAGATCCAGCACAACATCTTCGAAAACATGGACGAAGGTCAGCGCCTGGCGTATGCCGGACGCCCGGCATCGGCAGCGCCGGCTGTCGGCTACTCGGACAAGCACGTGGCGCAGCAGAAAGAGCTGCTGGAAACGGCGTTCTCGAAGCTCAAGGGTTTCGTCCTGACCAAATAAGGTCCAGCGCAAACCGGTCGCCGCAAGGCGCCCGGTTTTTTAAGCGTTGACTTTTAGACTAAAGAATAACTAACGGAGTTTTACATGGCACAAATCGAAGTCAAGGTTCCCCAACTGTCGGAATCGGTTGCTGAAGCGACCCTGCTGTCCTGGCACAAGAAAGTCGGCGAGGCAGTCTCGCGCGACGAAAACATGATCGACATCGAAACCGACAAGGTGGTCCTTGAGCTGCCGGCGCCGAGCGCCGGCGTGATCGTGCAACTGCTCAAGGCCGACGGCGCGACCGTCGTCGCCGGCGAAACCATCGCCGTCATCGATACCGAAGCATCGGCACAGACCAGCCCGCTGCCAGTGAAGGCGATCCCATCGGCCGCCCCGGGCGCACCGATCGCAGCCGCAGCTCCTGCCCCGGCCGCCGGCGGCGCCATGTCGGGCGTGGCGATGCCTGCCGCCGCCAAGATCCTGGCTGACAACAACATGAGCGCCGCCGGCATGGACGGTTCGGGCCGCGATGGCCGCGTGACCAAGGGCGACGCCCTGGCCGCCGTTGCCAACAAGCCAGCCGCTGCAGCCGCACCGGCGCCTGCCGCCAAGCCTGCGCTCCAGCAAGTCGCTGCGCCTAGCGTGAACCTGGGCGACCGTCCGGAAGAGCGCGTGCCGATGAGCCGCCTGCGCGCCCGTATCGCCGAGCGCCTGCTGCAATCGCAACAGACCAACGCCATCCTGACCACCTTCAACGAAGTGAACATGGCCCCGGTCATGGACCTGCGTAACAAGTTCAAGGACAAGTTCGAGAAAGAACACGGCGTCAAGCTGGGCTTCATGTCCTTCTTCGTCAAGGCCGCCGTTGCCGCACTGAAGAAGTACCCGATCCTGAACGCTTCGGTCGACGGCAACGATATCGTCTACCACGGCTACTTCGACATCGGTATCGCCGTCGGTTCGCCGCGCGGCCTGGTCGTGCCTATCCTGCGCAACGCCGACCAGCTGTCGATCGCCGATATCGAGAAGAAGATCGGTGAATTCGGCCAGAAGGCCAAGGACGGCAAGCTGACCCTGGAAGACCTGTCGGGCGGTACCTTCTCGATCTCGAACGGCGGCGTGTTCGGCTCGATGCTGTCGACCCCGATCATCAACCCGCCACAGTCGGCGATCCTGGGCATCCACGCCACCAAGGAACGCGCTGTCGTCGAAAACGGCCAGATCGTCATCCGTCCGATGAACTACCTGGCGATGTCGTACGACCACCGCATCATCGACGGCCGCGAAGCCGTGCTGGGCCTGGTGGCAATGAAGGAAACGCTGGAAGATCCATCGCGCCTGCTGCTGGACTTGTAATCAGCGCAAACGGTAGAAGATAGGTGTGGTAAGTGCAGCGGGCTGGGCCAACGCTTTTTGGCTTGGACCAGTCCGTTTGCCTGACTTTTCAGGAGGAATACCATGATCTCCGACGAAATCCGTCGCCTGCACGAGCTGCACCAGGCCGGCGCCCTGAGCGACGCCGAATTCGAGCAAGCCAAGGCCAAGGTCCTGGCGGGAACGTCCTCCGGCAATGCCTATGGCAGCGCCGGGCCGCGCATCAACCTGGACAAGGACGAGGGGACGGCCGGCAACGGCTACGGCCCCCGCTGCACCTCCGCCGTGGAAACCCAGCTGCGGTCGCTGCGCCGTTCGCGCGCCGACCGCTGGCTCGGCGGCGTCTGCGGCGGCCTGGCCGGCATCCTCGGACTCGAATCCTGGGTCTGGCGCCTGATCTTCACCGTCTTCACCCTGATTACCTCCGGTTTCGGAGCGCTGGTCTATCTACTGATGTGGATCTTTGTCCCAGAAGAATAAATAAGGATTAATTCATGAGTAACGAGAAACAATTCGACGTCGTCGTCATCGGTGGCGGTCCTGGCGGCTATATCGCGGCCATTCGCGCAGCCCAGCTGGGCTTCAAGACCGCCTGCATCGATGAGTGGAGCAACGCGGCAGGCAAGCCGGCCCCGGGCGGCACCTGCACCAACGTCGGCTGCATCCCGTCGAAGGCACTGCTGCAGTCGTCGGAACACTTCGAGCACGCCGGCCACGCGTTCTCCGAGCACGGCATCAATGTGTCGGGCCTGGAACTGAACCTGCCGCAAATGCTCAAGCGCAAGGACACCATCGTCAAGCAGAACAACGACGGCATCCTGTTCCTGTTCAAGAAAAACAAGGTGTCCTTCTTCCACGGCCGCGGCGCGTTCGCCGGCAAGGCCGAGGGTGGCTACACCATCAACGTCAGCGGCCCGACCACCGAGACGCTGACGGCCAAGAACGTCGTTGTCGCCACCGGTTCGAACGCACGCCAGCTGCCGGGCGCGGAATTCGACGAGAAGCTGATCCTGTCGAACACCGGCGCGCTGGCCATCGAGGCCGTGCCGTCGAAGCTGGGCGTGATCGGCGCCGGCGTCATCGGCCTGGAAATGGGTTCGGTGTGGCGCCGCGTGGGTGCGGACGTGACCGTGCTCGAAGGCCTGCCGACCTTCCTCGGCGCAGTCGACGAGCAGATCGCCAAGGAAGCCCACAAGCTGTTCACCAAGCAGGGCCTGAAGATCAACCTGGGCTGCAAGATCGGCGCCATCACCAAGGGCGAGAACAACGTCACGGTGCAGTACGCCGATTCGACCGGCGCCGAGCAGACCGCCACGTTCGACCGCCTGATCGTCTCGATCGGCCGCGTGCCGAACACGACCGGCCTGAACGGCGAAGCGGTCGGCCTGCAGCTGGACGAGCGCGGTTTCGTCGTCGTCGACGACGAATGCCGCACCAGCCTGCCGGGCGTGTGGGCAGTCGGCGACGTCGTGCGCGGCCCGATGCTGGCGCACAAGGCCGAGGAAGAGGGCGTTGCCGTCGCCGAGCGTATCGCCGGCCAGCACGGCCACGTCAACTTCAACACGATTCCATGGGTGATCTACACCTCGCCGGAAATCGCGTGGGTCGGCAAGACCGAGCAGCAACTAAAGGCAGAAGGCGTGGCGTACAAAGCCGGCACCTTCCCGTTCATGGCCAACGGCCGCGCGCGCGCGCTGGGCGACACCTCGGGCATGGTGAAATTCCTGGCCGATGCCACGACCGACGAAATCCTGGGCGTGCACATCGTCGGCCCGGTGGCCTCGGAGCTGATCTCGGAAGCCGTCGTCGCGATGGAGTTCAAGGCCTCGTCGGAAGACATCGCCCGTATCTGCCACGCGCACCCGTCGCTGTCGGAAGCGGTCAAGGAAGCGGCCCTGGCCGTCGACAAGCGCTCGCTGAATTTCTAAAGCCGGCGCTGTTCCGTAGGGTGGGCGGATTTCCCGCCCACGCGTTCAAATCACGTGTCCTGGCCCGCTCCGTGGCTCGCATACGATGGTTGCACGCGTGGGCGGGGAACCCGCCCACCCTACATCCATTTTTGCCGACGGTGTGTTAATCCACCAAGGCCCAGCAACACGAACATGCAGATGAACGTCCAAGAGTTCTACCAGCACGCCCTCGCCGAACGCGGCTTCCAGTCCGATCCCGCCCAGCAGGCCGCGGTCGACCGCCTGCAGCAGGCGTACGACGACTGGGTCCAGTACAAGGCCCAGCGGTCGTCCGCTTTCAAGCGCCTCATCAACCGCCCGGACGTGCCGCGCGGCGTCTACATGTGGGGCGGGGTAGGGCGCGGCAAGTCCTTCCTGATGGACAGCTTTTATTCCGTGGTCCCGGTGGTACGCAAGACCCGCCTGCACTTCCACGAATTCATGCGCGCCGTCCACGGCCAGCTCGACGAACTCAAGGGCGTGGCCGATCCGCTCGACGAGGTCGCCAAGCGCATCGCCAGGAAATACCGCCTGATCTGTTTCGACGAATTCCACGTCTCGGACATCGCCGACGCGATGATCCTTTACAACCTGCTCACAGCCCTGTTCAACAACGGCGTCAGCTTCGTGATGACCTCGAACTACGAGCCGTCGACGCTGTATCCGGACGGACTGCACCGCGACCGCATGCTGCCGACCATCGCGCTGTTGAAGGAAAAACTCGATGTGCTCAACGTCGACGCCGGCAACGACTACCGCAAGCGCGCCCTGGAGCAGGTGCAGGCCTATTACACGCCGCTCGGCGCGGCCGCCGACCACGCCTTGCGCGAAGCCTATGCCAAGGTCGCCGATACCGCCGACGAAAGCCCGCTGGTGCACATCGAGAACCGCGAAATCCGCGCCTTGCGCCGCGCGGGCGGCGTCATCTGGTTCGATTTCGCGACCCTGTGCGGCGGCCCGCGCTCGCAGAACGACTACCTCGAACTGGCCACGCGCTTCCATACGGTGATCCTGTCCGGCATCCCGGCCATGTCGGCCGGACAATCGTCCGAGGCACGCCGCTTCACCTGGCTGATCGACGTGTTCTACGACCACAAGGTCAAGCTCCTGATGTCGGCGGCGGTCGAGCCCGAAGAGTTGTACACCAAGGGCGTGCTGTCGAACGAATTCCACCGTACCGTCTCGCGTATCATTGAGATGCAGTCGCGCGAATACATGCTGGCCGAGCGGCGCGGCGCCGCCGACGCCATCGCATAAGCGGCACAATCCGTAAAAAGAACAAGACAGGGAACACGATGAGAACAGCACAGTCCATGTTGCGCAGCGCCTGCGCCTTCCTCGCCTGCGGCCTGCTGGCCGCCTGCGCGTCGAACCGCGTGGTTCCGGAGAATGTCGCCGTCGCGCCGACCACCTCGGTGGCCCAGGCCGACCAGCGGCTGGCCGACGTCGCCGCCGAGCGCGCCGCGATCGAGGCGCGCTACGCCGCGCGCGAAGCAGCCTGCTACGACAAGTTCTTCGTGAACAGCTGCCTGGACGAAGCGAAGGAACGGCGCCGCACCGCATTGGCGGCGCAGGATGCGATCGAGGTCGAGGCGGAGTATTTTAAGCGCAAGAACAAGGTCGAGGAACGCGACCGCGCAATGGCCCAGGCGGCAGCCGACTACGCGGCCGAGGAAGCGCGCGCGGGCACCCAGCCACCGGCTGCCCCGAAAGACATTGCGCCGGTGCCGCCGGCGCGTCCCACGGCGGTCGCCAAGCGCATGGCCGAGCGCAAGGCACGGCTGCAAAAGGAGGCGGCCGCTGCGCCGGCCGAGGCCGCCAAACGGGCCGCGAATGCCGCTGCGTTCGACGAACGGCACCGCAAGTCGGAAGAGCGCCAGCGCGTGGTAGCCGAACGCAAGGCCCAGCGCGAAGCCAAGCGCGCCGCCAAGGCCGCGGAGGAAAAAGCCGCGGCAGAGAAGGCGGCGGCCCAGAAAGCGGCCGAAGCCACCCGCTGAAGCAGGCTCGGCGGGCTCGGAACGCCTACGCTTGTACGGCGAGGCGCTGCAACGCAGCTAAGGGGTTTTGTCAGGCGTTCCTAGCGGGCGGGCGTGGCCGGGAACGCGCCCGGGCTCTCCGGCACCGGTTTGACCAGTTTCAGGATCGCCATCGAGCAATTGCCGCCTTTGCCTTGCGCGCGTTCGCTCGCCTTGTCGATCAGCATTTCCGATGCCTGGCGCGGCGTCGAACGCGCCAGCGCCGATGCCAGTTCGGCATCGGTGAAGAAATGCCACAAGCCGTCCGAGCAAAGCAGGAAACTGTCGCCTGGCGCCAGGCCCATCTGCCAGCCGACCGTCACGAAGGGTTCCTTTCGGCTATTGCCGAGTACGTTGAGCAGCAGCTTCGAGCGCCGGTGGTTGCGCGCCGCGTCGGGCGGCAGCTTGTCGAGCGAGACCAGGTGTTCGACGTAGGCCTCGTCGCTGGTGCGCATCGCGGGCTGGCCGTCGTCGAAGCGGTACAGGCGCGAGTCGCCCACATGGGCCCAGGCCGCTTCGCCATGGGGCGAGAGCACCAGGCCGACAAAGCTCGCGTGCGATTCCTCGCCGGTGGTCACGGCGTTCATCTTGATGACGGTGTGCGTTTCCGCGACGATGTCGCGCAGCAGCTGGGCCAGGCGTTCCGGGCTGGCCGTCTCGCCCGGCTTGAATGCGTCGAACACGTGGCGCGCCGTATGCAGCACCTGCTCGCTCGCCGCGGCGCCGTTGATGCCGTCCGACAGCACGGCCAGTACATAGCCGGGCGCACGCGCGCCAGTGAGCAGGGCGACGCGATCGTTCTGGCGCGGGCGGTTGCCGATGTGTTGCGCGGTACCCGCCTCGATCTTGAAGTGATTCATAAACTTTGATGCTTTCCGTGGCTCAGGGCCGATCTTTGTTGGCGGCAACGTCGCTCTAGATTAAACTATGCACCGAGAAGCCTCCGTGTTGCAAGCCGCAAGCGTATATAAGCACTGCGCGGCCCTGCAGAGCCGGCACTGCGCGGCACAATGCGGCACAACGCCCGCCACCGCCAGCTGCCGCCCCGTCCTGTCAAAACTTCGTTTGGAACCGCCATCATGACCGATGTCCAAGACATCCAGCGCCGCATTATCGAACTCGACGTGGAACACCGCGACCTCGACGCGGTCATTGCGATGCTGACCGCGGATGGACATGCCGACCAGCTTCAGCTGCGCCGCCTGAAAAAGCGTAAACTACAGCTGAAAGACCACATCACCCTGCTGAAGATGCAACTCGTGCCGGACGTGCCGGCCTGATTGTCTTCGGCTCTTGCATTTACATCCGAAACCCGCCCATTTTGACCGATCACCTTCCCGTGCCCGGCGCCGCCGAGGCGTCCGGCAACCGCTCCGCCGACGCGCATAGCGATGCGCCGGTCGGCAAGTACGATGCCGAGCTCGACCGCCTGTTCGGCGTCGGCGGCCCGCTCGCGCCCGCCGTCGGCACCTACAAGCCGCGCCAGTCCCAGACCGAAATGGCGAAAGCCATCGCCAGCGCGATTGCTGACCAGCAAGTGCTCATGGCCGAGGCCGGTACCGGTACCGGCAAGACCTTCGCCTACCTGGTCCCGGCGCTGCTGTGGGGCGGCAAGACCATCGTCTCCACCGGTACCAAGAACCTGCAGGACCAGCTGTTCCTGCGCGACATCCCGACCATCCGCAAGGCCTTGAAAGCCCCGGTCTCGGTGGCGCTGCTCAAGGGGCGCTCGAACTATGTCTGCCATTACCACCTGGAGCGCACGCTGCAGAACGGGCGCCTGACCTCGCGCGACGACGTCGGCCACCTGCGCGAAATCTCGCGCTTCATCAAGATGACCAATTCGGGCGACAAGGCCGAACTGGCCAAGGTGCCGGAAAACGCCTCGGTGTGGAACCTCGTGACCTCCACGCGCGACAGCTGCATGGGCGCCGAATGCCAGTACTACCAGGACTGCTTCGTGATGAAGGCGCGCCGGGAAGCCCAGCAGGCGGACGTGGTCGTGGTCAACCACCACCTGTTCTTCGCCGACGTGGCCTTGAAGGATACCGGCGTCGCTGAGCTGCTGCCGTCGGCCAACACCATCATCTTCGACGAGGCGCATCAATTGCCCGACACGGCGACACTGTTCTTCGGCCAGTCGGTCTCGACTTCGCAGGTGCTGGAACTGTGCCGCGACGTGCTGGCCGAAGGCCTGGCGCATGCGCGCGCGGGCGTGGACTGGGCCAAGGTCGTGACCGTGGTCGAAAAGGCGGCGCGCGACCTGCGCCTGACCTTCCCGGAAGGCGGCACCCGCCTGTCGCTGCCGCAGGTGCCGCCGACCTCGAACTTCTTCCCGGCGCTCGACACGCTCAAGGAAGAGCTCGACGGCATGATAACCGTGCTCGAGGAGCAGGCCGAGCGCGCCGAAACCCTCGAGGCCTGCCGTGTGCGGGCGGTCGAATTGAAGGCATCCTACGACGCCTGGAAGGCCGACCCGAAGGGCAAGGTCGTCGAAGGCGACCAGGCCGTGCTGTGGGTCGAGGCCTTTGCTTCGTCGCTGCAACTGCACAAGACCCCGCTGTCGATCGCGCCGATCTTCCAGAACCAGCGCGAGGGGACGCCGCGCAGCTGGATCTTCACCTCGGCGACGCTGGCGGTGAAGAACGACTTCAAGCATTTCTCGGAACAGATGGGCCTGACCGGCGAACCGGCGCGCACCTGGCCGAGCCCGTTCAACTACGGCGAGCAGGGCGTGCTCTACGTGCCGACCGGGCTGCCGGAACCGAATTCGATGGGCTATACCGACGCCGTGGTCGACCACGCGCTGCCGGTGATCGAGGCTGCCGGCGGGCGCACCTTCTTCCTGTGCACCACGATCCGCGCCGTCAATCGCGTGGCCGAACGGCTGCGCGCCGAATTCGCCGACCGCGGGCTCGACTACCCGTTGTTCGTCCAGGGCGAGCGCGGGCGTACCGAATTGCTCGACTCGTTCCGGAATGCCGGCAACGCGGTGCTGGTGGGCAGCCAAAGTTTCTGGGAAGGGGTCGACGTGCGCGGCGAGGCGCTCTCGCTCGTCATCATCGACAAGCTGCCCTTCGCGCCGCCGGACGACCCGGTGCTGGCCGCCCGCATCGAAGTGATGGAAAAGCAGGGCATGAACGGCTTCATGCACCACCAGCTGCCGGAAGCGATCATCACCCTCAAGCAGGGTGCCGGCCGCCTGATCCGCGACGTCGACGACCGCGGCGTGCTGATGATTTGCGACCCGCGCCTGATCAGCAAGCCCTACGGGCGCAGGATCTGGCAGAGCTTGCCGCCGTTCAAGCGGACGCGGGTCCAGCAGGAAGTGATCGATTTTTTCAGGCCGAAGGCGCAAACCCCTGATCATGGCTGACGCACCCGAAGGGACGTAGGGTAGGCGGGTTTCCCGCCTACGCGTTCAAGCGGCGGATGAATAGCCGCTCCGGTTGATCGAACGTGGGTTGAACGCGTGCGCGGCGAACCGGCCGCGATACTTCATATGGCCGGGTGGAGCCGCCCACCCTACGCCCGTTACGGCACGATCACCACTTTCCCCGTCACCTTGCGCTCGGCCATGTCGTTCAATGCCTGCGCCGTATCGGCCAGCGCATAGCGCTTCGACACCAGCGGTTTGAGCTTGCCCTCGGCCATCCAGCCCAGCATCGTGCGCATTGCGGCCAGGTTCTCCTGCGGCTCGCGGCGCACCAGGTCGCCCCAGAACACGCCGACCACCGACGCCCCTTTCAGCAGCATCAGGTTCCACGGCAGCTTCGGGATCTCGCCCGCCGCAAAGCCGACCACCAGGTGCCGTCCGCGCCAGGCGATCGAGCGCAGCGCCGGCTCGCTGTAGGGCCCGCCAACGGGATCGTAGATCACGTCGGGCCCCTTGCCGCCCGTCGCGGCCTTGATCGCCTCGCGCAGGTCGGACGCGGCGTAGTTGATCAGGACGTCGGCGCCGTGTTCGCGGCAGACCGCCAGCTTGTCGTCGCTGGAGGCCGCGGCGATCACGCGCGCGCCCATCGCCTTGCCGATCTCGATGGCCGCCAGGCCGACCCCGCCCGCCGCGCCCAGCACCAGCAGCGTCTCGCCCGCCCGCAGTTGCCCGCGGTCGACCAGGCCATGCCAGGAGGTGCCGTAGGTGAGGGTGATCGCGGCGGCGGTGTCGAAGTCCATTTCTGGCGGCATCGGCATCAGGGCCTCGGCTGGCGCCAGCGCCTGTTCGGCAAACGCACCGGTGCGGGTAAAGCCGATCACGCGGTCGCCGGGTGCGAAAGCGGTGACGTCGGCGCCGACGGCGCGCACCACGCCCGCAAATTCGTTACCTGGCGTAAAAGGCAGGGGCGGGCGGATCTGGTACTTGCCCTGGACCGTGAGCACGTCCGGGAAATTGACCCCGGCCGAGCGCACGTCGACGACCACTTGCCCGCTTCCCGGTACCAGGTCCGGCAGATCCTGGAGTGCCAGCCTGTCGACGGGCCCCCAATCCTTGCATACGATGGCTTTCATGATTTTCTCCTGTAGAACTTCTAAAACGGGGCGAATTATGCCTGACGGAACCAACACGCCGGCTTGCGCCTGAGTCGGCCGGGGCGTTTGTGCGCCCGCAAAATACAGGGTGAATGGAACGCTAGAGTCATGGATGGACATGCGCGCAAATACTGGGCACTGAGCGGGCACTGAGTGTGCACTGAGGCATTGAATGGGAGAAATGGCGATGGCGATCAGGTACGGCTGTTTCTTCAGCTATGCCCACGGACGGCACGACTTGATGAAGCGGTTCAAGACCGCGCTGGCCGATGCGCTGCGCTGTTATCTCGAACCCCATTTCGACAACGAAGACGAACTCTTCATCGACACCGAACAGCTTGGCGGCGGGGACGACCTCGACCGCAAGATCGCCCGCGCAATGTGCGAGAGCGTCTGCATGATCCTGATCTACACACCCAAATACGAAGCGCACGCCTACACACGGCGCGAATACGCTGCGATGCGCCAGCTCGAAGCCGAACGCAGCCAGTGGTACACCTTGCCGAGCCACCTGATCATTCCGGTCATCATGACCCAGCACCCCGACCGCCTGCCGCCGCAGATTGCCGGTTCCACCTTCTACGTCGACTTTTCGCATTTCACGATGGCCACCGCCGACCTGAAATCGAATCCCGACTTCCTGCCCGATATCGACAAGATGGTGAAGCGGATCGCGACCCATTACCAGTACCAGAAAATGTACATGCCGCCTGGTCATGATTGCAACCAATTCGTGCTCCCCGATGTCCCACCCGAGTGGCGTGCCGTCCCGGATCTGACCTTTCCGAAAAAATGAGGAGCCCATGGAAATCAACCGCATCACGCTTCCCCCCATCAGCGGCCCCGGTCAAGTGACCGCCTTTTATTCGTTCGAGAACGGCGCCGCGCGCAGCCTCGCGCTGGCCGACGCCGCGGTGCTGCTCGCAAGCCGGCAAAACGCCACGGTGCCGGTGCTGATGATCGATTGGGACACCGAGGCGCCCGGCCTGCACCACCTGTTTCCCGGCTGCGACGAGCGCTACGAAATCGAGCCGCCGCGGGCGGCGCGGTACGGCTCGGCCGCTGGCGCCGCAAGGCGCGTCGAGTCCGCCGAAAACGATGGGGGGAGGCCAAGCCACGAACGGCCCGGCCACGAAAGGCCGGACAATGCCCGGCCGGGCAATGCCAGGCCCGATGCGCTGCGGCCGGGTGCGGTGCGGCCCGAGGTCGAGCGCTACGACGCCGCCCGCCCAGGCCTGCTCGAATACTTCGAGGCCTGCCGCGAGCAGCTCGACACGCTCGCTCGCAGCTGCCCCGGCCTCGACCATGCCGAACGCGCGCGGCTGGTGCTCGAGGCGATCGACTGGGAAGCCTACGTGGAGCGGGTCGACCAGAGCCGCACCCTGTACCTGATGCGCGCCGGCTGCTTCGACGACAGCTACGGCGAACGTGCCGACCGGATGGACTGGGACGGCCTGTTCGCTGCCTGCCCGGTGCTGTTCCGGGCCTTCGCCGACCACCTTGCGCGCCACTTCCGGCACGTGCTGATCGACTGCCGCGGCGGACGCTCGGCGGCGGTCAGCGTCTGCACGACCCTGCTGCCCGACCGGCTGGTCGGGCTGTTCACCCCCAACGCGCGCAGCCTCGAGGGCCTGGCCGGGGTGGTGACGCGCGCCATCGAGTACCGCTGCAGCCACGAGGAGGCGCAGCACCCGCTGCTCGTCTATCCGCTGCCGTGCGGGGTGGACAGCCTCGATTGCGAGCGCCGCATGCTGTGGCGCCGCGGCGATCCGCACAAGGGCAGCGTCGGCTACCAGGCGGTGCTCGAGCAACTGCTGCGAAGCTGCTACGGACTGTCCCAGGTGTCGCTCGACAGCTATCTCGACGAGGTGCAGCTGCATGGCGCGGTGGCGGCCGGCGCGGCCGAGCACCTGGGCGCCGCACCGGAACGCGATGCCGACCGGCTCTCGCAAACCCGCGCCATCGAGGCACTGCTCGGCTGGCATGCCGCCGGCCGCTTCCCCTGGCAGTCGCGCGCCGAGCTCGACTTGACGGACGCGGTCGGCGCCGCGCGCGCGGCCCTCGCGGCCGGCGAGCGCCACGGCGCCCGCCCTCTCGACAGCGTCGATGCGAACGGGGCGCTGCTGGCGCGCGAGCTGATGCGCCTGGGCGAGCTGTACCAGCGCCAGGGGCGCCTGGGCGAGGCGCACGGATGCCTGGCCGAGGCCATGCTGCTGCGCGCACGCCTGCTTGGCGACGAGCATCCCGATACCCGCGCCAGCCGCGCCGCCCTGGCCAGCGTCCTGCGCGAGGGCGGACGCCTGCGCGAAGCGCACCGCCAATGCGAGGCGCTGCTCGAGCACTGCATGCATGCGCTCGGGGCCGACCATCCGGAAACCCTGGCCGCGAAATCCGGGCTGGCGGCCACCCTGGCGCGGCTGGAGCAGTTTGCGCGCGCGCTGGCCTTGCACGAGGAAGTAACCGAAGCTTGCGAGCGGCTGTATGGTCCCGGCCATATCGCCACCCTCGACGCCCTGGCCGGCCAGGCGCGCACGCTTGCCGGGCACGGCGAATACTCGCGCGCGCGCATGCTCTACGAGCGGGTACTCGAGGGCCGCCAGCGCATCCTCGGCACCGAGCACGAGGACACGCTGCGCTGCACGGCATTGCTGGCGACCCTGCTGCGCGACATGGGTGACCTCGGCAATGCGCGCAAGCTGCAGGAGCTGGTGTTGCGGGTGCGCGAGCGCCGCCTCGGGCCGGAGGCCCCGGTGACGCTGCAGGCGCGCGAGGCGCTGGCCGAGATCTTCGCCGCCCAGGGCGACCTGGGAGCGGTGCGCGACATGCAGCAGTCGCTGGCCACGGCGCGCGCGCGCCGGCTGGGGGACGACCACCCCGATACCCTCGGCGTGCTGCTCCGGCTGGCGTCGACATTGAGCCAGCAGGGCGAGCTCGAGGAGGCCAGGCAGTTGCAGCAGCACGTCGTCAGCCGGCACGAGCGCCTGCGCGGGATGGACGACCACGAAACGCTGCGCAGCAAGCGCATGCTGGCCGAGACCTTGTCCAGCCAGGGCCATAGCGGAGCGGCGCGCCGTCTCGAGCAGAGCGTGGAGGAGGGCGGCAACCGCCTGTTGCAGCTGCGCGCGATGTCGGCCGGCCTGCACGATGCGCCCGGCGCGGCAGGCGTCCCCTGCGCCGCCACGTCCTCCGCGGCCGGCATGGGCGCAGGTGCCGCCGCGGCGGCGCCCGGCGCCGGCGGCGGCCCGGATACGAGCCCCCGTACGATGCGCACGGGGCCCGGACAGCCGGTCCCGCACGAGGCGCTCGAGCACCGGCTGGGCCAGCTCCACAAGCTGGTCGAGGCGGGGCGGGCGCGCGAAGCGCGCCAGCTTGCCGACAGCCTGCGCGAAACCATCCTGCGTCCGACCGTCGCGCAGCCGCTGCGACGGCGCGGGGTGGCGCTGATCAAGCAGGTCTACCTCGACGATGGCGACAAGGACGCCTTGCTCGCCTTTGCAGAAGACGAGGTTGCCTCACTCGAGGGGGCGCTGCTGGAGGCCGCGGGCGGAAGGCCGCTGGCGCTGCGCTAGCGGCGCACGCGCCGCGCTGCGCGGGCCGGGACGAGCCGGCGCGGGTGGTCAAAAATGCAAGCCGGGCCGCCGCGGAGCGAGCCTGGCCGCGGCCGCACCGCCAGCGCCGGCCAGCGCCGGCGCGCGGCCGTGGCATCATGGCAAGGCCAGGCGGCGAACCTGGTCAGCCGGGCAAGAAGCGGCGGGCGGCGTCGTGTTCCGACAACGGCGTCATGCCCCGCAGGCGAGAATTTATCTGTCCTGAATGCGCGATCAAAGCGTTGCTTCAGGTAAAATCGCGTGATGCGAATTCTTATCAGTAACGACGATGGCTATCTCGCGCCCGGCATCAACGCCCTGGCCGAGGCACTGGCGAGCGTCGCCGAGATCATTGTGGTCGCACCCGACAGCAACCGCTCGGGGGCGTCGAACTCGCTGACGCTGGATCGCCCGCTGTCGGTCACCCAGGCCGCCAACGGCTATTATTTTGTGAACGGGACGCCCACCGATTGCGTCCACATCGCCTTGACCGGCATGCTCGATGCGTTGCCCGACCTGGTCGTTTCCGGCATCAACAACGGCCAGAACATGGGTGACGACACGCTGTATTCCGGCACCGTCGCGGCGGCCACCGAAGCTTTCCTGTTCGGCATTCCGGCCATCGCTTTTTCGCAGGTCAACCATGGCTGGGAGCACCTCGATGCCGCGGCCCGGGTCGCGCGCGAGGTCGTGCTGCGCGGCTTCGACGTGCTGGCCTCGCCTTATTTGCTGAACGTAAACATTCCGAACCTGCCTTACGAGGCGATGGGCCCCTTGACGCCCACCCGCCTCGGGCGCCGCCACCACGCCGAGCCCGTGATCCGCGCGCAAGACCCGCGCGGGCGCGACATCTTCTGGATCGGCGCGCCGGGCGCCTGCCGCGACGCGGCCGAGGACACCGATTTCCACGCTGCCGCGAATGGACTGGTGTCCATCACGCCGCTCCAGGTGGACCTGACGCACAAGCCGCAGCTCGAACTGTTGACCCGGGGACTGGCATGAAAGACACGACCGAACGCAGCACTTTCCCCTTGCCGCTGTCGTCGGTCACCAGCGGCGCCCGCAAGACGGGCGTTCCGGCGCCGGTCGCGACACCGCAGACGGCAACCCAGAATGCCGCGCGCGCGATCGGCGGCGCCCAGCCGCCCAAGGGGCCGCAGCCCGGCCCCAAGTTGCCGGGGTATGCGATGCCGGCGGCGCCCAGCGCCCCGGCCGCGACCCGCTCGGACTTGATGGCGACCGAGGCGATCCGCCGCGCGATGGTGGCCCGCGTCGCGGGGCAGGGCGTGCGCGACCCGCTGGTGCTCGCTGCCCTGGAAGCCGTGCCGCGCCACCTCTTCATCGAACCGGCGCTGTCCGGCCAGGCCTATATCGACGCCTCGCTGCCGATCGGCCACCACCAGACGATTTCGCAGCCCTATATCGTTGCCCGCATGATCGAAGCGATGCGTGAAGGCAAGGGTACGCTCGGCCGCGTGCTCGAGATCGGTACCGGCTGCGGCTACCAGGCCGCCGTGCTGGCGCGCGTGGCGGGCGAGGTCTATTCCATCGAGCGCATCAAGCCGTTGCACGAACTGGCGAAGGCCAACCTGCGATCATTGCGCCTGTCCAACCTGCGCTTGCACTACGGAGATGGTATGCTCGGGCTCGCGCAGGTTGCGCCGTTCGACGGCATCATCCTGGCCGCGGCCGGAATGGAAGTGCCGCGCGCCCTGCTCGAACAGCTGGCCATCGGCGCACGGCTGGTCGCCCCGGTCGGCGGCCAGGTGCAGCACTTGCAGCGCATTACCCGCACGGCGAAGTCGGAGTGGGCCAGCGAGACGCTGGAAGCCTGCCATTTTGTCCCCTTACGCCCTGGCATTGCCTGACTTGCCCAGGTCCCGTAATACATATTAGATGAGAATGAAACAAACACCCCGTTTAGTCCTGCTGACCCTTACCTTTGGCCTGATCGCCGGCTGTACCAGTTCCCCCCGCACGGTTCCGATCATCGAACGTCCCGTCGGCTCGAGCGCACAGGCACGCACGCCGGCCCGCGCCGAGGCGCCTCGTCCGGATGCCCGCGGCACCTACACGGTGCGCCGCGGCGACACGCTGCTGCGCATTGCGCTCGACAATGGCCAGGATTACCGCGATCTGGTGGCTTGGAACAACCTGCGCGACCCCGACGACATCAAGGTCGGCCAGGTGCTGCGCGTGGCCCCGAACGAGCGTGCCGAGCGCACGGCCGCCGTCGTGACCCGGCCGGTGCCGATGCCGCCGGAAAACGCTTCGACGGTGCCGCGCAAGACCGCGCCGCGTGCCGACAAGCGTCCGGCCGACAGCGAGGTCGCCGAAGCGCGGTCCGGCGAAAAGGCCGAGACCGTGGTTGCGGCCACGAATACCGCCGCGGCGGTACCGGCTGCCGGCGCCCGTGTCGGCGCCACCGTCACGGCGCTCGATGACGAGAAGCTGAGCTGGATGTGGCCGGCGGACGGGCGTATCGTTGCCACCTTCGACGACGGCAAGAACAAGGGCATCGATATTGCCGGGCGCGCCGGACAGCAAGTCATGGCGGCAGGCGCCGGCAAAGTAATGTACGCTGGCAGCGGTATTCGAGGTTATGGTAACCTCGTCATCGTTAAACACAGCAACAGCTTGCTGTCGGCCTATGCCCATAACCGCGCCATTGTCGTGAAGGAAGGCGACAACGTGGCCAAGGGCCAGGTAATCGCCGAGATGGGCGATTCCGATGCCGATTCGGTGAAGCTGCATTTCGAGATTCGCCAGCAGGGCAAACCGGTCGATCCGTCGAGGTTCTTGCCCAGCCGTTAGAGAGGGCCAATGACGCTGCCGCCGCACTCCCAGGATCACGACGTTTCCGACGAACCGCCTGACGAACTGGAGGGCGAAGGCGCGTCCGGCGAGAACCAGAGTGGAGACGACTACGGTCCCCTCGCTTCGAACGATGGTGCCGATGTCGGCGCCATGCTGCCGGGCGCAGCCGCCGAGGTCGACAGTGTCGACGAACTCAAGAAAGTCCTTGCCGCCGAGCTCTCGACCGATACCACCCAGCATTACCTGAACCAGATCGGCACCCGGGCGCTGTTGTCGGCCGCCCAGGAAGTGCATTACGCGACCCTGGCCAAGGCGGGCGACTTCGACGCGCGCCAAAAAATGATCGAGCACAACCTGCGGCTCGTCGTTTCCATCGCCAAGCACTACATCAACCGCGGTGTCGTCCTGCTCGACCTGATCGAGGAGGGCAACATCGGCCTGATGCGCGCGATCGACAAGTTCGAGCCCGAGCGCGGTTTCCGTTTTTCCACTTACGCCACCTGGTGGATTCGCCAGAGCATCGAACGCGCCATCATGAACCAGGCACGCACCGTGCGCCTGCCGGTGCACATGGTGCGCGAACTGAACAGCGTGCTGCGCGCCAAATACCACCTCGAGGCACGCCACCACGACGGCAAGGATGCCACCGCCGAAGACATTGCCAGCCTGGTCGGGCGTCCGGTGGAAGAGGTGCAGGACATCCTCGCCCTGTCCGAGCACGCCGCCTCGCTCGATGCCCCGCTCGACAACGACCCCGGATCGAGCTTGATGGACATGCTGCCGGGCGAAGCCGAGGACGGCCCGGACCTGCAGGCCGAGCAGCACGAGATGACGGCCCTGGTGCGCGACTGGCTCACGCGCCTGCCGGAAAAGCAGCGCCTGGTCGTGATGCGCCGCTTCGGTCTCGACAATGACGATCCGGCAACGCTGGAGACCCTGGCCGAGCAGATGGGCGTCACGCGCGAGCGTGTGCGCCAGATCCAGCAGGAAGCCCTGGTCAAGCTGAAGCGGGCCATGGCGGCCCGTGGCGTCGTGCGCGATTCCTTGCTATGATGCCGCCGGTCTTGTGACCTGATACCGCCCTCCCTGGCGCGGCAGCAGGCCGAACGCGCGGCCGGCGAGTCGCCCGGAATTCCGCTTTCCAATATTCATATTTCCGCGTGGGCACGGAGTGCCCACCCTACCCATGCAAGAAACTTTTATCGAAATTAAGTCGCTCGACGCGGATGCGCGCGGCGTCGGCCACCTCGAGAACGAGGACGGCACCCCGGGCAAGGTCATTTTCGTCGAAGACGCACTGCCGGGCGAACGCGTCAGCTACGAAGTCAAGCGCAAGAAAAAGAACTGGGAGGCGGGCCGCATGCTCACCTTGCAGCGCGCCTCCTCGATGCGGGTCGAGCCGCGCTGCGAGCATTTTGGCTATTGCGGCGGCTGCTCGATGCAGCACCTCGAGCCCGGCGCCCAGGTGGCGATCAAGCAGCGCACGCTGGAAGACAACCTGTGGCACTTGAGCAAAGTTAAGGCGGAAAACATCATGCGCCCGATGTACGGCCCGACCTGGGGCTACCGCTTCCGCGCGCGCCTGTCGGTGCGCCATGTCGAGAAGAAGGGGACGGTGCTGGTCGGTTTCCACGAGCGCGCTTCCTCGTATGTCGCCGACATCCGCTTCTGCCACATCCTGCCGCCGCACCTGGGCGGCATGCTGATGCCGCTGCGCGAACTGGTCGGCTCGTTGTCGCTGTATAACCAGGTGCCGCAGATCGAGGTCGCGGTCGGCGAGGAAACCACGGCGCTGGTGATGCGCATCATGGCGCCGCTGACGCAGAAGGACGAGGAGCTGGTCAAGGCCTTTGCCGACGAGTGGGGCATCCAGTGGTGGCTGCAGCCGAAGGGGCCGGACACGGTCTACCCGTTCTATCCGCTGGACAAGGAGCTGTACTACACGTTGCCGGAATTCGGCGTGCGCATGCCCTTCAAGCCGACCGATTTTACCCAGGTGAACCACCAGATCAACCGCGCGCTGGTGCACAAGGCGCTCGGCCTGCTCGAGGTGCAGCCGGAAGACCGCGTGGCCGACCTGTTCTGCGGCCTGGGTAACTTCACGCTGCCGCTGGCGACCCAGGCGCGCGAAGTCGTCGGCATCGAAGGCAGCACGGTGCTGAGCACGCGCGCGCTGGAGAATGCGAAGGCGAACGGCCTGTCGGAGAAAACGACGTTTTATACCCGCAACCTGTTCGAAGTGACGGCCGACGACCTGGTCGCGCTGGGCAAGTTCGACCGCATGCTGGTCGACCCGCCGCGCGACGGCGCCATCGCGCTGGCCCTGGCCCTGGCCGAGCTGCGCGAAAGCGGCAGGGCGGAACTGATGCCGCAACGCATCGTCTACGTGTCGTGCAGCCCCTCGACGCTGGCGCGCGACGCCGGCATCCTGGTCCACCGCGCCGGTTACGTGATGAAGAAGGCGGGCGTCGTGAACATGTTCCCGCACACCTCCCACGTGGAATCGATCGGGGTGTTCGAGCTGGCGTAGGGTCGGCGGCCAGATCGTCGAGCACGATATCGAAGCCGGCACGTATCACCGCGTGGGCGGAGCCCACCCTACACAAGACGTAAAAAAGCCGACCCGCAGGTCGGCTTTTTCATTAGGGCAATTCCGCTTAGTCGTCGCCACCCATGATGCCCAGCAGGCGCAGCAGGGCGGTGAAGACGTTGAACACGTCCAGGTAGATTGCCAGGGTGGCAGTGATGTAGTTGGTCTCGCCGCCGTTCACGACGCGCTGCACGTCATACAGGATGAAGGCCGAGAACACGGCAATCATCAGCACCGAGATCACGATCGTGAGGATCGACATCTGCAGGAAGATGTTGGCGACGATTGCCAGCAGGATGACGACCGCGCCGGCCGTCAGCCAGCTGCCCATGCCCGAGAAGTCGCGCTTGGTGGTCGTCGCGATGCTGGCCATCACGGCGAACACGGCAGCGGTACCGCCGAAGGCGGTCATGATCAGGCTGCCGCCGTTCGAGAAGCCGAGCGTGTGGCGCAGCAGCGGGGTGAGCATCAGGCCCATGAAGAAGGTAAAGCCGAGCAGCACGAACACGCCGACCGCCGATTCCTTGGTCTTTTCGATCGCGTACATGAAGCCGAAGGCGATCGCCATGAAGACGATGAAACCCATGAAGCCGCTGAAGATTTGCAGCTGCATCGACACGCCGACAAAGGCGCCGAGCACGGTCGGGATCATCGACAGCGCAAGCAGCCAGAAGGTGTTGCGCAGGACTTTGTTGCGCGCGACCTGGCCTACGGCCACGTCGTAAGCGGGTTGCTTTTGCAGGATGGGATTCATGATGCCTCCGGTTAAATAAACGTAAATTTTAACTAAGCATAGCACGCCGCGCGGCGACCGGGAACCAGCCTTAAGCCATCCATAAGTCAGTGGGGTGGGAGTGCCGCCGGCGGGTGGTGCGCATTGACAGGGCGGATTTTCGCCGCCACGCTGGCACTTCGCCGGCCGATGCCGCAATATCGGCTATATGGGGCCAGGTATGGTAAAATCGAAGGTTAATTGAGTTCTCTTCTTCTCGATTTAAACCTTTCTTTTTATTGGAGTTTTTACATGGCAATCGAACGCACCCTGTCGATCATCAAACCAGATGCAGTTGCAAAAAACGTGATCGGCCAAATCTACAGCCGCTTCGAAGGCGCCGGCCTGAAGATCGTTGCCGCTCGCATGACCCAACTGTCGCGCGAACAAGCTGAAGGTTTCTACGCTGCCCACAAGGAGCGCGGCTTCTTCAAGGACCTGGTCGACTTCATGGTGTCCGGTCCTGTCATGATCCAGGCCCTGGAAGGCGAAAACGCCGTCCTGAAGCACCGTGACCTGATGGGCGCGACCGATCCGAAGAAAGCAGAAAAAGGCACCATCCGCGCCGATTTCGCCGATTCGATCGATGCCAACGCCGTCCACGGTTCGGACGCTGTCGAAGCTGCAAAAGTCGAAATCGCTTTCTTCTTCCCAGAACTCAAGTAATCGACAGCAGCAATAGATTTGCTGCATCAACAACCGCTCGCCTGATGCCCCGGGCCCGGCGAGCGGGGCCTGACCCTTTTCAGGCATCACTTTTTTAGGTACCAGAACATCATGACGACTCTCACCAACCTGCTGGACTTCGATCCCGCGCAACTCGTCGCTTATTGCGCCGAATTGGGTGAGAAGCCGTTTCGCGCCAAGCAATTGCAGCGCTGGATACACCAGTTCGGAGCGAGCAGCTTCGACGACATGACGGACCTGGCCAAGTCGCTGCGCGAAAAACTCAAGACCCGCGCGACCGTCACGGCACCCGGCATCATCAGCGACCATACCTCGACTGACGGTACCCGCAAGTGGCTGGTCGACGTCGGCGACGGCAACGCGGTCGAAACCGTGTTCATCCCGGAAGAAAACCGCGGCACGCTGTGCATCTCGACCCAGGCCGGCTGCGCCGTGAACTGCCGCTTCTGCTCGACCGGCAAGCAGGGCTTCAACCGCAACCTGACGGTGGCCGAGATCATCGGCCAGCTCTGGATGGCCGAGTTCGAACTGCGCCGCACCAAGGGTATCGAGCCCGGGCCGAAGGGCGAGCGCCAGATCACCAACGTGGTGATGATGGGCATGGGCGAGCCGCTGCTGAACTACGAGCCGACCGTCACCGCGCTCAAACTCATGCTCGACGACAACGCCTACGGCCTGTCGCGCCGCCGCGTGACCCTGTCGACCTCGGGCGTGGTGCCGAACATCGACAAGCTGTCGCAAGACGTGCCGGTGGCGCTGGCGGTGTCGCTGCACGCGTCGAACGACGCCCTGCGCGACATCCTGGTGCCGCTGAATAAAAAATACCCGCTGCGCGAGCTGATGGCCGCGTGCAAGCGCTACCTCGAATTCGCGCCGCGCGATTTCATTACCTTCGAGTACTGCATGCTCGACGGCTTCAACGACAGCGACGAGCATGCGCGCGAACTGATCGCGCTGGTCAACGATCCGGTGGTGGGCGTGAACTGCAAGTTCAACCTGATTCCGTTCAATCCCTTCCCGGAGTCGGGCCTGACGCGTTCGAAAAATCCGCGCATCAAGGCTTTTGCCCAGGTGCTGATGGATGCCGGGATCGTCACCACCGTGCGCAAGACGCGCGGCGACGACATCGACGCCGCCTGCGGCCAGCTGGCCGGCGAGGTGCAGGACCGCACCCGCGTCGCCCAGCGCATGGAAAAGATGGCCGAATACCAGAAGAAATTCGGCGCCGATTTCGGCCGCATCGTGGAGATCCCTTCTTGAAAGGGGACGCGCCAGGCTCGTTTAGCCGCCAAGGCTCAAAAGGCCGGGTCATGCCCGGCTTTTCGTGGTTTACTGCCCTGGCCGCCGTTGGCATGGCCTGCCTGTTGGCAGCCTGCGCGGCGCCGGGCGAGGGCGGCGGCGAACTCAAGACCGCATCCGACCAGACGGCGCTCGAAAAGCGCGCCGCGATCCGCCTGCAGCTGGCGGTCGGTTACTACCAGCAGGGCAAGTACGACATCGCCCTCGACGAGGTCAAGCAGGCGATTGCCGCCACGCCCGATTATGCCGACGCCTACGGCATGCGCGCACTGATCTATACCGCGATGGGGCAGGTGCCGCTGGCCGACGAGAATTACCGGCACGCGCTGCGCCTGGCGCCGCGCAATCCGGAGCTGGCGAATAACTATGGCGCCTTCCTGTGCCAGACCGCGAACCGCCCGCAGGACGCCATGCGCCAGTTCGAGGCGGCGCTGAAGAACCCGTCCTACCAGACGCCGGTGAGCGCCATGGTGAACGCCGGCGCCTGCAGCCTCAAGACCAGGAATTACGATGCAGCCGAGCGCTACCTGCTCGATGCGCTGCGTTACAACCCCGAACTGCCCGCCACCCTGGCCGGCCTGGGTCGGGTGTACTACGAGCGGCGCGATTACCAGCGCGCCGGATTTTTCATTAACCGCCTGACAGAAGTGTCGAAGCTCGATACCCTGTCCGCCGACGCGTTGTGGCTTGCCTTGCGAGTGCAGCGTAAACTGGGCGAACGCTCGATGGAGGCCAGCCTCGTGGCGCAGCTGCGGCGGCGCTTCCCCGGCTCGCCCGAATACTTGGCGTACGAGCGCGGGGCATTCGATGAGTGAGACGATTATGACTTCAGAGCGCGCAGAGCAGGGCGCCACGCCGGACAACCACCAACGCGAGCCGGGAGCGACGCTCGCGGCCCAGCGCGAAGCGCTGGGATGGAGCGTCGAGCAGGTGGCCGAGCAGCTCAAGCTGGCTGTGCGCCAGGTGGTGGCCATCGAGAAGGGCGATTTTGCGTCCCTGCCGAGCCCCGCCGTCACCCGCGGTTTCGTGCGTGCCTACGCCAAGATCCTGCGCGTCGACCCGGCGCCACTGGTGGCGATGATTCCGATGGACAATCCGCTCCCGGCCGAGACCGGCGCCCCCGTGCGCCGCGAACGCTCGTTCTCGCACTCGCGCTACCCGACCCACGGCAAGCGCTCGAACCTGCCGCTGGCCTGGATTGCCGGCGTGGCGGTGGTGGCGCTCGCGGGCGCGGCAGTCTGGCACTTCGGCCTGGTATCGCTGCCCGGCAGCACGACCGGCAACACGACCGGCAGCGGCGCCGGCAACGGCGAGCTCCTGCATCCGCCGCTCGAGACCGTGCCGGGCTCCCACCTGGGCGGCGAGACCGGACATAATCCGTCGGTACCGCTGATCTCGGTGCCGGCACCGGCCCCCGCCGGTGGCGCGGCCGCGCCGGCCGGCAACGCTGCGCCTGGCCCGGCAGCGCCCGGCAGCGCCACGCCGCCGGCCGCTGCCGCACCGGCTGCCGTCCCGCCGGCCACCCTGGCGCCGGCCGCGGCCGTTCCTGCGGTGGCCCCTGCACCCGGCGCCAACACGCTGGTGCTGACGGTGCGCGAGGATTCCTGGATCGAAGTGCGGCCACAGGGCGGCAAGGCCCTGGTGTCGCGCCTGGTCAAGGCGGGCAGCACCGAAACGGTCGAGATTCCGGGTGCGTCCACGCTGGTGGTCGGCAATCCGGCCGGCGTGTCGGCCACGCTGCGCGGCGCCGAGCTCGCGCTGCCGCCGGTGCCGGGCAAGACGGTTTCGCGCGTGGCGCTGAAATAAAACGAACCGGCGCGGCCGCGGCGCCCTTGTGAAACAACGTATAACGAGCAAAGCAATGACTTCTATGAACCTGCCCATTCCTTCCGGACCGATGGCACGCCGCGCCAGCCGCCGCGTGCTGGTCCAGCATGGCGAACGCAAGGTCTGGATCGGCGGCGACGCCCCGGTGGTGGTGCAATCGATGACCAACACCGACACCGCCGACGTGATCGGCACGGCCATCCAGATCAAGGAGCTGGCACGCGCCGGCTCCGAGATGGTGCGCCTGACCGTCGACAAGCCGGAAGCGGCCGCAGCCGTGCCGGCGATCCGCGAGCAGCTCGACCGCATGGAAGTCGATGTGCCGCTGGTCGGCGATTTCCATTACAACGGCCACATCCTGCTGCGCGACTTCCCGGAGTGCGCCGCGGCCCTGTCGAAGTACCGCATCAATCCCGGCAACGTGGGGCAGGGCGCCAAGCGCGACGCCCAGTTCGCGCAGATGATCGAAGTGGCGATCCAGCACGACAAACCGGTGCGCATCGGCGTCAACTGGGGCAGCCTCGACCAGTCGCTGCTGGCGCGCATCATGGACGAGAACGCGGCACGCGCGAACCCGTTCAGCGCCCAGGCCGTGATGTACGAAGCGCTCATTACCTCGGCCATCGAGAACGCCGTGCGCGCCGAGGAAATCGGCCTGGCGCGCGACAAGATCATCCTGTCCTGTAAAGTGTCGGCCGTGCAGGACCTGATCGCGGTCTACCGCGAACTGGCGCGCCGCTGCGACTACCCGCTGCACCTGGGCCTGACCGAGGCCGGGATGGGCAGCAAGGGCATCGTCGCCTCGACCGCGGCCTTGTCGGTGCTGCTACAGGAAGGCATCGGCGACACCATCCGTGTCTCGCTCACGCCCGAGCCGGGCGGCGACCGCACGAAAGAGGTGGTCGTGTCGCAGGAAATCTTGCAGACCATGGGCCTGCGCAAGTTCACCCCGATGGTGATCGCCTGCCCGGGTTGCGGCCGCACCACCTCGACCGTGTTCCAGGAACTGGCCGACAACATCCAGAGCTTCCTGCGCGATTCGATGCCGGAATGGAAGAAGTCGTATCCGGGCGTGGAAGCGATGAACGTGGCCGTGATGGGCTGCATCGTCAACGGCCCGGGCGAATCGAAGCACGCGAACATCGGCATCAGTTTGCCGGGCACCGGCGAATCGCCGGCGGCGCCGGTGTTCGTCGACGGCCAGAAGGTGGCCACGCTGCGCGGCGAGCGCATCGTCGACGAATTCCAGAACATCGTGCTGGAATACGTGAAGAAAAATTACAGCAAGCAAGCGTAGGGTGGAGTCCTGACTCCACCGCTGGTGCGCATGCACGCCGCGCCACAGATCGAATGCCGCAACGGTGGAGTCAGGACTCCACCCTACGAATAGAAGAAGCTATGTCCAAACCAGAAAAAATCGTCGCCATCAAAGGCATGAACGACATCCTCCCGCTTGACGCACCGCTGTGGGAGCTGTTCGAAAACACCGCCGAGACCATCCTGAAAAGCTACGGCTACCAGAAGATCGTCACCCCGATCGTCGAGGAAACGGGCTTGTTCGCGCGCGCCATCGGCGCCGTCACCGACATCGTCGAAAAGGAAATGTATTCCTTCACCGATTCGATGAACGGCGACCAGCTGACGCTGCGTCCGGAAGGCACGGCCGGCGTCGTGCGCGCCGTGCTCGAGCACAACATGGTGTACGACGGCCCGAAACGCCTCTGGTACAAGGGCCCGATGTTCCGCCACGAGCGTCCGCAGCGCGGCCGTTATCGCCAGTTCTTCCAGTTCGGCGCGGAAGCGGTCGGCTTTGCCGGCCCGGACATCGACGCCGAGCTGATCATGCTGTGCCGCCGCCTGTGGGACGACCTCGGCCTGCAGAACGTGCGCCTCGAACTCAATTCGATCGGCAATGCCGAGGAGCGCCTGCGCCACCGCGCCGACCTGATCGCCTACTTCGAATCCCACGCCGATATCCTCGACGCGGAAGCCAAGCGCCGCCTGCACAGCAACCCGCTGCGCATCCTCGACACGAAAAACCCTGCCATGCAGGAGATGGTGAACGGCGCCCCGCAATTGCTGTCCTACCTGGGCGAAGAATCGCTGGCGCACTTCGAAGGCGTCAAGAAGCTGCTCGACCGTAACAACGTGCAGTTCACCGTCAACCCGCGCCTGGTACGCGGCCTCGATTACTACAACCGCACCGTGTTCGAATGGGTCACCGACGAGCTCGGCTCGCAGGGCACCATCTGCGCCGGCGGCCGCTACGATCCGCTGATCGAGCAGTTCGGCGGCAAGGCGACCCCGGGCGTCGGTTTTGCGATGGGCATCGAGCGCATCATCGAGCTGATGAAGGGCCTGGGCGAACCGGCGCAACCGAGCCAGTGCGACGTCTACATGGTGCACCAGGGAGAAGAAGCGCAAGTGCAGGCCTTCATCCTGGCCGAGCGCCTCCGTGATGCCGGCCTGGACGTTGTGTTACATTGCGCAACGCCAACGGGTGCGGGCAGCTTCAAGAGCCAGATGAAGAAGGCCGACGCCAGCGGCGCGTCCTTCGCGGTGATCCTGGGCGAGGACGAAGTGGCCAACAACGTGGCCGCGGTGAAGTCGCTGCGCGGCGAATCGGGCGAGCAGCAGCAGGCCAGCGTCGCCTTCGACAAGGTGGTCGACCACGTGGTCGACGCCATCATCGGCGATCACGACCACGACCACGATCACGTGCATTACCATCCGTAATACTCCGCTTGCGGAGCAGGCAGCACCGGGGCCCCGGCCCATCGGTTTACTTCATCACTACTACTAGACGAACGACATGGCATACGACCACGAAGAACAAGAACAGATCGCCTCTTTCAAGGCGTTCTGGGCAAAGTACGGCAACCTGATCACCTGGGTGCTGATCCTGGCGCTCGGCGCCTTCGCCGCCTACAACTTCTGGAACAAGCACCAGCGCGACCAGGCGGTCGGTGCCTCGGCCCTGTACGACGAGATGAGCGATGCGGTCACGGCGAAAGACAATGCCAAGGCCCAGCGCATTGCCGCCGACATCCAGTCGAAGTTCAAGCGCACCGCCTACGCGCAGATGAGCGCCCTGGGCGCGGCCAAGACCGCGTTCGACGCGAACGACCTGAAGACCGCGAAGACCCAGCTGCAATGGGTGATCGACAACGGCAACGACGAATACAAGTCGGTCGCCCAGCTGCGCCTGGCCGGCGTGCTGCTCGACGAGAAGAACTACGACGGCGCCATGAAACTGCTCGACGCCAAGTATTTGCCGCAGTTCACCGCCGAAGTGTCGGACCGCAAGGGCGACGTGTTCGTCGCGCAGAACAAGATTGCCGATGCCCGCGCCGCGTATGTCGCCGCGCTGGCCGCGATGGGGCCGAAGCATCCGGGCAGCCAGCTGGTGCGCATCAAGCTCGAAGCCATCGGCGGCACCGCGCCGGCTGCGGCGGATGCGCCGGCCGCACCGAAGGCGGCTTGATCAAGCACACTCGAGAATGAACGCAGCCAACGCCTGCCGCTCCGGCAGGCGTTGGCGTTCGCGTCCTTCCATCGTCCTCTACAGACTCAGAACAAGGTAAAAGAAAATGCGTATTACCCGTAAGCTGGTTGGTGTCGGTGTCCTGGCCCTGATGACGGGCTGCTCGACCTTGAGCTCGCTCAATCCGTTCGCGTCCAAGTCCAAGGGCAACGAACCGGCCCCGCTCGTCGAACTGAAGGGCACGATGGCCGTGCGCACCGCCTGGAAGCTCGACATCGGCAAGGCACGCGGTTACCAGTTCTCGCCTGCGCTGGCCGGCAATACCGTGGTCGTGGCCGGCGCCGATGGCGACATCGCCCGCGTCGAAGCCGCGGATGGCCGCCAGATGTGGCGCATCAAGGCCGGCACCGGCCTGACGGGCGGCGTCGGTACCGACGGCAACGTGATCGTCGTCGGCGCCGCCGACGGCGTCCTGATGGCCTTCGACATGGACGGCAAGGCGCTCTGGAAGACCCAGCTGTCGAGCGAGATCCTGTCGAGCCCGGCCGTCTCCCAGGGCATCGTCGTCGCGCGCAGCATCGACAACCGCATCGTCGGCCTCGACGCCGCCACCGGCCAGAAGAAGTGGACCGTGCAGCGCACCTCGCCGGCGCTGACCCTGCGCACCGCGCCGGGCATGGTCGTGTACAACGCCGACGTGATCGTCGCCCAGCCGGCCGGCAAGCTCGGCTCCTTCCTGCTCGCGACCGGCGCGCCGCGCTGGGAAGTCGAAGTGGGCACGGCGCGCGGCGCCACCGAACTCGAGCGCGTCACCGACATCGGCGGCGCGCCCGTGGTCTTCGAACAGGATGTCTGCGCCGTGGCCTACCAGGGCCGCGTCGCCTGCTATGAGCTGGCCTCGGGCACGCCGCGCTGGACGCGCGACCTGTCCTCGCTGGTCGGCGTCGCCGTCGACCAGCGCTTCGTGTTCGCCGCCGACGACAAGGGCGCGCTGCACGCCTTTGACCGCGACAGCGGCGCCAGCGTCTGGAAAAACGACAAGCTGGCCTTCCGCAGCCTGTCGACCCCGCTGTCCTACGGCCGCGCGGTCGCCGTCGGCGACTACAAGGGTTACGTCCACTTCCTGTCGCGCGAGGACGGCAGCTTCCTCGCGCGCGCCGCCACCGACGGCAGCCCCGTCATCGGCACGCCTCTGGTTGCTGGATCGAACCTGATTTTTCAAACACAAAATGGAACTGTGACCGCGATCGCGGTCGAATAGAATAACTACATGAAGCCGGTAATTGCACTCGTTGGTCGCCCGAACGTCGGGAAGTCGACCCTATTCAACCGCCTGACCCGTTCGCGCGACGCGTTGGTGGCCGACCTCCCTGGCCTGACGCGCGACCGCCACTACGGCGAAGGGCGTATCGGCGAGCGGCCGTTCCTGGTGATCGACACGGGCGGTTTCGAACCGGTCGCCAAGGAAGGCATCATGCACGAGATGGCGCTGCAGACGAAGCAGGCCGTGGCCGAGGCCGACGTCGTCGTCTTCCTCGTCGACGGCCGCCAGGGCCTGACCCCGCACGACAAGACCATCACCGACTTCCTGCGCAAGTCCGGCCGCAAGGTCATGCTGGTCATTAACAAGTCCGAGGGCATGAAGTACACCTCGGTCACCGCCGAGTTCTACGAGCTCGGCATGGGCGACCCGTACGTCATTTCCGCCGCCCACGGCGACGGCGTGCACGACCTCGTCAACGAAGCGCTCGACGAAGCCTTTGCCGCGCGCCCGGACGACGAGGAAGAGCTCGAGCACCAGGACTACGGCGTCAAGATCGCGCTGGTCGGCCGCCCGAACGTGGGCAAGTCGACGCTGATCAACACCCTGGTCGGCGAACAGCGGGTGATCGCCTTCGACATGCCGGGCACCACCCGCGATTCGATCGAAGTCCCGTTCGAGCGCGACGGCAAGCAGTACACGCTGATCGACACGGCCGGCATCCGCCGCCGCGGCAAGGTGTTCGAGGCGATCGAGAAGTTCTCGGTCGTGAAAACCCTGCAGTCGGTGTCGGAGGCAAACGTGGTCGTGCTGATGCTCGACGCCCAGCAGGATATTTCCGAGCAGGACGCCCACATCGCCGGCTTCATCCTCGAGTCGGGACGCGCCCTGGTGGTGGCGGTCAACAAGTGGGATGGCTTGACGTCCGACCAGCGCGACCAGATCAAGAACGACATCGACCGCAAGCTCGACTTCCTCGGGTTTGCCGAAATGCGCTTCATCTCGGCGCTGAAGGGCACCGGCATCAAGCAGCTGATGACCTCGGTCGACACCGCGTACGCGGCGGCCACCGCCAACCTGTCGACGCCGCGCCTGACGCGCGCCCTGCAGGAAGCGATCGAAAAGCAGGAACCGAAGCGCAAGGGCGGCACCCGTCCGAAGATGCGCTATGCCCACCAGGGCGGCCAGAACCCGCCGGTCATCGTCATCCACGGCAATGCCCTCGACGGCGTCACCGAGCCGTACAAGCGCTACCTGGAAAAGCATTTCCGCGAGACCTTCAACCTGATCGGCACGCCGCTGCGGATCGAGCTGCGCAGCGGGAAGAATCCGTTCGCCAGGGACCAGGGCTAAGGGCGCATCACCCGGCCGCTGCGCAGCAAACCGAGCAGTTCCTTAGCAGTGACTTAAGCGCAGCGGTTTTCCCGGCCATTTCAGGCTAGCAGTACGACAAAATCCGGCAAAACAGGTTACAGTACTTCCAGGCTATCGTTCGCCAAGCTGAATCTTGCCCCGTGCACTTGAAAAGGAGGCGCTTGCCTCCATTTTTTAAACTACAACAACATTACGGAGCTGTTATGAGCAACAAAGGGCAACTGTTACAAGACCCATTCCTCAATGCCTTGCGCAAAGAGCACGTCCCTGTCTCGATCTACCTGGTCAACGGGATCAAACTGCAGGGCCACATCGAATCGTTCGACCAGTACGTCGTCCTGCTCCGCAACACTGTGACCCAAATGGTGTACAAGCATGCCATTTCCACCGTCGTTCCGGCCCGCGCGGTCAATCTCAACCTCGAATCCGAAGCTGAGTAAGGCCGATGGCTGACGCCCCCGGCACTCCAGTCATGCGCGCCGCACTCGTCGGCGTCGATTTTGGCGCCGTCGACTTCACGGCCAGCCTCGAGGAGCTGGCCTTGCTGGCCCGTTCCGCCGGCGCTGAGCCAATCAACACCATCACGGTCAAGCGCAACGCTCCCGATCCCGCGTACTTCGTGGGCAGCGGCAAGGCCGACGAGATCGGCCTGGCTGCCAAGGCAGACGGCGCCGAGATCGTCATCTTCAACCATGCCCTGTCCCCGGCGCAGCAGCGTAACCTCGAGCGGCGCCTGGACATGCGTGTCATCGACCGCACCAGCCTGATCCTCGACATCTTCGCGCAGCGCGCCCAGAGCCATGAGGGCAAGCTGCAGGTCGAACTGGCCCAGCTGCAGCACCTGGCCACGCGCCTGATCCGCGGCTGGACCCACTTGGAGCGCCAGAAGGGCGGTATCGGCCTGCGCGGCCCCGGCGAAACCCAGCTCGAGACCGACCGCCGCCTGATCGGCGAACGCGTCAAGGCCTTGCGCGCGCGCCTGGCCAAGCTGCGCAAGCAGCACGAAACCCAGCGCCGCCAGCGCGGGCGCAACAATACCTTCTCGGTCTCGCTGGTCGGCTATACCAACGCCGGCAAGTCGACCCTCTTCAATACGCTGACGAAAGCCGGCGTGTACGTGGCGAACCAGTTGTTCGCGACCCTCGACACCACCAGCCGCCGCCTGTACCTGGGCGACGAGGCGGGCAGCGTCGTCATTTCCGACACGGTCGGTTTTGTCCGCGAACTGCCGCACCAGCTGGTCGCCGCCTTCCGCGCCACGCTGGAAGAAACGATCCATGCCGATCTGCTGCTGCACGTCGTCGACGGTTCGTCGCCGGTGCGCATGGAGCAGATCGAGCAGGTCAACGAAGTCTTGCGCGAAATCGGTGCCGACCATATTCCACAGATCCTCGTGTGGAACAAGATTGACGCCGCCGACCTCCAGCCGGGGGTCGAGCGTGATGAATATGATAAAATCAGCCGCGTTTTTATCAGCGCCAGGAGCGGCGCCGGTCTCGATCTGCTGCGCGATGCGATTGTCGAAGCAGCTATGTCGGGCATTGCGCCGGGAGTCAACTCCGTGCCAGGCTTGAGCCCTAAAAACGAAGAGCAGGACGATGCAGCGCTGTATTCGTCGCTGGACGACGACGGCGAAAGTAATCCAACCTCCACCCATATCGGGCCACATTAGAAGCCTATGCTTGTTCCTTTATTAAAACGATTCGGCATTAAGTTATCGCTGAACGACCCACGCTGGGGGAAAAATCCCGGCGGTGACCACAAGGCCCAAGAGGGTCGCCGTCCGGGCGAAGGCCCACCCGACCTCGATCAGATGTGGCGCGACTTCAATGCGCGCCTGAACCGCCTGTTCGGCAGCCGCGGCAACAACGGCGGCGATGCCGGCGGCCCGTACCGCGGCGAAGGCCGCGGCGCGGGCATCACCGCATCGGTCATCGGTTTCATCGTGCTCCTGATCTGGCTCGCCAGCGGCGCCTTCATCGTGCAGGAAGGGCAGGTCGGGGTGGTTACCACCTTCGGCCGCCTGTCGCACACCACCGGCGCCGGTTTCAACTGGCGCTGGCCGGCCCCGATCCAGGCCCACGAGACGGTCAACGTCTCGCAGGTGCGGACCGCCGAAGTCGGCTACCGCGACAACGTGCGCAACAAGCAGCCGGCCGAGTCGCTGATGCTGACCGACGACGAAAACATCATCGACATCCAGTTCGCGGTGCAGTACACGCTGAAGGACCCGGTCGCCTGGGTCTTCAACAACCGCGACCAGGACGCCACCGTGCGCCAGGTCGCCGAGACCGCGATCCGCGAAGTCGTCGGCCGCAGCAAGATGGACTTCGTCCTGTACGAGGGCCGCGAAAAGGTGGCGCTCGACGTCCAGAAACAGATCCAGGAGATCGCCGACCGCTACAAGCTGGGCGCCCTGATCACCAACGTGACCATGCAGAACGTGCAGCCGCCGGAGCAGGTGCAGAGCGCCTTCGACGACGCTGTCCGGGCCGGCCAGGACCGTGCGCGTGCCCGCAACGAGGGCGAAGCCTATGCCAACGACGTGATCCCGCGCGCCAGGGGCGCCGCCTCGCGCCTGCTGCAGGATGCCGAAGCCTACCGCTCGATGGTCGTGGAAAACGCCACCGGTAACGCCTCGCGCTTCTCGCAGGTCGTGACCGAGTATGCCAAGGCCCCGGGCGTGACCCGCGACCGCATGTACCTCGACACGATGCAGGACATCTTCAGCAGCACCAGCAAGGTCATGGTCGACACCCGTTCGAACTCGAACCTGCTGTACCTGCCGCTCGACAAGCTGATCGCCCAGGTGGCCGCCAACGACGCCGCCGTCGGCAGCGCGCGCTCGGGCGCGGTGCAGGTGCCGCAGGAGCAGGGCGCCGCCGCGCCGTCGCAGGAAGTGAACCAGAACACGGAGCAGGCGCGCCAGCGTGACAGCCGCTCCCGCGATACCTCACGTGACAGGGAGAGCCGTTAATGAACCGCCTCGTAACCATTTTCGTGGCGGGCTTCATTGCCCTGATGCTGCTGTCGTCGACCGTGTTCGTGGTCGACCAGCGCCGCTATGCCATCGTGTTCGCGCTCGGTGAAGTGCGTGAAGTGATCTCGGAACCGGGCCTGCACTTCAAGCTGCCGCCGCCGTTCCAGAACGTGATCTATCTCGACAAGCGCATCCTGACCCTGGATACGCCCGACGCCGACCGCTTCATCACGGCCGAGAAGAAGAACATCCTGGTCGACGCCTTCGTGAAGTGGCGCATCGTCGAGCCGCGCCTGTACTACGTCAGCTTCAGCGGCGACGAGCGCGCCGCCACCAACCGCATGTCGCAGATCATCAAGGCGGCCCTGAACGACGAAATCACCAAGCGCACCGTGCGCGAAGTGATCTCCGGCGAGCGTGGTGCCGTGATGAAGGCGGTGCAGAACAAGGTCATCGCCGAAGCCAAGCAGATCGGCGTCGGCATCGTCGACGTGCGCTTGAAGCGGGTGGACTACATCGAGCAGATCAACAATTCGGTCTACGACCGCATGCGCGCCGAGCGCGTGCGCGTGGCGAACGAGTTGCGTTCGACCGGTTCGGCCGAAAGCGAGAAGATCCGCGCCGACGCCGACCGCCAGCGCACCGTGATCCTGGCCGAAGCCTTCCGCGAAGCCGAGAAGATCAAGGGTGAGGGTGATGCCAAGGCATCGGCCATCTACGCCGGCGCCTTCGGCAAGAACCCCGAGTTCTACAAGTTCTACCGCTCGCTCGAAGCCTACCGCGCCAGCTTCAAGCCGCAGGGCGACGTGATGGTGATCGACGCGAATTCGGAGTTCTTCAAGTATTTCAAGAACCCGAGCGCGAAGTAAAAAAACGCCGCGTGAAACGCGGCGTTTTTTTACGTAGGGTGGGCGCTCCGCGCCCACCCTACCGTTGGAGTCCCGGCTCCACGCTTGAATATGCCCTGCACCCAGGCTGTTGTATAGTCAATTTTTTAGTGGCAGTCGGGCAAGCTCTTCAGCCATCCTCCATCATCCACGCCCTGTCCCGTTGCATTTTCAGGTAAAATTGCCGATTCGGCGCGCACTTCGCATACTGCGGGCGCGCCCTGTTGCTTCATTCTTAACAATCCCTCATTTACAACCTAGCTGTCGCCCATGCCGAACTGGCTTTTGCCTGAGAATATCGCCGACGTCTTGCCGTCGGAAGCGCGCAAGATCGAAGACCTGCGCCGCGAGATGCTCGATACCTTCCGTCTGTACGGCTACGAGCTGGTCATGCCGCCGATGCTCGAGTACGTTGAGTCGCTGCTGGCCGGCGCCGGGCAAGATACCGACCTGCGCACCTTCAAGCTGGTCGACCAGCTGTCCGGACGCCTGCTCGGCCTGCGCGCCGACATGACCACGCAAGTGGCGCGCATCGACGCCCACCTGCTGAACCGCGATACCGTCACCCGCCTGTGCTACGCCGGCAGCGTGCTGCATACCCGTCCGTCGGGCCTGCACGCGACCCGCGAACCGATCCAGATCGGCGCCGAGATCTATGGCCATGCCGGCCTCGAGGCCGATGCCGAGATCCAGGAACTGGCGCTCGCTTCGGTGGCAATGGCCGGCTTCCTCGACGTGCGCCTCGACATGGCCCACGTCGGCGTACTGCGCGCGCTGCTGGCGCAAGACCCCGCCGCCCAGCGCGACGAAGCCCAGATCACCGCGCTGCTGCGCGCCAAGGACGTGCCCGGCCTGGCCGAACTGACCCGCCACTACGTGCCCGAGACCCGCGCCGCGCTGCTGGCGCTGCCGAACCTGTACGGCGACGTGGAAGTGCTGGCGCGTGCGAAAGAAGTGCTGCCGGCGCTGCCGGGCATCACGCGCGCCCTGGCCGAGCTGGCTGCGCTGGCCGCCGGCGCCCTCGGCCGCGCCGAGGTGGCGATCGACCTGGCCGACCTGCGCGGCTACCAGTACGAAAGCGGCGCCATGTTCGCGCTCTACGTGCCGGGTCTGCCGAACGCCGTGGCACGCGGCGGGCGCTACGACCATGTGGGCGAAGCCTTCGGACGCGCGCGTCCGGCGACCGGCTTCTCGCTCGACCTGCGCGAGCTGGCCAGGCTGCTGCCGACGGCAGAACGCAAGCACTCGGTGCGCGCCCCGTGGGGCAACGCGCCCGAGCTGCGCGAAAAAATCGCTGACCTGCGCAAGGCAGGCGAAGTCGTGATCCAGTCCATGCCGGGTCACGATAATGTTCAGGACGAGTTCGAGTGCGACCGCGTGCTCGTCCTCGAAGATGGAAATTGGATTCTCAAAAACTTAGGTTAAGTGATGTCAAATACAAACGTGGCAAAGAACGTCGTTGTCATCGGCACCCAGTGGGGCGATGAGGGCAAGGGTAAGATCGTCGACTGGCTGACCGATCACGCAGCGGGCGTCGTCCGTTTCCAGGGCGGCCATAACGCCGGCCATACGCTGGTCATCAACGGTCAGAAGACCGCCTTGCAGCTGATCCCCTCGGGCATCATGCGCGAAGGCGTGGCCTGCTACATCGGCAATGGCGTCGTCGTCTCGGTCCCGGACGTGATGCGCGAGATCGACAAGCTGGCCGCGGCCGGCGTCGAAGTCGTGTCGCGCCTGAAGATTTCGGAAGCCTGCCCGGTCATTCTTCCCTACCACGTCGCCATCGACAAGGCCCGTGAAGCCAAGCGCGGCGAGAACAAGATCGGCACCACCGGCAAGGGCATCGGCCCGGCCTACGAAGACAAGGTGGCGCGCCGCGCGATCCGCATCGCCGACATGCTCAACGAAGAGCGCTTCGCCGAGAAGCTCAAGGAAAACCTCGAGTACCACAACTTCGTGCTCGTGAACTACCTGGGCGGCGAAGCGATCGACTTCCAGAAGACCTTCGACGACGCGATGGCCCTGGTGCCGCGCCTGCGCCCGATGGTCGGCGACGTCTCGACCGCCCTGTACGCCGCCTACGACGCCGGCGGCAGCCTGCTGTTCGAAGGCGCGCAGGGTTCGCTGCTCGACGTCGACCACGGCACCTATCCGTTCGTCACCTCGTCGAACTGCGTGGCCGGCAATGCCGCTGCCGGCGCCGGCGTCGGTCCGGGCATGCTGCACTACATCATGGGCATCACCAAGGCCTACACGACCCGCGTCGGTTCGGGTCCGTTCCCGTCGGAACTGCCGACCGATGCCGGCGTCGGCGAGCACCTGTCGCGCGTGGGCCACGAGTTCGGCACCGTCACCGGCCGCGCCCGCCGCTGCGGCTGGTTCGACGCCGCGCTGCTGCGCCGTTCGGTCCGCATCAATGGCGTGACCGGCATGTGCCTGACCAAGCTCGACGTGCTGGACGGCATCGAATCGCTGAAGCTGTGCACCGGCTACAAGATCGACGGCCGCGAGGTCGACATCTTCCCGGTCGGCGCCGAGGAAGCCGCCGCCTGCGTGCCTGTCTACGAAGAAATGCCGGGCTGGACCGAGTCCACCGTCGGCGCCAAGACAATGGAAGAGCTGCCGGCGAATGCCCGCGCCTACATCCAGCGTATCGAAGAACTGGTCGGTATCCCGGTCGACATGGTATCGACCGGTCCGGACCGCGTGGAGACGATCGTCCTGCGCCATCCGTTTGCGGCCTGAGCAACTCAATAAGAATAGGAATAGCCTGAAATGAACACTCCTGCATCGACCGACAAGGACCTCTGGGTGTCGTGGGACCAGTACAACCGCCTGGTCGAGCGCCTCGCGCTGCAAGTGCATGAATCGAACTGGAAGTTCGACATGGTGCTGTGCCTGGCGCGCGGTGGCGTGCGTCCCGGCGACGTGATCTCGCGCATCTTCGACGTGCCGCTGGCGATCCTGTCGACCAGCTCCTACCGCGAAGAAGCCGGCACCAAGCAGGGCAACCTCGACATCGCCAAGTACATGACGATGACCAAGGGCCCGCTGGCCGGCCGCATCCTGCTGGTCGACGACCTGGCCGATTCCGGCGTCACCCTGCAGAAAGTGCGCGAGCACCTGCAGGCGAATTATCCCGAGGTGAGCGAAGTGCGCTCGGCCGTCATCTGGGTCAAGGGCACCTCGGCCTTCAAGCCGGACTACCACCTGGAAGACCTGCCGCACAACCCGTGGATCCACCAGCCGTTCGAGGACTACGACGGCCTGCGCCCGCACCAGCTGTCGGCCTGGCTGAAGAAGTTCGAGCAGTAATCGCTTGCAGGAAGGCGCCTGCGCAGCCCTGCTGCGCGGGCCCATCGCGGAAAGCAAGGGCCTCGGCGGACAACGCCGAGGCCTTTTTTTCTTTGGAGTCAATACAGCGTCATCCATGCGAATCAGTTAAGATTCCCGCAGCGCTGTATAGGCCAAGAAACTAACAACAAGAACAACCATGACCCAAAGTTTTTTCCAGACATTCATCCTGCTCATCCTCGTCACTGACCCCTTCGGCAACGTCCCCCTGTTTGCCGCCGCCCTGAAAGACACGCCGCTGCAGCGGCGGCCGCGCATCGTCGTGCGCGAATGCGCGATCGCGTTCCTGTTACTGCTGGTATTCATGTTCTTCGGCCAGCACTTCCTGGCCGCGCTGCACCTGAGCCCGGTCGCGCTGCGCATCGGCGGCGCCGTGATCCTCTTGATCATCGCGATCCGCATGATCTTCCCGCACCCGGACGGCGTGCTCGGCCGTAGCGCCGATGGCGAGCCCTTCATCGTGCCGCTTGCCATCCCGGCGCTGGCCGGACCGTCGGCGCTGGCGACCGTGCTGCTGTTCAGTTCCGACTCGCTGTCGGAAACCATGGTCCATGTCGCGGCGCTGGCGGCCGTGGGCGTGGTCTGGCTGGCCGTGTTCCTGAGCGCCGAGCGCCTGCAGCAAAAGCTGGGGCCGCAGGTGATGACGGCCTTCGAGCGCCTGATGGGCCTGATCCTGACGGCGATGTCGGTCGAGATGCTGCTCGGCGGTATCCGCGAATTCGTGAAGACACTCTGACATGAGCGACCCTGGCCCAACATCATCGACGACGGGCGGCAGCGAGGCCGCGCAGTTGGGCTTCCTCAGCGACGGCGGCGAGACCGGCGCCCTGATGCGCGCGCACGACTGGTCGCGCTCGCCGCTTGGCGAGCCGGCCAGCTGGCCGCAGGCGCTGCGCACGGTCGTTTCGCTCATGCTCGGCTCGAAATTCCCGATGTTCTGCGCCTGGGGCAAGGAGCTCGGCTTCCTGTACAACGACCCCTATGTGGAGATCCTGGGCGACAAGCATCCGGCCTCGCTCGGCGCGCGCTTCTACGATATCTGGTCGGAGATCTGGGACGACATCTATCCCTTCATCGAGCGCGCCCTCAAGGGCGAAGCGACCTATGTCGAAAAGCTGCCGCTCTTGATGAATCGCCACGGTTACGACGAACAGACCTGGTTTACCTTCTCGTATTCGCCGGTGCGCGACGATTCCGGGCAGATCGCCGGCATGTATTGCGCCTGCGTCGAAGTCACCGGGCAGGTGCTGGCCGAACGCTACCGCGACCAGGAGAACCAGCGCCTGGTCGACCTGTTCGAACAGGCCCCGGGTATCATCGCCGTGCTGCGTGGCCCCCAACATGTGTTTGAGATCGCAAACAAAAGTTATTGCGAGTTGATCGGACGATTTGACCTGGTCGGCAAGACCGCGCGCGAAGTGCTGCCGGAAGTGGAAGGGCAGGGCTTCTTCGAGCTGCTCGACCAGGTTTACCGGACGGGCGCGCCCTTCGTGGGACACGCGCTGCCGATCGACGTGGTACGCGGTTCCGGAGGCCCCCTCGAGCGCCGTTATCTCGATTTCATCTACCAGCCGATCCGCGATCCCGGCGGCACCGTGGCCGGTATCTTCGTCGAAGGCAGCGACGTCACCGTGCGCAAGCAGGTCGAGGACGATCTGCGCGCCGCCAACCGCCAGAAGGACCAGTTCCTGGCGATGCTGGCCCATGAGCTGCGCAACCCGCTGGCCCCGATCACGACCGCGGCGCACCTGCTGAAACTCGGCCGGCTCGACGCCAAGGCGGTGCGCAACGCCAGCGAGATCATCGCGCGCCAGGCCGAGCACATGACCGACCTGGTGAACGACCTGCTCGACGTGTCGCGCGTGACGCGCGGCCTGGTGACGCTGGAAAAGGAAGAGATCGACGTCAACGCCGTGGTCGCCGGGGCCTTCGAGCAGGTGCGCCCGCTGGTCGAATCGAAACGCCATTCGCTGACGATGCAGCTGTCGGGCGAGCCGGTGCATGTGCTGGGCGACCGCACGCGCCTGGTGCAGGTGCTGTCGAACATCCTCAACAACGCCGCCAAGTACACGCCGCCGGGCGGCCAGATCACGCTCGCCGTCACCGCCTCCGGGGACCAGGTGGCGGTCACCGTTACCGATAACGGGATCGGCATCGAGCCGGACGTATTGCCGTATATTTTCGACCTGTTCACCCAGGCCGAGCGCACGCCGGACCGCTCGCAGGGCGGGCTCGGGATCGGCCTGGCGCTGGTGAAAAGCCTGGTCGCGCTGCACGGCGGCAGCGTCGACGCCCGCAGCGAGGGGCCGGGGCGCGGCAGCCAGTTCGAGATCCGCCTGCCGCGCATCGGCCAAACGGCCGCGCTGGCGGGCGCCGGCAGCGGCGACGATGCCGCCGCGCAGGGGCTGCCGCTGCGCGTGATGGTGGTCGACGACAACCAGGACGCGGCCCACATGCTCGCCACCCTGCTCGAAGTGCAGGGCCATTCCGTCTCGGTCGAATACGACGGCCGCGGCGCCTTGCAGCGGGCGCGGCGCGAACTGCCGCAGGTGATGCTGCTCGATATCGGCCTGCCCGACACCGACGGTTATGCGCTCGCGCGCCAGCTGCGCGCGCTGCCCGAGTTGCGCGGCGCGACCCTGGTCGCCCTGACCGGCTACGGCCAGAACGAGGACCGCCGGCTGGCGCAAGAGGCCGGCTTCGACCATCACCTCGTCAAGCCGGCCGACCTCGACCAGGTGGCGCAGATCCTGGCGTCGAGCCAGCGCAACCCTCGCTGAGCTTGTGCGAATTGTCCGAGTAAGGAATACTGCGCGCACAGCCGTATTAATGCCAGCGTGCAATCTGATCGGCTGATCGCATCGAGCCGCTCATTCTTCCAAAGGTAAAACCATGAAAACGACACTCTCCGCCTTCGGCCTGGCCCTGTTCCTGAGCGCCGCCGCTGCCGGCGCCGCGCCGGCCGAGCCTGCCAAAGCAGCGGCCGCTGCGCCACAAGTCCAGAAAATCGACACCGTCGCCGGCAAGGGCAAGGAAGCGATTGCCGGCAAGACCGTCACCGTTCACTACACGGGCTGGCTGTACGCGCCGAAGGCGCCGCAAGGGCGCGGCGCGCGCTTCGATTCCTCGGTCGGCACGGCGCCGTTTACCTTCCCGCTCGGCGCGGGCGCCGTCATCCCGGGCTGGGACCAGGGCGTGGCCGGCATGAAAGTAGGCGGCAAGCGCACCTTGATCATCCCGTCGCCCCTCGGCTATGGCGCGCGCGGCGCCGGCCCGATTCCGCCGAACGCCAACCTGATCTTCGAAGTGGAATTGCTGGACGTCAAATAAACATTTGTCACAGAAATTTTTTGTGTCGGTAACATTTACACTTTGAAATTCTGACCGTTTGTTAACTACCTAACATATTGAATCGACGAACTATTTTCCGTTTGGCATGGTTATTGCTGAGTGTCCAGTGCACGGGGGAGGGGCCACCGTGAAGAGACACTCACAAAAAAGGAAAACAAATGCTGAACTGGAAACTGTCGTCGAAATACGTCGCAGGTAGTGTGGTTGCAGCCGGACTGGCATTCGGCATGGGCACGGCCCAGGCATCCGTTGCCCGCATGCCGAATACGATCGTCACCCCGGCAATCACCTCGGGTGCGCTGCCCGACACCCCGGGCGCGCACGTGGACCCGAACGTCCCGAGTTCCAAGTACTCGGGCGTGGTCAGCATCAACATCCGTTACGACGGCCAGTCCTTCATCTGCTCCGGCGCCATGATCGCAAAGCGCTCGGTGATGACCGCCGGCCACTGCGTCGACACGGCCGGCAACGGCACCTACGTCGACCTGAAGAAGGCCGGCACCGACGTGCGCGTGGTCTTCAACAGCAACGGCAACATCAATGCCCTGATCAACGCGACCAAGGTCGACGTCCACCAGGGGTACCAGGGCTTTAACAACTGCCCCGACGGCAGCCGCGGCTGCGTCAACGACGACGTCGCCGTGCTGACCCTGGCGCAGGATGCACCGGCCAGCGCCAAGATCTACAAGGTCGCCGTCAATCCGCTCAATACCGGCACCCACATCACGATGGCCGGCTATGGCACCTCGGGCGACGGCACCCTCGGCTACTACGTGTCGCCAAGCTTCACCATCAAGCGTACCGGCGAAAACGTCATCGACCTGTTCGACCTCGACGACGAACAGGACTTCGCCGCCGGCAAGAAGGAAGTCTATTACGCCGACTTCGACGGCGCCGGTAAAGACACCTTCTGCGACCTGTTCGGCGTGTGCACCGAGATCCTGCCGAACGACCGCGAGTCGGGTATCGGCGGCGGCGATTCGGGCGGCCCATCCTTCGTCAACATGTACGGCCAGATGATGATCGTTGCCAACAACACCTTCAGCGGCCGCTTCGAGGGCCAGACCCCGGGCACCTTCGGCACCTACTTCGGCGGCATGCTGATGAGCGGCTACGGCGACTTCCTGCACAACGCCACCAACGGCCGCGTGACGTTGGTGCCGGAGCCGGCCAGCATCGCCTTGCTGGGCCTGGGCGCCCTGATGATCGGTGGCATGCGCCGCCGCAAGCAGAAGTAAGCCACGAAGCTTTATTCTGCATGAAGCAAAAACGGCCTGCGGGCCGTTTTTGTTTCATGCCACAAGCCGGCCTGGCAAGCCGGCTTTCTGTCGATAATTCTTACAGCATCGAAATTCTTTCCTCGAGAAAATTTTGTAAGTACTTGAATGTAAGCATTATTTTCCATGTGGCACAGCTATTGCTTATCTGCATTTGCTCGGGCGCGGTTGGCCCGTGAAGAGAGACATTCACACCATAAAAAGTAAAAGGAAAAGAAATGCTGAATCGGAATCTGTCGTTGAAACAAATCGCCGGTGGCGTCATTGCAGCCGGCCTGATGTTCGGCATGGGCTCGGCCCACGCATCGGTCGCCCGCATGGAGGGCTCGATCGTTACGCCAACGATTACCTCGGGCGCTCTGCCCGACACGCCGGGCGCGCACGTCGACCCGAACGTCGCGAGTTCCAAGTACTCGGGCGTGGTCAGCATCAACATCCGTTACGACGGCCAGTCCTTCATCTGCTCCGGCGCCATGATCGCGAAGCGCTCGGTGATGACCGCCGGCCACTGCGTCGACACCGCCGGCAACGGCACCTACGTCGACCTGAAGAAGCCCGGCACCGACGTGCGCGTGATCTTCAACAACAACGGCGCGAAGTACGATCTGATCGCTGCTACCAAGGTGGACGTGCATGCAGGCTACCAGGGCTTCAACAACTGCCCGGACGGCACCCGTGGTTGCGTCAATGACGACGTCGCCGTGCTGACCCTGGCAGCAGACGCCCCGGCCAGCGCCAAGATCTACAAGGTTGCCGTCAATCCGCTGAGCGAAGGCACCCACATCACGATGGCCGGCTACGGCACCTCGGGCGACGGTACCCGCGGCTACTACATCAGCCCAAGCTTCTTCACCAAGCGCACCGGCGAGAACGTCATCGACCTGTTCGACCTCGACGACGAGCAAGGTTTCGCTGCAGGCAAGAAGGAAGTCTATTACGCCGACTTCGACGGCGCCGGCCGCGATACCTTCTGCACCTATTTCGGCGTCTGCACCGACATCCTGCCGAACGACCGCGAGTCGGGCATCGGCGGCGGCGATTCGGGCGGCCCATCCTTCGTCAACATGTACGGTGAGCTGATGATCGTTGCCAACAACACCTTCAGCGGCCGCTTCACCAGCCTGGGCTATGCCGAAGGCTCGTTCGGCACCTACTTCGGCGGCATGCTGATGAGCGGTTACGGCGACTTCCTGCACACCGCCACCGACGGCCGCGTGTCGCTGGTTCCGGAACCGACCAGCATCGCACTGCTGGGCCTGGGCGCACTGATGATCGGTGGCGCGCGCCGCCGCAAGCAGCAGAAGTAATCCTTCCGCACGTAACAAAAAAAACGGCCTGCGGGCCGTTTTTTTCGTTGATGGCGGGCAGATGCGAGCCGTGCGCGGCCGTGACGGGGCGCCATGTATGCTGGTGCCATCGACATTCACGACGTGGAGCCACATGCGAGCCTGGAGAATTGCAATCGAAAAAGCGGCGCTCGACCGCAGCTGCGCAGGCGCCCGCGCCAGCGGCGGCCACTGGCACAGCGAGGGCCAGCCGGCCCTGTACGCCGCCATGACGGTGGAGCTGGCCGTACTGGAAAAGTTCGTGCATACCGAAGAGGTCGACGAAGAGCGCCTGGTACTGGTCGCCATCGACCTGCCCGACGATCCTACGCTCGGCCTCGACCTGGACCACGCCGACTTGCCGGTGGGCTGGGACGATCTCGACGATGGCGGCAGCGCCACCGCCTTCGGCACCGCCTTCCTCAAGAAACGCGAATACCTGTACATGCGGGTGCCGTCGGTGATCGTGAGCGAGGGCGTCAACCTCGTCATCAATCCGGCCCACCATGCGTACGACCAGGTCGAATTAAGTATTGCGCGGACCTTCAGGTTCGATCCGCGGATGTTCAAGCGCTAAAGCCGCACAGCTTGGGAAATTCGCGATGGCCTGTTAAAGACCGCTGGCGAAAGCAGATATCCAGATAAGAAGTCCTGCGGAAATGAACGATATGAGCAAACGAGCGAAAAATGCTTTCGTGAAAATGCCGATTTTTCGTTTTGGTATATCTTCCGGTAAAAAATAGGTCGATACATTTGTCGAAAATATAATACCAAAAAGTAGAAGAGGAGATAGACTTATTTTGTTTGGAAACACAATCGGTATCAGAACCGTACTTGCTGAGATTGTCAGGCCGAGGATGATCCAATCCAAAGCTTGGCGTTTATTTTCATGATTGCTTATCATGAGTCCTCCACCAACATGTTAGAAGAGTAAACGCCTACCTCTACGGGTAGGCGCCGAGCTTATCTCAAGCACACGTTACACGGCCAGTCTATACGTCACGTAAGCGATTCCACCAAAAATAATTGCACCTCCGACCATCCCAGCGATACCAAGAACGACACCGCGTAATGCTCCCATTCCCGCGGCACGTGCAATAGCCGAACCGGCGCTCTACCCGCCCATCCCGCCGGCGACAGCCCCTGCCGCACTGGCGTCCCCCCTGTCGGCTCCGGAAACCATAGAAATCTCATCCATAGTCAAAACTTGCATAATGTTCTCCTGAGCGTTAGTTAAACACTTGTTTCCTATGTGCAACCATGTTAGTCAGAAGAAAATTTTAAAGTCTTAACTATCCGCAAATACTCGTCTGCTGAGCTCATTTGCGCAGCTCGAAATTTCTTTTCGAAAGGAGTCGCAGTCCCGAGATCTTGATGAATACCAAGAGGCGAAGCGTTCGCATCCAAGGATGCTGAAAATTGGGATTAATCAAGGTATTTTGATGAGCCGATCATCCCATGGATCGGACAAAGCAGCCTGGCTATTTCCCCAACATCGACACCACGTTGTCCGCCCCCGGCGCCCCGAAGGCCTGCTGCTTGAGGATGTGCAGCTGGTCGCGCACCTGCGCCGCCTTTTCGAACTCGAGGTTCTTGGCGTGGTCGACCATGAGTTTTTCGAGGCGCTTGATCTCCTTGCCGATCTGCTTCTCGCTCATCGCCTCGATCTTGGCCGTGGCGGCCGCGTCTTCCAGGTTCTGGGCGCCCTCGAGCATCGCCTTCTGCGCCGCATTGCTGTAGACGCCGTCGATCAGTTCCTTGATCTTCTTTTGCACGCCGACCGGGGTGATGCCGTTGGCCTCGTTGAAGGCGATCTGCTTGGCGCGGCGGCGTTCGGTTTCGTCGATCGCGCGGCGCATCGAATCGGTCACGTGGTCGGCGTACAGGATGGCAACGCCGTTCAGGTTGCGCGCGGCGCGGCCGATGGTCTGGATCAGCGAGCGCTCGGAACGCAGGAAGCCTTCCTTGTCGGCATCGAGCACGGCCACCAGCGACACTTCCGGCAAGTCCAGGCCCTCGCGCAGCAGGTTAATGCCGATCAGGACGTCGAAGGTGCCCAGGCGCAGGTCGCGCAGGATCTCGACCCGCTCGACGGTTTCGATGTCGCTGTGCAGGTAACGCACCTTGATGCCGTGGTCGGATAGATATTCCGTCAGCTGCTCGGCCATGCGCTTGGTCAGGGTGGTGATCAGGACGCGCTCGTTCTTCGCGATGCGGTCGTTGATCTCGCTCATCACGTCGTCGACCTGCGACAGGGCAGGGCGCACGATGATCACCGGGTCGACCAGGCCGGTCGGGCGCACCACCTGCTCGACCACGTTGTCGGCATGCGCTTTTTCGTATTCCGCGGGCGTGGCCGACACAAAAATCGTCTGGCGCATCTTGCCTTCGAATTCCTCGAATTTCAGCGGGCGGTTGTCCAGCGCCGAAGGCAGGCGGAAGCCGTAGTCGACGAGATTCGTCTTGCGCGAGCGGTCGCCGTTGTACATGGCGGACAATTGGCCGACCAGCACGTGCGACTCGTCCATGAACATCAGCGCGTCCTTCGGCAGGTAGTCGACCAGGGTCGGCGGCGGTTCGCCCGGCATCGCGCCCGACAGGTGGCGCGAGTAGTTCTCGATGCCCTTCGTGAAGCCGATCTCGGCCATCATTTCCAGGTCGAAGCGGGTGCGCTGTTCCAGGCGCTGCTCTTCGATCAATTTGTTTTGCTGGCGGAATTCCTCGAGCCTGTCTTTCAGCTCGGCCTTGATCGACTCGATCGCGCGCAGGACGGTAGAACGCGGGGTCACGTAGTGCGAGCCCGGGTACACCGTAAAACGCGGAATCTTCTGGCGCACGCGGCCCGTCAGCGGGTCGAACAATTGCAGCGACTCGATCTCGTCGTCGAACATCTCGACCCGGATCGCCAGTTCGGCGTGCTCGGCCGGGAAGATGTCGATCGTGTCGCCGCGCACGCGGAAGGTGCCGCGGCTGAAGTCCATCTCGTTGCGCGAGTATTGCATCTGGATCAGGCGCGCGATGATGTCGCGCTGGGCCACCTTGTCCTTGTGGCGCAGCGTCAGGATCATCTTGTGGTATTCGTTCGGGTTACCGATACCGTAGATCGCCGAGACGGTGGCGACGATGATGACGTCGCGCCGCTCCATCAGCGACTTGGTGCAGGACAAGCGCATCTGCTCGATGTGCTCGTTGATCGACGAGTCCTTTTCGATGAACAGGTCGCGTTGCGGCACATAGGCTTCCGGCTGGTAGTAGTCGTAATAGGAGACGAAATACTCGACCGCGTTCTGCGGGAAAAATTCGCGGAACTCCGCATACAGCTGGGCAGCGAGCGTCTTGTTCGGGGCGAACACGATCGCCGGACGGCCGGCGCGGGCGATCACGTTCGCCATCGTGTAGGTCTTGCCGGAACCGGTCACGCCGAGCAGGGTCTGGTACATCAGCCCGTCTTCGATACCTTCGACCAGGCCGTCGATCGCGGTCGGCTGGTCGCCGGCCGGAGGGAAGGGCTGGTGCAGCTTGAAAGGCGAGTTCGGGAAAGTGATCACAGTCGGTTCCGGACCGGTTGCGATGGATACATCAGCCATGTTTCGAGACCTTTGCTAGAATAGGAGTTCGTTTGCGGCACTGCAGCAACGTGTCGCTTGTCCATACAACCGCTGCGAACCCACCGACAAAATCAGTTTATCACGATGACTTCCACCGCCTCCGCCAGCCTCTTCGGCGCCATCGACATGGCCCCACGCGACCCGATTCTGGGCATTACCGAAGCATTCAACGCCGATACCAACCCGGCCAAGATCAACCTGGGGGTGGGCGTCTATTACGACGACAACGGCAAAGTGCCTTTGCTGCAGTGCGTTCAAAAGGCGGAAGCGAAGTTGATGGAGCAGTTGTCGCCACGCACCTATCTGCCCATCGAGGGCCTGGCAGCGTACGACAAAGCCGTGCAAGAGCTCGTATTTGGGGCCGGCAGCGCCGTAATTCAAGAGAAGCGCGCAGTCACCGTGCAGGCCATCGGCGGCACCGGCGCGCTGAAGATCGGCGCCGATTTCCTCAAGCGCTTCTCGCCCGATTCGCAGGTCTTCATCAGCGATCCGAGCTGGGAAAACCACCGCGCCCTGTTCGAAAGCGCCGGCTTCGTCGTCAACCATTACACCTATTACGATCCCGCCACCCACGGCGTGGATTTCGACGGGCTGATGGCGTCGCTGCGCAAGATGGATGCGGGGGCTATCGTCGTGCTGCATGCCTGCTGCCATAACCCGACCGGCGCCGACCTGACCCAGCAGCAGTGGGGCCAGGTGATCGAAGCGGTCAAGGCCGGCGGCCTGATTCCCTTCCTCGACATGGCCTACCAGGGCTTCGGCAGCGGCATCGCCGAGGACGGCGCCGTGGTCGCCCGCTTCGTCGAGGCCGGCGGTCCGCTGCTGGTGTCGAACTCGTTCTCGAAATCGTTCTCGCTGTATGGCGAGCGCGTCGGCGCGCTGTCGGTCGTCGCATCGAGCAGCGAGGAAGCGGCGCGCCTGCTGTCGCAACTGAAACGCGTGGTGCGCACCAATTACTCGAACCCGCCGCTGCATGGCGGCAAGGTCGTTGCCACCGTGCTGTCCACGCCCGAGCTGCGCCAGCTGTGGGAAGAGGAGCTGGCCGGCATGCGCGTGCGCATCAAGGAAATGCGCGAAGCGCTGGTGCAGAAGCTGGCCGACAAGGCGCCTGGCCGCGACTTCGGTTTCGTGCGCGAGCAGGTCGGCATGTTCTCGTATTCGGGCTTGACCAAGGAGCAAGTGGGCAAGCTGCGCGACGAATCGATCTATGCCGTCGACACCGGCCGTATCTGCGTCGCCGCGCTGAACTCGAAAAACATCGATCTCGTCGTTGACGCGATTGCCAAAGTCCTCTAAAATCTTGGCTCTTCGCGCTTGAAGTCATCTTGAGGCAAGCGAGTACGAAGAGCAACACTATTCCCTGATAGCTCAGTCGGTAGAGCGACGGACTGTTAATCCGCAGGTCCCTGGTTCGAGTCCAGGTCGGGGAGCCAGAATTGAGAAAAGGGCCGCGTGCAAATGCGGCCCTTTTTGCATTGCGCGCGCGGATGTTGTCGTGGTTGTCGACAATATTTACAGCCCTAAGCTGGCGACCGCTATCCCTTCGCAACAAGTTGTTGATCAAAAAGCATATTTGCTTTTTGGCATGGTAATTGCTTATCTGTAAATGTTTCGCCCGGTGCCAGGCGCCGGGAACATAAACCAGAAAGCCTCCTGAAAGGATTACCATGATCAAGCACACCGCTTCCCGCACAGGCCTTCGCATCGCCGTTGCCGCCTTGCTCGCCAGTGCAGCCCTGGCGGCCGCGCCAGGCGCCAGCGCCGGCGTCCTGAACTGGACGCTGGCAGGGCCGGGCACTGTCTCGACCGAACACAGCGACGACACCGTCAAGCTGAACTACAACCTGTCCGGCTGGGAGGTGTATTCGCCCCAGACCTGGACCGCGAGCGCGGTTGCCGACAAGGCGGGCGAGTACAGCGTCCTGTGGAACTACAGCGGTTTCCACGCCTATTTCAACGTGACGGCCCGGCTCGCCGCCGACTCGCCCAGCGGCACCGACTGGCTGGTCAATGCCGGCCCGGCCAATTGCTGCAGCACGCCGTCGGGCGGTTTTACTTATACGGGGGCATACACCTTTACCAACGTGCAGGCGGGTGACCTGCTGCGCTTTCACTTCGGTGGAAGCAACAGCGATTCCGACGCGCGCATGTTCGGTTCGCTCTTGCTGACCCAGCAGCAGAACGACGTGCCGGAACCGGCATCGCTCGCGCTGCTCGGCCTGGGCCTGGCCGGCGTCGCCGCCGCGCGCCGCGCCCGCAAAGCCTGATTCCCGGAAAGACGCACGTGGCCGCATCGACGATGCGGCCTTTTTTCGTTCTGTGGACGCGCCCGGCGCGAACTTGCGTGCGGGGCCTTGCGCAATACTGTCGAGCGGTTATAATGCCAACCTCAATTCCCTGATAGCTCAGTCGGTAGAGCGACGGACTGTTAATCCGCAGGTCCCTGGTTCGAGTCCAGGTCGGGGAGCCAGAATTGTGAAAGCCACGTCGGTTGACGTGGCTTTTTTTTTGCGTTTTTCCGGCCGGGAGCACCAATGCGTGTCACCCCGCTCGCCGATAGCGACCGACTTCGCTGGCCCTCGGTTTTCCTGCTGGCGCCTAGCCGTGTAATACTTGATAATCGGCATGATTGTCCGACTTTGTTACCCTGGCTTTCCGCGTGGGCGAAAAAAACGAGAACGAATACATGACCAAGGCATCCCCTGACGCGTTACCCTCCTTCGATGTGAGTGATCCGGACATCCGGGATAAGCTGAGGCAACATATCGACGGGCTTCTCGCCGCAAACGATGGCGGGGCGATGTTTACATTCGCGCGGCGATGCCAGCGCGGCGAATTCGGGGATCCGGACTTCGCCATGATCCGCAGCTTGTACGAGCGCGAAGTCGAATTGGGAAGCAAGGCGGCGATGTTCAATCTGGCCTTGATGTATAGGCGTGGCGAATGCGCCGGTGTCGATGCCGAGAAAGCGAACATTGCGGCGAAAGGCTTATATGAGCAAGCGGCCGCGAAGGGCCACCATAACGCCATGCTCAACCTGGGGGCCATGTATCGTCGAGGCGATGGCGTACCCCAGGATCATGCGAAAGCTTTCGCCCTGTTCGAGGCTGCGGCAGCGAAAGGCAATACTTCTGCGCTGTTCAATCTTGGGCAAATGTATGGACGGGGGGATCTTGGGAGCCCCGACCTCGTCAACGCAAAGCGTTGTTTTGAAAAGGCGTCGGAGGATGAGCATGCGGCTTCCATGTTCAATCTGGCGCTCATTTACGCAGATGAAGCGGCCGACGAGGAGACCCTCGCCCGGGTCAAAGACCTGTATGAGCGCGCTGCCGCTAAAAACCATGCGGACTCGATGTATAACCTCGCCCTCATGTATTACGTGGGTGAGTTCGGTGAGCTCGATCGGTCACAGGCGGCCGCCTGGCTCGAAAAAGCAGCCGGGCTAAGGGATGCTGACGCGATGTTTGTGTTGGCCAAAATGCATAAATTCGACGAGTTTCCGGGCTCCGATGAGCAGAAAGCGCTGGCGCTTTTTTCCGCTGCGGCCGAGTTGGGGCATCCGGAGGCGCCGTCCTTCCTGCCCAACCCGATGATCGCGGCTGTTCTGGCCTCGCTTGAAGCCGAGAAAGTAGAGGCGGAGCTCAGGGCGAAAGCCGCCGTCGCTCTGGAGAATCTCGAAGAAAGGTTTTTCGACCTTCGGAGCAAACATTTGATCCAGGAGCCGGTGACGCTTGCGCATTTCACGACCTGGTCCGCGATCGAGAGCCTGTTGAGCCTGGAACCCGGCAAGGATGGTCGGAACTGCTTGCGCCAGTACCTGGTCGACTACATGAACGATCCGTCCGAGGGGCGGCGGCTGTTGAATTTTTGTGAGCTCGAATCAAGTGCGGAGTTTCCAGACGCTCGCGCAGCCAGTGAACTTCTGCGCGAGCTGTTCGACACCCAGTATTTCGGATCGTTTGCACGGCACAACAGCACCGCGCATCTATTGCCCTCGGTGTTTACCGTCTCGCTCACGCAAGAATCCGACCGTCTCGACCTGTGGCGGGCATATGGCAGGGATGGCGAGGGCTACTGCCTTGTCCTTCCTATTCCGGACAGGGAAAGGTCTGTCGTTCACGTCCGGAACCGGGATTCTTCCAAGGTTTTCCTGCCGGAGCAGTCGGCGACCGACGAGGAAGATGCAGAAGGGCAGCTGCTCGGCAAGATCGTCGTGGAGCCTCCCTTGCTGTATTGGATAAAGTATCAGGACGAAGACGTCGTCGAGCTGCTAGAAGAATTGATGGAACCGCTATCGGCTGTGCTGGAGCTGCAAGCCGCGGTATCCCCGCCCGTCTGGGACCGCATTGCTTCGTGTGCCACGGCGATCTTGCTCGAGCTGCTTTATCTGTTCAAGGATGAGCAGTATTCGACCGAGAAGGAGGCGCGGGCATTGACGGTGATGCGACTGGATAACCCGAAGATCCGGATCGACGAGAGGAAGCCTGGCTGCTTGTATTGCGAAACGCCTGCTTTCCTGTTTGGCGCGCCGCAGTCCGAAGTCATCCTGGGCCCCAAGGTAGACAAACCGACCGCCGCGTTGTGGAATATCCGTTATCGCCTGACCCAATTGGGCTTCGATGGCAACACCGTCGTGAAACGTTCGCGCGTTCCCTACAGGTAGCTCAGTCGGTAGAGCGACGAACTGTTAATCCGCAGGTCCCTGGTTCGCCTCCAGGTCGGGGTGTCAGAATATTGAGAAGGCCGCGTGCGCACGCGGCCTTTTTTGTTTTGCACCCTCGCGTATAGCGTGAACTCCGTTCACGGGGTGGCGCCTGCATGCCGCAAGCGGTGCAACGACGTGCAGGCGAAAAAAATGGCGTCGCGATGGCGCCATGTCGGGAGGCGGGCGGCCAGCCCGTCAGCGGCCCGGCACCGGCTTCACGCAAGCCGCGGCGGCCAGCGCCCGCTCGCGCGCCGTGCCGATGTTGCGCGCCGTCGCCAGCGCCACGCCCATGCGCCGGCGCGTGAAGGATTCCGGCTTGCCGAACAGGCGGATATCGGTCTCGGGCACCGCCAGCGCCTCGGCCACGCCTTCGAACGCGATGCCGGCGGCGTCGATTGCGCCGTAGATGACGGCGGACGCGCCGGGCGTGCGCAGGGCCGTATTCACCGGCAGGCCCAGCACGGCTTTCGCGTGCAGCTCGAATTCGCTTTGCACCTGGGTCGCCATCGTCACCATGCCGGTGTCGTGCGGGCGTGGGCTGACTTCCGAGAACCAGACCATGTCGCCCTTCACGAACAGTTCGACGCCGAACACGCCCAGGCCGCCCAGGTTGGCGGTGACCTTTTCCGCGATCTCGCGCGAGCGTTCCAGGGCCAGCGGCGCCATCGGATGCGGCTGCCACGACTCGACATAGTCGCCCTGCACCTGCTTGTGGCCGATCGGCTCGCAAAAGCCGGTCGTCACGGTGCCATCCGCCGCGCGCGAGCGGACGGTGAGCAGGGTGATCTCGTAGTCGAAGTCGATGAAGCCTTCGGCGATCACGCGGCCGGCGTCGACCCGGCCGCCTGCCGCGGCAGCATCCCAGGCGGCGCGTACGTCGGCCGCGCTGTCGAGTTTCGACTGTCCCTTGCCCGAGGACGACATGACCGGCTTCACCACGCAGGGGAAGCCGACCGCGGCGCAGGCTTCCTCCAGCTCGGCCAGGCTGCTGGCGAAGCGGTAGGGCGAGGTGGCCAGGCCGAGTTCCTCGGCGGCGAGGCGGCGGATGCCTTCGCGGTTCATGGTGAGCTGGGCCGCGCGCGCGGTCGGGATGCAGGCGATGCGGCCGGCCGCTTCGAGCGCGGCCAGCGTGTCGGTGGCGATGGCCTCGATTTCCGGAATCACGAGGTCGGGCCGTTCGCGCTCGATCAGCGCGGCCAGTGCGGCACCGTCGGTCATGTCGATCACGTGAAAGCGGTGCGCCACCTGGTGGCCCGGCGCGTTCGGGTAGCGGTCGACCGCAATGACCTCGACGCCGAGACGTTGCAGGGAAATGATGACTTCCTTGCCGAGCTCGCCGGAGCCGAGCAGCATCACGCGGGTGGCCGATGGGGAGAGGGGAGTGCCGAGAGTGCGGGGTATGGTCATGGTCGTATGCGGGAATCGCGCGTGGTAAGGACGGGTGCCGCGACTATAACAAAGCCGCGCCGGGAAGGTGCGGGACCGCAAAAAACGCTAGCGACAGGGCAGAGCCGGCTTGTATAGCGAGCTCGTCTGTTGACGCAGCTCAGGCGTTTGCCGATTGCCCTTTTTCTCATGGATTTTTCCTCCGGCCACAAACTCTAACTTTGTAACACATCAGCCTGCCGCGACCATGGTGGTCCGGGTGGTTGGTGCGCCTGGCTGGAGTACGAGCTAATCGACACGAAAGAGAGGCAGTCATGACCAAGAATCCGACAGGTTTCCTCAGCTACGCACGCGGCGACGATGTGCACGAGGACGGTCGTCTGACGGAGTTCCGCAGGCGCTTGAGCAGTGAGCTCACCCTGCAAACGGGAGCGCGCGCCGACATCTTCCAGGATACCAGCGACATCGCCTGGGGGCAGGATTGGGAGCAGCGGATCGGCGGCTGCATCGACAGCGCCTCCTTTCTTGTTTGTATGATCACCCCGAGTTTCTTCGGGAGCGAGGCATGTCGCCGGGAAGTGCTGCGCTTTGCCCTGCGCGAGCAAGCCCTGGGGCGTACCGACCTGATCCTGCCGGTGTACTACATCCATTGTCCAGCGCTGGGCGACGAGGCGAGGTGCCGGGACGATCCGGTGCTGCGCCTGATCGGCGCGCGCAACTACGTGGACTGGCGCAGCCTGCGCTTCGAGTCGCACCGTTCGCCGCGCTCGAAGAAGATGTTTGCCCGGCTGGCGGGCGATATCCGCAAGGGCTTCGACCCGACAGTGGGCGCAATCCTGCAGCCCTGACGCGGCCTTGGCGGCCCCTGCATTGAAATTTTCGTACGGGACTCGCCAAACCGCGTTCGGCCCGCTATAATGTTGCCTCAATTCCCTGATAGCTCAGTCGGTAGAGCGACGGACTGTTAATCCGCAGGTCCCTGGTTCGAGTCCAGGTCGGGGAGCCAGAATAAGGAAGGGCCGCGTCGATGACGTGGCCCTTTTTGTTTTCGGGCGAGGTAATTGGTTCGTAGGGTGTAGGGTGGACTCCCGAGTCCACGGCTTGCACGTTGAGCAGTGGTGGACTCGGGAGTCCACCCTACGAGCGGCGCTTCTTGTCGTTCGAGGTGTAGGTGCGGGTATAGAAGTCGGACGGTTTCCTTGCGACCCAGTCGATGAAGGCGCGGATCTCCTCGTGGCCGCGCAGCGCCTCCCAGGTATGGTAGCTACGCAGCAGTTCGCGCTCGGTGAACGCCGAGTGGATCTTGCGGTGACAGATCTTGTGGATCGGGAACTGCTCCTTGCCCTTGAAGCGCTTCGGCACAAGGTGATGGCGGTCGATGTTGACCGTTCCCAGTGCCCGTCCGCACAGCGGACAGCATGCGTCCTGCATAGCCTGGCCTCGATAATGTCGCGTCCCCATGAAGGTGGTGGCGCAGGGCTGCCGTCACAAGGGCCGGGTTCGCGCGCGCCTGGATGTGTGTGTATCGTAGATACATGGTGTAGAATCAACGCTTCACAAAATGCAACATGGCCTCGTTGTTATTGTTAAATGGGGTCTCGACACGATGATCGAAGACGATTCCAGTACCTGCTCGATCCTGCTGATCGATGACGAGCCATTTGCACAACAAATCATCGAGCACGGGCTGAAAACCTGCGTCAAGCATGTGTTGCGCTACGAGTCGGATGCGGCCCGTGCCGTCAGCCTGGCGGCGGAGCTGAACGTCACCGTGGTGCTGGTCGACCTGCGCATGCCCGACCTCGACGGATTCGAATTCACGCGCCGCATGCGCGCCCGTCCCGATACCGAACACATCCCCATCGTCATGCTGTCGTCGGAAGACGACCCCGAGATCAAGGCGATGGCGTTTGCCGCCGGCGCCAACGACTACATGGTCAAGTGGCCGGATCCGCGCGAGCTCGTCGCGCGCGTCCAGTACCACAGCGCCGCCTGCGTTGCCCGGCGCGAGCGCGATGCCGCCTTTGCCTCGCTGCGCGTGAGCCGGGAGCAGCTGGCGGCGAGCGAATCGGCGCTGCACCAGGCGCAGAAGATGGAGGCGATCGGCCAGTTGACCGGCGGCGTCGCCCACGACTTCAACAACGTGCTGCAGATCATCGGCGGCAACCTGCAACTGCTGAAACTCGTCGGCGGCCTGAACGATGCCTCGCGCAACCGCGTCGAGATGGCGCTGGCCGGCGTCGAGCGCGGCGCCAAGCTGTCGGCCCACCTGCTCGCGTTCGCGCGGCGCCAGCCGCTGCAGTCGGTGGTGCTCAATCCCGGCCACCTGCTGCGCGAGATGGACGACATGATGCGCCGCGTGCTGGGCCCGAACGCGCGCATCGTCACCGATATCGACCCCTCGCTGTGGAGCACGGTCGCCGACCCCAACCAGCTCAATAACGTGTTGCTGAACCTGGCCATCAACGCGCGCGACGCGATGGGCGGCAACGGCACGCTGCTGATCCGCGCCAGCAATGCCTCGAGCCGCGCCCAGGGGGCCGGCATGGCCCTGCCGCCTGCCGTGCCGGGAGGCGACTATGTGATGATCGAAGTGGCCGACACCGGCCGCGGCATGGCGCCCGAGATCCTGCAGCGCGCTTTCGAACCCTTCTTCACGACCAAGCCGGTCGGGCAGGGCACCGGGCTCGGCCTGTCGATGGCGTATGGCTTCGTCAAACAGACCGGCGGCGAAATCGTGCTCGAGAGCGAACCCGGCCGCGGCACCAGCGTGCGCATCTTCCTGCCGCGCAGCAGCACCGAGGCGCAGGAGCCGGACAAGGCGCTTGACGCCCCGCTGTACGGCGGGCTGGAGACGATCCTGGTGGTGGAAGACGAAGAAGACGTGCGCAGCGCAACCTGCGCGATCCTGTCCGCGCTCGGCTACCAGGTGCTCGAAGCCTGCGACGCCGCGAGCGCCATCGCCCTCATCGAAAGCGGCCGCCACATCGACCTGGTGTTTTCCGACGTGATCATGCCGGGGCCGGTGAGCAGCCTGCAACTCGGCGAGGCGGTGCGCCAGCACCTGCCCGACGCCCAGATCCTGTATACCTCGGGCTATGCGGAAGGGGTCCTGGCGCACGAGGGCAAGGTCAGCGCCTCGGTGCACCTGTTGCAGAAGCCGTATCACCCGGACGCGCTCAGCGCGCGCATCCGCCACCTGCTGCGGCGCAAGAAGGGTAGCGCCGCCGGCGACGCACAGCGCGCCGCGGCACCTAGCCAACAAGGGGTTTCGTAGGGTGGGCTCTGCCCACGCGGTACGGCGCCTGCGAATCAGCCGGCTTGCAACACCGGTGCCTCTGCGCTCGGGGTGCGACCGCGCGGGCTCGAGAGCCCACCCTGCATCCAATCAGGCCGGCGGCACGTAACGGTGCGAGCCCGGCGGCGGCTCGTTGAGCACCGCCCAGAAAATCCCGAGGTCGGCGATCGCGCGCACGAATTCCTTGAAATCGACCGGCTTGACGACATAGGCGTTCACGCCCAGTTCGTAGCTGCGCACCAGGTCCTGCTCCTCTTTCGAGGAGGTCAGCATCACCACCGGCATTGCCTTCAGGTGCGCGGTGGCGCGGATCGTGGCCAGCACCTCGAGCCCGTCCACCTTCGGCAGCTTCAGGTCGAGCAGGGTGACGGCCGGGTTGCCTTCGTCGCGCGCGGCAAATTCGCCGCGCCGCAGCAGGTAATCGAGCGCCTCGGCGCCGTCGCGCACGACCACGACTTCGTTGGCGAGCTGGCTTTTCGCCAGCGCCACCAGGGTCAGTTCGAGATCGTGCGGATTATCTTCGACGAGCAGAATGGGTTTTAACATGGTTGTGGTCCTCGCCGGTTAGAGTGCGAGTTTTCGCGGGATACTGAAAGAGAAAGTGGCGCCCTGGCCCTGGACCGACTCGGCCCAGGCGCGTCCGCCATGGCGCTCGACGATGCGGCGCACGTTGGCCAGGCCGATGCCCGTGCCCTGGAAGTCTTCCATCCGGTGCAGGCGCTGGAACACGCCGAACAGCTTGTGGACGTAATCCATGTTGAAGCCGGCGCCGTTGTCGGCGATGTGGAAGACCGTCTCCTGCGCGTTTTCCTCGGCCCAGACGCGAATCGTCGCCGGGTCGCGTTGCCCGGTGAACTTGACGGCGTTCGACAGCAGGTTGAGCACCGCCAGGTGCAGGAAGTTCGGGTCGGCCGTGATGCGCGGCAGCGGCGCCAGTTGCCAGTCGATGTTGCGCCCCCGCGTCTCGATCGACAGCTTGTCTATGCAGGAGGCGACCAGCTTCGACATGTCCACTTCGACCGGGCGCAGGGCGGCGCGGCCCATCTGCGAAAAGCTCAGCAGGTCGTCGACGAGCTTGCCGGCCAGGCGCGCCGATTCCTTGATGTTGGTGAGGAAGCGCTGGCGCATGGTGGTGTCTTCGCTGCCGCTCGATTCGAGCAGCAGGTCGGAAAAGCCGACGATGTGGCGCAGCGGGGCGCGCAGGTCGTGCGAGACCGAATACGAAAACGCTTCCAGTTCCTTGTTGGCGCGGCCCAGTTCCTCGGCCAGTTCGGCCATCTGTTCGGCGCGCTCGAGCGCGATGCCGAGCATGGCGGTACGGAATTCGCCGGTCAGCTCGATCTCGGCCGGGTGCCAGGGCAGGCTCACGCCGTGGATCACTTCGCGCCAGGTGGCAAAGCTGGTGCGCGGGGTCAGCTGCACCATCCTGCCCGGCACGGAATCCTTTTCATGCGGGTTGCCGGCCCATTCGATGGTATGGACCACCTCCGGGCGGAACCACAACAGGTAATGCTTGTGCACGCGCGAGATCGACATCGCCAGCAGGCCGCTGGCATTGCGGCGGATCGCCGCGGCCGCCGGGTACAGGTTCGACAGCTGGTCGGTATGGAAGATTTCGTGGCCATGGCCCTGCAGTTCGAGCCAGGACACGAGCTCCTCGATGGCGGGCACGTCGGGGGTGTCGCCGTAGGTCAGCACGCGCTCGTCGGCGACGATCGCGACCCCGCCGGCGCGCGCAAAGCGCAGCAGTTCGGGGAAGACCGAACCCATGTTCTCGATGATGTCGGCACCCTTGGTCAGGTTGCCGAGCATGGCCACCATCATGCGCCGCACGTCGAGGCGGAACTGCAGGTCGCTGGCGTCCTCGCGCGATTCGATGCACAGCGCCAGCACCTGGCCGAGCTGCTCGCAGGCGCTGCGCTTCTCGAAGGGCAGCGGGCAGGGCGACTCGTTGTGGCAGGAGATCAAGCCCCAGAGCCGCCCCTTGACCATCAGCGAGACCGACATCGAGGCCAGCGTCCCCATGTTGCGCATGTATTGCAGGTGGACCGGGGAGACGCTGCGCAGGGCCGCGAACGAGAGGTCGTTGCGCGCGCCGGTGACGGGATTCTCGGGCGGCACCAGCTGCGCGGGCGTGTAGTTGGCGTCCTGGATCAGGCGGATGCGCGAGGCGGCGTACAGCTCGCGCGCCTGGGCAGGAATGTCGCTGGCCGGGAAGCGCTGGCCCAGGTAGGAATGGTAGCTGTCCTCTTTCGACTCGGCCATCACGTGGCCATGGCCGTCGCGGTCGAACTGGTAGACCATCACGCGGCCGAAACCGGTGACCATGCGCACGTGGTGCGCCGCCTGTTCGGCCACCGATTCGACCGTCTGCGTCTGGTCGATCTTCAGGAGGAAGTCGCCGAGCAGGGCGTACAGGTGGCGGAAATCGGCCGCGCCGGCACGCTCGACGGCTTCGAATTCGAGGATCAGCAGATCGTCCCAGCGGTGGCCGAGCACGTCGAAATGGCTGGCATTGCCGGCAGTGATGGTGTCGATATAGAACGGGCGGTTGCCCAGGTCGACGGCCCGCAGCGCGCCGGCCAGGCGTTCGCCGGCCGGCCCGAGGACGTCGGCGAGCGAGCCGCCGATCGCCGCCTGGGCCTCGATTCCCAGCCATTGCGCCAGGTTGGCGCTGGCCTGGAGTACCTGTGTTTCCGCCGACAAGGTCAGCAGGAATCCGTGCGGCTGGATGCTGCCAGGCGTGCGGATCGGTTCCCTGTCGCAACTGGACAGGTCGAGCGGTGCGGATGGAGCTGGATTCATGGGGCGCAGGCGTGGGAACGGCTGGGTTACAAAAGCGCTATTTTAGCCTGAAAGACATGAGTGGAACGGCGTAATGCCAGTCCCTGAAGCGCGCACGGCCACACCGAGTGAAACGTGAAGTTTTTGGGCGGATTAGTGCTTGACTGAATCGTCAATACTTGATTCGCACGCGAAACAGTTGCGTGGGCCCATGCCGGCTTTTGGGGTTATGATGGTGTGTTAGCCAACATTGTCCAGTTCCAGCCACCATGCACAACGCCGTCGAAGCCAAGCAAGAGCTGACCGAAGAACAGCGCGTCCAGTACCTGATCTCGGGGATCAGCGACTATGCAATCTACATGCTCGACCCGGACGGTCGCGTCAGCAGCTGGAACACGGGCGCCCAGCGCTTCAAGGGCTATCAGCAACACGAGATCCTGGGGCGTCACTTCTCACAGTTCTATACGCCCGAGGACCGCGCGGCCAGCCTGCCGGCGCGCGCCCTCGCCACCTCGCTGGTCGAAGGCAAGTACGAAGCCGAGGGCTGGCGCATGCGCAAGGACGGCACCCGCTTCTGGGCCAGCGTGGTGATCGACCCGATCTACGACGAATACGGCACCCTGCTCGGCTACGCCAAGATCACGCGCGACATCACCGCCCGCCGCGACGCGGAAAAGGAACTGCGCGCCAGCGAGGAGCGCTTCCGCCTGCTGGTGCAGGGCGTCACCGATTACGCCATCTACATGCTGTCGCCGACGGGCGAGGTCAATAACTGGAATGTCGGGGCCGAGCGCATCAAGGGCTATATGGCCGACGAAATCGTCGGCCAGCACTTCTCGCGCTTCTATACGGAGGAAGACCGCGTCGGCCGCCTGCCGTGGCGGGCGCTGGCCACCGCCGAGCGCGAGGGCCGCTACGAGGCCGAAGGCTGGCGCCTGCGCAAGGACGGCACCCGGTTCTGGGCCCATGTCGTGATCGATGCCATCCGCGACGAGAGCGGCGAACTGCTCGGCTTTGCGAAAATCACGCGCGACCTGACCGAGAAAAAGGCCGCCGCCGATGCGCTCGCCGAGGCCAATGCCGCCCTGTTCCAGGCGCAGAAGATGGAATCGATCGGCCAGCTCACGGGCGGCATCGCGCACGACTTCAACAACCTGCTGTCGGTGCTGGCCAGCGGCCTCGAAGTGCTGTCCCTCGGCCGCGGCGGCAATGTCGACGGCAAGACCCTCGACAGCATGCGGCGCGCCATCGACCGCGGCGCCACGCTGACCCAGCAATTGCTGGCCTTTGCGCGCCAGCAGCCGCTGCAGGCGGAAACGCGCAGCGTCAACCGTCTCATTTCCGGCTTCGAATCGGTGCTGCGGCGCGGGGTGAACGCCGCGATCGAGTTCGAGCTGCGGCTCGACCCCCACATCCGCAACACCGTCATCGACAGCGCGCGCTTCGAATCGGCCCTGCTGAACCTGGTGGTCAATGCGCGCGACGCCATGCCCGACGGCGGCAGCGTGCACATCGAAACGGCCAACGTCGACCTGGTCGAGCACGAGGTGCGCGGCCTGGCGCCGGGGCCCTATGTGCGCGTGACCGTCAGCGACACCGGCACCGGCATGCCGCCGGAGGTCGCCGCGCGCGCCTTCGAGCCCTTCTATACGACCAAGGAAGTGGGCAAGGGCACCGGCCTGGGCCTGTCCCAGGTCTACGGCTTCATCAAGCAGTCGGGCGGCGAGGTCGTGATCGGCAGCGCGCCCGGCGAAGGCACGGCGATTTCGATCTTCCTGCCGGCCGCGCCGGGCCAGGACCTGGCCACCCAGCGCGAAGCGAACGAGCTGGTGCTGATCGTCGAGGACGAACCGGACCTGATGGACGTGGCAGCGGCCCTGTACATCAGCATGGGTTACGAGGTCGTGACCGCGTCGAACGCCCAGGAAGCGATGAACCTGCTGGCCAGCCGCGACGTCGCCATCCTGTTCACCGACATCATCATGCCGGACGGGATGAACGGCATCGAGCTGGCCGTCTTCACGCGCGACAATTATCCGGGGGTGAAGACCATCCTGGCGTCCGGCTATCCGCTGCCGGCCCTGAAAGTCGACCCGGCCTACCTCAACGAATTCGTCTTCGTGCACAAACCCTACCGGCTGTCGGACCTGGCGCGCGCGCTGCGCACGGCGGCCTGACGGGGACGCGGCGCATGCAGCTTCACCTCGACACGCCCCTGGTCGAATCGAACGCCATGGCTTGCCGCGCGGGCCAGCGCGTCTGGCTCAAGATGGAGGCCTTGCAGCCGAGCGGCTCGTTCAAGCTGCGCGGCATCGGCCACGCCTGCGCACTGCGGGTGGCCGCCGGCGCGCGCCGGATCGTCTCCTCCTCGGGCGGCAACGCCGGGCTGGCCGCAAGCTATGCAGGACGCCGGCTCGGCGTGCCGGTACTGGTCGTGGTGCCGGAAACGACCAGCGCGCGCGCCCGCGAACTGCTGGCGCGCGAGGGCGCCGAGGTGCGGGTGCAGGGGTTGTCCTTCCAGGAAGCGAACGCCCACGCGCAGTCCCTGCTTGGCGCGCACGACGCCTTTATTCACCCGTTCGACGATCCGCTCCTGTGGGAAGGCCATGCCGGGATGATCGACGAAGTGGCACGCGCCGGCCTGCGGCCGGACGCGGTGGTGCTGGCGGTCGGCGGCGGCGGGCTGCTCAGCGGGGTGGTGGAGGGCCTGCGCCGGCAGGGCTGGAACGAGGTTCCCGTGATTGCCGTCGAGACCCGCGGCGCCGACTCCTACGCGCAGTCGCTGGCGGCCGGCCGGCGCATCGAATTGCCGGCCATCGCCAGCATCGCCACCTCGCTCGGCGCGCGGATGGTAGCCGAACATGCCTTGGCGCTGGCCGCCGAACATCCGATCGCCTCCGTCGTCGTCAGCGACCAGGAGGCGGTGGCCGCTTGCCTGCGCTTCATGGACGACCACCGGGTCGTGGTCGAACCGGCCTGCGGCGCGGCGCTGGCGCTGGCCTACGAGGCCGGGGAGCGCCTGGCCCGTTTCGACAATGTGCTGGCCATCGCCTGCGGCGGCGCGACCGCGACGGTGGCGCAACTGCAGGCCTGGGACGCGCAGTTGTCGCAGTTACCGCAAGGGCCGGCAGCTTGAGTACGGCCGTCCTCCTCGAACGCGGACCCTCGCGCCTGCACGCGGCGCTGCTGATTTCCCTGGTCTTTCACGCGCTGCTGCTCAGTATCAGCCTCGGCGGACACAGCTTCGGGCTCCCCGGCCTGAACCTGCCCTGGAAGGAAAAGCGCCTGGGCGCCGACGAGTTGAGCATCGTGCTGGCGCCGGCGCAGCCTGCGTCTTCGGCAAACGAAGCGAAGCCGGCCGCTGAGCCGGCGACACCCGCAAAGACCGCCTCCACTGCGGCGGACAAACCTGCGCCGGCAAGCAGCCCGGCACCCATCGCGCTGCCGGCGCCTGCGCCTGGCGGGGCCAAGCCGCCCGGGGCGGCGGTGCCGCCACCGCCCCCTGCGCCGCCGGCTCCCGTCGCGCCTGCGCCGCCGGTCGCGGTTCCGCCTGCACCCGCGCCCGCACCCGCACCTGCACCTGCACCTGCACCTGCACCTGCACCTGTACCTGCACCGCCACCGCCCCCCGCGCCTGAGCCTGCGCAGCCGGCCGCAGCGGCACCTTTACCTGCCGAGGCCCCTGCGCCAAGCGCGCCCGACGTGCCGCGGGTGGGGGCAACCGCTACCGTGGTGGCGCGCAACACGGCGGACGAGGATGCAGCACTGGCGCGCGAAGCGGCAGAAGCAGCCGAAGCAGCCGAAGCAGCCGAAGCAGCTGAAGCGTCCCGGAAGCAGGATGAACAGATCAAGCAGATCATGCTCGAGCGCGAGCAGAACGCAGAGCGGGAGCGGCAGGCCGAATTGATGGCCCAGGCGCAGCGGGAGGCGAGGCAGGAACAGCAGCGGCAGGAACAGCAGCGCCGGGAGGCCGAGCTGGCCGAGCAGGCAGCGCAGCGCGAGGCGGCGCGGCTGGAGGCGGAACAGGCCGAGCTGGCCCGGCAGGATAGCCTGCGCCGTGACGCACTCCAGCGCGAGCAGGCCAGGCAGGAGGAGGCGTTGCGGCAGGAGGCAGCGCGCCAGGAACAGCAGCGTGCCGAGGCCGCGCGGGCGGACGCCGCGCGGCAGGAACAGGCAAGGCAGGCGCAGCTCGACGCTGCGCGCCAGGCCCAGCAGGAAGCGGCACGGCAGGAGGCCATGAGGCAGGAGGCAGCCCGGCGGGAAGCGGAGACCGCCCGGCAGGCAGCCGCGCGCCAGGAACTCGAACGGGCTGAAGCCGCGCGCCAGGAGCAGGCAAGGCAGGCACAGCTCGAGGCGGCGCGGCAGGAGGCAGCGCGTCAGGAAATCATTCGCCAGGAAGCAGCGCGCCAGGACGCAGCACGCCAGGAAGCAGCGCGCCAGGAAGCGGCACGCGAGGAGGCAGCGCGCCAGGAGGCAGCTCGGCAGGAAGCGGCACGCCAGGAAGCGGCACGCCAGGAAGCAGCTCGGCAGGAAGCGGCACGACAGGAAGCGGCACGGCAGGAAGCGGCACGCCAGGAAGCGGCACGCCAGGAGGCAGCGCGCCAGGAGGCAGCTCGGCAGGAAGCGGCACGCCAGGAGGCAGCTCGGCAGGAGGCAGCTCGGCAGGAAGCGGCACGCCAGGAGGCAGCGCGCCAGGAAGCCGGAAGGCAGGAAGCGGCGCGCCAGGAAGCCGCCCGCCAGCAGCAGGCAAAGCAGGACCAGGCGCAGCGCGAGCGTGCCGAGGAAGAGGCGCAACGCGAGGAGCGACTCCGCGCCATCGGCCGTCAACTCGACAGGGAAGCGGCCCAGCGCGACCCGGCCGCCGCCGGCCCGACGCTGCCGCCCACGACCAGCAGCCTGCGCCGCGGCTGGCTGTTCGGCCGCGCCGACCCGAACGCCGACCTCGTCCAGTACGCCCAGGCCATGAGCCGCAAGATCGAGCTGAACATGACCTTCGACACCGTGCGCGAGCTGGTGAAGCAGCCGCATACCGCGCCGATCGTGACGGTGGCGGTGCGCGCGGACGGCTCGGTGGAGAAGGTGACCTTCGTCGTCTCGAGCGGCGTGCCGGCGCTGGACGAAGCGATCCGGCAAGTCGTCGCCAGCCAGGCCCCTTACGGCGCCTTCCCGCCGGCGCTGGCGCGCCAGTACGACGTGATCGAAATCCGCCGCACCTGGCTGTTCGACACCGCCATCCGCCTGCAATAAGCAGCGCCGCCACCGTCAAAGCGCAAACAGGATCTCGCTGATGCGCTCGTAGATGGGGTCGGCGGGCGGCCCCTTGTTCGGCCAGTTCAGGATGTCGAAGTGGTCGTAGCCGCGGTAGTTACCGAGAAAATTCCAGTAGCCCTTGACCGGCGTGCCGTCGAAGTCGCGCACCGGATGGCCGGCGGGTGCGCGCATGCTGGCCGTGTTGACGACCCCATCGTTGGCGAACCAGGCGCTGTCGATGCGCACCCGCCCCGGGGCGCTTTGCGTATAGCTGCCCATGCCGCGCTGGAGCATCGACGGCACGATCCACTCGCCGGCAAAGCGCTTGTAATAGCCGAACATGTCGGCGCGCGGATACTGGTAGCGCGCGCTCTGGAGCGGGGCGAGGGCGCGGTCGGTGCCGTTGCAGCACCAGGCGCCGGCCTCGGTGGCCAGCGTACCGACCGAAAAATAGTAGATGTGCGGCGAGGTGCGTGCCCAGCGGTTGAAGTTGCGCGCGCCGTCGGGCGCCATCTCCCAGTTGCGCAGGTCGTGCTCCAGCCAGTCGCGCAGGGGCGAGCGCAGCTGGGGCAGGATGTCGAGCACGGCGTCGCGCAGGGTGGTGCCGTTGTGCGGACTCGAGATCGTGGTGACGCTGCGCACCCAGCCGACCTTGCCGCCCTGATACAACTCGCCGTCGCCTTCGCCGGGCGCGCCGTGTTCGAGTAGTTCGACCAGGGCCCGGACGGTCGTGCCGCCCTGGCTGTGGCCGATCATGTGCAGCGGGTGGCGTGCATCCCAGGCCGGGTAGAGCGCCGGCGGATGGCCGAGCGGGTTGCGTGCCGGGTCGGCGGCCCAGCAGCGCACGGGCTTCTTCTCGCCCGCCGCCTCGGCTGCCGTGTCGGCCGCGGTGTCGGTTGCCCCATGGCTGAGCCCATAGTCGACGCAGCCGCCCTTGATCTGCGCGTACAGCTCGGCTGCGCGCTCGCGGTTGCTGGCAATCGCGCCGACGCTGGCCGTCAGCACCGTGTGCGGTCCGTGATGGAGGCGCAGGTGGGCGGCGATGTCGCCATAACCGCCCCAGTACAGGAAGCCGCTGCGCGGAAACTGGTCGGGACCGAAGCCGAGGAAGCCGTGCACCAGCACGATGGGGTCGTTATTGGCGGCGCGTGCGCCGGCAGGCAGCAGGGCCAGCAGCAGGATCAGCAACGGGGTCAGCAAAAACGCCAGCGCTGCAAACAAGGAGCGGAAGCAATGCGGGACCGGCTGCGGCATGACGGGCTCCGAGGGACGAAGGCTTCATTGTCGAAGCGGGCGCACCAAGCCGGTTTGCGCTATGTCGCGTATGGATGAGGAACAAATGACGAGGTAGCAGCATCCGGCGCACCATAAAGGCTGCGCCGGATGCTTGACGAGCTATATATTCCTGGACGGAACGACTTACTGGGCTTTCGGCGCCGGCTGGGCCGGCGGTGCCGCCGGCGCCGGCACCGTGCTGCCGACCGCGCCCGGCGCGCTCGCATCCGGCGGCGGTGCGATCGAGGCGGTCATGCTGGCCTTCTCGGCGGCATCGATGCGCTCGCCGTTCCAGACCACGTAGTCGTCGATCGAATACAGCTTGCAGGGCTCGCTGCTCTTGGACGAGCAGGTGGCCAGCGCGCGCGCTTCCGGCGCTTCGCCTTCCTCGGCCCAGGTCCAGGCGCCGCTCGGCGAGACTGCAAAGGCGCGCGGCGTCATCTTGGTCAGATAGTCCGCGTAGGCCAGGCGCCCGTGTTCCGAGAGGAAGGGCACGGCCTCGACGTCGTCGACGCTGGCGAAATCGGTGCGCGGCGGCATCGGCGGCGCCGGCACCTTGTAGATCTCCTCGGTCGGCATGCCGACGCTGCGCAGGAACTGCATCGTGTCGGCCAGCCAGACTTTTTCGCCGTCGCGGCTGGCCAGCATGCCGTGGGCATCGCGCTTGAAGGACGGGAACTCGACCAGGCGCGCGCGCCCGCCGGCCTGGCTGTAGGCCTCGTGCAGGCGGTTCGCCAGGTCCGGGCCGAACAGCGAGTCGTTCTCGCCGTACATCCACAGGCTGGGCAGCTTGCTCTTCGCGCCGTACTCGGCAAAGGCCGATACCAGCGAGGAGCGCCAGGCGCAGCGGTCGCTGTCGTCGCGCAGGCCGCCGGCAAAATTGATCAGGCCGCGCACGCCCGGCAGGTTCTCGGTGCCGAGCGCCATCGTCGCCAGGCCGCCGTAGGACTGGCCGGCCACGACCACCTGGCCGGCGTTCACCCACTTCTGGGCGCGCGCATAGTCGAGGGTGGCGCGGATGTCGTCGGCCTGCAGGTAGCCGTTGGCGGTCATGTCGCAGCCGCGGTCGCGGTACTGGCCGGTCGAGTTGGCGAAACCCTGGCGCATCGGCACCATCACCGCATAGCCGCGTTTCACGAAGGCCGCGGCCATGTAGTAGAAGCGGTCGCGCGGCTGCGAGCTCGGGCGGCCCGGGTCCTTGCCGTGGTTGATGATCAGGAGCGGGAAGGGGCCGGGCCCGTTCGGCTGGAACACCGTCGTCTCGAGCATCGCGCGGCCACCCGCGGCCGGCACCTGGACGACGCGTTCGTTCATGCGGTGGTCGAGCTGGAGCTCCTGCATGATCGCCACGCCGGGCAGCAGGGCCGTGCCGGCGAGCAAGGCAGTGAGGGACTGGCGGACGGTGAGGCGAACTCTAAACATGGGCGACTCTGGAGTGCTGCCGGTGCGACAGAATTGCTTTAGGGAATAAATTGATTCTAGGCACCTAGAAAGTGCAGGGCAATATCCGAATCGCCAATTCGGGCGCTAAATTTTCGTGTGTGATCAAGATGCTTATGCAGATCGATAAGGAACATGCACCGATGCCCCGTCGAGCCCGCTTTATGCGTTGAAGAACGGCCAATATTGATGAGCAGGCAAGGGCTCTGGGCCGTCGTATTGAAGAGACAAACCGGGCCCCGGCGTGGAAGCGGGCGGGCAACGCCCGTGGAGCAAAACCGGGCTGCTACAATCGCGCCTTTCCTTCCCGTTCGCCGATGACGCCTGCTCCCGTTCCCCGCCGCGCCACCTGCGCCGCCTGCCTGCGCGCGCAGCCAGCCTGCATCTGCCGCTGGGTTGCGCCCGTGCAGAGCGCGGCGGCCTTGCTGATCCTGCAGCACCCGCTCGAGGTCGGCAATGCCAAGAACAGCGCGCGCCTGCTGCACCTGAGCATCCCCGGCAGCGTGCTGGCCGTGGGCGAGGCTTTCGAAGAGACCGAACTGGACACGCTGCTGCATGCCGGCGGCCGCAGCCCGGTGTTGCTGTATCCCGACAGCGCGAATGCTGCTGCCCCGGCCTTGCCGCCCGCCGCCGGCCTGCGCCTGGTGGTGCTGGATGCAACGTGGCGTAAAAGCCGCAAGATGCTGTACCTGAACCCCGCCCTGCAAGGTCTGCCGCGGCTGGCCCTGCGCGACATGCCGGCATCGAGCTACCGCATCCGCAAGGCCCATGCGCCCGACCAGCTCTCGACACTCGAGGCGGCCGCCCACGCGCTGGGACAGGTCGAAGGCGATCGGTCGCGTTTCGCGTCCTTGTTCGATGCCTTCGACGGTTTCGTCGAACAGCAGGCCGCATTCGTGCCGCGCTTGAAATCGCCAGAATAGCCGCGTACCATACTGTATAAATATACAGTCATGGGTGGGCCATGCAACATCGACAGCAGACAATTGACCGGGAATACAGCGCCGAGCAGCCAATCCCGGCTCCGCATCCAGCGCAGGTACAGGCTCCGCGCAAGGGGCGTGGCGCCGTCTCGAATATCCAGGGGCGCTACGAGCTCGAGGGGCGAGAAGGCTTCGACGACGGCTGGGCCAGGGAGGACGCAGAACTGCCCGGCTACAAGACGCAGGTCACCGACGAGATCGCGAAAAGCATCCTGTCGCGTAATGCATCGCCTGACATCCCCTTCAACGTTTCCCTCAACCCCTACCGGGGATGCGAACACGGCTGCATCTACTGCTTCGCCCGGCCTACGCACAGCTATCTCGGCCTGTCTCCCGGCCTCGATTTCGAAAGCCGCCTGTTCGCGAAAGTGAATGCGGCCGACCTGTTGCGCCAGGAACTGGCGCGCCCCGGCTACCAGCCCGAGAACATTGCGATCGGCGTCAACACGGATGCTTATCAACCCTGCGAACGCGAGCACCGCATCACGCGCGAGGTGCTGGAAGTGCTGGGCGAGTGCCGCCATCCGTATGGGCTGATCACCAAGTCGGCGCTGATCGAGCGCGACATCGACCTGATCGCGCCCATGGCGGAGCAGGGCCTGGCCTGCGCGGCCATCACGATCACCACCCTCGACTCCGAGATTTCACGCACCCTCGAGCCGCGCGCGGCGGCACCGGCGCGGCGCCTGCGCGCCATCCGCACCCTGACCGAGGCCGGCATCCCGGTCAGCGTCAGCGTGGCGCCGATCATCCCGTTCGTGACCGAACCGGAAATCGAACGCATCCTGGAAGCGGCGCGCGACGCCGGCGCCGTCGGCGCCCATTACGTGGTGCTGCGCCTGCCCTTCGAAGTCAACCCGCTGTTCCAGGAGTGGCTGGAAGCGCATTTCCCGGAGCGCGCGGCGCGCGTGATGAACCGGGTGCGCGAGATGCGCGGCGGGAAGGATTACGACAGCGATTTCGGCAAGCGCATGCACGGGGAGGGCGTCTGGGCCGACCTGATCCGCCAGCGTTTCAACAAGACCGTGGCACGGCTCGGACTGGGCGGCTTCGGCGGGCGCTTCCAGCGGCTCGATACGAGCCAGTTCCGGCGCCCGCTGGTGGTGCCGCCATCGGTCGTCAAGACCGGTGCGCGGGCAGCGGGGCAGCTCGACCTGTTCTGAGGTCGGCCAAGGTTTGGCAAAGCCACTTTGACGGAACCCATCCAGGTTCGACCGCGATTCGTCCTGAAACGCCCGGAGAGGTCGAATGGGGACGATGGAACGGTGTACTGGTTCAAGCACCGTCTGCTGGGACCGCCCGGCTATGTGCCGCTGGCGGAGGCTGAGGCAAGCCGTTCCGAACAACTGAGCACTCAAGCGATTCCTGGCTGGCAATACGTTCACTGGTTCCGACGAACCTGAGTATGACGCGTTTTACCTGAGTGCGCTCAAGTTGCTGTATAGGCAGGATGTAACGATGAATAAATGTTAGCGATCTGCACGGCGACACGGTCCCACGACATACTTTCCACTTTAGCGCGACAGTCCATTGGGTCGGGCCTGTCCGCCAGGACCTCCAGCACAGTTTCGCGTATGGCCCGTACATCAAATGGATCAACGACGCGTAAGCAGTACCCGTCCGGCTGCAGGTCCAATCCATTGTCGCGCGTAATGATAGCCGGCGTGCCTGCGGCAAGCGATTCGAGCGCCACAAGTGGAGCTGCCTCGGCCTTGCTCGGCATGACAAGCGCGCTGGCTGCAGCATAAGCCCCAGAAAAGGTCGGGCTCGTTCGATCGAGGTTGCCCAGGTAGACGACTTTGGCTGCCGGAACGGCCAGGCAGGCATCGAGTGTCGCGCGGCTTTTCCCATGCAGTGGTCCAGCAAGGACGACGGTGATATTGGTGCCGGCCAGAGCTCTCACCAGAGTCAGCTGATTCTTCCACGATGATATCTGGCCTGGATAGAATACGAAGGGTCCGGTTACGTCGTATTCGGCATGGAAGGCCGCTTTGTCCGGCTCGAAGAATTGCTTGGAGATCCCGTTCGGGACGACAGATACGCGCTTGAAGCCTGTTCCGAACGATTTATTGATCACATCACGCTCCCAATTGCCCAGAGCGATGATGTGGTCGGCGCTGCTTAGTGCGCTGTGAACGCTGCGTAAGTCGGTTTTGACTTTATAACCTGAAATACGGCTAATCAATGACTCGAGAGAGTGTATTAGAGCAAGTCGTAGGGGCGCGTCGATAACGAATGCCGGATTGAGCAAGCTTGATAAAACGACCTTGCAGCCTTTGGCGCGCGCCTGCTCCACCAGCTTTACATTCCCATGTTGGACGGAAAAGACGTGAATAATGCTAAAGTCCGAAAAATCATCGCGCGTGGTGTCGAGGATTTTCACATCAATACCCAATTTCTGTAGTGCAACCTGGGTTTCACGAACCTGAACTTGTAATCCGCCCTCATTTTGAAATAGCGTCGGATAGGAAACGAGACCGACTTTCATGGGATTATCCTGAGGAAGTGCGTTTGGTGAAAAGATCCTATTCGTAAGGCTGTCGCCATGTTTTTCGTCGAAAGGCGAAGACGCAGTTGGTACTGATGGAAATTCCCTTGCGCGATCAGGCGTTCTTTCGCGTGTTTTAAATGTTTCCATAATATTATCGTCACGTTTTATGATTGCATATAGTTTGATGCGAATAATAAAGCCTTTGAGCGGATCATCCAGGAATTAATTTATATGACTGGCGATATATTTTTCCGGAAAGTCTGCCCAAGGGAAATAAATGTTCTCGATCGTCATCAAATTCCCAAGATGAGTGGTCGGGTGCACCCATTTCCAGGATAAGAAGATGGCGTCCCAATAATAAACGTGGCCTTTGGATTAGTGTACGAAATTCGCAGCCGGACCAGGCTGTTTACGTTTATGTAACATGGAAGAGTGGCCACAGCTGTCGTGGAAGGCGAGCTCTGCTCATATCCTGTTTTGGTCCGTTTTGTCTTGCTAGAAAGTTCTCAGCAGTTCTTCCAAGAATTTACTGCTGTTGTCGCCGCCCAAGCATAGTCGTGTCGACCATGTTCCGGAGCGCGTTTGAGTACGGCGGCGAGGTTTGTGCCCCAGGGGCAGCCCGGTTTGTTCGGATACCAGGCAAAGGCGCGCTTCCTGGCACCCAGATGTTCGCGGTCCGTCGCTCAATCGGCTTTCCGGTTGACCGGCAGCGGCTCGATGGGAACGTGACATCTTGTAACGTCCCTTACAACTCTCGGCTGGCGACCAAGCGGCGTTTCCTTTGTAATCAAGGGCTGGCTGACTTCCTAAACCCTTCAAATGAAACAACGCGACCAGCGCCTGTCCCCCTTCCACTGGCCCACCTCCGTTCTTGCGGCGACCTTTCCCTCCGGCAGACATCGCCATCGCGCTGTCGTGCGCTATCCGGAGGCGCTACGGTGACAGGCGATCCGCAGGCAGGCAAGGAGCGCGGCTACGACCGCCGCGATCAGCGGATGTCGAAGCTGGTGTACAAGTCGCAGATAGTCCGCGATGTGTTTGGAGTCCGGCTCGCCCATGTGTTCATGCATCTGATGAAGGTCGATGCCGGCGTGGCACGCCGGGTGCTGGGCGCACCAAGGAACAAAATGCGGCGTTAGCGGCCTGGTGCGATCGAACGCTCGATCGGCAAACCGGCACGACAGGCGCGTTCCGGAACGGCCAATACCGCTTCGGTGTCCCAGGGGGAGGGGCGAGCGCGTCCAGCGTTCCCAAAGGCGAAGCGGCCGCACCGAGCAAGATCCATAACATTTCTTCCCTGGGGCGGGAGCCGCTGTGCAAAGTGCATAATGCTGGATCGTCCCACCCTCACCATGAAGGAACCAGCATGAGCAGCACCCGCACACCCGATTACCCCATCGACCGGCAGTTCGTCGAGCGCTGGTCGCCGCGCGCCTTTGCCGATCGTCCAGTGACGCAGGAACAGGTCCTGACCGTCCTGGAGGCGGCGCGCTGGGCGCCATCGGCGTCCAACCTGCAGCCCTGGCGCTTTTTCTATGGCGTGCGCGGTGAGCCCGAGTTCGACACGCTGCTCAGCCTGCTGGTGCCTTTCAACGAAGGCTGGGCCAAGGACGCGGGAGCGCTGATCTTCATCACCTCGATCACCTCGTTCGACGGCACGCGCCAGATTCCCACCCACAGTTTCGACGCCGGCTCGGCCTTCATGTCGCTGTCGCTCCAGGCGCACAGCATGGGCCTGGTGGCGCACGGCATGGCGGGCATCGAGTTCGACAAGGTGCCGCTGGTGCTGCGCCTGCCCGATAATCTGAAGGTCGAGGCCGCCGTCGCCATCGGCTACCAGGGCGACGCGGCCGCCTTGCCGGAAGCCCTGCAAAAACGCGAAACCCCGTCGCAAAGGCAAGCCTTGTCCGAGATGGTCTTCAAGGGCCACTTCAAGGGCGAGATCAAGGCGCCTTGACCGATAGCCCGGCGGCGCCGCGCGCCGCCTGCTAACCCTGGCGTCGGGCCTGCGCCGGCCGCTCCCTCGAGCCCATCGACTTCCCGGTTGCTCCTCAGGTATTCGTGTCCTGCGGCGCGATCCCGCCGGGAATCGGCGCCGCCGCGCCGCCGCCGGTGCCTGCCATGGCGGGATCGCATCCGAGCACGAAGCTGGTCATGGTCAGCGCGCCCATCACGCCGCCCTCGACCAGCACCTGTGCGCCTTCGCCGGCCGCGCTGGCCAGGCCGGCCAGGTAGGCCAGCGGCAGGAAGTGCTCCGGCGTCGGCACCGCCAACCGGTAGGCCGGGTGGCTGGCGAGGCGGGCCAGTGCGCCCGGACTGGCGGTCATCAGCTGCCGGGCCTGGGCGTCGAAGTCGGCGGCCCAGTCGAAGGCGGTGTCAGGCATGCTGCGTTCGACCAGGCGCAGGTTGTGCACCACGTTGCCGCTGCCGACGATTAGGATGCCGCGCTCGCGCAGCGGCGCCAGTTGCCGGCCGAGATCGACGTGGTAGGCGATGTCCTCGCCGGCATGGATCGACAACTGCAGCACCGGCACGTCCGCTTGCGGGAACATGTGGGCCAGCACCGACCAGGTGCCGTGGTCCAGGCCCCAGCTGTCGCGGTCGAGGGCAACGGCGCCGGGACGCACGGCCGCGGCGATTTCCTCGGCGATGTCGGGCGCGCCGGGCGCCGGATAGTCGAAGTCGAACAGTGCCTGCGGAAAACCATAAAAATCGTGGATCACGCGCGGGTTCGCCATGGCCGTGAGGGCGCTGCCGCCGATGAACCAGTGCGCGGAGACGACCAGGATGGCGCGCGGGCGCGGCACGGCCTGTCCGAAGCGGCGCCAGGCTTGCGTGTAGCGGTTCGACTCCAGCGTGTTCATGGGGCTGCCGTGGCCGATGAAGGCGGCGGGCATGCGGGATGGTGTCATGGATTCGCTCCTGGAAGGGGAATGCGCAACATGCGCCGCAGCAGGACGCCCAGCCTGTGGCGCAGGCGCGGGCTGTGCAGGCAGGCGGCGCCGCCCAGGCCGATCGCGCAGCCGAGCACCGTGTCGAGGAAGCGCGCGCGGATCAGCAGCGCGGCCGGGGTGTGGCCGAGGGTCGCTGCCTCGGCCAGCAGGATCGTCAGCGGCGTGATGAGGGTCGCGGCCAGCGCGTAATGGCGCACGATCAGCGACTCGATCAGGAAAGTGAGCAGCATGACGGCCATTGCGATCGCCCACTGGCCGAGCGGCAGCGAGAGCAGGCCCCAGGACAGCAGCAGGCCGGCCGCCGTGCCGATCACGCGGTGCAGCTGCTTGGTCCAGACCGCCCGCAGGCTCGCTCCCTGGATCACGGCAAGGCAGCTGACCGGCACCCAATACGGCTTTTCCAGCTGGAAGGCCTGGGCCACGGCGAGCGAGACGCCGACCGCGAGGCCGATGATGAGCGCATCGACCACGACGAAGTCGAAGGCGGGCGGCGGCCCCGCGTAGGGCGGCTTGGGCGGGATTTTTCGCAGCATGAACAGGCTGTAGACGAAGCCGACCAGGCAGGCCACCATGCAGCCCAGGGCGAACAGCCCGACCATGCGCGGCCATTCCGGCACCGCCACCGGAGAGTAGGCGCCGATCGAGGCCACCATCACGAAAAACAGGCTGCCGGGCGGCCCGACGTTGTACAGGCGGCACATCATCGTCACCAGGATGGTGATGCAGACCAGGGTCGGCAGTATCAGCGGCGGCACCAGCTGGCTGGCCAGCCCGAGCGCGTAGCAGGCCAGCATGCCGAAGGAGCAGGCCATGATCACCACCATCCGGTGCGACAAGGGCGTCACCGGCAGGTAGAGGAAGGCCAGGCCGCCGATCGAGCCGACCAGGCCGTACCCGATCTGGCCGAACCAGGCGCCGGCCACCAGCGGCAGGCCGGACGAGAGCGCGGCCGCGAGCGGCATCTGCCAGCTGCGCTCGCTCTTCTGGAAGACCAGCAGCTGGCGCCATTGGGCCAACAGTAGCGCCTTGAGGCGGGCCAGCGGACCGCTGTGCGCCAGGTCGGCGCGGCTATCGTCCACGGGACGTTCCGCAGCCCGCCTGGGCGCCGGTATGCAGGAAATGATTCATGTTATTCGGGCGTGAAACCTTGAGGTGCGCGCGCGCAAGGGCGCTGCCGCTGATGGTGTGCAAATTGTAACGCCCTTCGGCGAGAGCGGTCGCCCGGTGCATCCTAGATCGCCAGCTCCGCGATCACATTCCTCAGCCATTGATTACCCGGTTCCTTGTGGAAGCGCGCATGCCAGAACAGGTTGACGTCGAACTCCGGCACCGGCACCGGCAAGGGCAGGTAGGTCAGATTGAAGGGCGCCATGCTTTCGCGCAGGTAGCGCTCCGGCACGGTGGCGATCAGGTCGGTGCTGGAGAGGATGTTGCCGAGGGCGATGAAGTGCGGCACGCTCAGGCGCACGTTGCGCCGGATGCCGCGCCGCGCGATGGTCTCGTCGACCATCGCGTGCCCGGTGCCGCCGGCCACCACCACCACGTGCTGGGCGCCTTCGAAATCGTCGAGCGACATGCTGCCCCGGTCGAGCCGGTGGCCCTTGCGGAAGATGCACACATAGCGCTGCCGGAACAGCAGGCGCTGGAAGAAGCCTGCCTTCAGCTGCGGCAACAGGCCGATCGCGATGTCGACCCGGCCCGATTCCAGCTCGTCGCCCAGGTTGACGCTGGTATTGCGCACGGTGCTGATCGTCACGCCGGGACCGACCTCGGCCAGCCTGCCCATCAGGCGCGGCAGGAAGTGGACTTCGCCGAGGTCGGTCATGGCCAGCGTGAAGGTGCGCTCGCTGGCGACCGGGTCGAATTCGAGCTGGCGCTCGAGCGTGTCGCGGATCGAGGCCAGGGCATTGGCGATCGGCTCGGCCAGGTAGCTGGCATAGGGCGTGGGCTCCATGCCGCGCCCGGTGCGCAGGAACAGTTCGTCGCCCAGCATCTTGCGCAGGCGGGCCAGGGCATTGCTGACGGCCGGCTGGGTCAGCCCCAGGGTCTCGGCCACCGCCGCCACCCGCCGTTCCTTGTACAGCTGCTGGAACACCACCAGCAGGTTGAGGTCGATGTCTCTCAGGTTCAGCATCTCATTTCCGACATTCATAAAATCTATTTTGATGATTCACGGGATTTTGTTTTTTTATTTTAGTGCAAAACCTATACTTTCTTCCAATAACGCATAACCGATATAGCAAGACCGTATGACATTGCCGTCGCTTCCATTGCGCCGGCATGACACAAGGAGACCAGATGGACATGCAAGCAAGCGGCACGCTGGCCGACAAGGACAACGTGAAGGAACAGCGCGCCGAGTTCTACCGGCGCATCGGCGGCGACAACATGACCCCGCTGTGGGAAGTGCTCGGCGCCCTGGTGCCGAAGGCGCCGACCTCGCCCGTGGCCCCGGCCCTGTGGCGCTACAGCGAGGTGCGCGGCCACGTGATGGAAGCGGGCCGCCTGATCACCGCCGAAGAGGCCGAGCGCCGCGTGCTGGTGCTGGAAAATCCCGCACTGCGCGGCAATTCCTCGATCACCCAGTCGCTGTATGCCGGCCTGCAGCTGATCATGCCGGGCGAAGTCGCGCCGGCCCACCGCCACAGCCAGTCGGCGCTGCGCCTGGTGCTCGACGGCGAGGGCGCCTACACCGCGGTCGACGGCGAACGCCACACGATGCGCCGCGGCGACTTCATCATCACCCCCTCCTGGACCTGGCACGACCACGGCAACCTCGGCAGCGAGCCGGTGGTCTGGCTCGACGGCCTCGACATCCCGACCGTGCGCTTCTTCGACGCCGGCTTCGCCGAGCACGGCAGCGCCGCGTCGCAGCAGACGGCGCGCCCGGAAGGCGACGCGCTGGCGCGCTACGGCCACAACATGGTGCCGGTCGACCTCCAGCAGGCCCCGTCCGACCCGACCAAGGTCTTCGTGTATCCGTTCGCCGAGACGAAGGAAGCGCTCGAAGGCATCGCCCGCACCGCGCCCGACGCCCACTTCGGCCACAAGCTGCGTTACGTGAATCCGGCCACCGGCGCCTCGCCGATGCCGACCATCGGCGCCTTTGCCCAGCTGCTGCCGGCAGGGTTCGCGAGCCAGCCTTACCGCAGCACCGACTCGACCGTCTACGTCTGCCTGGAAGGCGAGGGCAGCGCCCAGGTCGGCGACGAAACCTATACCTTTGGTCCGAACGACATCTTCGTCGTGCCGTCCTGGCACACGCTGCGCCTGCAGGCACAGGCGAACACGATCCTGTTCAGCTTCTCGGACCGGCCCATGCAACAGGCACTCGGCCTGTGGCGCGAAGAAAAAATACAGTAACCCCTCATTGGAGAACAACATGGAATACGCAGTAGCGCCGTCCCCGGTGTACGGCTTGCCGGTCGCCGGCAGCAACGAGCAGTTTCCCGTCAACCGCATCTTCTGCGTCGGCCGCAACTACGCCGCCCATGCGCGCGAGATGGGCAAGGACCCGGACCGTGATCCGCCGTTCTTCTTCATGAAGCCGGCCAACGCGACGGTTGTCTGCGGCGCGCAGGAAACGACGATCCCGTATCCGCCGAAGACGAACAACTTCCACCACGAGATCGAGCTGGTGGTCGCGATCGGCAAGGGCGGCGCCGACATCGCCGTCGAAGCAGCGCTGGACCACGTCTACGGCTATGCCGTCGGCCTGGACATGACGCGCCGCGACGTGCAGCTCGAAGCGCGCGACAAGGGCCGGCCATGGGAGTTCGGCAAGTCCTTCGCCAAGTCGGCGCCGATGGGCCCGGTCCACCGCGCCGCCGATGTCGGCCACATCGCCGAGGGCGAGATCGCCGTCACCGTCAACGGCGAAGACCGCCAGCGCTCGGACGTCTCCAAGCTGATCTGGTCGGTGGCCGAGTCGATCGCCTACCTGTCGGAATACGAGACGCTCGAACCAGGCGACATCATCATGACCGGCACCCCGGAAGGCGTGAATTCGGTCAAGCCGGGCGACCTGATGGTCGGCACGATCGCCGGCCTGGGCGAGATCCGCGTGCGCGTGGCCGGCTAAGGTAATACTGGAGTAGAGGAGACAATCATCATGGGCGACACCCCAGTCGTATTCCCGATCCGCCCGGTGTGGGAATCGAAAGAAAGCAGCAGCCGCATCCCGTTTGCGGTGTACACCGACGAGGAACTGCACAAGCGCGAACTCGAGCGCCTGTTCTACCACGGCCACTGGTGCTACATCGGCCTCGAAGCCGAAGTGCCGGAGGAGGGCGACTTCAAGCGCACCGTGGTCGGCGAGCGCTCGGTGATCATGGTGCGCGGCGCGGACGGCGCCATCAACGTGGTCGAGAACGTGTGCGCCCACCGCGGCATGCAGTTCTGCCGCGAGCGCCACGGCAAGAAGAAGGAATTCGTCTGCCCCTACCACCAGTGGAACTACAAGCTCAATGGCGACCTGCAGGGCGTGCCCTTCCGGCGCGGCGTCAAGCAGGACGGCAAGGTTCAGGGCGGCATGCCGAAGGAATTCAAGCCCGAGGAGCACGGTCTCACCAAGCTGAAGGTGGCGGTGCGCGGCGGCGTCGTGTTCGCCTCCTTCGACCATGAGGTGGAGTCGCTGGAAGACTACCTGGGCCCGGACATGCTCGGTTATTTCGACCGCCTGTTCAACGGCCGCCAGCTCAAGATCCTCGGCTACAACCGCCAGCGCATTCCGGGCAACTGGAAGCTGATGCAGGAAAACATCAAGGACCCCTACCATCCGGGCCTGCTGCACACCTGGTTCGTCACCTATGGCCTCTGGCGCGCCGACAACAAGTCGCAGCTGGTGATGGACGAGCACCACCGCCATGCGGCGATGGTCTCGACCCGCGGCACCGGCGGCGCCAAGTCCGAAGTCACGGCCGGCGTCACCAGCTTCAAGGAAAGCATGGAGATCGAGGACAAGCGCCTGCTCGACATCGTGCCCGAGGACTGGTGGGGCGGCCCGACCGCGGTGATGATGACGGTGTTCCCGAGCGTGATCTTCCAGCAGCAGGTCAACAGCGTCTCGACCCGCCACATCCAGCCGGACGGCAAGGGCTCCTTCGACTTCGTCTGGACCCACTTCGGCTTCGAGGACGACACGCCCGAGATGACGGAGCGCCGCCTGATCCAGGCCAACCTGTTCGGACCGGCCGGCTTCGTCTCTGCCGACGACGGCGAGGTGATCGAGCTGTCGCAGATGGGCTTCGAGCAGAAACCCTTCCACCGGGCGCTCGCCGAACTGGGCGGCTACGGAGAAGAGAATACCGACCACATGGTGACGGAAACCCTGATCCGGGGCATGTACGGCTACTGGCGCAAGGTGATGGAGGATTGAAGATGACTGACAAAGACGACATCCAGACCTATCTGGCGCTGGCCGCCCTGAATGCCGACTACGCGGCCGCCATCGATTCCCAGGACTGGGACCGCTGGGTCGGGTTCTTCACCGAGGACTGCGAGTACAAGGTGCAGCCGCGCGAGAACTACGAGCGGGGCTTCCCGCTCGCCACCCTCGCGCTGCTCAGCCGCGGCATGCTGCGCGACCGCGTCTACGGCATCAAGGAGACGCTGTTCCACGACCCGTACTACCAGCGCCACGTGGTCGGCCTGCCGCGCATCCTGCGCCGCGAGGGCGACCTGATCGAGGCCGAGACCAACTACGCCGTGTTCCGCACCAAGCTGAGCCAGGAGACCACGGTGTTCAACGTCGGCCGCTACCTCGACCGCGTGCGGGTCACGCCCGAGGGGCTGAAACTGGCATCGCGGCTGTGCATCTATGACACCGAGATGATCCCGAACTCGCTGATTTATCCGATTTAAACGGTAAGGCGTATGAAGGCCCGGGCTTGCCCGGGCCTTTGTACATGCAAGCACCACCTCGTTTCAAGGAGTACCCATGTCTGCCGCAGCACGCATCGACGTCCAGAAGCTGATCGATACCGGTCGCTTCTCGGGCTATCAGTTCCTCGTCGCCTTCCTCTGTTTCGTGATCATCGCCATCGACGGCTTCGACACGGCCATCATCGGCTTCATCGCCCCCTCGCTGCGCACCGAATGGGGCCTGTCGCCGGCCCAGCTCGCGCCGCTGCTGTCGGCCGGCCTGGTCGGCCTCGCGGTCGGCTCTTTTGTTGCCGGCCCGCTCGGCGACCGCATCGGTCGCAAGGCCATCCTGGTGCTCTCGGTCCTGTTCTTCGGCATCTGGACCCTGGCCTCGGCCTACGCCGATTCGCTGTTCACCCTGACCCTGTTCCGCTTCCTGACCGGCCTCGGCCTGGGCGGCGCCATGCCGAACGCGATCACGCTCACCTCCGAATATTCTCCCCAGCGCAGCAAGTCGGTGGTGGTGACGATCATGTTCTGCGGCTTCACCCTCGGCTCGGGCCTGGGCGGCCTGCTGGCCGCGCAGATGATCCCGGACTACGGCTGGCGCAGCGTGCTGCTGCTCGGCGGCTACCTGCCGATCGGCTGCGCCTTCCTGCTCTGGTTCCTGCTGCCCGAATCGGTGCGTTTCCTGGTGCTGCGCCGGCCCGACAGCGCCAAGATCGCGGCCATCCTGCGCCGCATCGCGCCGGGCGCCTCAAGCGTGACGCTCAGCGGCGCCAGCTTCTTCATTCCCGAGCCGCCGGCCACCTCGAAACGCTCGCCGGTGGCGCAGCTGTTCTCGCCCCAGCTCGGCTTCGGCACGCTGGCCCTGTGGGCGGCTTTCTTCATGAGCCTGCTGATCGTCTACCTGCTCACCAACTGGCTGCCGACCCTGTTCAAGGACGCCGGCTTCCCGCTGGCCAAGGCGGCGCTGGTGGCGGCCATGTACCAGGTCGGCGGCACCGTCGGCGCGATCGCCATCGGCTGGCTGATGGACCGCTACAACCCCTACCGGGTGCTCGCCGTCTCCTACCTGACGAGCATTGTCTTCATCGCCCTGATCGGTTTCATGTACACGGATCTCGTGGTGCTGAACCTGGCGGTGGCCGGCGTGGGCTTTTGCATCAGCGGCTCGCAGGTCGGCGCGAACGCGCTGGCCGCCTCGTTCTACCCGACCAGCAACCGCGTCACCGGCGTCAGCTGGGCGCTGGGCGTCGGCCGCTGCGGCGCCATCCTCGGCTCGCTGATGGGCGGCGCGCTGCTCGGCGCCGGGCTGGGCTTCTCGGCGATCATCCTGCTGCTGGCGCTGCCGGCCCTGCTGGCGTCCATGGCGATTTTTGCGATGGCGCGGAAATATGCACACGGCCGCGCGGCACCGGCTCCAGCGGCGGACGCAACCTCAACTCAGGAAATCAAACATGAAACTGCATAGCTTCTTCAACAGCTCGACCTCGTTCCGGGTGCGCATCGCGCTCGCCCTGAAAGGCCTGCCTTACGACTACGCCGCCGTCAACCTGCGCGCCGGCGAGCAGAACCAGGACGCGCACCGCGGCCTGAGCCCGGCCGGGATCGTGCCGGTGCTGGTCGACGGGGAGGTCTCGTTGACCCAGTCGCTGGCGATCATCGACTACCTCGACCGCCGCTACCCCGGGCCGCGCCTGCTGCCCGAGGACGACCTGTTGCGCGCCCGGGTGCTGGAGATCGCGCAGACCATCGCCTGCGAGATCCACCCGATCAACAACATCCGCGTCCTGAAATACCTGACCGGCACGCTCGGCGTGAGCGAAGAGCAGAAGAACGCCTGGTATGCGCACTGGGTGGAGGAGGGCCTGGGTGCGGTCGAACGCCTGCTGGAGAAGCTGCCGGCCGCACCTTACTGCGTCGGGGACACGCCGACCCTGGCCGACTGCTGCCTGGTGCCGCAGGTAGCCAACGCCCAGCGCATGGGCTGCGACCTGTCGCGCTTCACGCGGGTGATGGCGGTATACGGGCATTGCATGCGCCAGGACGCCTTCGTGCAGGCGGCGCCTGCGATGCAGCCGGATTTCGTCGGCTGAGGACTGGACGTACGGCACGTAGGGTGGACACCCGTGTCCACGCGTGCATGCGTCTCGTTGGCGCATCCTTACGCGTGGAGTCGGGACTCCACTCCAGCCACCCGCGAGTGGAAAGTCCATGGACATATAGAATCCCTAGTAGTCATCAGTGTTCTTGCAAACCAACCATGCCCATGGTTAGAGTCGCAAAACTGGTTTCCATGTTGGCTACGTCCATACCTATCTCTGCGAAAAATCCGATGCAAACGTAGCCATACCTGGCCCTTGGCGTCTCGGCGCGAGTGCGAAGGAGATCTCGAACTTCGATCTGAACCGGTCGGCAACAGAGGGTTTCGGTATACTGGGTAGGCGCCTTAAACACGTCTGAGCGAGTGCGCTGCTGGCCTTGCAGATCGTGCTCCGCCGATGGTTCTCAACGCCGCCAGGGCTGCGGGCCTAGAAATGGCGGATGTTTCAAACGGTCGCACGTCATCATCCGTTACGCCAGTGAACTTCGGAAAGGACCTAATGTTCTTTTCAGGGCAGAAAAGCATAGGCGGCAGTTGACTGCGTTCAAAAAAGCGACCATATTTCCGGTGAGATCAATGAGAGACAGACTTAGTAAATCTAGTGTCAGCGAAGTTGCTCCATTAACCTTTAGCGAGGATCTTTCGTTCTGGGAGTGCGAAAATTTTGTATTGGAGACAGCAGTAACGAAACACAATTTTGCTTACTGGGCTGCGCATGTGCTTTATTTGCCTCTGTATTTTGACAAGTCAAAGGACCACTACTCTGCGCAAAACGATTTTCCACGGGTGAAAGACCTAATTCTGCACGGGCTGAAGTCTCATGGGTTCGACATTCAACATGATGAAATCTCCGCTTGCAAGAGCGAAGCGGAGATGAATAAGACGATCATTCAACAATATACAGCGGCGTCCGACTTGTATTCTCGCGTGAATGAACTGCTTCGAATGGGGAATCTTGGAAAGGATGTGGGCGACGATCCTCTAGTTCCATGGATCCTGCATCTCAACGCGATATTGCGAAAAGAGGAGGAGCACCACGGCGTCGTCTACCGTGGGTCCAATATGTCAAGAAGCGACATAGACAAATACGTCGTCGGAGAGCAGTTCGTCTGGTCCTCCTTCACCTCCCTGTCGATGAATCGACTAAACTGCATTAATGGAAATGTATTATTTACTATAACGCCGAAAAGTTCGTTGTCGACCTACGGCAAGAGAGCCGCTAGAATAATTTCACATTATTCTTATTTTCCCGAAGAGGAAGAGGCGCTGCTACCGATTGGGTGCGCGTTCCGCGTGGAAGGCAAGCGAAAGGTAGCGGGAAACAAGTTCGAAATCGACCTCGCTCTGTACGATCATCTGTGACATCGACATCGACATCGACATCGACATCGACGAATGCGAAAGGTCTTCTTGACGGAAACCCTTTCCGCAACAGCTCTCATCCGGGCGCAGCGCTACAGCGTTGCGTCATCAGATGCATTTCTGTAAATTGACGATTTCAGAATCTGCGACGCAGTCCATACTGTGTCGAGGTGCATGGCGATAATGCTCTGGGTCTTCAAGGGAAAGGCGCTGACGGCTTTAGACAGAACGCCGATGAACGGTATGAGACCGTGCTGCAGCGGACTCTCTAGTTGAATCCGCGAGTGAACTCGACTTGCCGAAATGCTACAGCTGCTCGTTTCTTTACGCCCGCACGCCCACGTTTACGTTCGGAGACCATCTTTGAATAAATCCATCTTCATAAGCCATGCGACAAAAGACAAGGAGCTCGTGTCCGCCCTCGTAGAATTTCTCGAGAACGGCATGGGCGTTCCCGAAGCCGAAATTTTTTGCAGCTCTCTTGACGGCTACGGAATACCAACTGGCGAAAATTTTCTCGATTTCATCAAGTCGCAAATTCAAGAACCTAAGGTTGTCATTCTTCTCCTTACTCCAAGCTATTTCAAAAGCAATTTCTGCCTTTGCGAAATGGGGGCGGCGTGGGCGAAATCTCACAAGAAATTCCCAATTCTCGTTCCGCCGTTGACCTATGCCGACGTGAAAGATGTTCTCGCGTCAACCCAAGCGGCCAAGATAGACGATGACATAAAATATAACGAGTTGCGCGATTATTTGCAGAACGTGGTCGAACTGGTGCGGACTACAAACACGAAATGGGACACAAAGAGGAGGGCTTTTCTCAAAAAACTGCCGGCGCTGCTCGAAAAGCTGTCGGTCCCTAAGGAGGTAACGGCATCCGAATACGCGGAACTAAAGCAGCGATTCGGCGAGGCCGAAGCCGCGCTTCTCGAATATGATGCAGAAAATACGAAACTGAAGGAATACGTTAAGAAACTCGAGAATGTCAAAGACCGCGAAGAGGTAAAGAAGATCAAGGTGGAATCTGCGGACAATGGACGCATCGAGAGGACAGAAGAATTGTTAGAGGAAATCTCGGCAATGCGCCAAAATTTGGGTGGCGCCGAAGTGCTCAAGTTTATCTTATGCGACTACTACCAAAAGCCTTACCAAATAAATCATCGCGAATTCGGAGAAGCGTTCGCTCAAGCAGTCAGATATAACTTATTGACAACTGACGATGGCGATCGACCCAATTGGGACAACGCCAAATTGAAAAAATTGCGGAAATACTTGGATAAGTTAAGCCGTCTCGTCGAGACCGATGACGAAGGAGAGCTGCATGAATATTTCCGGAACGAATACAACGCCGAGCTAGAGCCCGATAACCAAGAATTTTGGGAGTTCCACTACGCGATTTAGCAATAAGCATGTGCATAAATAGTCGCCAAAGCACTCTCGCGATCTGTGCAAGAGGGGCAAGAGCGGGCCTGAGCAAGGGCTGGGCGCGTGATCCTCGACGAAGCGGACCAGCCGCTGCCGTTCGGCCAGTCCGGCGAGATCGCCGTACGTGGCCCGCAGGTGACGGCCGGCTACTGGCAGCGCGACGACGAGACGGCAAGGTAATGACGCGCGACGGCTTCATGAAGACCGGCGACATCGGCATCATGGACGAGCGCGGCTACACCCGCATCGTCGACCGCAAGAAGGACATGATCCTGATCTCGGGTTTTAATGTGTGTCCGAACGAAGGCGAGAACGTGGTCGCCCTCGCACCCGGGCGTGCTGGAAGTGGCCTGCGTCGGCGTGCTGGACAAGCATTCGGGCGAAGCGGTCAAGCTGTACGTGGTGAAGAAAGCCCCTTCATTGACTGTCGAGGCGCTGATGAACTTCTGCAAGGAAGAGCTGACCGGCTACAAGCGCCCGCGCCTGATCGAGTTCCGCGACACGCTGCCGAAGACGGATGTGGGCAAGATCTTGCGGCGCGAGCTGCGGGACGAGAAGCAGCCGGCGTAAGCCGCTGCGGGACTGGAGCGTCACTCGCGTTCGACGCGTGGCGCTCCGTCGTCCACCGAGAACGCCGCCAGCTGCGCCTGCCCCGAGTGCGCATTGCGCACATCGTCCAGTCCCATGAAACGCGCCTTCGCCGCTTGCGGCGTTATCTCCAGCAGCATGTAGCCGCAGCGGTCGCTGCGCCCGTACAGCATGTGGGGATTACGCTCGACGTTCTCTTGCGTGCGGGCCTGCGGCCGTGAACTCGACGTGATCAAGGTCCCGCAGAATTCGGGCGCGACGGTCGGATTCGAGGTCGACACTGGCCGCGAAAATCGCGCCGCAGCTCGCTCGCATAAAACGTGTGCACGTCGCCGGCCAGCACCAGCGGATTGCCGGCGCCGCTTTTCACCAGCGCGTCCAACAGGCGCCGGCGCGCCAGCGGGTAGCCATCCCAGCCATCGGTCCAGAATCGCCCATCTTCGGGCGAGCGTACCGGCACGCCGCTCGACTGTGCCATCGGCGTCTGGTGCGCCAGGATGTTCCAGCGAGCGCGCGAAGACGTATCAACAAAGCGCGAAGTTGTAGTTTCGTCGCGCCAAAGGCAGTCAAGCGACCTGGAGCGCGTAACAAAACTAGTTACTTGCTCTGAGAGCAACAACCTCATACACTGAGCCATTCCGACCGTCCGCTAGAGACCTATTTTTGAGAAACTCGACTTCGTTACCTCACGGATGCAGAGGAGCGATAACTCGACTGTCTAGAACGGCCCCTACGGACCGAACGCGTATCAGTTGATCAGTTGGAGTCTTTACCCTGTCATAGTCTGCTTAAAAAGTTGCTCCGGGCTTTTTCAATGGAAGTTCGCAAGCGGCGCGCCTCATACTCATCGAAACGCCGGACCATCTGGCTCGATTACTATCACGTATCACGGAAGAAATAATGGGAATCACAAACCACGGCCTAGAACTTATGGGATTTACTCAACTTCCTGACGGCGAGTCTATAAGCGGTGTTTTTAATAAACTATACATATTTAGTGTCGAAGGCTTGAACTTCGATGATGATGCACTAGCGCCAAGCACGGGCGCTATCGACGGTCAGACCTACCACATCGGCTTCGGCACGAAGCTTAATGCAATTTGCAACAAGTTGGTTGATGATGACTTCATTGACGACGAAGCGAAATGGGTGAAAGAAAATCAGGCATCTGCGCCATTCGCTATCGTCCAACTGGGCCCGACGGGCTTACATACAAGCAGCTCGCGTTACGGTATGGAGGTTAATGGCGAGCTTCATACTCACGATGGTTTTGCAACGGCACGTCAAGAAATAAAAGTAATGGAATCGGGAGTGATTCCACCACTATTAGCAGCGCTTGAGTCGACTTTTAGTGCTGATGGCCATAGGGTTCGATTCCGCTCTATAGCAGAGACATTTTATGGAACTTCACCTGATGGCCGTACAATTCATGACTTCAAGATCTCATTTAATGGAAGAATGATTGTTTCAAGAAAATTGACCGAACGTGATTTCGATGTAACCTTGAAAAACGCCATTCAGTTCGCATCAAGGTTAAACCCTCGAGTCGCAAGCTTTATGCACCTCGGATTCCAAGAGAAGGATCGGCTGAAGAAGTTTCTTAATTTCTTTCTCTCAATCGAAATTGAAACGCACGCGACTTTTAAAACGATTGAACACGAAAAGTGCTTAACCGATCTGATAGCATTTCCTTCTGATCAGATCAAAAACACGGTAAGTTCACTCTTCCTCGCGCAGCACAGCAAACTGAACTCCCTAAAGGAACGTTTTATTTGGTGCGTTATCTGCAAGTGGAAACATTTATCTGACCTTGACGTTGAAACGTTCAGCAAGCTGAAGAAGATTCGCGACGACATTGCCCATGGCAATATATCGGTGCTCCCTGCCGGGGCAGAACATGATGCAGAAGAATTTGTCATTAAGATTCAAGCTCGTCGTTGAGCGCTGCCTTCTAGAGGCGTGGAGGCGTGACTATATAAAAGACCGACCTTGGGTCTATTGAACGGGTGTCGGAAGCATTGATGAGGGAGCGGTGACCGAAGGCCTGTTCCGCAGGCAGCGCGCGCTAAGTCAAGTATGCCCATGCCTTCGTTCGACAGCCTTCTGCGCTGGCGTGCACCCTCGAGCTTAACGAAGAAAAACGCCACCGTAGGGAAAAGCGATTATCGTGCGGTGAAGTTCTTACAAGAAAAAATTACTGCTCAACTGGAGAACACGATGAAAAGATGCCAGGGAATCACTGAGCCCTTCTGGTCAACTCTTTCGGAAGACCATCGGCTCGCTTGGAAGTACGCCAGCAGGACAATTGGACTGGTCATGGCGCTTCTGATGACGCTTCTAGTTGCGAAGACCGGGAACATATATATGGACTGGGGTCTAACTGCGGTAACTGCGATCTTTCTTGTGATCGCGATTGAAACGCAGCGCTCGTACAGCAAACTGAGTCCACCCCTGCGGAAAGCCAACATCCGTATCCTTATTTTTCTGGGTAGCTGGGGTATCGCATTCATCGGTATCGCGTATTTCTCGCAAACAGCCTTTATCGCATGCGTGAAGGTGTTTGCCGGTGAAGTATGGCCCATTCTAGGCCTGAACCGCCATGTCTTAATTTCCTACGTCTTCATGGTCATCTTCGTGATCGGCGCACCGGTTGCAGTCATCAGGGTAATTCGCCAACTCAGCGTCGAACAGCTCATCTATCATTTGCCCCGGCAAGGGCTCAAGAGGATGTTCATGCGGAGACCATATAAAGCTACTTCGTTTGCGATGTTTGCATACTTCGAATTGGCCCTACTTGTGGTGTGCCTAATATATACCTCAGTAGTGGTAATGCTGGTAAAAAGCTTTCTGTTCATCGTTAGCGCGTTGTCTGGTGCGTAAGCTCTGGATTGCCAGGACATAGCCGAGCGTTTCGCCAAAACCGCCGTCGAGTATTTGACCATACTCGACGTCTCAGAGTGGACCAGCACCACAATCCGGACTGGCTCAGCACTGGACGTTAAGCTGTCTAGCGTTCCGCTGACGAGAACTGAGCAATCCATTGATCAAAGCGTTCATCTGGAGTGTGGTCGTAGTGCAAACCACCATTGAATCTGCCGGATTGCTAGCCCAACTGCGTCCACATCAGCTCACACCAGTAAATTCGTACTTCGCCCCCTTTTTCTGGTAAGTGACAACCTTGATGTCCGCCTTGCCAGAAATTGCCTTGCTATGGCTAGTCTTCGGCTCTCCAGGCAGGACCAGGTAGCGTCGCACCTCGAGTCCGAGCAGTTCCTCGATGCACTCTCCGTGGATGACCAACTGGCCGACCCCCGTGTACACGTCTGTCGTTCGAGCAGAGGTCTTTACCTCGAAGAGGGCGACCTTGGTCGGTGCGATGACAGCCAGATCGATGGCCTGCGCTTTCTGGCTGCTCCCTCTGCTTCGAAGCAGAAGTTCCAAGGCTCGGACGACCGCACCATGCTCGACGGTGCGCCTGCCGCCACCATGCCCTTTTGTCTGTCCCTCACCAGAATATTCGTCGAAGTAATCCCGTAGCGTTAGGAGGCGCTCTGCGGGCGACGTACGCTGTTGGCCGCTTCTATCGTCGCCATTTGCCCTGCCAGGACGACCAATACCGCGAATGACCGCTCCATCTGATGGTACTTTACCGGCGGAATGGCGCTTCTCATCTCCATGCAGTTCCTCACCGAGCCGAGTGGCGACCTCTCGAGCTTCCTCCGCGAACTTCCATAGCTGGTCGGCAAGCTCCGGGTCTTTCAACCCAGCAATTAGAATAACCCTCGAGGTCTTGCCGTTGTCAGCAGCCTCGACTGTCGCGGCTGCGAACTCGCGGAAGACCTTGTCCTTCGGAAGCCCCGCATTACCCTTTGTCAGCTTGCCGCGATGCGCCACGAAAATTTCGCCGCTGCCATCCTTTACAAAAGCGCCGGCCATACGCCGGTTATAGGTGCCAGCCGGGAAGTTCAACTGAACGGCTATCTCAATCCATTTCGTACTTCTTGGCTCTGCAGAGAGCACGAAATTCAGCAGTTTGTCCAAAGTGGTATGCGGCGACCAAGCACGGACGTTCGTGCCAGCCGGTGCTTCGAAATACACCGTCCCAGTGTGGTGGCCGGCTGGGTAGGTTATCTCACGGCTCTCCTTGTACTGGAAGGTCGCGCGCAATTGCTTCGCAAGTTGCTTATTCAATCGCGAGATTTCGGTGACATCTGTGACCACCTCGAATGCTTCGTCCACTGTTATTCCCTGCTGTCTTGGTTCCCTGAGTCTCCATCTTGCCAGAGGGAGGGCCGAGCAACCACATAGATTGGAAACTTTCCGTTGAACGACCACATCCTGTTGGCGGATTTGCCAATAAGTGGATTTGTAAGGGGGGCGATTGCGGCCGTTCAGGGCCGTCAGCAATCGGCCGAAGAGGACACTCAAGTCGACGATTTAGATAATCTACTGCGGCTTCAGTTCCAGAGCAGAGAATAATAGCTTTCGACTTTACGCCTGATCTCAGCTTAGATATTCTTGCACTTCGGCCAATAAACCATGCCAAAATAGTCATATCGGCTCTGGCTTGGAACTTCTAGGGCTGGAGACAAAACTCTCTATGAGGAACCACCGACGTGACGAGCATTGGAAAGAATATGCGAATTCTTTGTAGTAGCAACTTCGACCGTACAGTTAAGGCGAGGCATTGGCTTTGGGGCGGTCAGCGTTGAGTTCTATTCTCGCATCGTCTGCAAAGTCGCCGCCCCGCGATCGCGTGATTTCACTAGGGAGTGGCTTACCAGTCGTGCCGGAAAGGCTGTTGCTTGCGCACGCCCGTGGCCAAGTCCTTTTCATTGCTGGAGCGGGTGTGTCGATGCCTGCTGGCTTGCCCGACTTCCGCAAGCTGGTTGTTGATGTTTATGCGAAGCTTGACACTGGAGTACACACTGTACTTACAGGTAGCAAAGATGACGAAGCCGGCGACCTCAGTGGCTTGACCAGCCAGCAAATTGCTGAAGTTAAAAGGTTCAAACGACGGGACTACGATGTCGTACTAGGCATGCTCGAACGTAGGATCGACGACAAGCCCTCGGGTACCAGTCGCGTCAGGGCGACGGTCACCGAAGTCCTGCGTGCCGCAGGCACGAAACCGGCCCCTATTCACAGAGCGCTCATGCAACTGGCCGATCGGGGCGGCGCTTCCACTATCGTCACCACGAACTTTGATCTCCTGCTACAGAACGGTGCGAACAGGAAGACAAAGCTGCAAACGTACTCGCTCGGGGGGATTCCACGACCAGGACGAAGTAGCGAGTTCGCTGGTATTCTTCATATCCATGGTGCATTGGACCGGAATTCCAAAAGAATGTCCGATCTCGTCTTTACTGATCGGGACTTCGGCGAGTTCTATATGCGTAGGCGCACTGTGCCAGACTTCATTTACGATGCAGCTAGGCTGTTTCATTTGGTGCTCGTTGGCTATAGCGCCGACGACCCTCCCATGCGCTACCTTTTGAATGCCATTGCGGCCGATGGAGTACGCTTCGATGATCTCAAGGAGCGTTTCACGTTTGTCGGCGTCGAAACGCCGGACCCGGTCCTTGTCGAGGACTGGAAAGGCCGCGGCATCACGCCAATTGCATATGACAGTAAAGATCATCACCAATCGCTTCTAAATTTACTGGAGCGCTGGGCTGCCCTCTCCGCTGTAAACGGCAAGCCCGGAAAGGTTGATGCCGAAATTAAGCGAATCGTCAGGTCACCGAGGAGCGCTGCGGATGAGTCCGACCGCGATCTGTTCGACCACTTAGTTCGCCGTGGAAACACTAGCGACCGCATAAGGCTCTCTAGTTTAGCTTCTAAAGCTGGAGCAGACACCGGCTGGCTGGACGCCATCGCGGAAATTGCGTTCGAGCGAGAGAGCGAGGCGTCGATATGAAATCTTACTGGCCCTTGCTCAACGACAAGTATTCGGATGCGGTCCGAACGCTGATTGCGTTTCTACATGGGCGGCTTTCAGAACGGCACATTATCGATTGGGCGCTGAGAATCAAACCGCATGAAACCATTAAACGCACCGCTGTCCTGCAATCTCTAGAACGTCTAGCTGCGAAGCAGCTCAAGGATCCTTGGCTCTCAGCGTGGCGCTTGATTGAGGAGGGTTGGGACCGGGAGCCGCCACAGTCATCGGGAACCGTTGCCTACCGCGTCCAGCCGCGCATCGTTGCCGGCGAGCGCTCGGGCTCCCTTATCTCCGCTATCACCGATACAGTCCAACCGTGGCTCAAGGTCAGCGCTCGATCTGAATCATCTACTACAGTCACATCCAAACGCCCGCGCCGGGTTGAGGATCTCCTCCTCGCATCACTTAGTAGTCATAAGCTGGCCAAACTCGACATCTATCGGCTCGACAGCATCAAGGAGGTTGACTTCCTCGTCGCGCTTGGTGTCTCCCTCGACGGAGTGGTGAACTACGGCATCGCTCTAGGCTACAGGCTGGGATGGCAGGGAGACCACAAGTTCTGGCGGCTGGGAGGGCTGTACTACGCCGGCTATCGGGTAAAAAATGGGGCAGAACGCGACTGGGACGTGGACAAGTTCCATGAGGGGATCGCGCCGTCAGTTAAACTCCTTGACGCTGTCGTGAAGAGGATAGGAGCGCTTGATCCAGGAAAGGCTCAAGCGTTTGTATCCCGCTGGAGACAGATGTCAACTCCCGTTCACTTACGGCTTTGGGCCTCGCTTTCGCAGATCGCCGAACTCACGTCGGCGGCCGAATTGTCCGATACCCTACCACTACTAGAGGATCGTTCGTTCTGGGACATTCATGCATTCCCAGAGATCGCCGAGTTACGCGCGCTTCGCTTTAACGATGTTACAGAGGATGCACGGAACCGGATGCTGGTCCGCATCAAGAGAGGCCCATCCCGTACATTTTGGCCACGGAACTCGGATCGTGCTCTCGTCAAAAGAGCGCAGCAATATTGGTCGACACGCGAGCTGCGTCGCATCGAGGTAGCTGGGGGGCGGCTTCCAGCATCAGCCTCTAGTTGGCTGGCAGTCCATCTGCAAGATTTCCCGGACCTGAACAGCATGGATTCAGTCCAATTCGGATTTTTGTCTTCTGGGATCTCAAGATGGGTCGAAGTGGAGCCGGACGATCACTTCAGCGACCTTGGTGGCGAAACGCGGTTGCGCGCCCTAGAGGCGGCACTATCCTCTGTTAGCCGAAGTTGGAACGACGATCCCGCCGAGCGCGCATTCAATTGGATTCGGAGCGGTGAAAACGCCAGCTTGATTCTGTCCGATTTTGAGGCCACGCCGGGTGGCGGCGCCGAATTCCCTAACACTTGGGATCGTTTCGGCTGGTCACACAAGGCGCTGAATGGGGATAGAAAGGCTACTCTAAAAAACCGGCGTATGGGAGATCGCGTTCTGGCGCTGTTAGAGCTATTGCCGACCACTACGATCGAGCCAGCTATCGAGGGAGTTACGCACTGGATCTCGTCGTGGGAGCACATCGTCGCGAAATCGCCAGGACTTGCAGCCGTATGGATCAAGCTCTGGCCCATTGCGGTAGCGGTCACGAACAAGACAACCGGCGAGACGGAAACCATTGATCTAAACCAACTTATTGTAGACGGCCCCGACTCCGAACCCTCGGATCTGGACACGCTCAACACGGCTGCGGGCAGGCTGGTTGGTGTTTTCCTTGTGTTGTGCCCCAACATCCAAGGCGGTCGGAATCCATTCAAGAAAAGTGATTTGCTGCGCGTCATGCGTGACTCGATCATTGCCGCGGGCGGCAAGGCGGGCCTTATTGGACGGCATCGACTGATTGAAGCGCTTCCATACTTCCTAAAAGCTGACGAGGAATGGTCCAAACATAACCTAGTAACGCCACTGATCGCGAACGACGCGCAATCCTTAGCCCTTTGGCGTGCCATCGCGCGACGCACGCAATTTACTGATGTGCTGAAGGTAATCGGCCACCAGTTCGCGGACAGGGCGACCGATCGCCGATTGGGGCGCGAAACGCGAAGCTCCCTACTGTCCAGCCTTGTACTTGAATCCCTGCATGCATTCCGCGAAGGAAGGGATCCGGTGATTGCGAATGCGAAAGTCCAGCAAACGCTGCGCGCTGTGGATGACGAAGTGCGAGCCAATGCTGCACAAACGGTACAACGCTTCCTGAGCTCGATGGCGAGTAACACGAAAATTCAACCGCGGCAGTCCGCAGGCGAGGTATTTCATCTTGCCGTAGCGCCTTTCCTCAAAAACGTCTGGCCGCAGGAGCATTCGCTGTCCACGCGCGGCGTCAGCGCAGCATTCGCAGACCTGCCTGCTGCGTCGGGCGAGGCGTTTAGCGAGGCGGTCAGCGCCGTTGAGCGCTTCCTAGTGCCGTTTGATTGCTGGTCAATGTACGATTTCGGGTTGGGGGGCGACGTTGACGGAGTTCCTCAGCTCGCATCGATTAATACGCCAGAGATGGCAGCCGCACTCCTGCGTCTGCTGGACTTGAGTATTGGCACGGCTGAGGGCTCAGTAGTCCCTATGGACCTCGCTGAGGCACTCGATCGAATCCGATCAGCGGCCGGGAGACTTGGGCAAGATCCAGCATTCCGGCGGTTGGAGACCGTTGCGCGTCGGCGATAGGTAGAAGTCTTATAGGCTGCGTTGCTTTCCTGGTAATGTTCTTCCCGGTAATAAGGTTTGACTATCGGGAGGGCGGCTAGAGGTAGGGGAAGGCCAACACCTGTGTCCACGCGTAACGTATGCGCCAAAGAGACGCATGCTTTACGCGTGGGCGGAGCCTGCGCGGCCCGGCCACACCCTACGCGGCCGCGAAAGCGTTCTTCCCGTCCGCAAACGTCTCGAAAATCAAACTGCGCAACCACTTGTTCGCCGGGTCCTTGTTGAAACGCGCGTGCCAGAACAGGTTGATGTTGATCTCGGGCAGCGCCAGCGGATGCTGGACGTAGCGCAATCCGAACGGTTCGGTGCACGCCATCGCATAGCGCTCGGGCACGGTGGCGATCATGGTGCTCGAGGCCAGGATATGCCCGACCGCGACGAAGTGGGGCACCGTCAGGCAGACCGAACGCTGCACGTTGAGGCGCTCCATGGTCAAATCCACGATCGCGTGCCCGGTGCCGCTCGAGACCACGACCACGTGGTCGGCGGCCTCGAATTCCTCCTGCGTGATCGATTCCTTGTCGAGCGCGTGCCCGGCGCGGAACATGCACACATAGCGCTGGCGGAACAGGCTGCGCTGGAAATATCCCGATTTCAGTTGCGGCAGCAGGCCGATCGCCAGGTCGATCTGGCCCGATTCCATCTCGTCCTGCAGGTTGACCGCCGCGTTGCGCACGGTGCTGACCGAGATTCCCGGTGCGGCCGCACGCAGGGCCGCCATCAGCTGCGGCAGGAAATACACCTCGCCGATATCGGTCATGCCGATCTTGAACTTGCGCCGGCTGGTGGCCGCGTCGAAGTGGCTGACCTCGTTCAAGGAATCGTGGATCGTCGACAGCGCATAGCCGATCGGCTCGGCCAGGGTGCTGGCGTAGGGCGTCGGCTCCATGCCGCGCGTGGTGCGCACGAACAGTTCGTCGCCGAGCAGCAGGCGCAGGCGTTTCAGGGCATTGCTGACCCCGGGCTGGGTCATGCCGAGCGCGTCGGCCACCTTCGACATGCGGCGATGGAGCAGCAACTGGTGAAACACCAGCAGCAGATTGAGGTCGATATCCTTGAGTTGCATGGCTTCCTTACATTGCTGCCAGTGATGTGAAGTATTCGGGACTTTCTATATCGTTATATTAATGGCGTTTCTATACTGAGGGCACTTAATTTATGCATAGAAGATGCCTGCCATGGAAATTGTCGTGCAGCCCCTCGGACGCAAGCTCACCGTCGACGCCGGCGCAAACCTGCTCGACGCCCTGCGTAACAACCAGATCCCGATCTCCTACAGCTGCACCGCCGGCCGTTGCGGCACCTGCCGCTGCAAGGTCGTGCGCGGCGACGTGCTCGAGACCGGGCGCGAATCGAAGATCACCCATCCCGAAGACGAGGGCTACATCCTCGCCTGCATGAGCGTGGTCGCCAGCGACTGCGTGGTCGAAGTGCCGGAACCCGACGAGGTCGTGGTGCACCCGGCGCGCATCATCAAGGCCACCGTCACGGCGATCGAAACGCTCACCCACGACATTCGCCGCCTGCGTTTGAAACCGGCCAAGCCGCTGGAATTCTCGCCCGGCCAGTACGCCAACCTGCAATTCACGCCCGATCACATCCGCCCGTATTCGATGGCGAACGTGGCCGGCAGCGACGAACTCGAATTCCACGTGCGCCTGGTGCCCGACGGCCGCGTCACCGGCTACATCGAAGAGACGCTGAAGGTGGGCGACGCGGTGCGCGTCAGCGGCCCGCTCGGCACCGCCTACCTGCGCACCAGGCACGAAGGCCCGATGCTGTGCGTGGCCGGCGGCACGGGCCTGGCGCCGGTGCTGTCCATCGTGCGCGGCGCGCTGGCGCGGGGCATGACCAACCCGATCCACCTGTATTTCGGCGTGCGCGGCCCGCGCGACGTCTATGGCCTCGAATGGCTCGAGCAGTTGCGGCGCGACCATCCGAACCTGCACCTGCACGTCGTGGTCAGCGCGGGCAACGACAACCCGGCCTGGCGCTCGGGCCTGGTAACCGAGGCCTTCAACGGGGACTGGCCCGACTTTGCCGGGTGGCGCGCCTACCTGTGCGGCGCCCCGCCGATGGTCGAGTCGGCCGCCATGATGATCAAGAAAAAGGGCATCGCGCCCGAACACGTCTACGCCGACGCCTTCTATCCGAGCGGCCTGTAGCCGTCGGGACCGGGGCGTGAGGCCTTCCGAACCACTGATTTGAAAGGAAATACCATGGCTGAAAACTGGATCGACGTCGCCGCCCGCGACGAGGTGCCCGACGACGACGTGACCGCGGCGAATGCCGGCGGCCTCGAGCTGGCGCTGTACGCGGTGGAAGGGCAGGTGTATGCCACCGCCAACATCTGCACCCACGGCCACGCGCGCCTGTGCGACGGCTTCCTGGACGGTCACGAAATCGAATGCCCGCTGCACCAGGGCAAATTCGACATCCGCGACGGCCGCCCGACCTGCGACCCGGTGACCGAGCCTGTGCGCATCTTCCCCGTCAAGATCGAAAACAGCCGCGTGTTCGTCGATCTCGGCTGACCCCATACCCAACTAAGCCACAACAAAGGAGACAAGCATGACGAATAACTATAAACAACTCTGTGCAGCCCTGGCCCTCGCGGTGGCCGCTACCGGCGCCCAGGCGCAAGTCAAGATCGGCCTGTCGGCACCCCTGTCCGGCCCGGTGGCCGTGGTCGGCCAGGACCAGGTCGACGGCTTCATGCTGGCGCTGGAACAGTCCGGCGGCAAGCTCGGCGGCCAGGCGGTCAAGGTCCTCAAGGAAGACGACCAGCTCAAGCCGGAAGTGGGCAACCAGATCACCCGCAAGTTCATCGACAAGGAAAAGGTCCACGCCATCGTCGGCCTCGGCTTTTCGAACGTGCTGATGGCCAGCCTGAAGGTGCTCTCCGATTCGGGCACGCCGGCGATCGCCACCAATGCCGGGCCGTCGCCGATGGCCGGCGCGATGTGCGCGGCCAACGTGTTCTCGGTGGCCTGGCCGAACGACGGCGCGGCCGAAAGCATGGGCAAGTTCATGCAGGAGAAGGGCCACAAGCGGGTCTACCTGATGGCGCCGAACTACCAGGCAGGCAAGGACATGCTGGCCGGCTTCAAGCGCTACTTCAAGGGCGAGATCGTCGACGAGGTCTACACCCAGGTCGGCCAGTCCGACTACTCGGCCGAGATCGCGCAGCTGCAGGCGGCCGCGCCCGACGCCGTGTTCGCCTTCTATCCGGGCGGGATGGGCGTCAACTACGTGCGCCAGCTGAGCCAGGCCGGCCTGCTGTCGAAGATCCCGAACTACTCCGTCTTCACCGTCGACGGCACCACCATGCCGGCCCTGCGCAACGCCGCCACCGGCACCATCTCGGGCGCCATGTGGGACGCCGCGCTCGACACGCCGGAAAACAAGCAGTTCGTGGCCGCCTTCACGGCCAAGTACAAGCGCGTGCCGAGCGAGTACGCCGCGACCGGCTACGATGCGGCGCGCCTGCTCGACGTGGCGATCCGCAAGACCGGCGCCCAGTACGGCGACAAGAAGAAGCTGGCAGCCGCGGTCAAGGCGGCCGGCCAGGAATTCAAGTCGGTGCGCGGCCCGTTCCGCTTCAATAAGAACAACCTGCCGATCCAGAACTACTACGCGTTCCAGGTCACCGGCAGCGGCGCAAACCCGACCGTGAAAATGCTCGGCACGCCGCTGACGAACCACGGCGACGTCTACGTTTCGAAGTGCGCGCTGCCGTAAGGCGGGGCAGGGGAATTTAAGATGAGCTTGAGCCTCGTCCTGACGCAGATGCTGAACGGCCTCCAGTTCGGCGTCCTGCTGTTCCTGCTGGCCGCGGGCCTGACCCTGGTGTTCGGGATCATGAGCTTCGTGAACCTGGCGCACGGCTCGCTGTACATGCTGGGCGCCTATTTCGCCGCCACTGCCTGGCAGCGCACCGAGTCCTTCGGGCTGGCGGTGCTGGCGGCGGTGGCCGGCTGCACGCTGCTCGGGCTGCTGCTGGAACGGACCGCGATCTCGCGCCTGTACCGGCGCGACCACCTCGACCATGTGCTGGCGACCTTCGGCCTGGTGCTGTTCTTTAACGAGCTGACGCGCATCGTGTGGGGCCCGCAGCCTTACTTCCTGCCGCTGCCGTCCTTCCTCGAGGGCACGGTGGACCTGCTCGGCGTGAGCTATCCGGGCTACCGCTTCGCCATCATCGTGGTCGGCCTGGCCGTCGCGTTCGGCGCCCACCTGCTGATGCACCGCACCCGCCTCGGCATGCTGATCCGCGCCGGCGCCAGCAATCCGGCCATGGTGGCGGCGCTCGGCGTCGACATCAAGCTGCTGAACTCGATCCTGTTCGCCCTCGGCGCGGCCCTGGCCGGATTGGCCGGCGTGATGGCCGGGCCGATCATGTCGATCCAGACCGGGATGGGCGAGCCGGTGCTGATCACGGCGCTGGTCGTCATCGTCATCGGCGGCATCGGTTCGGTCAGCGGCGCCTTCTACGCCTCGCTGATCGTCGGCATCGCCGACACGCTGGGCCGGGCCTTCCTGCCGACCCTGCTGCGCGAAGTCGCCAGCCGCGACGTGGCGAATGCCGCCGGGCCGGCGCTGGCGTCGATGCTGATTTACTTGCTGATGGCCGTGGTGCTCGCAGTGCGCCCGCAAGGCCTGTTTCCCGCCGGGAGGACTTGATGTTGGATTTACTTCGCAAGCCCGGACACTTCGTGCCGGTGCTGCTGCTGGTGCTGCTCGCTAGCGTGCCCTTCGCGGCCCAGGCTTCCGGCGAGAGCTTCTGGATCGCCTTTTTTGCCCGCATCGTGATCTACGCGATCGCGGCGACGGCGCTCAACCTGGCGCTCGGCTTCGGCGGCCTGGTCAGCCTGGGGCACGCCCTGTTCCTCGGGATCGGCGCCTACAGCGTGGCCATTCCCTCGTTCTACGAGATCGGCAACGGCTGGGTACACCTGGCCATCTGCGTGGTGGTGTGCGCGCTGGTCGGTTTGCTAACGGGCGCGGTCAGCCTGCGCACCAAGGGCATCGGCTTCATCATGATCACCCTGGCTTTTGCGCAGATGGGCTACTTCGTGTTCGTCAGCCTGAAGCAGTACGGCGGCGACGACGGCACCCCGATCACCTACACCAGCGAGTTCTTCGGCGTGAACCTGGGCCAGGCCCAGCCCCTGTACTGGGTGGCGCTGGCGATCCTGTGCCTGCTGATCTGGTGGAGCGCGCGCCTGCGCGTGGCGCCCTTCGGCATGGTGCTGCGCGGCGCGCGCGAGAATGCGCGCCGGGTGAACGCGATCGGCTTCCAGAGCAGCCGCTACCAGCTGGCTGCCTACGTGATGTCGGCGGTGCTGTGCGGGATCGCCGGCATGCTGCTGGCGAACCTGACGGCTTTTGCTTCGCCGTCCACATTGAGCTGGATCGTCTCGGGCGACCTGATCGTGATGATCGTGCTCGGCGGCCTCGGCACCGTGTTCGGCCCCTTCCTGGGCGCGCTGGTGTTCCTCGGCGCCGAGGAAGTGCTCAAGTCGATCACCGAGTCCTGGCAGGCCGTGTTCGGACTCGCCATCTTCCTCATCGCGCTGTTGCGCACCCCCGGCATCGCGGGGCTGCTGGCGAAACTCGGGACGCGCAAGCCCGCTCCGGATCCGGCAGCGCCAATGACCGCGCCGTTAAGCACTTCCAAGGAGCACGCATGAGCATCCTGCGCACCGAAAACCTCGTCAAGCGCTTCGGCGGCATCCTGGTCACCGACCAGGTCTCGCTCGACCTCGCGCCCGGCGAGCTGCACGCCATCATCGGCCCGAACGGCGCCGGCAAGACCACCCTGATCAACCAGCTGTCGGGCGAGATGGCCTCGAACGAGGGCAAGGTGTGGTTCGACGGGGCCGACGTCACCGGCTTGCCGATCCACAGCCGGGCGCGCCGCGGCCTGCTGCGTTCCTACCAGATCACCTCGGTGTTCGATGCCTTCACGGTCCGCGAGAACGCGGCCCTGGCCGCGCTCGGCGCCCAGGAGCACGGCTGGGGCTTCCTCCAGCCGCTGCTCTCGCGCAGCAAGCCGGCCAAGGCGGCGGACGAAGCGCTCGAAGCCTGCGGCCTGGCCGCGCGCGCCGACGTGCCGGCCGCCGACCTGGCCTATGGCGAACGGCGCCAGCTCGAAATGGCGATGGCCCTGGCCGCCAAGCCCCGCTTCCTGCTGCTCGACGAGCCGATGGCCGGCATGAGCGTGCAGGAATCGGCGGCCGTGGTGGCCATGCTCAAGCGCCTGAAGGGGCGCTACTCGATCCTCCTCATCGAGCACGACATGGAAGCCGTGTTCGCGCTGGCCGACCGCATCACGGTGCTGGTCTACGGGAAGGTCATGTTTACCGGAACGCCCGACGAGATCCGAGAACATCCGGAAGTCAGGGCCGTGTATCTCGGCGAAGGAGACGATGAATGAGCGTGCTGCTCGACATGAAGGACGTGCATGCCTCGTACGGACAGGCGCAAGCCCTGTTCGGCATGGGCTTCGAGGTGAAGGAGGGCGAGGTCGTCACGCTCCTCGGGCGCAACGGCATGGGGCGCTCGACCACGATCAAATGCCTGTTCGGGATGCTCGCGCCGAGCGCGGGGACGATCCACTTTGCCGGCCAGGCGCTGGCGGGCATGCCCTCGCACGGCATCGCCCGGCTCGGCCTGGGGCTGGTGCCGGAGGGACGGCAAGTGTTCCCGGATCTCTCGGTCGAGGAAAACCTGATCGCGACCGCGCGCGCGCCGCGCCACGCCAATCCGGCCTTGCGGCCCTGGGACCTGGCGCGTGTCTACGCCTTTTTCCCGCGCCTGAAGGAAAGGCGCAACAACCACGGCTGGCAGCTCTCGGGCGGCGAGCAGCAGATGCTGGCGATCGGCCGCGCGCTGATGACCAATCCGCGCCTGCTGGTGCTCGACGAAGCGACCGAAGGCCTGGCCCCGATCATCCGCCAGGAGATCTGGACGGCGCTGGCGGCCCTGAAGCAGGAGGGCCTGTCGCAGATCGTGATCGACAAGAACGTCGGCGCCCTCATGAAGTTCGCCGACCGCCACTTTGTCATGGAAAAGGGCAGGGTGGTCTGGCAAGGCAGTTCGGAGCGCCTGCGCGCCGAGCCGGCCATTGTCCAGCAATACATGGGCGTCGCTTAGTATAAAGTTCAATAGATTAATAGATTGCAAGGACGGATTGCGACGCCGTGCCGGCTTTGACGAAGCCGGCGAAAGATGCGCCGGCGGATGCCGCCTTCCGCTCGCATGACTAGAGCAACAAGATCAACAAGATCAACAACTGGAGATATCCTCATGAAGAAGAACACCATCTGCGCCGCCATTGCTGTTTTGACCTGCCTTGCGGCGCAGCCGGTCCTGGCCCAGACTTCGGTCGCCGTCTACGGCGTCCTCGACAGCGGCGTGGTGCACACCAACCACGTCAACGCCGCCGGCGACTCGCAGACGAAAATCCCCGGCCTGACCGGCAGCGTGCCCTCGCGCATCGGCTTCCGGGGCACCGAGGACCTGGGCGGCGGCCTGCAAGCCCTGTTCGTGCTCGAAGGCGGGGTCAACGTCGACACCGGCACCAGCGGCCAGGGCAACCGCCTGTTCGGGCGCCAGGCCTTCGTCGGCCTCAAGGGCAACTTCGGCACCGTGACGGTCGGGCGCCAGACCAACATGACCTTCCATTCGATGCTCAAGACCGACGTCATGGGCCCGAACATCTTCAGTATCTCGAGCATCGACCTGTACATCCCGAACGCGCGCAGCGACAACGCGATCGGCTACATGGGCAACTTCGGCAACTTCACGGCCGGGGCCACCTACAGCTTCGGGCGCGACGCTTCGAATGCCGGCGGCCCGGCGGCGACCAACTGCGGCGGCGAGGTGCCGGGCAACTCGAAAGCCTGCCGCCAGGTGACGGCGCTGCTGGGTTACGACAACAAGACCTGGGGCGTGACGGCCTCGTATGACCAGATGCACGGCAACACCGGCGCCGCCGCCGGCCTGACCACGGCCGACAGCCGCGACCGCCGCACGACGCTGAACGCCTACGCGATGGCCGGCGCCACGAAAATCGGCGCCGGCATCATGGCGCGCCGCAAGGACGCGGCAACCCCGGCCTTCGACCTCGACTCGAACCTGGTCTACCTGGGCGCAAGCCATCCGGTGGCGCCGGCCCTGGTGCTCGACGCCCAGGTGGCGCGCCTTGACGTCAAGGACAGCGCCAACGATTCGACCTTGCTGGTGGCGCGCCTGACCTACAGCCTGTCCAAGCGCACCGCGCTCTACAGCTCGCTCGGCCACATGCGCAACAAGGGCGCGGCTGCCATCGCGCTCGACGTCGGCGGCACCGTCGGCGCCGGCATGAACCAGTCCGGCGTCTCGGTCGGCGTGCGCCACGCGTTCTAAGAACTGGCCCGCCTGAAAGAAAAGGCCCGATGCCGCGCACATGGCGGCATCGGGCCTTGTCGTTTGCGGTTTCGCTTACTGGCCGAGGCAGATGATCCTGGTCGCGTACTCGTGGGCGTTGCTTTTCTTCTTGCCGGCCCAGTCGATGACTTCCTGGGCCTGGGCGACGGTCATGACGGTCGCCTTTTCCTTGTTCCTGATGAAGGACACGCCTTCGAACTTGCCCTCCTTGCTGCGCATGACCTTGGCAAAGACGGGTGGCTTCTTGTCGCCGTCGGCGATCTTGTTTTGCTGGACGAGGTAACGCTGGTCGTTGTTTTCCATGGCAGGCTTCGAAAGTAAATAAAAGGCAGGCGCCATTGTACGGCGTCGCGCCGATCGGCGAGGCCAACGCTAAGGGAAAGGCGTAGGCGCAAGGCGGATGCGCTTTCCCGGCCGCCGGGCGATACTCCGCTGGCCAGCCGGGCCGGCTCCGGATTGCCGGCTCGCGCGACGGGCGATGTGTTCGCAGTTTTCGACAAGGAGGCGTGATGACTACCACCGCAAGATCGAGCATTCCAAGTATTCCGACCATGGCCGTACGAGGCGCCTGGGTGCCGACGGAAGAAGAGATCCTGGCGATGAGCAGCCGTGACTACATGAATGCGGCCCAGCGCGCCTTTTTCCGGCAGCGCCTGCACGAACTCGAACAGGAACTGCTGAAGAACGCTGGCGAAACCGAGGCGCTGCTGCGCGAAACCGTGGTCGTGCCCGACCCGGCCGACCGCGCCACGATCGAGGAGGTCCAGGCGCTGGAACTGCGCACGCGCGACCGCGAGCGCAAGCTGCTCAGGAAGATCCAGCAGTCCCTGCAAGCGATCGAGAACGAGGAGTACGGCTGGTGCGAAGAAACCGGGGACCCGATCGGCATCGAGCGCCTGCTGGCGCGCCCGACCGCCACCCTGTGCGTGGAGGCGCAGGAGCGGCTCGAACTGAGGCGCAAGCTGTACGGCCATTGAGCCGCGCGCGCTGAAGCGCGCAAGGAAGCAAGGGGGGATGCGCTGCATCCCCTTTTTCATTGGGCCGGGCTTCAGCCCGCCAGTTGCGCCAGGTGGCGTTCGATCTCGAACACGTGGGCGTCGGGCTTGCCCAGTTCGCGCAGGGCCCGGGCCAGCTCCAGCAGGTATTCGCTGTTCGGTCCGCTCGGGCCGCGCGCGCCGGCGATCTGGCGCGCGATGTCGAGTTCGCTCGCAGGGCCGAGGTAGGCCGCATTCTCGTGGGTGGCGATGTAGACCAGGCCCTCCACGCTGGCGCCGTCGTCGAAGGCGATCTCGGTCGCCAGGCGCAGGTAGCCGTTCTTTTCGCGGTGGTCGAGGTGGGCGAATTCCTCGGGCGTGACCAGGTAGGCCATCCCGTGGCAGAGCGCGCCTTCGTCCGGCACCAGGGTGACGACGCGGCCCGGCGCCGTCTCGGTGCCGCGGTGGTCGTGCGAGCCCTGCCAGAAGCGCCGGCTCCAGCCGCGGATGGCGGCCGGGCGGCGCTCGATGAAGGGGAAATCGGCCTTGAAGATCAGCGAGCCGTAGCCGAACAGCCAGACCCGGTGGTGGCCGTCGAATTTGTCCATGCGCTGGTTGATCGCCATGGTGTTGAGGGACATCTGTAAAACTCCGGCAAAAACAGGTGGGCCGATTCTAGCGCATCGCTGCCGGCGGCGTGATCGACAGAGCGCCGACCTGGCTACAGGCCGGACGGTAGAAGAATCCTGCAATCATTTTACTTCTGGTTGGTAATGATAATTGCTATCTGCCGGAAAATGTTGTGCTATTCTCATCCCGTTTCCTTGGCTTTTCGATGAGATAAGGGTTTCAGGCAGGCGCATCAAACATCCAAGCCGCATGCCACAGCAGGCAGATAAATGAAAAAGAGATCGATTGTCATACCGTGTTTGTTGGTGCTGATCGTGATCGGAGCATGTGCGATGTCCGGGTGGCAGGGCTTTTGGCAAAAAACGGGGGCGCATCCGGAAGCTGTGCTCGATCGCGCGATGCGGGTAAACACGATCGACACGCTGGTGGCGAAGCTGAATGCGCATTATGTCTTTCCCGACAAGGCCAAAAAAATGGAGGCGGTTCTGCGCCAGCGCCTGCAGGAGGGCAAATACGACGGGATCAGCAACGGCTATCGGCTGGCGCGACAGCTCACGGCCGACATCCATGGTGTCGTCAGGGACCGGCATCTGAAAGTGGGCTTCCATCCGAAGCTGGCCCTGCCCGCCGAGGCGGATGGGCCTGCGCCGGCGACGCAAGCGCAGTGGGAGCAGCGCACCAACTTCGTCACGCGCCTCATCATGCGCCGCACGGCGAGCCGTAGCGTCAAGAGGGTCGAGCGCCTGGGCCCCAACATCGGCTACCTGAAGATTTCCAGTTTCCCTGTGGCTTACCTGGTGGCCGGCAAGTACGCCGCAGCGATGGATGAACTTGCCGGCACCGACGGCCTCATCATGGACCTGCGCCAGAACGACGGCGGCGACCCGCAAGCGGTGGCCTTGTTGATCAGCTATTTCGTCGACCGGCGTACCCGCCTCAACGACATCTGGGATCGTGAGACCGGCAATACCGTCGAGCACTGGACGGATGACAAGCTCCACGGCAAACGCTATGGCGGCAAGAAGCCGGTCCTGATCCTGGCCGGCCCGCGCACGGCGTCCGCCGGTGAAGACTTCGCGTACACGATGCAGGCACTCAAGCGCGCCACCGTCATCGGCGAGCGGACCTGGGGCGGAGCCCACCCTGCGGCTCTTCATGGCATTGGCGGACATTTTTTTGCCACGATACCCGGCCAGCGCAGCATCAGTCCGATTACCGGTACCAACTGGGAAGGCGTCGGCGTCACGCCGGATATCGCAGCGACGCAGGACATGGCGCTTGCCGTGGCCATGAAGCTGATGCGCCGCCGCCTTCACGGAAGCGCCCCGCTGGTTGCCGCGGGACACTGACGCCGCGCCCATTTTTCGCGTCGCGCGACGGGAAATACCGCCATATTCTGGCTTCCACACGTACGGCTGTCAGTCATTCAATCCGGGTTCGCTCTCGCGTCTGGCGCATCCCTGCCGCGATCTTGCGTGCACCGGCCTTAGCCGCCCAGCGCCTCGCGCGCCAGGCCGCGCTTGGACTCGACATACGGGAACAGGAAGTCGATGAAACTCTCGGCCGCCGGCGACAGCGAGCGTCCGGCGCGGGTGTAGACGAAGAAGCGGCGGGTCAGCACCGGTTCCTCGAGCGGACGCATGCGCAGGCGGTAGAGCTGGGCCAGCGGCTGCGCGTAGGGCAGGCAGACGGTAATGCCGAGCCCGGCGCTGACCATGGCCAGCGCGGTCGTCATGAAGGTCACCTCGTTGGCCGGTTTCAGGGGCACGTCGCGCAACAGGGCGTGCATGTCGGCCAGCAGGCGCTCGGTAAATTGCCCCTGCAGGGCGATGAAGGGATAGCGCGCCACGTCCTGCCAGGTGACGCGCTCGGCCTGCTCTAGCGGGTGGCCTTCGGGAAATACCAGCGCGAAGGGCATCTCGAACAGCTCGCGCGCCTGCAGCTGCGGCATCGGGTCGCGTTCGGGGCCGATCCCGATGTCCGACTCGCCCGACAGCACGCGTGCAATCACGCTCTCGACCGCGCTGTCGGCTACCCGTACGTCGATCTCGGGATGCAGGGCGCGGTAGGCAGCCATTGCCTCGGGCACCAGGGTGCAGCACATCAGTTGCGGGGCGGCAATCCGAACAATGCCTTTTCGGAGCTGTGTATGGTCCGCGACGTTCGCCAGCGCACCGTCGAGGTCATCGATCATCTGGCTAAATAGCGGATACAGCTCGCGCCCGATCTCGGTCAGGGTGATGCGCCGGGTCGAGCGGTCGACGACGCGCGCTTCCAGCGTCTGCTCGAGTTCCTTGATCAGGCCCGACAAGGCGGACTGCGTGACGTGCATGGTCTGGGCAGCCAGGGTGAAGTTGCCGGTCTTGGCAAGCGCGACGAAGGCGCGCATCTGGCGCAAGGTAGGATTCATAAGCTAATCCGATAAATGAGCCTGAAAATATTGTTTGTATGATAGTCCGAATTGATCTTTAATGGCGGCAACCAATCAAAGACCAAGGAATACGCGATGAAACTCGCCTCACTCAAGACTGGCGGCCGCGACGGTACATTGGTCGTCGTCAGCCGCGACCTCGTGACCTGCCAGGCCGTGCCCAGGATTGCGCGCACGCTGCAGGCCGCGCTCGACGACTGGGACGCCGTCGCGCCGCAGCTCGAAGCCGTCTACCAGCGCCTGAATCTCGGCACCGCCGACAAGGCCGAATCCTTTATCGAGATGGAATGCCACTCGCCGCTGCCGCGCGCCTACCAGTGGTGCGACGGCTCGGCCTACATCAACCACGTCGAGCTGGTGCGCAAGGCGCGCAACGCCGAGGTGCCGGCCTCCTTCTATACCGACCCGCTGATGTACCAGGGCGGCTCGGACCGCTTCATCGGTCCCTGCGACCCGATCGCCGTGCTGAGCGAGGACTGGGGCGTCGACCTCGAAGCGGAAGTCGCGGTCGTCACCGGCGACGTGCCGATGGGCGCCAGCCTGGAACAGGCGGCGCAGGCGATCCGCCTCGTCATGCTGGTCAACGACGTCTCGCTGCGCAACCTGATCCCGAACGAGCTGGCCAAGGGCTTCGGCTTCTACCAGTCGAAGCCGGCCAGCGCCTTTTCGCCGGTGGCGGTCACGCCCGACGAGCTCGGCGCAGCATGGAAGGACAGCAAATTGTGCCGGCCCCTGCTCGTCACGCTCAACGACGAGCCTTTCGGCAAGCCGAACGCGGGCGAAGACATGACCTTCAGCTTCGCGCAGCTGGTCGCGCACGCGGCAACAACGCGCGAGCTGGGCGCCGGCAGCATCGTCGGTTCCGGCACGGTATCGAACAAGCAGGGCAGCCTGCATGGTTCCAGCATCGCCAACGGCGGCGTCGGCTATTGCTGCCTGGCCGAGCTGCGGATGTACGAAACGATCGAGCACGGCGCCCCGAAGACGCCGTTCCTGCGCTTTGGAGACAGTGTGCGCATCGAAATGCTCGATGACGAAGGCGCCAGCATCTTCGGCGCCATCGATCACGAAGTAGCGCATTACCACGGGAGGAAAGAATGAAGCTCTACACGTATTTCCGCAGCTCTGCCGCCTACCGCGTCCGGATCGCCCTGAACCTCAAGGGGCTGGCCTACGATGCGGTGCCCGTGCACCTGCTCAAGGACGGCGGCCAGCAGCGCCAGGAAGACTACCGCAAGATCAACCCGAGCGGCCTGGTGCCGGCTTTCCAGGACGACCGCATCACGCTGACCCAGTCGGCGGCGATCATCGAATACCTCGACGAGCGTTTCCCGGCCGTGCCGCTGATGCCGCAGGACGTGGCCGGCCGCGCCCGCGTGCGCGAACTGGCCCAGATCATCGCCTGCGACATCCACCCGCTGAACAACCTGCGCGTGCTGCGCCACCTGGTGCACGAGCTCAAGCTGAGCGAAGAAGCGAAGACCGAGTGGATCCGCCACTGGATCCGCGAAGGCATGGCCTCGCTCGAGGCGCACCTGGCGCGCGACCCGGCCGCCGGCCCCTTCTGCCACGGCCCCGCGCCGACCATGGCCGACTGCTTCCTGGTGCCGCAGGTGTTCAACGCCAAGCGCTTCGACATCGACGTCGATGCCTACCCGAACATCGCGCGCATCAACGCGCTGTGCGTGGACATGCCGGCCTTCGCGGCCGCGCATCCGTCGAAGCAGCCCGACGCGGAGTAAGGGAATCCGGCGCTAGACAGGACGAATTCATGTAAAACGGGCAGGCTTTGGCCTGCCCGTTTGCGTTTGGGTGCGTATCAGGCACGGATCCGGGTGGCGGTGCGTGCCTTATCGATCCGGCTCCGACGGCGTCGAGATCTCGTCGAGCGTCCGATCGACGTCGGCCGAGTGCTTGGTCGCCACGTCGCCCAGCGAGACGATGCCGACGATCTTGCCGGAATCCTCGTCGAGCACGGGAATGCGGCGCACCTGTACGCCGGCCATCTGGCTGAGCACGTCGTCGACGCTCTGGCGCGTGGTGCAGGTGCGCACGTCGGTGCTCATCACATCGCCGACCCGGGTCGCGCCCGGGGCCTGGCCGGCGGCGGTCGAGCGCACCGTGATGTCGCGGTCGGTGATCATGCCGACCAGCTTGTCGGCTTCGAGCACGGGGATGGCGCCCACGTTCAGTTCGTCCATCAACTGCGCCGCGCGCTGCACCGTTTCCTGCGGCGAAACGGTTTGCACGTCGCGGGTCATCACATCCTGGATCGTTTGCATTGCTGGTCTCCTCGTCAGTGGTTGGCGGACGGTGCATACATCCCGTCCGCAGGGATGGCTCATCATGCGCCGTTTTGCCGATCGGGCTCGCCAGCTTGAAAGGCGACAATCTTGCTCCGGCCAGGGCCGGGCGCAGGTACAATCCGCTTCTTTTTTGCCATGTCCGCCATGACCAGTCCGACCATTCCCCCCGTCATCCTCGACATGCTGGCCCTTGCCGATCCGTCCTGGCGGCCGCACCTGGTGCGCGGCCTGGAGGCGGTGGCGCGCGCCAATCCCGGCTACCTGCCGGCGCTGGCCCTTGATGACTACCTGCCGACCGAAGGCCGTCTGTTCGCCGCCTTTGCCCAGCCGCTCGACAAGGTGCGCTATGTGCTGGTAGGGGAGGGACCGTATCCGCGTGCCGCGAGCGCGACCGGGGTTTGCTTCATGGACGGCGCGGTGGGCGAACTGTGGAGCGAAGCCGGGCTGTCCAAGCCGGTCAACCGCGCGACCTCGCTGCGCAACTTCATGAAAATGCTGCTGGTGGCCGACGGGCAGTTGCAGCCGGGCGCGACCGGCGGGGCGGCGCTGGCGCCGGTGGCGCTTGCCGCGCGCGGCAACGGGTCCATCCAGCGCCTGTCGCAGTTGCAGGACAATCTCGTCGCCGAAGGCTTCCTGCTGCTCAATGCCGCCCTGGTGTTTCGCAAGCACGTGGCGCCGGCGGTCGATGCGCGCGCCTGGCTGCCCTTCCTGCAGACGGTGCTGGCGGTGCTGGCCGAACGCGATCCGCCGCCGACGCTGGTGTTGTGGGGAAAGATTGCCGAGCAGTTGAGGAGTTTGCCGGAGACGGCGCGCTTTCCCCAGGCCGCCGCCGAGCATCCCTACAACCTCTCCTTCATCGGGCACGCGGGGATGCAGGCCTTGTTCGGGCCGATGGGTTTGCTACGGGCGAGGTGAGGGGCGGATTTGCCCCGGAGACCGGGCGAAAACGCCGCGCCGGACCCCTTCGGCGTTTTTGGGGCCTCCAAGACAAGCCCCCCGGAATTTGCTATACTTGACTAAATCGTTCAACTAATCCGGTTTTTATCCCGCCTCGGCGGCGGTGTGATTAGTGAACAAGAGCAATATTCTAACATTACCGGGGTTGTGATGCGTCTGACCACCAAAGGCCGTTTTGCTGTTACTGCGATGATCGATCTTGCCCTGCGCCAGGGCAATGGTCCCGTCACGCTGTCGGGCATCAGCCAGCGCCAGGCCATTTCGCTGTCCTACCTGGAGCAGCTGTTCGGCAAGCTGCGCCGCCATGCGATCGTCGACTCGATCCGCGGCCCTGGCGGCGGCTACAGCCTGGCCCGGCCGGCGCACAAGGTGACGGTGGCCGACATCATCATTGCCGTCGACGAGCCGCTCGATGCGACCCAGTGCGGCGGCAAGGAAAATTGCCACGGGTCCGATGCCGCCAGCGGCATCCGCTGCATGACGCACGACCTGTGGACCACGCTCAACGCCAAGATGGTCGATTACCTGGACTCGGTTTCCCTGCAAGACCTGGTCGACCAGCAAAAGCACAAAGAACAGAACGTCGTGGTGGTGCACCGCAGCGCCGCCGCCAAAATTGAAGCATGACTGGAGTGAACTGATGAACGCGCCTTTGGACAAAAAAATCGAGCAGAGCTTCGTGACTGCACCCCATTTCCCGGTCTACATGGACTATTCGGCGACCACGCCGATCGATCCGCGTGTCGCCGACAAGATGATTCCCTTCCTGCGCGAGCAGTTCGGCAATCCGGCCTCGCGCAGCCACATGTACGGCTGGTCGGCCGAGGCGGCCGTGGAAGAGGCGCGCGGCCACGTCGCGGCCCTGGTCGGCGCCGATCCGCGCGAAATCATCTGGACCTCCGGCGCCACCGAATCGAACAACCTGGCCATCAAGGGCGCGGCCCAGTTCTACAAGACCAAGGGCAAGCACATCATCACGGTCAAGACCGAGCACAAGGCCGTGCTCGACACCGTGCGCGAGCTGGAGCGCGTCGGTTTCGAGGCGACCTACCTCGAGCCGCAAGATAACGGCCTGATCACGGTCGAGCAGCTGGAAGCGGCCATCCGCCCGGACACGATCCTGGTGTCGGTCATGCTGGTGAATAACGAAATCGGCGTGATCCAGCCGATCGACGCCATCGGCGAACTGTGCCGCGCGAAAGGCATCATCTTCCACTGCGACGCCGCCCAGGCGACCGGCAAGGTCCATATCGACCTGAGCAAGACCAAGTGCGACCTGATGACCTTCACCGCGCACAAGACCTACGGTCCGAAGGGCATCGGCGCCCTGTACGTGCGCCGCAAGCCGCGCGTGCGCCTGGAAGCGCAGATGCACGGCGGCGGCCACGAGCGCGGCCTGCGTTCGGGCACGCTGCCGACCCACCAGATCGCCGGCATGGGCGAAGCCTTCCGCATCGCCAAGGAAGAGATGGATACCGAAGTCGTGCGCATCAAGGCGCTGCGCGACCGCCTGGCCAAGGGCCTGCTGGAGATCGAAGAGGTCTACATCAACGGCGACATGGAGCACCGCGTGCCGCACAACCTGAACGTCTCGTTCAACTATGTCGAAGGCGAGTCGCTGATCATGGCGATCAAGGACATCGCCGTCTCGTCCGGTTCGGCCTGCACCTCGGCCAGCCTGGAACCGTCCTACGTGCTGCGCGCCCTGGGCCGCAGCGACGAGCTGGCGCACAGCTCGATCCGCTTCACCATCGGCCGCTTCACGACCGAGGAAGACATCGACTTCACGATCGAACTCTTGAAGTCGAAGGTCGGCAAACTGCGCGAACTGTCGCCGCTGTGGGACATGTTCAAGGAAGGGATCGACCTGAACTCGATCCAATGGGCAGCCCACTAATTCAAGCATTCTAGGAGCATCAAAATGGCATATTCGGACAAAGTACTCGACCACTACGAAAACCCGCGCAACGTCGGCGCCTTTGAAAAGGGCGACGAATCGGTCGGCACGGGCATGGTCGGCGCCCCGGCCTGCGGCGACGTGATGAAGCTGCAGATCAAGGTGAACGAGCAGGGCCTGATCGAAGACGCGAAGTTCAAGACCTATGGCTGCGGTTCGGCCATCGCCTCGAGCTCGCTGGTGACCGAATGGGTCAAGGGCAAGACCCTGGACCAGGCGCTGTCGATCAAGAACACCCAGATCGCCGAAGAACTGGCGCTGCCGCCGGTGAAGATCCACTGCTCGATCCTGGCCGAAGACGCGATCAAGGCGGCCGTGGCCGACTACAAGACCAAGCACGCAACTGCGTAAGATAAACCCGAGCTGGAGGAACGAATGGCAGTCACACTGACCGAAAAAGCGGCGAAGCACATCAACCGCTACATCGAGCGTCGCGGCAAGGGCCTCGGTTTGCGTTTCGGCGTGCGCACCACCGGCTGCTCCGGCCTGGCCTACAAGCTGGAGTACGTCGACGAGGCGGCGGCCGAGGACAATGTCTTCGAGTCGCATGGCGTGAAGGTCTTCGTCGACCCGAAAAGCCTGCCTTACATCGACGGCACCGAACTCGATTTCGCCCGCGAGGGACTGAACGAAGGCTTCCGCTTCAACAACCCGAACGTCAAGGACAATTGCGGTTGCGGCGAGAGCTTCCGGATCTGATCGCTCATTAAGCTACTCATGCAGAATCACTTCGAGCTGTTCGGGCTGCCGGCCCGTTTCGACGTCGACATGGCCGCGCTGGACGCGGCCTATCGCGAGGTCCAGGGCCGGGTCCACCCGGACCGCTTCGTCAACGCCAGCGACGCCGAAAAGCGCGTCGCCATGCAGTGGGCCACGCGCGCCAACGAGGCCTACCAGACCCTGAAAAACCCGCAGAAGCGCGCGCACTACCTGTGCGAGCTGAACGGCGTCGACCTGCAGACGGAATCGAACACGGCCATGCCGATGGCCTTCCTGATGCAGCAGATGGAGTGGCGCGAGGAACTGGGCGATGCGCGCGCGGCCAAGGATGCCGGCGCGCTCGATGCCCTCGATGCGCAAGTGCGCGGCGAACGCAAGACGATGCTGGCGCAGGTCGGCAAGCAGCTCGACGCCGGGGAGTTCCAGAAGGCGGCCGAGGGCGTGCGCGCGCTGATGTTCCTCGATAAGTTCGGGGACGAAGTGCAGTACGCGTTCGAGGCGATCGAGGGGTAGAACAGCGGCACGGTATTCCGAAGGGACGTAGGGTGGACGGCTATGCCGTCCACGCGTTCAATCAGCCCATGAATATTCGGGATGCATGGGATTGCCCAGGCTGTGACATGCGCCAGGCGCGAACGATTCGATGGGCGGACGTGCGTTGAACGCGTGGACGGCAAAGCCGTCCACCCTACAGTTCAAGCGCACAAGCGGTCGGCTCCAGCGGCACCACAGAACAACAACCAGGTAACACGAACATGGCACTTTTGCAGATTTCCGAACCCGGCATGTCGACCGCACCGCACCAGCACCGGCTGGCGGTGGGCATCGACCTGGGCACCACCAATTCGCTCGTCGCCACCGTGCGCAGCGGGATTCCCGAAGTGCTCAGCGACGAGGACGGCCGCGCGCTGCTGCCATCGGTCGTGCGTTATCTGCCGAACGGCAATGCCAACATCGGCTACAAGGCGCAAGCCCACCGCACCACCGACCCCAAGAACACCATCGTCTCGGTCAAGCGCTTCATGGGCCGCGGCCTGAAGGACATCGCGCACGCCGAGAACCTGCCATACGATTTTGTCGACGCCCCCGGCATGGTGCAGATCAACACCGTCGCCGGCGTGAAAAGCCCGGTCGAGACCTCGGCCCAGATCCTGGCGACCCTGCGCCAGCTGGCCGAGGATTCGCTCGGCGACGAGCTGGTCGGCGCGGTGATCACGGTCCCGGCGTATTTCGACGACGCCCAGCGCCAGGCCACCAAGGACGCGGCCCAGCTGGCCGGCCTGAACGTGCTGCGCCTGCTCTCGGAGCCGACCGCGGCCGCCATCGCCTATGGCCTCGACCATGCGTCGGAAGGCGTGTACGCCGTGTATGACCTCGGCGGCGGCACCTTCGACATCTCGATCCTGAAGCTTTCGAAGGGCGTGTTCGAAGTGCTCTCCACCGGCGGCGATTCGGCGCTGGGCGGCGACGACTTCGACCATCGCCTGTTCTGCTGGATCCGCGAGCAGGCCAAGCTGGCGCCGCTGTCCGAGGAAGATACCGCGACCCTGATGGTCAAGGCGCGCCAGGCCAAGGAATTGCTGTCGGTCGACGACGAAACGACGGTCGAAGCCATCCTCAGGTCCGGCGAAATCGTGCAGGTGAAAATCACCGCCGCCACCTTTGCCGAGATCACCAAGCACCTGGTGGCGAAAACCATGAACGCGATCCGCAAGGCCATGCGCGACGCCAACGTGACGGTCGAAGACGTCGACGGCGTCGTGATGGTCGGCGGCGCCACGCGCATGCCGGTCGTGCGCCGCGCCGTCACCGAGTTCTTCCACACGATCCCGCACGCGAACATCGATCCGGACAAGGTAGTGGCGCTGGGCGCCGCCATCCAGGCCAACCTGCTGGCCGGTAACCGCGCCTCGGGCGACGACTGGCTGCTGCTGGACGTGACCCCGCTCTCGCTGGGCATCGAGACCATGGGCGGCCTGGTCGAGAAGATCATCCCGCGGAACTCGACGATCCCGTGCGCTAGAGCCCAGGAATTCACCACCTTCAAGGACGGCCAGACGGCCCTTGCCGTGCACGTGGTCCAGGGCGAGCGCGAGCTGGTGTCCGATTGCCGCTCGCTGGCGCGTTTCGAATTGCGCGGCATCCCGCCGATGGCGGCCGGTGCGGCGCGCATCCGCGTGACCTACCAGGTCGATGCCGACGGGCTGCTGTCGGTCTCGGCGCGCGAGACGCGCTCCGGCGTGGAAGCCTCGATCACGGTCAAGCCGTCCTACGGCCTGGGCGACGACGAGGTGGCGCGCATGCTGCAGGATTCCTACAGCTCGGCCGAGGTCGACATGCAGATGCGCGCGCTGCGCGAAGAGCAGGTCGAGGCCGAGCGCATCCTGCTGGCGACGCAATCGGCGCTCGACACCGACCGCGACCTGCTCGGCGCCGACGAGCAGGAAGCGCTGGCGGCGCTGGTGCAGGGCGTGGCCGCAGCGATCGCGGCCTCGAACGATGCGAACGTCGAGCCGGGCGCGCGCCAGAACGCGCTGCACGCCGCGGTCCAGGCGCTCGCGCACGGCACCGAAGACTTTGCCGCGCGGCGCATGGACAAGAGCGTGCGCAGCGCGCTGGCCGGGAAGTCGCTGGACGAGGTGTAACAGAGCTTGGCGAAGGACGTAGGGTGGACGGCTTCGCCGTCCACGCGTTCAACCGCCGCCCGAATGAGCGCGGCATCATGAGCACCGCGACGAATCAAACGAACGTTGAACGCGTGGACGGCAAGCCGTCCACCCTACGGTTCAGAGAATAAATTGAAGAGGTAATAACGTGCCACAAATCGTCATCCTGCCCCATCCGACCTACTGCCCGGACGGCGCCGTCCTCGAAGCTCCGGCCGGCAAATCCGTCTGCGATGTCATGTTAGAGAACGACATCGAGATCGAACACGCCTGCGACCGCGTCTGCGCCTGCACCACCTGCCACGTGATCGTGCGCGAAGGCTTCGACTCGCTGAACGAACTCGAGGAAAAAGAAGAAGACATGCTGGACAAGGCCTGGGGCCTGGAGCCGAACTCGCGCCTGTCCTGCCAGGCGATCGTGGCCGAGGAAGACCTGGTGGTCGAGATCCCGAAGTACACGATCAACCACGCCGCCGAAAAGAACCACTGATCCACGATATGAAGCGCGCCGAGAACACGAAAAAGCCGGTCACGACGCCCGAGCTCCCGCCGGAAGTGCGTCCCGGGCAATCGATCGAGCTGCTCAAGGAGCTGCACATCCTCACGCGCGACGGCAAGCTCAACCAGGACAGCCGCCGCAAGCTGAAACAGGTCTACCACCTGTATAACTTCATCGAGCCGCTGCTGGGTGACGTACGCGCGGAAAAGAACGGCGTGTCCCTGGTCGACCACGGGGCAGGCAAGTCCTACCTCGGCTTCATCCTGTACGACCTGTTCTTCAAGCAGCTCGACGACGCCTCCCACATCTACGGCATCGAGACGCGCGAGGAACTGGTCAGCAAATCGACCGAGCTGGCGGCCCGCCTGGGCTTTGCCAACATGTCCTTCCTGCCGCTGTCGGTGGCCGAGTCGACCACGTCGAGCAAACTGCCGCAAACCATCGACATCGTCACCGCGCTGCACGCCTGTAACACGGCCACCGACGACGCCATCGACTTCGCCCTCAAGAAGAAGGCGAAACACATGGTGCTGGTGCCGTGCTGCCAGGCCGAGGTGGCCTCTTTCCTGCGCAAGAACAAGGGCAAGGATCTCGGCAAGAGCGCGCTCACCGAGATCTGGCGCCACCCGATCCACACCCGCGAATTCGGCAGCCAGGTCACGAACGTGCTGCGCTGCCTGCAGCTGGAAGCCCACGGCTACCAGGTGACGGTGACGGAACTGGTCGGCTGGGAGCATTCGATGAAGAACGAGCTGATCGTCGCGACCTACAAGAACCTGCCGCGCCGCCGTCCGAGCGAGCGGCTGCAGGAAGTGCTGTCCACGCTGGGACTGGAAGAGATGGGCCAGCGTTTCTACACTTCGCAGACGGAAAACGCGGCGCAAGCCGAAGCCCTTTCAACCGACAATTGAACACCATGAGCGACACCCAACACTGGATCGACCTGCGCAGCGACACCGTCACGCAACCGTCGCAGGCGATGCGCGCCGCGATGGCGGCCGCCGAGGTCGGCGATGACGTCTACGGCGACGACCCGGCCGTGAACCGCCTGCAGGACTTCGCGGCCGACCTGTTCGGTTACGAGGCCGGCATGTTCGCGCCGAGCGGCACCCAAACCAACCTGATCGCCCTGATGACCCACTGCGGCCGCGGCGACGAATACCTGGTCGCCCAGGAAGCGCACACCTACAAATACGAAGGCGGCGGCGCCGCGGTGCTCGGCTCGATCCAGCCGCAGCCGATCGCCAACCAGCCGGACGGCAGCATTGCACTGGCGGACATCGAGGGCTATATCAAGCCCGACGACATGCACTTCGCCCGCACCCGGCTGCTGGCGCTGGAAAACACGATCGGCGGCCGCGTGCTGGGCCAGGACTACGTCCAGGCCGCGACCACGCTGGCGCACGCCAGGGGCCTCGCCACCCACCTCGACGGCGCGCGCGTGTGCAACGCGGCCGTCAAGCAGGGCATCAGCCTGCGCGAGGTGGTGAAGGGCTTCGATACCGTCTCGGTCTGCCTCTCGAAAGGGCTGGGCGCGCCGGTCGGCTCCGTGCTGCTGGGCCCCAGGGCCTTCATCGAGCAGGGCAAGCGCTGGCGCAAGATGCTGGGTGGCGGCATGCGCCAGGCCGGCGTCATCGCGGCGGCCGCGCAGCACGCGCTGCAGCACAACGTCCAGCGCCTGGCCGAGGACCACGACAATGCCTTCGTACTGGCGCGCGGCCTCGGCGAGATCGAGCAGTTGAACGTCACGGCGCCACAGACCAACATCTTCTGGCTGGACATGCCGGCGGCAGCCTGCGAGCCGCTGCGCGCCGCGCTGGCGCAGCAGGGCATCCGCGCCACGGTCGGCCCGCGCATGCGCCTGGTGACCCACCTGGACATCTCGCGTGCCGACATCGACAAGGTCGTTGCCGCCTTCAAGACCTTCTTCCTGGATTGGCGCGCCTGATGAGTAGCCAAGGAAATGAGGGAGCAAATACGGAAGGCATCCGCCTCGCCAAGCGTGTGGCCGAATTCGCGGCGTGCTCGCGGGCGGAAGCGGAACGGTACATCGCCAATGGCGGCGTCAGCGTCGACGGCGCCGTGGTCGAAGACCCGGCCACCCGCGTGCTGCCGTCGCAAACGGTGGCCTTGCTGCCGGGCGCCAGCATGGAAGAGGCGCCGCCGGTGACGATCCTGCTGAACAAACCGTCCGGCATGAATGCCGGCGTCGGCGCACGCGGCGCCAGCGCCATCGACTGCCTGAGCCAGGAGACCCTGGTGGCCGGCCTGCATGGCGCGCCGCGCTTTTTGAAACGCCACCTGGCGCGCCTGACCTTGACCACGCCGATCGAGACCGATGCCAGCGGCCTGGTGATCTACACCCAGGACTTCCGCGTCGCGCGCAAGCTGCTCGACGACGGCGAGCGCGTCGAGCACGAATACGTGGTCGATGTCGCCGGCGCGATCCAGGAAGGCGGCCTGGCGCTGCTGAACCACGGCCTGACCTTCAGCGGCAAGCCGATCAACCCGATGAAGGTCAGCTGGCAGAGCGAAGGCCGGCTGCGCTTCGCCGCCAAGGGCGTGCGGCCCGGCCAGATCGAGCACATGTGCGCGGCGGTCGGGCTGCAGGTGACGGACATCAAGCGCCTGCGCGTGGGGCGGATCTCGATGGGCGCGCTGCCGGAAGGGCAGTGGCGTTACCTGGCGGAGTACGAGCGGTTCTGATTTTCGCAGCAAGCCCAGGCTACCGGGTTTGCGGCCGTTCCACGGCGTGGACTCGGGAGTCCACCCTACGGACCCCGATCATCCACGCACGAAGGCCTGCACCAGCCGGTTGAACGCCGCCGCGTGCGTCACGTTCATCCCATGCGATGCCCCTGCAATCGAGCGCTTGTCGACGTGCCTGATCCAGCCGGCGAGCGCCGCCACGTTATCGCGGTACATGCGCGGGCTGCGTTCGCCTTCGATCAGCAGCGTCCTGCAGGAGAGGGCGGCGGCATCGGCGCGGGTGTAGGCCGGCAAGGGATCGCGGAACTGCTTCGGCAGCGTGGCCGCGTTGTCGAGCGCCATCCTGCGAAATCCCGGACGGCTGCGGCGCCAGATCCCGGGCATGCTGACCGAGTCGACGAACATCTCCACACCGGCCTCGACCGCACCACTTTCGACTAGTTCGGCAACCGTCGCGCGCAAGGCCTCGGTCGCCGCCGGCAGGCCGGCTTGCGGCACGCCGGCCACCTGCAGCGGGCCGCCGGGATCGGCGAGCGTCAAGCTCTTCACGAGCTCCGGATAGGCGCGCGCCAGGTGGAAGGCGACACAGGCGCCGCGCGAGTGGCCCACCAGGTGCACCGGGCCGAGACCGAGCGCCACGATCAACTCGGCGAGTTCATCGACGTGCATCTTCCAGCCGAAGGCCCGCTGGCCGGCGGCGCCGGCCGCCGGCCAATAGTGGCTGAGGCTGACCGACAGGCAGGTGAACTGCTTCGACAGGATGCTCGCCTGGCCGTCCCAGTAGCGGTAGTCGCACAGCGAACCGTGGACGAACAGCAGCGGCTCCCCGGTGCCGGACGCCACATACGGAATGCGGATGCCGGACGGGAGGGCGGCGAAGCGCAGTTCGGGGGCGGCGAAGAAGGGGGGATCGATGCGTGCGTTCATGAGTGGACTCCTTTCCGATACTATGCACGATGGCGCGCTAGAAGAAAATCGCATAATATTGATCGATACTATTCGATTATCTGATACCAATGAAATCACTCGACCTGGACGTGCTGGCCATGATCGTGGCGGTGGCCGATACCGGCAACATCAGCCGCGCGGCCGAAGTCGTCCATCGCTCGCAATCGGCGGTCAGCATGCAGATCAAGACGCTCGAAAGCGCGCTCGGCAAACCGCTGTTCGTGCGCGGGTCGCGCAGCGTCACGCCGACCCAGGACGGCGAGGTGCTGCTCGCGTTCGCGCGGCGCATGCTGGCCCTGCGCGACGAGGCCTGGGCGGCCGTGGTGCGGCCCGACATCACCGGCCGTGTCGTGATCGGCGTGCCCGACGATTACGCGTCCTCGCTGCTGCCCTCGATCCTGAAGAGCTTTTCGAGCACCTACCCGAAGGTCGAGATCCAGGTCGTCGGGCTGCCGAGCGTGGCGCTGGCGCCAATGGTCAAGGACGGCTCGGTCGACCTGGTCTGCGCGACGCGCGTGAAGGGCCTGCCGGGGGAGTTCATCCGCTTCGAGCCGACCGTCTGGGCCGCGTCGCCCGGCGCGCCCGAGATCTGGCGCGAGCGGCCCTTGCCGATCGCCGTCTTCTTGCCCGGCAGCGTGGCGCGGGAAAACGCGATCCGCAGCCTGGAGCGGGCGAAGATCACCTACCGGACCTCGTACGAGAGCCCGAGCCTGATGGGGCTGCTCAGCATGGTGGAAGCGGGTCTGGCGGTGGCGCCGCTGGCGCGCTGTGCGGTGCCGGCGCACCTCAGCCTGCTCGGCCAGGCGCAGGGCTTGCCGGAGATGGCGCCGCTCGAACTCATCCTCGCGCGCAGCAGCAAATCGCGGCGCCCGCCCTGCGATTTCCTGGCCGAGAAGATCATGTCGGAACTGCGGCGCTAGGCGCCGCAGCCATCAGGGCATTATTTGCCGCCCGCTTTCGGCAGCGCGATCAGGCGCGTCCCCGCGATCCGGTCGTGCAGGAACTGCCGGTCCTTGTCGAGGAAGGCCGTCAGGCCCCAGGCTACCAGGCCGGCGCCCAGCAGCAGGGCCCATTCCTTGACGCCGTGCAGGTCGAGCAGGGCGCCCACCAGCAGGGCCGGCGCGAACCAGCCCCAGGCCAGCAGGTAGCGGATGGCCGCATTCTTGAAGGGCACCTTCGCGTGGCCGACCTTCACCAGCTTGATGCGCCAGGTCTTCATCGCCAGGGTAAAACCGCTGCCGCTCCAGGCGTGCACGAAATAGGCGGCCGTCACCAGGAACAGGAAGACCATCAGCGCCGCGCGGAAGACGGGCTCCTGGCGGTTGCCGGTGGCGAAAATGAAGAGGAAGACGGCGAGCGCCTCGACCGCAACCAGCAGGAAGGCTTCGTACACCATCGCGACGACGCGGCGCTTGACGGTCGGCGTGCCGATCGCGGCAGGGGCAGTCGAGGCAGTTGAGGCAACTGAGGAGGCAACTGAGGCAACTGAGGCAGCCGAGGCGCTTGATTTATCCGTTTGCATTCGATGCGGTGGGGGCGGCGGTGGAGGGGGCGGCGCCGACCGCGGCCGGGGCCGGCGCCGCCGGCGTCGCGGCGGGCGCAGTGCCGGGCACGGCGGCGGGCGTGGGTGCGGGCGTAGAGGTGGGCGCACCGGGCTGCGTGATGGCCGGCGCTGCCGGCAGGCTGGCCGGCGGCTCGAGCGACATGCAGGAGGCGCCGCGGCGCGTGGTGCCGGGCGGGCAGCTGGTCGGCGCGACGATCATCGTCGAGGACGGCATCGAAGGCGCGGCCGGGTTCTTGCGGGCGGACTGGGCCAGGCGCTGTTTCTGGTCGGGCGTCAATTGCTTGTAGCTTTCCCAGGTCGCGGCCTTTTCGCCGGGCGCGAGCTTGCGCGTGCGGGTGTAGTTTTCGCGTGCGAGGTTGCGCTGCTCGGGCGTGAGGCGCACCCACTGGCGCATGCGGTCGTGCACGCGGTCCTGCTCCTCCGGGCTCATCGAGGCAAAGCGGCGCGACATCTCGAGCCATTTGCGCTTGCGCGTGCCCTCCATCACATCCCACTCGTCCTTCAGGGGTTGCAACGCGAGTTGCTGGGTCTTCGTGAGATCGTTCCACAGCGGTTTGTGGAACAGTTGCGGGCCGCCCTTGCCGGGGATGCCGGCCGGCGCGCCGGCAGCCGTCGCGGCGGGTGCGTTGCCTGCGGCGCCACGGTGGCTATCGGGCCAGAAAAACCAGGCTGCCAGGGCAGCCAGCAGCAGCGCCGCGACGGCGACCAGACCGGCGCGGCGGGGCTTGGAGTGCGGTGTCGTCATTGGTGGCGCTGTTGCGACTCCAGGTAGGCATTGAAGCCATGGTCGAGGTAAGCCGTCAGCGGCAGTTCGTCGGCCAGCATGGCCGCGTCGAGCTCGGCCAGTTCGTCGATGCGCTGCTGCTGGTCGTACTGGTAGAGCCCGCCGAGTCCGACGACCAGCGCCAGCAAGGGCAGGGCGACGCCGAGGCGGCCCAGGCCCATGCCGGAGACGTGGAAATCGACACCAAGGAAGCGGCGCAGGCCGCCCTGCGCGCGGACCGGCGCATCGGGCTTCTTGCGCGACAGCGCGAGTTTGCGGGCCGCGGCCAGGCGCTCGGTGGTCGAGGCAGGCAGCGACTCCAGGTTCTCGTTCAAGGCGTGGCGCAGCTTGTACGCCAGGTTGATGTCGTCGTTGTTCATAATTTTATTCCCTTGGCCCGCAGGGCATCGGCAAGGGTATGCGTAGCGCGAGAGCAATGCGTTTTGACACTGCCCTCCGAGCACCCCATCGCGGCGGCCGTTTCGGCCACATCCATATCCTGCCAGTAACGCATAAGGAAGGCTTCCCGTTGACGCGCCGGGAGCTTTTGTATCTCCTCGTCGATCAGGCGCAGGGTCTGGGCCCGTTCGACCTGGTCTGCGCTCGACTCGGCAGCGGCCGAGCCCTCCTCGGATTCGTACGAGTTCAGTATATCAAAGTCCTCGTCCTCGCCCTCGCGGCGGCCGAGGCCCGAAAACAGGCTGACCCAGGTATTGCGGACCTTCTCGCGGCGGAAATAATCGAGGATGGTGGTCTGCAGGATGCGCTGGAACAGCATCGGCAATTCGGCGGCAGGCTTGTCGCCGTATTTCTCGGCGAGCTTGATCATCGCGTCCTGCACGATGTCGAGCGCCGACTCGTCCTTGCGCACCGCATACACGGCCTGCTTGAACGCCCGGCGTTCGACATTCTCGAGGAAGTCGTTGAGTTCTTTGTCTGTCGCCATGCGATGGAAGGAGGTAGGCGCCCGGGTGCGTAGCCCGTGCTTTATGGAAACCCACGAATCCTAGCAAAAAACCACCGTGCATGCATGGTAATTGCTCAGTGGGGCGCGGGCGGGCTGTGCAGGCGTCGGCAAAGTGTGCGCAGACGGCGAGGGGCGAACGCGCGGAAAGGTGGGCCCGTCATGGATGCCACCGGCATCCATGACTCCGCCTTACGGCCGTCGCTGCACTGCACGATCGTCCTGTATCGACGGCCCCGCTGTGCACCGAAACCGGGCGCCGGGGCTTTTCCATTTTTTATCTTGACCAAAATGGTGCAACGCAGTAAGGTGTTTCTTACGCTTTGCACACCGAAGCTCCAACGTCAGCCAGACCGGCACACAAGGCCCGCCCGGCATGACACGCTTTCATTTGTAGGCAGTTTGCTCCAACCCGCGCCACAAGCGCGAGAGATGCGTCGAGCCGCCACAGACACTCAGCCAAACGAGTTGCGCCCAGCGCCGTAACGAAGGATATCAATCGATATCCGGGAGTACGTCGTGACCGCAGAAAGAAGGGAAGCTCGAGCGTTGTGGGGTAAACCGTATTTCGTTAGGAACGAGCATCCGATCAATCGCCCAATGGGTTTTGAAAGGAAATGATTCATGAATAACGAAGCCTCAGGCTCCGGATCATCCGGAGTGACGGGTCCCATCACGGGCGCAGAAATCGTCGTCCGTTGCCTGGCCGAAGAGGGCGTGAAACACGTCTTTGGCTATCCCGGCGGCGCAGTGCTGTACATCTACGACGCCATCTTCCAGCAAGACAAATTCCAGCACGTATTAGTACGCCACGAGCAGGCAGCCGTGCATGCGGCCGACGCCTACTCGCGCAGCTCGAACACCGTGGGCGTCGCCATCGTCACCTCCGGCCCGGGCGTGACCAATGCCGTGACCGGCCTCTCGACCGCCTACATGGATTCGATCCCGATGGTCGTCATCAGCGGCCAGGTGCCGAGCAATGCGATCGGCCAGGATGCCTTCCAGGAATGCGACACGGTCGGCATCACCCGCCCCGTGGTCAAGCACAACTTCCTCGTCAAGGACGTGAAGGAGCTGGCCTCGACGCTCAAGAAGGCGTTCTTCATCGCGCGCACCGGCCGCCCCGGCCCGGTCCTGGTCGATATCCCGAAGGACATCAGCATGCACAAGTGCATGTTCGAGTATCCGCGCGAGATCGAAATGCGTTCCTACAAGCCGGTCGACAAGGGCCACACCGGTCAGATCCGCAAGGCCGTGCAGCTGCTGCAGGGCGCCGAACGGCCGATGATCTATGCCGGCGGCGGCGTCATCCTCGCCAACGCTTCCCAGGAGCTGAACCGCCTGGTCGACAAGCTCGGCGCGCCGGTCACCAATACCCTGATGGGCCTGGGAGGCTCGCGCTCGAGCAGCGCGCAGTTCGTCGGCATGCCGGGCATGCACGGCACCTATGAAGCGAACATGGCGATGCAGCACTGCGACGTCCTGATCGCCATCGGCGCCCGTTTCGACGACCGCGTGATCGGCAACCCGAAGCACTTCGCCAGCCACCCGCGCAAGATCATCCACATCGACATCGATCCGTCCTCGATCTCGAAGCGGGTGAAGGTCGACATCCCGATCGTCGGCAACGTCAAGGACGTGCTGGTCGAATTCCTGGCCCAGCTCGAAGCCGCCGGCAGCAACCGTCCGAACCCGGATTCCCTGCGCGGCTGGTGGAAGCAGATCGACGAATGGCGCGGCCGCGAGTGCCTGAAATACGAGGATTCGGATCTCCTCATCAAGCCGCAATCGGTCGTCGAAAAGCTGTGGAAGGTCACCAAGGGCGACGCCTTCATCACCTCCGACGTCGGCCAGCACCAGATGTGGGCCGCCCAGTACTATCCCTTCGACAAGCCGCGCCGCTGGATCAATTCCGGCGGCCTGGGCACGATGGGCGTCGGCCTGCCGTATGCGATGGGCGTGCAGATGGCCAATCCCGATGCGACGGTGGCCTGCGTGACGGGTGAAGGCTCGATCCAGATGTGCATCCAGGAACTCGCCACCTGCAAGCAGTATCACCTGACGCCAAAGATCATTCTCCTGAACAACCGCTTCCTGGGCATGGTGCGCCAGTGGCAGCAGATCGACTACGGCTCGCGCTATTCCGAATCGTACATGGATTCGCTGCCGGACTTCGAGAAGCTGGCCGAGGCCTACGGCCACGTCGGCATGCGCATCGAGAAGCCGGGCGACGTGGAAGGGGCACTGGTCGAAGCCTTCGGCATGAAGGATCGTCTGGTATTCATGAACTTCATCACCGACCAGAGCGAGAACGTCTGGCCGATGGTCAAGGCGGGCAAGGGCCTGTCCGAAATGCTGCTCGGCTCGGAGGATCTGTAAATGAGACACATCATCTCGGTTCTCCTGGAGAACGAAGCCGGCGCCCTGTCGCGCGTGGTGGGCCTGTTCTCGGCACGCGGCTACAACATCGAAACCCTGACCGTGGCGCCGACCGAAGACGCAACGCTGTCGCGCATGACGATCGTGACCTCGGGCTCGGACGACATCATCGAGCAGATCACCAAGCACCTGAACCGCCTGATCGAAGTGGTGAAGGTGGTCGACCTGACCGAAGGCGCCCACATCGAGCGCGAGCTCATGCTGATCAAGGTGAGGGCGGTCGGCAAGGAGCGCGAGGAAATCAAGCGCACCGCCGACATCTTCCGCGGCCGCATCATCGACGTCACGGAAAAGACCTACACGATCGAGCTGACCGGCGCCAAGAGCAAGCTCGACGCCTTCATCGACGCCATCGACCGCACCTCGATCCTGGAGACCGTCCGTACCGGCGGCTCGGGCATCGGCCGCGGCGAGCGCATCCTGAAGGTGTGATGGGTCCGGGGGACCCATCACAAAACGACACGCAAATATTCGGCGCCGCTCATGCGTAACGCCCGCACATAACGAACATATAAAACAAAGGAATGACCATGAAAGTTTTCTACGACAAAGACTGTGACCTCTCCCTCGTCAAAGGCAAGAACGTCGCCATCATCGGCTACGGCTCGCAAGGCCACGCCCACGCCCAGAACCTGAACGAATCCGGGGTGAACGTGACCGTCGGCCTGCGCCGCGGCGGCGCCTCCTGGGGCAAGGTCGAGCAGGCCGGCCTGAAGGTGGCCGAGGTCGACGAGGCAGTCAAGAATGCGGACATCATCATGGTCCTGCTGCCTGACGAAAACATCGCCCAGGTCTACAAGGAAAACATCGAGCCGAACGCGAAGCAGGGCGCCGTGCTGGCCTTTGCCCACGGCTTTAACGTCCACTACGGCCAGGTCGTGCCGCGCGCCGACCTCGACGTCATCATGATCGCGCCGAAGGCGCCGGGCCACACCGTGCGCGGCACCTACCGCCAGGGTGGCGGCGTGCCCCACCTGGTCGCCGTTTACCAGGACAAGTCCGGCTCGGCGCGCGACATCGCGCTGTCGTATGCCATGGCCAACGGCGGCGGCCGCGCCGGTATCATCGAGACCAATTTCCGCGAAGAAACCGAGACCGACCTGTTCGGCGAGCAGGCCGTGCTGTGCGGCGGTACCGTCGAACTGATCAAGGCCGGCTTCGAGACCCTGGTGGAAGCCGGCTATGCGCCGGAAATGGCCTACTTCGAGTGCCTGCACGAATTGAAGCTGATCGTCGACCTGATCTATGAGGGCGGCATCGCCAACATGAACTACTCGATCTCGAACAACGCGGAATACGGCGAGTACGTCACCGGCCCGAAAGTGGTCACCTCGGCCACCAAGGAAGCGATGCGCCAGTGCCTGAAGGACATCCAGACCGGCGAATACGCGAAGAGCTTCATCCTCGAGAACAAGGCCGGCGCACCGACCCTGATTTCGCGGCGTCGCTTGACGTCGGAACACCAGATCGAAGAGGTCGGCGCCAAGCTGCGCGCGATGATGCCGTGGATCGCCAAGAACAAGCTGGTGGACCAGTCGAAGAACTAAGCAGGAGAAGGGACCGCGGACTCCAACTCTACCGTTTTGCAACTTTCCATTACAAAAACACGATGGAAGTCGCGGGAGCGGTAACGTATAAGGGTTGCATTATTTAACCTGGAGAAAAACATGTCCCTTCCAAAAATGTTCCTGATCGCCAGCCTGGTGCTGGCGGCCCACACCGGCGCGGCGGCGCAGGCCGCTGCGCCGACGGTCGCTACCACTGGCACGCTGGTGATCGTGCCGGCAAATGGCGAAGTGCGCCACGCCAACGACCAGGCGACCGTGAGTTTTGCCGTCGAGGAATTTGACAAGGACAAGAACGCGGCCGCCGCGCGCGTGAACCGCAAGATGAAAGAGGGCACCGAGGTCGTGCGCCGTGCCGATCCGAAAGCCGAACTGAAGACGCAGGGCTATTACACCTATCCGGTCTACCCGGAACCGCCGGTGCAGCCGCTGCCGGCGAGCCGGACACCGGTCCAGCCCGTCAAGCCGGTGCCGATCGGCTGGCGCGTCGGGCAATATCTGGAAGTGAAGACGACGAATTTGGCCGACCTGCCGAAAACGGCAGCGGCGGCGCAAAAAGTGCTGTCGATTAACGGCATCAACTTCGGCCTGGCTCCGGCGACGGAAAAGTTGCTGGACGACCGACGCATTGCCGAGACCTACCGCAACCTGAACGAGCGCATCGCCTCGATCGCACGCGCCATGGGCCGCAACCCGTCCGACGCCGTGCTCGACACGGTCGACTTCGAGGGCTCGGGCAATTACGCGCCGCAGGCCGAGGTGCGGATGATGGCCAGCCGCGCGAGCATGAAGGCCGACGGCGAGATGCCGGAACCGAGTTTTGAACCGGGGGAGACGACGCTGCAGATGCGGCTGGTTGGGAAAGTAAAGTTCAAGTAACACTGTCCGATCGCTAACGAGGCCGTTGCCCCTCTATAATGGGGAAACGGCGCCGTTGGCGCGACAACTATTTGAATACGGAACTTTATGCCATCCTTCCCACGACGCAAGAAAACTGGCGGAGCGCCAAGGGCGCCACGATTCTCCCGCCTCAAGCGCTTCGGCCGCCGGGCCGAGGACAAGGGCGGGCCGCGCGGACGCGGCATTTACCTGCTGCCGAACGCGTTTACGACCGGGGCCCTGTTCTGCGGTTTCTACGCGATCGTGATGGCAATGAACCAGCGCTTCGAGCACGCCTGCTGGGCCGTGTTCATCGCGATGGTGCTCGATGGGTTGGACGGGCGCGTTGCGCGCCTGACGAATACGCAGTCGGAGTTCGGCGCGCAGTACGACAGCCTGTCGGACATGGTGTCGTTCGGGGCGGCGCCGGCACTGGTGATCTATGAATGGTCGCTGCGCGGCCTGGGCAAGCTGGGCTGGATCGCGGCCTTCGTCTACTGCGCCGGCGCGGCGCTGCGCCTGGCGCGCTTCAACACCAACATCGAAGTGGTGGACAAGCGCTTCTTCCAGGGGCTGCCCAGCCCGGCGGCAGCGGCGCTGGTGGTCGGCTTCATCATGATGATGACCGACCCGGACATCAACGTCAGCGCGCGCCAGGTGGACTGGGTGAGCTGGTGCCTGGCCGTGTTCGCCGGCCTGACGATGGTGTCGAACGTGCCGTTTTATAGCTTCAAGGACGTGAACTTCCGCAAGTCGGTACCGTTCATCGTGGTGTTCCTGATCGCGCTGGGCTTTGCCCTGGTGGCGATCGACCCGCCCAAGGTCCTGTGGCCGATTTTTGTAGTGTATGGATTGTCGGGGTATGTGGTGTTTGCGATCCAGCGTGCCAAGGGCAAGCGGGTTTCCATCATCCCTACCGACGATATCGACGAAACCGAGCGCCCGTAGGTTCCTGATAGCACCAGGATGGCGCTCGTTGATTAACAAGCGCTGACTGGAGTTGTCATGATTGACCCGAATCGCCTCATTATTTTCGATACCACCCTGCGCGACGGCGAGCAATCGCCGGGCGCGTCGATGACCAAGGACGAAAAGGTGCGCATCGCGCGCCAGTTGGAGCGGCTACGGGTCGACGTCATCGAAGCCGGCTTCGCCGCCGCCTCGCCGGGCGACTTCGAGGCCATCCGCGCCATCTCGGCCGCCGTGCGCGAGTCGACCATCTGCTCGCTCTCGCGCGCCAACGACCGCGACATCGCGCGCGCCGCCGAAGCCCTGCAGCCGGCCGCCAGAAAGCGCATCCACACCTTCATCGCCACCTCGCCGCTGCACATGCAGATGAAGCTGCGCATGGAGCCGGCGCAAGTGCTGGAACAGGCGAAACTTGCCATCCGCTATGCCCGCAACCACACCGACGACATCGAATTCTCGCCCGAGGACGGCAGCCGCTCGGAAGAGGATTTCCTCTGCCGCGTGCTGGAAACCGTGATCGCCGAAGGCGCCACCACCATCAATTTCCCCGACACGGTCGGCTATGCCACGCCCGAGGTATTCGGCGAGACCATCCGCCGCCTGCGCGAGCGCGTCCCGAATTCCGACAAGGCGATCTGGTCGGTGCACTGCCATAACGACCTCGGTCTTGCGGTCGCCAATTCGCTGGCCGGCGTCGCCATCGGCGGCGCGCGCCAGATCGAATGCACGATCAACGGCTTGGGGGAGCGCGCCGGCAACACGGCGCTGGAAGAAGTGGTGATGGCGCTGCGCACTCGCGCCGACTACTACAAGCTGACTGTCGGCATCGACACCACGCAGATCGTCCCGGCCTCGAAGATGGTGTCGCAGATCACCGGTTTCGCGGTGCAGCCGAACAAGGCCGTGGTCGGCGCGAACGCCTTCGCGCACGCCTCGGGCATCCACCAGGACGGCATCCTCAAGGCGCGCGAGACCTACGAGATCATGCGCGCCGAAGACGTCGGCTGGCACGCCAACAAGATCGTGCTCGGTAAACTGTCGGGGCGCAACGCCTTCAAGGCGCGCCTGCAGGAGCTCGGCATCGACCTCGACTCGGAAACCGAAGCCAACGATGCGTTCGCCCGCTTCAAGGAACTGGCCGACCGCAAGAGCGAGATCTTCGACGAGGACATCATGGCCCTCGTCTCTGCGGCCGACCATGCCCAGGAAGGGGAGTATTACCGTTTCGTGTCGCTGGCCCAGCGCTCCGAAACCGGCCAGCTGCCGCACGCGCGCGTGGTCTTCGCCATCGACGGCCAGGAGCATGCCTGCGAGGGAACCGGCGACGGCCCGGTCGACGCCACCGTGAACGCCATCGAGAGCGAGGCGAAGTCGGGCGCCGAGCTGATCCTCTTCTCGATCAACGCGATCAGCAACGGCACCGAGTCGCAGGGCGAAGTGACGATCCGCCTGTCGCGCCAGGGGCGCATCGTCAACGGCGTCGGGGCAGACCCGGACATCGTCGTGGCCTCGGCCAAGGCCTACCTGTCGGGGCTGAACAAACTGCACTCGAAGGTGGAGAAGGCCCATCCGCAGCTGTAGGGCGGACGGCTCGACCCGGGCGGCCGTGCTCACCTTGCGTGAGCGCCGCCCGAGGGGGGGCCCTAATTCCATTTCTGGACCGTCGGCTTCTGCTCGTCCTCGTCGCAGGTGGTCATTTTCGGCGGGATACCGTTGCGCATCGAATCGCGGCCGTCAGGCGCGTGGTTCGACTCGTAGGTGACGCAATAGGTGCCCATGGCCGTCGTCACGCGGTAGCGCCGGCGTCCATAACCGCCCGGGTCGATGATTTCCTCGGTCTTCGGCACCTGGTACCACTTGTTCGGCGCCAGCTCGGCCGCCCGCGCGATGCCGCGTTCGAGCTTCATTTGCGGCGTGACGACCGGGGCCTGGATCCCGCGCCGCGGGTTTTCCTGGCGCAGGGCGCGGTCGATGCCGGCGACGGCGGCTTTCGACCGGGCCAGCAGATCGGCGCTCGACACGGGTGGGCTTGCCGGAGGGGCGGCGGCTTCGGGCGGCGGGGCGACTGCCGGCGGGGCCTCGGCTGCCGGCGCCGGCGCGGCTTGTTGTGCCGCCTCCCTGCGCGCCGGTGCCGGCAAGGACAGCGTCGGCGGCCGTGCCTCGACGCGCGGAGCCGGCACGATCCGGAACGGCACCACCTCCATCTCGCGCGGCGCCTCGTCCACTGACGCAATAGGCCGCGACAACTGCCACAGCACGATCAGCAGCACATGCACGCCTAGCGAAATGGCGATCCCGGCAAGGTGACGCGGCGGCGGGAAGGGCGGCTGTGCGATATTCATATCGCAACAGTATATTGTTCGTTACTGTACTTGCGGTAACAATCGTGTATGTACGCACAGACCGTAGGGTGGACGGCTGCACCCGGACGCTCGTGCTCACGCTGCGTGAACGCCGCCCACGCGTTCAACGAACGGTTGCGAACCGCAGCGCGGCCAGGCATCCGCTGCTTGAGCGCGTGGGCGGCGGTGGAGCAACAGGTAGGCCCACGCCCGGGTATAGCCGTCCACCCTACGTCCCTCCGCTTTCGTTGCGCGGATCATCAAAACGGAAAGCGGTCCCTCGGCTCGAACAGCGGATCGGGCCCGTTGAGCATCTGCCGCACGATCCCGTTCTCGTCGAAATGCACGTGCATCAGCGAGTTCCACACGCCCGCTTCCTTGTAGCGGTAGGACCAGACCTCGTAGTTGTGCATGGCGACGCGCGAACGCTCGGCGGGGTGGCCGATGGTGCGCAGCACGTCTGCCTTGGTCGCCTGGTCGATCTTGATCGTCGCGAATTTCTCGCCGGTCAGCACCTGCTCGTAAGACGCCAGCCGCCCGTCCGGGCCGATGCGCGCCATCCAGGTAAACTGGCCCATCGGTCCGGTGGCGTACTCGAGGATCTGCCCGTCGGGAGCAGGGTAGACGGCGGTCGGTTGCCCGAGCTTGGCGATCACGGCAGCCACCGGTTCGCCGACGTTCGGGGCCTCGCGAAACAACGGCCCGGCGCAGCCCGCCAGCATCAGCGCCGTGCAAAGTGTTGCAATTTTTATCATGGTGCGCATGGAAGGCCTCGCGAAAAGCGTCGAAAACGCCATGATGCCCTAGCGGCGGCGCAGCAAATGCTGGTGACGCCAACTGTTTTCGCATATACTGGCGCGTCTGTCCGCAGGGGCAGGTTTTTTAATCAAATCACGGTGCGCTGGGTTGCGACTCTTGCACCGCATGTGAAAGGTAACATCATGTCCGTAGAAAACATCAACAAAGCGGCGATCATCGCCGACAACGCACGTGGCCAGAACGATACCGGCTCGCCGGAAGTCCAGGTCGCACTGCTGACTGCACGCATCAACGAACTGAACGGCCACTTCAAAGCCCACCAGAAAGACCACCACTCGCGCCGCGGCCTGATCATGATGGTCAACCGTCGTAAGAGCCTGCTGTCTTACCTGAAGAGCAAAGACCTGAACCGTTACCGCGACCTGATCGCCAAACTCGGCCTGCGTAAGTAATTTTTGCGCCAGACGGTTTAGTCAAAGAAATGCCTGCGTCAGTCTAGCTGTCGCGGGCATTTTTTGTTTTACCTAGTGTTTCTGTTGTAAGCGGTTTTAGAGCGTCTAACAAAAGCCTCAGGGCAAGGGATGCGGCCAACCGACGCAGCGTCGCAGACAGTACGTTGGTACGGCAAGACGCTGCAACGCCGCCATGAGGTTTTTGTTAGACGCTCTTAGTGGTGAGGTGAACGACAGCTCCTGAAAATCTGTCGGCAAATAGAAAGGGATTACCAATGTTTAACAAAGTTACGAAGACCTTCCAGTACGGCCAACACACCGTCACTCTGGAAACCGGTGAAATCGCCCGTCAAGCCTCCGGCGCCGTCATGGTGTCGGTCGAAGACACCGTGGTGCTGGCTACCGTCGTCGCCAAGAAAGACGCCAAGCCGGGCCAGGATTTCTTCCCGCTGACCGTCGATTACATCGAGAAAACGTACGCTGCCGGTAAGATCCCGGGCGGTTTCTTCAAGCGCGAAGGCCGTCCTTCTGAAAAGGAAACGCTCACCTCGCGCCTGATCGACCGTCCGATCCGTCCGCTGTTCCCGGAAGGCTACCTGAACGAAGTCCAGGTCATCATCCACGTGCTGTCGGTCAACCCTGAAATCGATCCGGACATCCCTGCGATGATCGGCGCCTCGGCCGCCCTGTGCGTCGCCGGCATCCCGTTCAACGGCCCGATCGGCGCCGCCCGCGTCGGCTACGCGAATGGCCAGTACATCCTGAACCCGAGCACCACCCAGCTCAAGACCTCGCAGATGGACCTGGTCGTCGCCGGTACCGAAACGGCCGTGCTGATGGTCGAATCCGAAGCACAGCAGCTGTCGGAAGAAGTCATGCTGGGCGCGGTCGTCTTCGGCCACGACCAGATGCGCGCCGTGATCGATGCGATCCACGCCTTGGTCGAAGAAGGCGGCAAGCCGGAAGTCGAGTGGACCGCCCCTGCCAAGAACGAAACCCTGATCGCCCAGGTGACCGAGCTGGCTGCCGACAAGATCCGCGACGCCTACCAGACCCGCGAAAAATCGGCGCGCCAGCAAAAGCTGAAGTCGCTGTCGTCGGAAGTCATGGCTGCCCTGGCGGCGCAAGGCGTCGAGGCCGATGCGGCCGACGTCGGCAACATCCTGTTCGACATGGAAGCCAAGGTCGTGCGTACGCAGATCCTGGACGGCGAGCCGCGCATCGACGGCCGCGACACCCGCACCGTGCGCCCGATCGCGATCCGCACCGGCGTGCTGCCGCGTACCCACGGCTCGGCCCTGTTCACCCGCGGCGAAACCCAGGCGCTGGTCATCGCGACCCTGGGCACCGCCCGCGACAGCCAGAAGATCGACGCGCTGATGGGCGAGTACACCGACGACTTCATGATGCACTACAACATGCCTCCGTTCGCCACCGGCGAAACCGGCCGTGTAGGCACCCCGAAGCGCCGCGAAATCGGCCACGGCCGCCTGGCCAAGCGCGCACTCGTTGCCGCGCTGCCATCGCCGGAAGAGTTCAGCTACTCGGTGCGCCTGGTGTCGGAAATCACCGAATCGAACGGTTCCTCGTCGATGGCATCGGTCTGCGGCGGCTGCCTGGCACTGATGGACGCCGGCGTGCCGATGAAGGCGCACGTCGCCGGCATCGCCATGGGCCTGATCAAGGAAGGCGGCAAGTTCGCCGTCCTGACCGACATCCTGGGTGACGAAGACCACCTGGGCGACATGGACTTCAAGGTCGCCGGTACCACCGCAGGCATCACCGCGCTGCAGATGGACATCAAGATCATGGGCATCACCAAGGAAATCATGCAGGTGGCACTGGCGCAAGCCAAGGAAGCCCGCCAGCACATCCTGGGCGAGATGCAGAAGGCCGTGCCGACCGTGAAGACCGAACTGTCGGACTTCGCGCCACGCCTGATCACGATCAAGATTAATCCAGAGAAGATCCGTGACGTCATCGGCAAGGGCGGCGCCGTCATCCGCGCGCTGACCGAAGAGACCGGCACCCAGATCGACATCACCGACGAAGGCGTGGTCACCATCGCTTCCGTCGACGCTGCCGCCGGCCAGGAAGCCAAGCGCCGCATCGAAGAGCTGACCGCCTCGGTCGAAGTGGGCAAGACCTACGACGGCACCGTGCTGAAGCTGCTGGACTTCGGCGCCATCGTGCAAGTCATGCCGGGCAAGGACGGCCTGCTGCACATCTCGCAGATCGCCAACGAGCGCGTCAACGCAGTCGCCGATTACCTGAAGGAAGGCCAGCAAGTACGCGTGAAGGTCCTCGAGACCGACGAGCGCGGCCGCCTGAAGCTGTCGATGAAGGCTGCCGATCCGGTCGAAGCCGCAGCGCAGTAATCAGTCTGGAACCCGGCGCTTCGGCGCTGGAAAATAAAAACCGCCAGTGCGTGAGCCTGGCGGTTTTTTGTTGCGCCAGCCAGCGCCGGCTGGCCGGGGCTCGTCCTGAGCCACCGGCGTGCTCAGGCCAGCTTGAGGGCCACCAGTGCCAGCAGCGCCAGGGCGATGCCGAACTTTGTGCCCGAAATAAAGCTGTCATACAGCGGATTGCGCCGGTAGATGAATTTTTCACGCCGGTTGAACAGGTGTCTCATGAGGCTTCCCCCTTCGGGTGACGGGCCACCGCGCCATGAACGAGCGGGTCCATGCCGCGCCGGCGGTGGCCGTATTGGCGCGACACAACAGCGTAACAATTCCGCCGCAACTGACTTTTGTTGCTAATCAAGGTTCCAAACGCATGGTCACGGTAAACGGCGCCGCTGCAGCCGCCTGCGGGCGCTGACAAGCCCTCAAAGTACGGGGCGCACACGCCTCGATTGTGAAATGGAAATCTAGCAAGAAGTGTTATAGTTAATGACTTTCAATTTGGAGCAGCTCGTTCATTTAAGTCGGGCGCATCCACGACTGCAATAACAAAACAAGGAATGTACCGATGACCACGAAGGACAACGCCGCCCGCATCAGCCAGCTCATTCAGGAACACGAAGCCGAAATCGGCTCGCAGTGGATCGACCAGCTCGAAGCCCTGCTGGTGCGCGGCACCAGCAGCTCGAAGGAACAGCTGCGCACCCATTGCCAGCAGTTCCTGGCGGCCTTTGCGGCGGCGACCCGCTCCGGCGAGCTGGAAAATGTCGAGCATCGTTCGTGGGACGAGGTGCGTGACCTGCTCAGCGAGATCTCGTCGAGCCGTGCGAAAAGCGGTTCCACCCCGGCCGAGACGGCCAGCTTCGTGTTCTCGCTCAAGCAGCCGCTGTTCTCGCAGCTGACCGCCGGTTTCGCCGACGACGCGGTGGCGCTGGCCGCGGCCTCGTGGTCGGTCAGCTCGCTGCTCGACAAGCTCGGCCTGTACACGATCGAAGTGTTCCAGAAGGCGAAAGACCAGATCATCGTGCGCCAGCAGCAGGAGCTGCTCGAGCTGTCGACCCCGGTCGTCAAGCTGTGGAACGGCATCCTGGCGCTGCCCCTGATCGGCACCCTGGATTCGGCGCGTACCCAGGTGGTGATGGAAAACATCCTGCAAAAGATCGTCGATACCGGCGCCATCATCGCCATCATCGACATCACCGGCGTGCCGATGGTCGACACCCTGGTGGCTCAGCACCTGATGAAGACCATCGCCGCCGCGCGCCTGATGGGCGCCGACTGCATCATCAGCGGCATCCGCCCGCAGATCGCGCAGACCATCGTCCACCTGGGCGTGAACCTGGAAGACGTGGTCACCAAGGCCACGCTGGCCGACGCCTTCCTGGTCGCCCTGGAACGCACCGGCACCTCGGTCGTCGTCACCAACAAACCTTAAGAAGAACCGGGACGACGATGGAACGCATTCCTATCCTGCGGATGGGTGACCTGCTGCTGGTCACCATCCAGGTCGACATGCACGACCGCCTTGCCATGACCTTGCAGGACGACCTTACCGAGCGTATCGTCCGCGATAGCGCCAAGGGCGTGCTGATCGACATTTCGGCGCTCGACCTGGTCGACTCCTTCATCGGGCGCATGATCAGCAACACCGCGGCCATGGCGCGCGTGCTCGACGCCCAGACCGTGGTGGTCGGCATGCAGCCGGCCGTCGCCATTACGCTCGTCGAACTGGGGCTGACCCTGCATGGCGTGAAAACCGCATTGAACGTCGAAAAGGGCATGGCCCTGCTCGGGAAGAACCTCAACAGATGAGCACTACGACTGATTCAGTCGGATTCGAGACCGACCTGGTCGAACGCCACGCCCGGCTGCGCGCCGACCGGGCCCAGCTGCCGCTGCGCAGCGACGAGGACGTGGTCGGCCTGCGCCGCCATGTGCGCGAGCGCGCGGTCGGCATCGGACTGTCGCTGGTCGACCAGACCAAGCTGATCACGGCGGCAAGCGAACTGGCGCGCAACACCATCAAGTACGGCAACGGCGGCGTGGTCTACCTCGACAAACTGGTCGACGGCCTGCGCCAGGGCGTCGGCCTCGTGTTCGTGGATGCCGGCCCCGGCATTCCCGACCTCGAGCAGGCCCTGCGCGACGGTTTCACGACCGGCGGCGGCCTCGGCCTGGGGCTGGGCGGCTCCAAGCGCCTGGTCGACGAATTCGACATCGACACCCGCCCGGGAGAGGGGACCGCGATCGCGGTCGTGAAATGGAAACGCTGATCAGTTCCCTCAACACCCAGCTGGCGTTTGCGATTACCCACGCGAGCGACATCGCTGCGGCACGCCGCGCCGGACAAAAGCTCGCGCTCGAACTCGGTTTCAACGAAACCCGGGCCGGCCAGCTGGCCCTGATCGTCACCGAAGCCGGCACCAACCTGCTCAAGCACGCGGGCGAGGGCACGCTCTACCTGAACGTGGCGCAGTCCGAAGGCGTGCCCGGGGTCGACGTGCTGGCGGTCGACAACGGCCCCGGCATTCTCGATCTCGATGCCTGCCTGCGCGACGGCATGTCCACCACCGGCACCTCGGGCACGGGCCTGGGCGCGCTGCGCCGCCTGTCCGATGAGTTCGACGTCTATTCCACGCCCGGCAACGGGGCCTTGTTCTTCATGCGCCTGTGGCGCGACGAAGCGCCGCCGCCCCTGTGCCGGGTCGAGGTGGGCGCGCTGGCGGTGCCGCTGGCCGGCGAGGACGCCTGCGGCGACGGCTGGGGCGTGGCCTGCGACGGCGCGGGCGCCACCCTGCTGGCCGCGGATGGCCTCGGCCATGGACCGGAGGCGGCGCTGGCCGCGCACGCGGCGATCCGCGAGCTCGCGCATCGTCCTTCGTCGGAGCCGGGCGCGCTGGTCGACGCCGCCCACACCGCGCTGCGCATCACGCGCGGCGCCGCGCTGGCGGCCGCGCGCATCGACTTCGAGGCCGGCGTGGTGCGCTTCGCCGGCGTCGGCAACATCGGCGCCTATGTGATCGACGGCGACACCCGGCGCGCGCTGATCTCGCACAACGGCATCGTCGGCCACAACATGCGCAAGGTGCAGGAGTTTACGGTGCCGTGCCCGCCCGGCGCGATGTGCATCCTGCACTCGGACGGCATCCAGACCCAGTGGGACCTGGACAAGTATCCGGGCCTGCTGGCGCGCAGCCCGGCGCTGGTCGCGGCGATGCTGATGCGCGACTACATCCGCCGCCGCGACGACGCGATGGTGCTGGTGGTGCGCCGCAGGCACGGCGGACAGCGCGGGGGACAGCCGTGACGCATCGCATCCTCAACGTTGCGCTCGAGAGCGACAAGGACGTGGTGCTGGTGCGCCAGCGCGCGCGCCAGGTGTCGGCCTTGCTCGGCTTTGCCAAGCAGGACCAGGTGCGGATCGCCACCGCCGTCTCGGAAGTGGCGCGCGCCGCCTACCTGGGCGGCAGCGGCGCCCGCGCCGCCTTTGCGCTGGCCGATGGCCACGCCCGCCAGCATCTGGAGGTGACGGTCAGCGCGGCACGCGCCGCGCCCGCCGGCAGCGAGGGCGCGGCCGTGGTCGACCATGCCATGGTGACGGCGCATCGCCTGATGGACGCGTGCGAGGCCGGCGCCGGCCCCGGCGCGCCGTCGGTGCGGATGCGCAAGGCGCTGCCGCCGCAACTGCCGGTCAGCCCGGCGCGGCTGGCCCAGCTCAGCGCCGAACTGGCGGCCACGCCCGCCGCCAACTCGTACGAGGAAGTGCAGCAGCAGAACCGCGAGCTGGTCGAGACCCTGGCCGAATTGCGCGAGCGCCAGGAAGACCTGCTCTCGCTCACGCGCGAGCTGGAAGACACCAACCGCGGGATCGTCGCCCTCTACGCCGAGATCGAGGACAAGGCCGAGCGCCTGCGCCGCGCCGACGAAATGAAATCGCGCTTCCTGTCGAATACCAGCCACGAGCTGCGCACGCCGCTGTCCTCGATCCGGGCGCTGTCCAAGCTCCTGCTCGATCGGATGGACGGCGACCTGACCGAGGAGCAGGAACACCAGGTCTCCCTCATCGAACGCACCGCCACCGAGATGTCGGACCTGGTCAACGACCTGCTCGACCTGGCCAAGATCGAGGCCGGCCGGGTCGAGGTGCAACTGGCGCCGGTCGTGGTCGAGAACCTGTTCCGCGCCCTGAAAGGGATGATGCGCCCGCTGGTCGACGCCAGGAGCGTGGAGCTGGTGTTCGACGACGGCGGCATCGCCGAGCCCTTCGATTCGGACGAGGGCATGCTGTCGCAGATCCTGCGCAACTTCATCTCGAATGCGCTCAAGTTCACCGAGCAGGGCTCGGTGCGCGTGAGCGCGGCCGAGGATACGGCTGGCGGGACGCTCACCTTTGCCGTCACCGACACCGGCATCGGCATCGATGCCGAGCACCTGCAGCTGATATTCGAGGAATTTACCCAGGTCGAGAACCCGCTGCAGCGGCGCAGCAAGGGCACCGGCCTGGGCCTGCCGCTGTGCCGGCGCCTGGCCGAATTGCTGGGCGGGTCGGTCGACGTGACCAGCCGGCCCGGCATCGGCTCGACCTTCATGCTGACGCTGCCGCGCCAGTTTCCACATCCGGCGGCGAACCCCTGACGACACCGCGCCTGACGAACCGCGCTACACAACCGACCCATGACAGCCAACCCAATCTCTATCCTCAACGTCGACGACAACGATGGCGCGCGCTACGCAAAGACGCGCATCCTGCGCAGCGCCGGCTTCCATGTGCTGGAGGCGGCCAACGGCACCGACGCCCTGGCCATGGTGCGCGACGACGAGCCGGCGCTGGTGCTGCTGGACGTGAAGCTGCCCGACATTAACGGCATCGAGGTGTGCCGCCGCATCAAGGCCGACCCCGACACCAGCGGCGTGCTGGTGCTGCAGACCTCGGCCGCGCTGACCAACCGGGCCGACAAGATCCGCGGCCTGGAGGGCGGCGCCGACAACTACCTGGCCGCGCCGATCGAGGCCGACGAGCTGATCGCCAACGTGAATGCGCTGCTGCGCATGCGCCAGACCCAGGACGAGCTGCGCGAGAGCGAGGAGCGATTTCGCCAGCTGACCGACAATGTCGAGGACGTGTTCTGGATGTTCTCGGCGCCGGACGGGGTGCTGGCCTACGTCAGCCCGGCCTACGCCACCATCTGGGGCCGCAGCTGCGACTCGCTCAAGCGCCACCACGCCAGCTGGCTCGACGCCGTGCACCCGGACGACCGGGCGCGCCTGGCCGGGCGCTGGGCGGCGCTGGCGACCCAGCCGCACTACGAAGAGGAATACCGCCTGGTGCTGCCCGACGGCGCGACGCGCTGGGTGCGCGACCGCCTGTTTGCCGTGCGTAACGCGCGCGGCGAGGTGTACCGGGTGGCGCGCGTGACCAGCGACGTGTCGGCGCGCAAGGAAATGGAAGCGCTGCTGCGCGCGGCCGACGCGAACAAAAACCAGTTCCTGGCGACCCTCGCGCACGAGCTGCGCAATCCGCTGAGTCCGATCCGCAACGCCGCGGCCCTGCTGGGCGTGAGCGGCGAGAACACGACCGAGCGCCAGGGCCGCGCGCGCGAAGTCATCCTGCGCCAGGTCGAGCACCTGGCGCACCTGGTCGACGACCTGCTCGACGTGGCGCGCATCTCGGAGGGCAAGATCGTGCTGCGGCGCGAGGAGGTCAATTTGGGCGCCGTCATCGAGCAGGCGATCGAGACCGCCGGCCCGCTGATCGCGGCGCGCAGCCACCGGCTGGAAGTGCGGCAGGCCGGCTGCCAGGTCTGGGTCGCGGGCGACCCGGTGCGCCTGGCGCAGTCGATGGGCAACCTGCTGCACAACGCGGCCAAGTTCACTCCGGTCGGCGGCGAGATCCGGCTGGAAGTGTCGCTGCACGGAGACAACGTGCACATCGCCGTGATCGACAACGGCATCGGCATCGCCGAGGACAACCTGTCGCGCATCTTCGGCATGTTCGCGCAGGCGGCGGTGCCGCCCGACCGCGCGCCCGAAGGCCTGGGCATCGGCCTGTCGCTGGTCTCGCGCCTGCTCGAAATGCACGGTGGCGGCCTGCGCGCCGAAAGCCCGGGCATCGGCATGGGCTCGACCTTCACGGTCGAGCTGCCGGTGCTGCGCACCAGCGGCATGGAGTCGGCGGCCGGCGCGGCCGTGGAGAAGGGCGCCAGCGGCGGCGGCCTGCGCGTGCTGCTGGTCGACGACAACGTCGACGCGATGGAGATGATGGGTTTCCTGCTGGCCGAAATGGGCCACGAAACCTGGACCACCTCGGACGCCGGCAAGATCGAAGAGATGGCGCTGCGCCACCGGCCGCAGGTGATCGTGCTCGACATCGGCCTGCCCGGCGCCGACGGCTACCAGCTGGCGCGCATGCTGAAACGCCACCCGCAGCTGAAACACATCCGTCTGGTGGCCCACACCGGCTACGGCTCGCCCGAAGACCGCCGCAAGGCACAGGAGGCCGGCTTCGACGCCCACCTGGTCAAGCCGGCCGAGCTGGAAGACCTGGAGAAGGCGCTGCGCGGCTAGGGCATGCCGGCGCCCGCCGGCTGCCGTTCGTGTCCTGGCGACCACGTTCCCGAACCGCCAGGAAATTTCGGGATGGAAATCACGAGAGCGCTCCCATCTTTTTAGCTAGAATGGGTCAAGCCCTGGCGCCGCAGGACGGCACCGTGCCCACACGCCTGCCGCTGGCAGGTCCGCCCCGTCACTTGCACGAGTGAACATGTCAGGCGATAACACCCTCGACGAGTGCCGCTTGCGGTCGCTCGATGCCTATCAAGCCTGGGGCAGCGATGTCCAGGCGGACCTCGACCGCCTGGTGCGCCTGGCCGCCCACGCCTGTGCCGTGCCGATGGCAGCCCTCAGCTTCGTCGGGCGCGATGGCGAACGCTGCGCGTGCGCGGTCGGCCTGGACCCGGCGCGGCTCGCCCAGCACGCTCCGTGGGGCAGGCAGGTCGTCGCCAGCCGGCGCGAACTGGTTATCCCGGAGGCGCGCCGGGCGCAGCAGCAGGCATCCGGGCAGGCTTCGCCGGACACGCGCTTTTATGCCGGGGTGCCGGTCGAAACCCCGGACGGCTTCATCCTGGGCACCCTGGCGGTCATGGATCGCATCCCGCGTACGCTCGCGCCCGAGCAGTTCGAGGCGCTGCGCACGCTCGCCGCCCAGGTCATGGCGCAGTTGGCGCTGCACCGCCAGCTGCGCGAGGCCGGCCCCGGGAGCGAGCTGCGCTTTCGCCAGCTGGCCGACGCCTTGCCGTATATCGTCTGGTCGGCTACTGCGGAAGGCGTGATCGATTATGCCAACATGAGCGTGGTCGACTACGGCGGCTTGCCGAACGCCGACCGCATCGCCGAACAGTGGATCGCGCTGCTCCATCCGGACGACGTCGCCCACACGATGGCTGCCTGGGTCCGTTCGGTGAAGACCGGCGAGGTATTTTCCTGCGAATACCGCTTGCTGCGCGCGGCCGACTGCCGCTACCGCTGGCACCTGGCCAAGGGCATGCCGATCCGCGCCGGCAGCGGCGCGATCGTCAAGTGGTACGGCACCACGATGGACATCCACGACATGAAGCTGGCCCACGAGGAGATCGGCAGGCTGGCGTTTTACGACACGCTGACCCGGCTGCCGAACCGCCAGCTGCTGATCGACCGTCTCGGGCATGCGCTGACCACCCATGCGCGCCGCGGCCGCATCGGCGCCGTGCTGCTGATCGACCTGGACAACTTCAAGACCATCAACGATACGATCGGCCACGACAAGGGCGACCTGCTGCTCGACCTGGTCGGGCAGCGCCTGGTGGCGAGCGTCAGCGAGCGCGACACGGTTGCCAGGCTCGGCGGCGACGAATTCGTCATCGTGCTGGAGGACCTCGGATTCTCGGAAGACGCGGCGGCAGGCAAGGCGGCGCTGGTCGCGCGGCGCGTGCTCGATGCCCTCAAGGGGTCGTTCAAGCTCGCCGGCCACGAGCGCCACATCACGCCCAGCATGGGCTTGACGCTGTTCGGCGGCGGCGCGCACGGCACGAACGAGCTGCTCAAGCGCGCCGACCTGGCGATGTACCAGGCCAAGGCGGCCGGGCGCAACACGCTGTGTTTCTTCGACCCGAAGATCCAGGCGGCGGCCGTGGCCCGTGCCGGGCTGGAATCGGAACTGCGGCATGCGCTGCAGCGTAACGAATTCCTGTTGCACTACCAGCCGCAACTCGACAGCGAAGGGCGGGTCACCGGCATCGAGGCGCTGCTGCGCTGGCAGAATCCGGTGCGCGGCCTTGTGTCGCCGGCAGAGTTCATCCCGCTGGCCGAGGATACCGGGCTGATCCTGCCCTTGGGACGCTGGGTGCTGGAGCAGGCCTGCATCAAGCTGGCGCGCATGGCGCAGGATCCGTCGACCGGCCACGTGAGCGTCGCCGTGAACGTCAGCGCGCTGCAGTTTCGCCAGCCCGGCTTCGTCGCCGACGTGCTGGCGGTGCTGGCGCAGACCGATGCGGACCCGCATTGCCTGAAGATCGAGCTGACCGAAACCCTGCTGCTGGAAGACGTGGAAAGCGCCGTCGAGAAGATCGTGCTGCTGCAGGAGCGCGGCGTGTGCCTGGTGCTCGACGATTTCGGGACCGGTTACTCCTCGCTGTCCTACCTCAAGCGGCTGCCGCTGCACCAGATCAAGATCGACCAGTCCTTCGTACGCAACCTCCTGAGCGACCCGCGCGACCTGGCGATCGTCAACACCATCCTTGCGCTGGGCCAGGCGCTGGGCATCGGGGTGATCGCGGAAGGGGTGGAGACGCTCGAGCAGCGTGAACTGCTGGCCAGGTGCGGGTGCCGGCACTTCCAGGGCTACCTGTTCAGCCGCCCCTTGCCGGAGGAGGCGCTGGGCTTGTACCTGCAGCGCGAGCGCGTCCGCTGAGCGCTTTCGCGCCACATAAAAAAAGGCGCTGTTCGCGTTAAGTATGGAATCTTCGGATACGGCTGAGGTCCAACTTGGACCCACGATGCCGGAGGCGCCATGCAAGCACGTCCGTTCAAGCAATTGCTCACCCGTATTGCCTCGTTGACGCGGCGCCAGCGCGAGCAATTGCTCGGCTTGCTGCTACCCGCAGCCAAGCTCGACAAGGTGGCCGACCTGGTCGAGCAGGCCAGCGCCGACAGATTGGCTTGCCCCGCATGCAGCTCGCGGCAGTTGTACCGGCACGGACGGGCCAATGGCCTGCAGCGCTATCGCTGCAAGGAATGCGGACGCACCTGCAACGCCCTGAGCGGCACGGCGCTGGCGCGCCTGCGCCACAAGGAGCGCTGGCTCGATTACTTACAAACCATGCTCGATTCGCGCAGCGTGCGTCGCAGCGCTGGTGATCTGGGTGTCGCCGGTGCCACCAGCTTTCGCTGGCGCCATCGCTTCCTGAGTACGAGCAAGCACGACCGGGCAGCACGCCTGTCCGGCATTGCCGAAGCCGACGAGATGTATCTGCTCGAATCGCACAAGGCATCCGGCGTGCGACACCCGGCATTTCCACACTTAACGCGAACAGCGCCTAAAAAAATGCCCGCACGCGGCGGGCATTCCCGAAGGACCGGAAAGCGGTCCTATTTCTCGACCACCTTGAACTCGCCGAAAGGCTTCAACTGCGCGCCCACCGCTTGCGGGTCGCCGACCACGACGATCGACTGCGCCTCGGGGGCGAAATACTTCTTCGACACCTCGCGCACCTGCTGCGGCGTGATCTTCTGGATCAGCGGGACGTACTGGCCGAGGAACTCCGGCGGCAGGCCGTTCAGCCAGTTCTGCGCCAGCGTCTGGGCCACCGCGCCCTGCAACTGGTTGCTGATCAGGTAGCCGCCGGCGACGTAGCGCTTGTTCATCGTCATCTCGTTGGGCGGGACCAGTTCGGTGCCGATGCGCTTGTACTCGTTCAGGTATTCGGTCAGGGCCGCGCCCGTCACTTCGTTGCGCACGTCGGCGCCGCCGACGATCGCGCCGCCGGCGCGGTTCATGCGCGCGCCGGCCGAGGCGCCGTAGGTATACCCCTTTTCCTCGCGCAGGTTGATGTTCACCCGGCTCGAGAAGCCGCCGCCGAGGATGGTGCTGGCCAGGCGCAGCGGCACCTGCTCCTCGGCGCTGGCGGCAATGCCCGGGCCGCCGACGCGGATGGTCGACTGCACGCTGCCGCCGCGCGGCAGCAGGATGCGCGCCGGTGCCGCAGGAGGAGCCGGCGGCGCCGTTTCCGGCAGCGCCTGGCCGGTCGCCTTCCAGTCGCCGAAGGCGGCCTGGGCCAGCTTCATCGCCTCGGCTTCCTTGACCGGGCCGGTGATCACGAGCAGCGCGCGATCGGGACGGAAGCGCTTCGCGTGCTCGCCGACCAGCAGGTCGCGGGTAACCGAGGCGATGGCTTCGTCCGTCGGCTGGGTGTGGCCATAGGGGTGCGCGCCATACACGGCCTGGTTGATCGCGCGCTCGGCGCGGAAGCGCGGGGTGGCCTCGGCCGCGCGCAGCTGCTGCAGCGCGTTGGCCTTGGCCAGCTCGACTTCCTTGGCCGGGAAGCTCGGCGTGCGCGCCACTTCGGCCAGCAGGGCCATCATCGGGGCGGCTTGCGAGGCGACCGCGTTGGCCTGGACGTAGACGCCGTCGGACGCCGCGCCGGCGGCCACCGAGCCGCCCATGCCCTGGGCCGCCTCGGCGATGGCACGCGAGTCGCGCTTGGCGGAGCCTTCGTTGATCATGCCTGCGAACAGGTTTGCGAAGCCCGGATGGGCGCGGTCGTCGGCGGCATAGCCGGCGCCGCGCACGGCCAGCACGTAGTCCACGCGCGGCAGGCCCTTGCGCGGCACGACCCAGACGGTCATGCCGTTGGCGAGGGTCTTCTTGACGATGGTCGGCGTCGGGATCGGCTTGTCCTTGCCGTAGGGCGGCATGGCGGAGGCGGCGGCAGCCGGGGCCTTGGCCGCGGCCGGCGCATCGAACGCGAAAGCGCCTGGGGCGAAGGCCATCGAAACGGCCAGTGTCAGCATCAGCTTTTTCATCGATGCGCTCCTTATTTCTTGTCGCCGGCAGGCGCCGGGGTCGGGTTGGCGGCAGCGGGTGCGGCCGGCGCGGCGGCCTTGGCGACCGGCTTGCGGTCGATGACGGTGCGGTTGGTCGAGACCAGGTAAGTGGAGGCCGCGCGCTGGATGTCGCTTGAGGTCACGCCTTCGATCCAGCCCGGGATCTTGTTGACGACGTTGGCGTCGCCCCACAGGGTCTGCAGGCGCGCCAGGGTGTCGGCGCGGCTGATGAAGCTTTCCAGCCCGTTGTTCCAGTCGGCCAGCATGCGCGTCTTGACGCGTTTGAGCGTGGCGTCGTCGACGCCGTTCTTGACGATCTTCGCGATTTCCTCGTCCATGGCGGCGAGGATGGTGTTCGCGTCGGTGGTCGGCTTGTACATCGCGTATACGGTGAACAGGGTCGGGCCGTCGTATTCCCATGGGCTGGTCAGGCCGAACAGCACGTCCACGTTCAGCGCCAGTTCGCGGCCCTTGACCAGGCCCTGGTACAGGCTTGATGCGTCGCCACCGGCGAGCAGTTCGCCCAGCACGGCCATCGGCGCCTGGTCGCGGCTGCCGCGTTCGGGCATCTTCCAGGCCGCGGCCAGGGCCGGCACCTGGGCCAGCGCGTCGCTCTGCTCGACGCGTTTCTCGACCTTGTTGAGCGGCTCGGAAAAATCGCCGCCCTTCGGCACCGGGCGCGCCGCGATGCCGCCGAAGTATTTCTGCGCCAGCGCGAAGCCCTGGGCCGGGGTCACGTCGCCGGCAATCGCGAGCACCGCGTTGTTCGGGCCGTAGTAGTCGCGGTGGAAGGCGCGCACGTCTTCCAGGCTGGCGTTCTCGAGGTCCTCGAAGCTGCCGTAGCCGTCGTGGTTGTTCTCCCATTTCTGGAAGGCGTGCTGGCCGATGTCGATCCACATGAAGCCGCCGTAGGGCTGGTTCTTCACGTTGACGCGGATTTCTTCCTTGACCACGTCCTGCTGGTTCTTCAGGGTGGCGGCGTTGAAGTCGAGCGTCTTCATGCGGTCCGCTTCCAGCCACAGGATCGGCTCGAGCGCGGAGACCGGCGCGGTCTCGATGTAGTTGGTGAAGTCGGCGCGGGTCGAACCGTTGTTGCGCCCGCCCCCGGCGGTGATGGTTTTATCGAACACGCCTTTCGGCGCGTTCGGGGTCCCCTGGAACATCAGGTGTTCGAACAGGTGGGCGAAGCCGGTGCGGTTCTTCGGCTCGAGGCGCATGCCGACGTGATACACGACCGAGACGCCGACGGTCGGCGAACTCGGGTCCGGCGTCACGATGACGGTCAGGCCGTTGTCGAGTTTCTTGGTATGGACCGGCAGGTCCCAGCGGTCGCTGCTTGCCGCGCTTGCAAACGCGGCGGAGAGCGACAGGCTGAGCCCGGCCAGCAGGACGGGAAGATGGCGCATGCGCATTGATGACCTCAAAAAAAGTACTGACTCGAGTGGAAAACAAAGCGATTCATCTTAGCGCAACAGCATGTTAAAAAGTAATTATTTTGCATATGTATGCCAGCCGAAAGCGGGGCATGGCGGGGCGAATGCGTCATCCAGGGCCTGTTTTTTGCAGTCTGTCGCAATCCGGGGCGATGCCGGCAGGCGCCTCGCTATAGTGGCGCCAGTGGAAAATGTATAAGAATTGTCGGGCATGCACGGTTTTGCTGGAGCCCGGCCCGGCTTGCTGGTAGGGTGCCGCCAGGTGGGTATGTATTGACACGGCGGTGCGCATCGAGAGAGATGAAACGGAAACACGGAGAACATCGCATGACCCATTATTTGAAGTCCGGCCTGCTGGCCTTGTGCGTGCTGGCGCTGGCTCCCCTGGGCGCGGCGGCGCAGGATGCGAATGGCGATACTCGCGACAGCCGCCCGCTCGACGCGCGCGTGGTGCGGGTGAAGGTCGAGGGCGTGGTCGACCTGCGGGTGCGCCAGGGCAGCCCGGCCTCGCTGGTGTTGACGGGCGACCCGCGCTGGCTGGCGAAGCTGACGACGGTGCAGAGCGGCGACACCCTGGTCATCGGCAGCGACATGCAGGGCGCGCGCCTGCAGCGCCAGCATCCGGTGCGCGCCGAGATGGTGCTGCCGGACCTGCGCGAAGTGAGCTCCGAAAGCATCGGCAACACCGACATCACGGGCTTTCGCGGCGAGGAACTCGAGCTCTCGCTCGACGGCGCCGGATCGATGAGCGTGAACGCGAATTACCGCCTGATCAGCGCCAGCCTGGGCGGCGTGGGCAACATGAAGCTGGCCGGCATGAACAGCGAAGGCATCAACGTCGACGTGCAGGGCGCCGGCTACGTGACCCTGAACGGGCGCAGCAAGTGGCTCAAGGCCGAGCTGGGCGGCCTGGGCGGGCTCGACGCGCAGGGATTTACGGCCGACAGCGTGGTGCTCGAACTGTCGGGCCTGGGCAACGCGACGGTGACGGCGCAGCAGAGCGCGAACCTGAACCTGTCGGGCATGGGTTCGGTCACAGTCTACGGCAAGCCCCTGAACCGCAAGGTGAGCGTCGATGGCCTGGGCAAGGTGAGCTGGAAGTAAGCAGAAAATAAGCCGGAAGCAAGCATCGGAAAAAACGATAGGGTGCATCGTCGCACGAGGATAGAAAGTCCGGTTCCACGCACGAGACAATGAAAAAACATACCGTAGCGATCCTGTCGGCCCTGGTACTGGCCATGGGCCTGTATGGCACGGCGCAGGCAGGCTTCCCCGAAGGAGCGAGTGCCTACAATGCGCGCAATTACGCGCTGGCGCTGAAGGAAATCACGCCGCTGGCGCGTGCCGGCCATCCCGATGCCCAGCATTTGCTGGGCTTGATGTATTACATGGGCCGCGGCGTCCCGCGCGACTACAAGCAGGCCTTTGCCTGGCACCTGAAGGCGGCCCAGCAGGGCAAGGCCGACGCCCAGTACGTGGTCGGCGCGATGTACTACACCGGCAACGCCGTGCCGCAGGACCAGAAACACGCCGTCACCTGGTTCCGCAAGGCGGCCGAGCAGGGCCACGCCGAGGCCCAGCACGCGCTCGGCCTGATGTACCGCTACCACGTGGCCGGGGTGCCGGGCGATCCGGTGATCGCCTACATGTTGTGGAACCTGGCGGCCGCCAGCGGCAACCACAACGCGGTCGGCCAGCGCGCGGCCATCGCCAAGCAGATGACGCAGGCGCAGATCGAGGAGGCGCAAGCGCTGTCGCGTACGTGGAAGGTGGGGACGAGCCTGCCGACGCAGTCGAAGACGGGCGGGGGCTAGCGCCGCGCCGCCCGCACGCGGCATGTCACGTGCTCGACGCGAGACGTAGGGTGGGCTCTTGAGCCCACGCGGTCTGGCGTTCGATCAGCTGCGCAGCACCGGGTATCCGCGGCGCGGGCAAACCCGTATGGTGCGTATGGGCGAACGGTGAAACCGCGTGGGCACGAGTGCCCACGCCGGCCGCGCCCACCCTACAATTACAACCCCTACTGCGCCTGCGCCGCCTTGGCCGGCGCCGCGGCCGTCACCCCCAGCGACCTGAACAGCGATACTGGCACCGCATTGCCCATCGCCTGGTAGCCCAGGTCGTTCGGGTGCAGGTGGTCGCCGCTGTCGTAGGCCGGCAGGAAGCGGGTTGGATGGGCCGGGTCGCGGGTGGCGAGGTCGAAGTCGATCACGGCGTCGAACTCGTCGCTGGAGCGGATCCAGTTGTTCACCGCCTGGCGCACCACCTCTTTCTGTGGCGAGTAGTAGCCGGCGCCTTCGAAGGGCGTGAGCGTCGCGCCGAACACGGCGATGCCCTTGGCGTGGGCGCGCGCGATTACCTGGCGGTAGCCGGCGATCAGTTCCGCGGGCGAGATCGGATTGTCGTTCGGGCTGTTGCCGATGTCGTTAATGCCGATCATCAGCGTCATGTAGCGCACGCCGGCGGTGGCGATCACGTCGCGGTCGAAGCGCTCGAGGATCGGGCGGCCGGCCAGCAGGTTGGTCGGATCCGACAGCAGGCGGTTGCCGCTGATGCCGCGGTTGACCACGCCCAGGCGGGCGTTGAGGCCTTGCACCGGGTCGCGCACCGTCTGCAGGCGGCGCGCCAGCCAGTCGGGCCAGCGGTTGTTGGTGTCGACCGTGCTGCGGGTGCCGTCGGTGATCGAGTCGCCCAGGGTGACGATCGCCGGGCCGGCGCTGTCGACGTCGACTTCGGTCAGGAAGGGCCAGGAGGTGATGGTACGCGCCACCGGCAGCGTGGCCGCGCCCGTGAAGTTGCCCGGCAAGGACACGTAATTCGTTTGCAGGCCGGTCTGGTGGATCGTGTTGGCCTGCACCGTGCCCGGCAGGTAGAGGCTGATCGCGAGGTCGCCGAGGGCGGGCACGTTCAGTTCGACCGGGTCGGACAGCACCGGGGCGCCGGCCGGGACCGTGATCGAAGGGTTACCGCTGAAGGTCAGCACGCGGTCGGTGCCGGGGGCGACCTCGGCACCGGTGCCGCGCACGCCGATGCGGGCGGCGCCGATGCGCAGGGGTGTGGTGCCGAACTCGTTCGAGACGCGGATGCGCACCCGGTTGCCGCCGATGCTGGTATGCACGATCAGGCGCAGGGTCTGGTCGTTGAAGGTTTCCAGGTTGGCGGGCGCCGGCGGCCCGGCCGGTGCCGTGCCCCAGGTCCCGGTCCAGCGTTCGCTGCTCCAGTTCTGGGCGCCGACCGGCTGGCCGGGCAGGGCGAGGGCGACGGCCAGCGCGGCGCCGGCCAGCAGCATGTTCCGGCGTGGGCGGTTGGCCTGGGTCGGACGGTGGAAGGCGGCCAGGGTACGGCGCGCAAGGTCGAACAGGGCAGGCTGCATGATCGTGCTCCTTCGAGGGTTGGGGAAACGGCTCCGTGCAGATGGACGTGCAGCTGAGCTCGCGTCCTCCAATCTATGCGGTGCGAATACCGCGGACAAGACGGCTACGGACGAGTTCGTTGTGCTAGCTCTAAAGTTCCCCCAAAAGCTCGTGCACTGAAGAATTTGTTTGCGCCACGCCAAAAGGCGTCGCCATACGAATGGGAAATAGTTTCGCCGTAGCGCAACAAAACTGCAGGCGTGAGCTGGCGTACAATTGTCTTTTTCGTCATTGGAGACTCACCATGCGCGCAATTGAAATCACCCAGTTCGGCAAACCCGAGGTGTTGCAGGTCTGTGAACGGCCGCTGCCGGAACTGAAGGCAGGCGAAGTGCTGATTCGCGTGCATGCGACCGGCATCAACCGTCCGGACGTGCTGCAGCGCATGGGCCACTATCCGGTGCCGCCCGGCGCCTCCGACCTGCCGGGACTCGAAGTGGCGGGTGAGATCGTCGACGGCGACTTGCAAGGCAGCGGTTTCGCCAAGGGCGACATGGTGTGCGCGCTGGTGCAGGGCGGCGGCTATGCCGAATACTGCGCGGCGCCGGTGGCGCAGTGCCTGCCGATCCCGCAGGGACTCAGCGCGGTCGAAGCCGCCTCGCTGCCGGAGACCTTCTTTACGGTCTGGACCAACGTGTTCGAGCGTGCCGCGCTTGCCGAAGGCGAGACCCTGCTGGTGCAGGGCGGCACCTCGGGCATCGGCGTGACCGCGATCCAGATGGCGAAGGCGATGGGGCACCGGGTGTTCGCCACCGCCGGCAGTGCCGATAAATGCCGCGCCTGCGAAGAGCTCGGCGCCGAGCGCGGGATCAATTACCGGGACGAGGATTTCGTCGAGGTCGTGAAGTCCCTGACCGGTGGACGCGGCGTCGACGTGGTGCTCGACATGGTTGCCGGCGACTACGTGGGACGCGAGATCAATTGCCTGGCCGACGACGGCCGCATCGCGCTCATCGCCCTGCTCGGCGGGGCGAAGGCGAACGTCGACCTCGGGCAGGTGCTGCGCCGGCGCCTGACGATCAGCGGTTCGACCCTGCGGCCGCGCCCGGTCGCCTTCAAGGCGGCGATTGCGCGCCAGCTGCGCGAGCGGGTCTGGCCGCTGGTCGAGCAAGGGCGCATCAAGCCGGTCATCTATAAAGTGTTCCCGCTGGAAGAGGCGGCCGCGGCGCATGCGCTGATGGAGTCGAGCACGCACGTCGGCAAGATCGTGTTGCAGGTGGTGTGAGGCGCCTGGCCCCGGCTGCGTATTCACAACACGATGCGGGCTGCACGCGTGGGCACGGAGTGCCCACGCTCAGCCATTGTTTGACCGGCCCCGGAACGGGAGCTAGAATAGCGGGTTATTTGACTGTGGGGTAATATGCGTCGCAAACTCGTCGTAGGTAACTGGAAGATGAACGGCAGCCGCGCGAACAACGCGACGCTGCTCGCTGGTATTGTCGCCGGGCTCGAAGGCGCGAAAGCCACCTGTGCCGTCTGCGTGCCGGCTCCCTATTTGCAGCAATGCGCCGATGCGCTGGCCGGAACCGCGCTCGCCTGGGGTGCCCAGGACGTGTCGCGCCACGCCAGCGGCGCCTATACGGGTGAAGTGGCGGCCTCGATGCTGGCCGACTTCGGCTGCGGCTACGTGATCGTCGGCCACTCGGAGCGCCGCGCCTACCATGGCGAGAGCGACGAGCTGGTGGCGCAGAAGGCGGCCGCGGCGCTGGAGGCGGGCCTGACCCCGATCGTCTGCGTCGGCGAAACGCTCGACGAGCGCGAAGCCGGTCAAACAAATGTTGTAGTTGGCCGACAATTGTCGGCCGTGCTGGCGCTGCTTGACGCGGCGGCCATCGAGCGTATCGTGGTGGCCTACGAGCCAGTCTGGGCGATCGGCACCGGCAAGACGGCCACCCCGGCCATGGCGCAAGAGGTGCATGCCCAGCTGCGCGGCCAGCTGCGCGAGCGCAGCGCCGAGGCGGCCGAGAAGGTCGCGATCCTGTACGGCGGCAGCATGAAGCCGGACAATGCGGCCGAACTGATGGCGCAGGGCGACATCGACGGCGGCCTGATCGGTGGCGCCTCGCTCAAGGCGGCGGATTTCCTGGCGATCATCGCCGCCGCTTGAACGCGGTCTGAAACGAATTTGCAACGTAGTTAACTTGGAATGGAACTGTAATGAACGTGTTGTCCAATTTTGTGATCGTCGTGCAGGTCGTCTCGGCGCTGGCCATCATCGCCCTGGTGCTGCTGCAGCACGGTAAGGGTGCCGACATGGGCGCCGCTTTCGGCTCCGGCGCTTCGGGCAGCCTGTTCGGTGCCAGCGGCTCGTCGAACTTCCTGTCGAAGTCGACCGCGGTGGCCGCGGCCATCTTCTTCGCGTCGACCCTGGCGCTGGCCTACATGGGCAGCACCCGCAGCGGCGACGCCGCACCGAGCGGCGGCGTGATGGAGCGTATGGCGGCGCCTGCGAACGGCGTGCCGGCCAACGCGCCTGCACAAGTTCCTGCGAATTCGACGGCCGACGTGCCTGCGCCGACGGCGGGCGTGCCGGCGGCACCGGTGACCGACGTGCCGGCTGCGCCTGCGCAGACCGTGCCTGCGGCTCCGGCACCGGCTGCTCCGGCACCGGCGGCTCCGGCTACCCAGCAGTAAATAATCGTTCCGATGGTTTGACGCGGGCTGGCTTGGCTGGCTTGTGTCGGACCTTGTAGTGGCAGGGCAGCAGGGCGGTTGTGCGGGTGGGGCAGCCGTCGGCAAGTTCGGAAGTGGTGGCGATGTTGTTCGGGAGATTGGCTGAGCCGATGTCTACTGAACGCGTGGACGGCGAAGCCGTCCACCCTACATCCTTCCAGCGTTGTTTCAGGTGATCGCGCTCATGAGCGTCCGCCAAAGTTTGTCCCGGCTTTGTCCGGATAAGGTGACTGCAAGCGGCCGCAAGGCCGTGGAAGTCCCCTTGCAGTACCCCGGCGGCGCCTTGAAATAGGTGCATGTCGGGTGCTTGAACCCCTTGGTTCGTGTTTTCAAACACGCAACCAAGAAAAGTTTGAGAAAAAACCAGTTTTTTCTTGCGATGCATCAATTGAGCATTGAAATAAGGTGCTAAAGCAGGGTAGAATACTGGTCTCCAGCCGACGTGGTGAAATTGGTAGACACGCTATCTTGAGGGGGTAGTGGCGCAAGCTGTGCGAGTTCGAGTCTCGCCGTCGGCACCAAGATACAGAAAAAGCCAGCAAGGGCAAACGAGCGATTGCTCTCATGCCTCAGCTGGCTTTTTTACGAGGATCATTCGTACGGTCCTGGTGGTACGAGGCCAGGATTGCGCGATACGGCGCTGCAGGCATGCAGTGGTTTCATTAACCGATCGTTCAAATAGGCTCCATCGTGAACCTCGAAAATTACTTCCCCGTTCTTCTCTTCATCCTGGTTGGCATCGGTGTCGGTGTCGCCCCGCAGGTGCTCGGCTATCTCCTCGGCCCGAACCGCCCCGACGCGGCAAAACTCTCCCCTTACGAGTGCGGCTTCGAAGCCTTCGAAGACGCCCGCATGAAATTCGACGTCCGGTACTATCTGGTCGCGATCCTCTTTATTTTGTTTGATCTGGAAACGGCATTCTTCTTCCCATGGGGCGTCTCGATGCGCGAACTGGGATGGACCGGCTTCATCACGATGATGGTGTTTATCGCCGAGTTCGTGGTCGGGTTCTGGTACATCTGGAAGAAAGGTGCCCTTGATTGGGAATAAGCCATGGCTATTGAAGGCGTCTTAAACGAAGGTTTCATTACCACCACAGCCGATAAGCTGATCAACTGGGCGCGCACGGGATCGATGTTCCCGATGACGTTTGGCCTGGCCTGTTGCGCGGTCGAGATGATGCATGTGGGCGCAGCCCGCTATGACCTCGACCGCTTCGGCATTGTGTTCCGCCCATCGCCACGCCAGTCGGACGTGATGATCGTGGCCGGCACCCTGTGCAACAAGATGGCGCCGGCGCTGCGCAAGGTCTATGACCAGATGGCCGAGCCGCGCTGGGTCATCTCGATGGGTTCCTGCGCCAACGGCGGCGGCTACTACCACTATTCGTACTCGGTGGTGCGCGGTTGCGACCGCATCGTGCCGGTCGACGTCTACGTGCCGGGCTGCCCGCCGACCGCCGAAGCTCTGCTCTACGGAATCATGCAGCTGCAGAACAAGATCAAGCGCACCAACACCATCGCGCGTTAAATAAAGCTGGATTCACCATGACGACAAAACTCGAAGTCCTCCAGCTCGCCCTGGAAAAAGCACTGGGCGAGGGCGCTTCCATCAGCGCCGCGCTCGGCGAAGTGACCGTGGTGGTCAAGGCCGCCGACTACGCGCAGGCCATGCAGACCCTGCGCGACGACCCGACGCTCGCATTCGAAGAAATGATCGACCTGTGCGGCGTCGATTATTCCGAATACGGCGAAGGCACCTATGACGGCCCGCGCTACGCGGTGGTCGTGCACCTGCTGTCGCTGGCGAACAACTGGCGCGTGCGCGTGCGCACCTTCTGCCCGGACGACGAGATGCCGATCGTGCAGTCGATCACCGGCATCTGGCGCGCCGCCAACTGGTACGAGCGCGAGGCGTTCGACCTGTACGGCATCCTGTTCGACGGGCACGGCGACCTGCGCCGCATCCTGACGGACTACGGCTTCATCGGCCACCCGTTCCGCAAGGACTTCCCGATCTCGGGCTATGTCGAAATGCGCTACGACCCCGAGCAGAAGCGCGTGATCTACCAACCCGTGACGATCGAGCCGCGTGAAAACATTCCGCGCGTGATCCGCGAAGAAACCTACGGGATGAAATAATGGCTGAGCTTAAGAATTACACCCTGAACTTTGGTCCGCAGCACCCGGCAGCGCACGGCGTGCTGCGCCTCGTGCTCGAACTCGACGGCGAAGTGATCCAGCGCGCCGACCCGCACATCGGCCTGCTGCACCGCGGTACCGAGAAGCTGGCGGAAACGCGCACCTACCTGCAGTCGGTCCCGTACATGGATCGCCTCGACTACGTGTCGATGATGTGCAACGAGCACGGCTACGTGCTGGCCATCGAAAAGCTGCTCGGCATCGAAGCGCCGATCCGCGCCCAGTACATCCGCGTCATGTTCGACGAGATCACGCGCCTGCTGAACCACCTGATGTGGCTGGGCGCGCACGCGCTCGACATCGGCGCCATGGGTCCCTTCCTGTACGCGTTCCGCGACCGCGAAGACCTGTTCGACGTCTATGAGGCGGTGTCGGGCGCGCGCATGCACGCGGCCTACTACCGCCCGGGCGGCGTGTATCGCGACCTGCCGGACTTCATGCCGCAGCACAAGGAATCGATCATCCGCTCGAAGAAGGCGATCGCCCAGCTCAACGAAGACCGCCAGGGTTCGGTGCTCGATTTCATCGAAGCCTTCACCAAGCGCTTCGACGGCTATGTCGACGAATACGAGACGCTGCTGACCGATAACCGTATCTGGAAGCAGCGCACGGTCGGCATCGGTGTCGTGAGCCCGGAAGACGCGAAGGCGATGGGCTTCACCGGCGCCATGCTGCGCGGTTCGGGCGTGGCCTGGGACCTGCGCAAGACCCAGCCTTACGCCGTCTACGACAAGCTCGAGTTCGACATCCCGGTCGGCACCAACGGCGACTCCTACGACCGCTACCTGGTGCGCGTGGAAGAGATGCGCCAGGCAAACCGCATCATCAAGCAGTGCATCGCCTGGCTGCGCGTGAACCCGGGGCCGGTCATGATCGACAACCACAAGATCGCTCCGCCTGCGCGCGAAGAGATGAAGTCGAACATGGAATCGCTGATCCACCACTTCAAGCTGTTCACCGAAGGCTTCCACGTCCCGCCGGGCGAGGCGTATGCCGCCGTCGAACACCCGAAGGGCGAATTCGGCATCTACATCGTTTCCGACGGCGCCAACAAGCCGTACCGCTTGAAGATCCGCACCCCGGACTATGCCCACCTGCAGAGCCTGGACGAGATGGCGCGCGGCCACATGATCGCCGACGCCGTCACGATCATCGGTACCCAAGACATCGTTTTCGGCTCCATTGACCGATAAGTCCGAAAGGCAGAAAAGATTATGTTGTTATCAGAGCAGTGCTATAAAAAAATCGATCGCGAATTGGCCAAGTACCCGGCCGACCAGCGCCAGAGCGCCGTGATGGCCGCGCTGGCGCACGCCCAGGTCGAACTGGGCTGGCTGTCGCCGGAAACGATGCAGGAAGTCGCCGACTACATCGGCATGCCGGCCATTGCCGTGCAAGAAGTGGCGACCTTCTACAACATGTACAACATCCGCCCGGTCGGCACGCACAAGATCACCGTGTGCACCAACCTGCCGTGCGCGCTGTCGGGCGGCGAACGTGCCGCCAAACACCTGAAAGACAAGCTCGGCGTCGAGTTCCGCGGCACCACCGAAGACGGCCAGTTCACCGTGATGGAAGGCGAATGCATGGGCGCCTGCGGCGACGCGCCGGTCATGCTGGTGAACAACCACCGCATGTGCTCGTTCATGAGCAACGACAAGATCGACGCCCTCGTTGAGGAACTGAAGAAATGACCAGCCTGCACGACCGTCACATCAATCCGCTGATCCTGAAGGATCTGAACGGCGAAAACTGGCACCTCGAGGACTACGTCAAGCGCGGCGGCTATTCGGCCCTGCGGCGTATCCTGGACGGGGGAATCACCCAGGAACAGGTCATTGCCGACCTGAAGGCCTCGGGCCTGCGCGGCCGCGGCGGCGCCGGTTTCCCGACCGGCCTGAAGTGGAGCTTCATGCCGCGCCAGTTCCCTGGCCAGAAATACCTCGTCTGCAACACCGACGAAGGCGAGCCGGGCACGTTCAAGGACCGCGACATCATCCGCTACAACCCGCACGCGCTGATCGAAGGCATGGCCATCGGCGCCTACGCGATGGGCATCACCGTGGGCTACAACTACATCCACGGCGAGATCTTCCAGGAATACCTGCGTTTCGAAGAAGCGCTGGAAGAGGCGCGCGCCGCCGGCTTCCTGGGCGACAAGATCATGGGTTCGGAGTTCAATTTCCAGCTGCATGCGGCCCACGGCTACGGCGCCTACATCTGCGGCGAAGAGACCGCACTGCTGGAGTCGCTGGAAGGCAAGAAGGGCCAGCCGCGCTTCAAGCCGCCGTTCCCGGCCTCGTTCGGCCTGTACGGCAAGCCGACCACGATCAACAACACCGAGACCTTCGCCGCCGTCCCGTTCATCATGAACGTCGGCCCGGAGAACTACATGGGCATGGGCAAGCCGAACAACGGCGGCACCAAGATCTTCTCGATCTCGGGCGACGTCGAGCGTCCGGGCAACTACGAGATCCCGCTGGGCACGCCGTTCGCCAAGCTGCTCGAGCTGGCCGGCGGCATGCGCGGCGGCAAGAAGATCAAGGCCGTGATTCCAGGCGGTTCGTCGGCACCGGTGATCCGCGGCGAAGTCATGATGGAAACCGACATGGACTACGACTCGATCGCGAAAGCAGGATCGATGCTCGGTTCCGGCGCCGTCATCGTCATGGACGAGACGCGCTGCATGGTCAAGTCGCTGCTGCGCCTGTCCTACTTCTACTACGAAGAATCCTGCGGCCAGTGCACGCCGTGCCGCGAGGGCACCGGCTGGCTGTACCGCATGGTGCACCGTATCGAGAACGGCCAGGGCCGTCCGGAAGACATTGAATTGCTGAACAACGTGGCGTTCAACATCAAGGGCCGCACCATCTGCGCACTCGGCGAAGCTGCCGCGATGCCGGTGGAGGCCATGATCAAGAACTTCCGCGAGGAATTCATTCATCACATCGAGCACAAGCAATGTCTCGTGCCCACATACCTTTAAGCCAGGTCAGGTAACGATCAAATGGTTGAAATTGAATTAGACGGCAAGAAAGTCGAAGTCGCACCAGGTTCCATGGTGATGGACGCCGCAAACAAACTCGGGACCTATATCCCGCACTTCTGCTATCACAAGAAATTGTCGATCGCAGCCAACTGCCGCATGTGCCTGGTCGAAGTCGAAAAGGCACCGAAGCCGATGCCTGCCTGCGCCACGCCAGTGTCGCCGGGCATGATCGTGCGCACCCACAGCGACAAGGCTGTGGCGGCGCAGAAGTCGGTGATGGAGTTCCTGCTGATTAACCACCCGCTCGATTGCCCGATCTGCGACCAGGGCGGCGAATGCCAGCTCCAGGATCTCGCGGTCGGCTACGGCAAGAGCGAGTCGCGCTACAACGAAGAGAAGCGCGTGGTGACCCCGAAGGAAGCCGGCCCGCTGATCTCGATGGAAGAGATGAGCCGCTGCATCCAGTGCACCCGTTGCGTGCGTTTCGGCCAGGAAGTGGCCGGCGTGATGGAATTCGGCATGCTGGGCCGCGGCGAGCATTCGGAGATCACGACCTTTGTCGGCAAGACCGTCGACTCTGAAGTGTCGGGCAACATGATCGACCTGTGCCCGGTGGGTGCGTTGACGTCGAAACCGTTCCGCTACTCGGCCCGTCCCTGGGAACTGCAGCGCCGCAAGTCGGTCTCGCCGCACGATTCGCTCGGTACCAACCTGATCGTCCAGGTCAAGGGCGGCAAGGTGATGCGCGTGCTGCCGCTCGAGAACGAGAACATCAACGAGTGCTGGCTGTCGGACAAGGACCGCTTCTCCTACGAAGCGCTGGACAATGCCGACCGCCTGATCAACCCGATGATCAAGCAGGGCGGCAACTGGATCGAGACCGACTGGCAGACGGCGCTGGAATACGTCGCCCACGGCCTGCGTAACATCCGCCACGAACATGGTGCCGACAGCATCGCTGCCGTCGCTACTGCCCACTCGACCGTGGAAGAGCTGTACCTGCTGAACAAGGCCATGCGCGGCTTCGGCGTGAACAGCGTCGACTTCCGCCTGCGCCAGAGCGATTTCGCGCTGGACGGCCAGGTCACGCCATGGCTGGGCATGCCGATCGCCGAACTGTCGAACCTGAAGCGCGCCTTCATCGTCGGCTCGTTCCTGCGCAAGGACCACCCGCTGGTCGCCACCCGCCTGCGTACCGCCGTCAAGGCCGGCGCCAAGCTGTCGATCCTGCACGGCTCGGACGAAGACAACCTGATCCCGACCGCGAACAAGCTGATTGCCGCGCCAAGCGACTGGCTGGCCGTGCTGTCGGAAGTCGTGTCGGCCGTCGCCGCTGCCAAGGACATCGCTGCCCCTGCCGGCTTCGAGAACGTGCAGGCCGGTGACGCGGCGAAAGCCATCGCCGCGTCGCTCGTCGCCATCGACGGCGACGTTCCGGGCGCCGTGCTGCTGGGTAACGCCGCTTCGCATCATCCTGAAGCGTCGAAGATCCACGCTGCCGCGCAATGGATCGCCAACGCCACCGGCGCCAAGTTCGGCTCCTTCGTGGAAGCGGCCAACACGGTCGGCGGCTACCTGGTCGGCGCGACCAGCAACACCGACCTGTTCAGCGTACCGAAGAAAGCTTATGTGCTGCTTAACGCCGAGCCGGAACTGGACGCGGCGAATCCGCAGCAGGCCGTCGCCGCGCTGGCCGGCGCCGAAATGGTCGTCGCCATGTCGCCGTTCAAGCATGGCTTCGAGTATGCCGACGTGCTGCTCCCGATCTCGCCGTTCACCGAGACCGCCGGTACTTTCGTCAACTGCGAAGGCCGCGCACAAAGCTTCAACGGCACCGTGAAACCGCTGGGCGAGACCCGTCCGGCCTGGAAAGTGCTGCGCGTGCTGGGCAACCTGCTCGGCCTGCAAGGTTTCGAGTACGACACCGCCGAAGCGATCCGCGAAGAAGCGCTGGGCAAGGGCGCGACCGACCTGCAAGCGAAGCTGAACAACGTGGCCAAGCTGGCACCGACCGCAGCTTCGCGTTCGGAAGAGCAGGGCGCGCTGCAACGCCTGGCCGACGTGCCGATCTACTTCGCCGACGCGATCGCGCGCCGCTCCGAGCCGCTGCTGCGCACGGCCGACGGCCAGCAGCCGCTGGCACGCCTCCCGAAAGCCCTGGCCGAGCGCCTGGGCGTGAAGGCCGGCGACGTCGTCAAGGTCACGCAAGGCAATGGCAGCGCGCTGCTGGTCGCCGACATCGACGCCCGCCTGCCGGCGAACGTCGTGCGCGTGGCCGCCGCGCATCCGGCAACCGCGACGCTGGGCGCCATGTTCGGTTCGATCAATGTTGAAAAAGCAGGGGAGGGCAAGTAATGGCAACGCCCGGTTTTATCGATAACATCACCACCTCCGGCGAATCGCTGCTGGGTCCGGTCTGGCCGCTGGCCTGGACCATGGTCAAGATCCTGTGCGTGCTGCTGCCGCTGATGGGTCTGGTTGCCTACGCCACCCTGTGGGAACGTAAGCTGATCGGCTGGATCCACATCCGCCAGGGCCCGAACCGTGTCGGTCCGGGCGGCCTGCTGCAGCCGATCGCCGACGCCTTGAAGCTGCTGTTCAAGGAAATCGTGATCCCGACCAAGGCCACCACCAAGCTGTTCGTGCTGGGCCCGATCATGACGATCATGCCGGCGCTGGCCGCCTGGTCGGTCGTGCCTTTCGGTCCGGACGCGGCGCTGGCCAACGTGAATGCCGGCCTGCTGCTCCTGCTGGCGATCACCTCGATCGAGGTGTACGGCATCATCATCGCCGGCTGGGCCTCGAACTCGAAGTACGCCTTCATGGGCGCGATGCGCGCTTCGGCCCAGATGATTTCCTATGAAATCCCGATGGGCTTCGTGATGGTCGTGGTGCTGATGGTGACCGGCAGCCTAAACTTCTCGGACATCGTCGCCAGCCAGGCCGTCGGCATGGCAGCCTCGAATGGCCTGAACTTCCTGTCGTGGAACTGGCTGCCGCTGTTCCCGCTGTTCCTGATTTACTTCATTTCGGGCCTGGCAGAGTGCAACCGCCACCCGTTCGACGTGGTGGAAGGCGAGTCGGAAATCGTGGCCGGTCACATGGTCGAGTACTCGGGCATGTCGTATGCGATGTTCATGCTGGCCGAATACGCCAACATGATGCTGATCGCCACCCTGGCTTCGATCATGTTCCTCGGCGGCTGGCACGCACCGTTCGGCTTCCTGGAATTCGGCGGCGCCTTCGGCGGCTTCTTCTGGCTGTTCCTGAAGATGTTCATGCTGGTCTCGGCCATGGTCTGGGTCCGCGGCACCTTCCCGCGCTACCGCTATGACCAGATCATGCGTCTCGGCTGGAAAGTGTTCATTCCAATCACGCTGGTATGGCTGGTGCTGGTCGCCGGCGTCATGCAGACGTCCTGGAATATTTGGAAGTAAGGAAGCGCTCAATGAACCGAATTAAAGAAATCCTCGGCAGCCTGATGCTGACCGAGCTGGTCAAGGGCCTGGCCCTGACCGGCAAGTACGCCTTGTCGCGCAAGATCACCGTGCAGTACCCGGAAGAGAAGACGCCGATGTCGAACCGCTTCCGCGGCCTGCACGCCCTGCGCCGCTACCCGAACGGGGAAGAGCGCTGCATCGCCTGCAAGCTGTGCGAAGCGGTCTGCCCGGCCATGGCGATCACGATCGAGTCGGCGCAGCGCGAGGACGGCACCCGCCGCACCACGCGCTACGACATCGACCTGACCAAGTGCATCTTCTGCGGTTTCTGCGAAGAGTCTTGCCCGGTCGACTCGATCGTCGAGACCCACGTGCTGGAATACCACGGCGAAAAGCGTGGCGATCTCTACTACACGAAAGAGATGCTGCTGGCCGTGGGCGACCGCTACGAAGCCGACATCGCCGCCGCACGCGCGGCCGATGCCAAGTTCCGTTAATGGGCGGCGCTAAGCGCTAACAACAAAAGGGTCATGGGTTAGTCATGCAATTTACAACTGTTCTGTTCTACGTGTTCGCGGCCGTCATGGTGCTGTCCGCGCTGCGCGTCATTACCGCCAAGAACCCGGTGCACGCGGCGCTGTTCCTCGTGCTCGCGTTCTTCAACGCGGCCGGCATCTGGCTGCTGCTGAAGGCCGAGTTCCTCGCCATCGTGCTGGTGCTGGTCTATGTCGGCGCCGTCATGGTGCTGTTCCTGTTCGTCGTGATGATGCTCGACATTAACGTCGACCGCATGCGCGAAGGCTTCTGGGGTTACCTGCCGATGGCCCTGCTCATCGGCGCCGTGATCGTGATCGAAATGGCCCTGGTGCTGTGGAACGGCTACGGCAACTTCGCCCAGACGCCGGAAGCGGCTGCGCTGAACATCGGCGGCACCCGCGAACTGGGCCGCCTGATCTACACCCAGTACATCTACGGCTTCGAAATCGCGGCCGTGATCCTGCTGGTGGCGATCATCGCCGCCGTGGCGCTGACCCTGCGCAAGCGCAAGGACAGCAAGGCAATCGACCCGGGCGCCGCCGTCCGCGTCAAGCGTAACGACCGCCTGCGCATCGTCAAGATGGAGTCGGTGAACCAGCGCGCCATCGACGAAGCAGCGCTTGCTGCCGCTGCGACGGCCGCGCAGAACAAGGAGCAGAACTCGTGACTTTATCGCTCGCACACTACCTGGTCCTGGGCGCGATCCTGTTCGCGATCTCGATCGTCGGTATTTTCCTGAACCGGAAGAACATCATCATCCTGCTGATGGCCATCGAACTGATGCTGCTGGCAGTGAACCTGAACTTCATCGCCTTCTCGCATTACCTGGGCGATGCGGCAGGGCAGATCTTCGTGTTCTTCATCCTGACCGTCGCCGCTGCCGAATCGGCAATCGGCCTGGCGATCCTGGTGGTCCTGTTCCGTAATCTGGACACGATCAATGTGGAAGACCTCGACAGCCTCAAGGGCTGAGCGGTCTCGGCAAGTTAAAAAATAACGATTAAGGTTCAACATGGCGGGGCAACTCTCTTCCTCACTCTTACTTGCGGTGCCGCTGGCGCCGCTGGCAGGTTCGGCAATCGCCGGCCTGCTGGGCACCAAGTTCTTCGGTAACGTGGTCGGCCGCAAGGTCTCCCACTCGGCGACCATCCTCGGCGTCCTGATCGCCCTGATCATCTCGGTGCAGACCCTGATGGCGGTGCTCGACGGCGCCAGCTTCAACCAGGACATCTATACCTGGATGCAGGTCGGTACCGTGAAACTGGCGGTCGGCTTCCAGATCGACACCCTGTCGGCGATGATGATGTGCGTGGTCACCTCGGTCTCGCTGATGGTCCACATCTACACGATCGGCTACATGGCCGAGGACGAAGGCTACAACCGCTTCTTCTCGTACATCTCGCTGTTCACGTTCGCGATGCTGATGCTGGTCATGTCGAACAACTTCCTGCAGCTGTTCTTCGGCTGGGAAGCGGTGGGCCTGGTGTCCTACCTGCTGATCGGCTTCTGGTACACCCGTCCGACCGCGATCTTCGCCAACATGAAGGCCTTCCTGGTCAACCGCGTCGGCGACTTCGGCTTCATCCTCGGTATCGGCCTGCTGCTGGCCTCGACCGGCACCATGCACTACGGCGAAACCTTCGCCCAGGCCGACCAGCTGGCCGGCATGACCGTGCCTGGCCTGTCCTGGCCGCTGCTGACCGCCGCCTGCATCTGCCTGTTCATCGGCGCGATGGGCAAGTCGGCCCAGTTCCCGCTGCACGTCTGGCTGCCTGACTCGATGGAAGGCCCGACCCCGATCTCGGCACTGATCCACGCCGCAACGATGGTCACCGCCGGTATCTTCATGGTCGCGCGCATGTCGCCGCTGTTCGAACTGTCGGACGGCGCGCTGTCGTTCGTCATCGTCATCGGCTCGATCACCGCGCTGTTCATGGGCTTCCTGGGCATCATCCAGAACGACATCAAGCGCGTCGTCGCTTACTCGACCCTGTCGCAGCTCGGCTACATGACCGTCGCCCTGGGCGCGTCGGCCTACTCGGTCGCCGTGTTCCACCTGATGACCCACGCCTTCTTCAAGGCACTGCTGTTCCTGGGCGCCGGTTCGGTCATCATCGGCATGCACCACGACCAGGACATGCGTAACATGGGCGGCCTGCGCAAGTACATGCCGATCACCTGGATCACCTCGCTGCTGGGCTCGCTGGCCCTGATCGGTACCCCGTTCTTCTCGGGCTTCTACTCGAAGGATTCGATCATCGAGGCAGTCCATGCGTCGAACATCCCGGGCGCCGGCTTTGCCAACTTCGCGGTGCTGGCCGGCGTGTTCATCACGGCCTTCTACTCGTTCCGCATGTACTTCCTGGTGTTCCACGGCGAGTCGCGCTGGAACCATCCGACGCCGCACAGCCACGGCCACGATTCGGATGCGCACAACGAGGAAGACGACCACGCTCACGCGGACGACCATCACCACCACGGCCTGCAGCCGGGCGACAAGCCGCACGAGTCGCCATGGGTCGTGACCCTGCCGCTGGTCCTGCTGGCGATCCCGTCGGTCATCATCGGCTACCTGGCGATCGGTCCGATGCTGCACGGCGACTTCTTCAAGGACGTGATCTTTGTCGGCGAAAACCACACCGCGATGCGCACCTTGAGCGAAGAGTTCCACGGCGCGATGGCGATGGCGATCCATGGCCTGCAGACGGCACCGTTCTGGCTGGCACTGGCCGGCGTGGTGGCGGCGTACTACTGCTACATGGTCAATCCGCGCGTCCCTGCGTGGTTCTATGCCAAGTTCAAGTTCCTGCATACGCTGCTGGACAACAAGTACTACATGGACGCCTTCAACCAGGCCGTGTTTGCCGGCGGCGCGCGCGCCGTGGGTACCGGGCTGTGGAAAGCGGGCGACCGTGGGCTGATCGACGGCCTGATGGTCAACGGTTCCGCCAAGCTGGTCGGCTGGTTCTCGACGATTACCCGTACTTTCCAGACGGGTTACATCTATCACTACGCGTTCGTGATGATCGTGGGCGTCATGGCGACCCTGCTGTACTTCTTCCCGTTCTGGCGCTAATCACAGGCAAAGAAAAAGACAAATGATGCAGTCTACGATCTCTACATTTCCTCCCTACCTGAGCCTGGCGATCTGGCTCCCGGTCCTGTTCGGCGTGCTCGTGCTCGCCGTCGGGCGCGACACCAACCGCGGCTTCGTGCGCATGCTCGCGCTGCTGGGCGGCGTCGTCAGCTTCCTGCCGACGATCCCGCTGATCACGAACTTCGACAACGCCGCCCACGGCATGCAGTTCTATGAAGTGGCGCCGTGGATCGAGCGCTTCAACATCTTCTACCGTCTCGGTGTCGATGGCCTGTCGCTGTGGTTCATTCCGCTGACCGCGTTCATCACCGTCATCGTCATCCTCGCCGCCTGGGAAGTGATCCAGGAGCGCGTGGCGCAGTACATGGGCTCCTTCCTGATCCTGTCGGGCCTGATGGTCGGCGTGTTCGCCTCGCTGGACGGCGTGCTGTTCTACTTCTTCTTCGAAGCCACGCTGATCCCGATGTTCATCATCATCGGCGTGTTCGGCGGCCCGAATCGCGTGTACGCAGCATTCAAGTTCTTCCTGTACACGTTCTTCGGCTCGCTGCTGACCCTGATCGCGATCATTTACCTGTACAACGTCTCGGGCACCTTCGACATCCAGAAGTGGCATACCCAGGCTTTGACCATGAAGGAACAGATCCTGATCTTCATCGCCTTCTTCATGGCCTTCGCCGTCAAGGTGCCGATGTGGCCGGTGCACACCTGGCTGCCCGACGCCCACGTCGAAGCGCCGACCGGCGGCTCGGTCGTGCTGGCCGCGATCATGCTGAAGCTGGGCGCCTACGGCTTCCTGCGTTTTTCGCTGCCGATCACCCCGGACGCCTCGCACTACCTGGCACCGGTCGTCATCGTGCTGTCGCTGATCGCCGTGATCTACATCGGCCTGGTCGCGCTGGTCCAGAAGGACATGAAGAAACTGGTCGCCTACTCGTCGATCGCCCACATGGGTTTCGTCACGCTCGGCTTCTTCATCTTCAACGACATGGGCCTGCAGGGCGGCATCATGCAGTCGATCTCGCACGGCTTCGTGTCGGGCGCGATGTTCCTCTGCATCGGCGTGCTCTACGACCGCGTCCACTCGCGTGAAATCGCCGACTACGGCGGCGTCGTCAACACGATGCCGAAGTTCGCCGCGTTTGCCGTGCTGTTCTCGATGGCCAATGCCGGCCTGCCGGCCACCTCGGGCTTCATCGGCGAATTCATGGTCATCCTGGCCGCGGTCCAGTTCAACTTCTGGACCGGCCTGCTGGCAGGCACCGCGCTGATCCTGGGCGCCGCCTACTCGCTGTGGATGATCAAGCGCGTGGTGTTCGGCCCGGTCGGCAACCAGCATGTCGCCGAGCTGACCGACCTGAACAAGCGCGAGTTCGCCATCCTGGGTGTGCTGGCCATCGCCACCCTGTGGATGGGCCTGTATCCGGCGCCGATCGCCGAGACCCTGCAGACCTCGGTCACCGACCTGCTGCAACACGTCTCGGTCAGCAAGCTGCCGCAGCTGCCTCAATAAATTGAAATAGACGCCATGAACAACACTTTGCTACCGGCTGTCGACACCAACCTGGTGCCGGTGTACGCCGAAATCTTCCTGCTGATCGCGGCTTCCGCGATCCTGCTGATCGACTTGTACCTGAAGGGGTCGCGCCGTAACGTGACCTACTACCTGTCGCTGCTGACCGTGGTCGGCTGCGCCGTCCTGACCTTCGGCGACTACAGCGCCGGCACGACCGTCTACACCTTCAACGGCATGTTCGTGGCCGACCCGATGGCGAACCTGCTCAAGATGTTCACCTACGTGGCGGTCATCCTGACGCTGGTGTATTCGCGCAAGTACGTCACCGATCGCGGCATGCTGTCGGGTAACCTGGGCGGCGAGTTCTATGTGCTCGCGCTGTTCACGATGCTCGGCCAGATGATCATGATCTCCGGTAACAGCATGCTGTCGATCTACCTGGGCCTGGAACTGATGTCGCTCGCGCTGTATGCGCTGGTGGCGCTGCGCCGCGACCACGCGACCTCGACCGAAGCGGCGATGAAGTACTTCATCCTCGGCGCGCTGGCATCGGGCTTCATGCTCTACGGTATCTCGATGATCTACGGCGCCACCGGTTCGCTGAACGTGACCGACATCGCCGCACGCGCCGCCGCCGGCGGTGCCGACCAGACCATCCTCGTGTTCGGCCTGGTGTTCATGGTGGCCGGCCTGGCCTTCAAGCTGGGCGCCGTTCCGTTCCACATGTGGGCACCGGACGTCTACCAGGGTTCGCCGACCGCCGTCACGCTGCTGCTGGGCGGCGCGCCGAAGCTGGCCGCCTTCGCCATGGTGATGCGCCTGCTGGTCGAAGCGCTGCCGTCGATGGCCTACGACTGGCAGCAGATGCTGCTGGTGCTGGCAGTGCTGTCGCTGGCCATCGGTAACCTGACCGCGATCGCGCAGACCAACCTCAAGCGCATGCTGGCGTACTCGACCATCGCGCAGATGGGCTTCGTGCTGCTGGGCATGATGGCAGGCGTGGTAGGGGACGACACCAGCAACATGCCGGCCGCCTACAGCGCCGCCATGTACTCGTCGATCACCTACGTCCTGACCACCCTGGGCAGCTTCGGCATGATCATGATGCTGGCGCGTTCGGGCTTCGAGGCCGAGCAGATCGCCGACTTCAAGGGCCTGGGCCGCCGCAGCCCGTGGTTCGCGATCGTCATGACCGTCCTGATGTTCTCGCTGGCCGGCGTGCCGCCGATGATGGGCTTCATGGCCAAGTGGGCCGTGCTGCAGGCCGTCGCCAACAGCGGCGCGATCTGGCTGGCCGTGGTCGCCGTCATGTTCTCGCTGATCGGCGCGTTCTACTACCTGCGCGTCGTCAAGACCATGTGGTTCGACGAAGCGGTCGATACCAGCCCGATCGTCACGCCGACCGACATGCGCGTCGCCATGTCGCTCAACGGCATCGCCGTGGTCGTGCTGGGCCTGATCCCGGGCGCACTGCTGGGCGCCTGCCTGCAGGCCATCCAGCTGACCCTGCGCACTTGATGGCGCATCTGTCATGACCGTCTCGCTGGCAGCCTGGCTGGTGATCGCCGTCGCGCTCGCGGCGGCCAATCTCCCGTTCGCCAGCGAGCGCGTGTTCGGCTTCATCTCACTGAAGCCCACGCAAGCTGGGCAGGCGCGCACGAAACCCTTCGTCGCGCGCCTGCTCGAGCTCCTTGTTCTATACTTCCTCGTCGGCGCATGCGCCTGGCTGCTCGAATCGCGCATCGGCAACGTGTTTGCCCAGCGCTGGGAGTTCTATGCGGTGACCGCCTGCCTGTTCATCGTGCTCGCGTTTCCCGGTTTCGTGTACCGCTACCTGCGCAAGCGTAGGGCGTAGGGTGGAGCGGGCGGCGAACCGCTCCACCCTACGGTTTTACGCGCAGCATTCACATTGGAGCGACATGGATTCTCACCTGAAAGAAGTCCGCCTCGACGGCGAGACCGCATACGACGGCAATTTCCTCAAGGTCTCGCGCGACCGCATCCAGCTGCCTGACGGCAGCATCTCGCACCGCGAATACATCCGCCATCCGGGCGCGGTCGTGATCCTGCCGCTGCTCGACGACGGCCGCGTGCTGCTCGAGCGCCAGTTCCGCTACCCGAACGACCGCGTCTTCATCGAATTCCCGGCCGGGAAGATCGATCCGGGCGAGGAGCACCTGGCTTGCGCGCGCCGCGAACTCGAAGAGGAGACCGGCTACACGGCGACCGACTGGCGGTTCGTGTGCACGATCCACAATGCGATCGCCTATTCGGACGAGCACCTCGAACTCTTCCTGGCGCGCGGGCTGACGGCCGGTACGCCGAAACTCGACGCCGGCGAATTCCTCGAGACCTTCACCACCACCGTTCCCGAGCTGCTGGAGATGGTCAAGCGCGGCGAGATCACCGACGTGAAGACGATCATCGGCGCCTTCTGGCTCGAGAAGATCACCAGCGGGGCCTGGTCGCCCGCCTGATCCGTGAAGGTCTTGTTTGCGCTGGCCTTGCTGTGCTGCCTGGCGCCGGCGAGTGCGCGCACGGCCTTCCAGGCGCGTTGCGAGGACAGCATCGCCGAAAGCGTGTCGGTAACGTCCTCGCAACAGGAAGGCTACCGCGTCGACAATACGTATTCCTTCCATGGCCTGTCCGCCCTGAAGGGCGATCGCGCGCCCGGCAGCTATGTGCTGGGGCTGACCCGCACCGAGTCGCGCGTGAGCATCGGGGTGCACGGCGCCATGCTGACCGATCCTTCGAGCGGCTACGAGTGCGTGGCCCCGCGCCTCGAGGTCAAGCTGCGCTACCTGCCGATCGTCGTGTATGTCGGGCGCGAGTTTGCGCCCGGCACCTGCGCCTACCGCGAAATCCTGGCGCACGAGTTGCGCCACCGTGACGTCTACCTCGACTTCCTGCCGCGCGCGGAAAAGGCCGTGGCCGAGGCACTGGCGCGCCGCTTCGGGGGCAAGCCCCTGTACGCGCCGGGCGGCCAGGCGCGCAATATGTTGCAGCGCGAAATCGATACCGGTTGGATGCCTTTCATCAAGCGCGAAATGGGGAAAGTCGAGCGCCTGCAGGCGGCGATCGATACCCCGCAGGAATACGCGCGTCTCGGCAAAGTTTGCGCAGGTGAGGTACAGTCTCTTATCAGACCGGCAAAACGTAAGAAAAAGACATGAATCCCTCAGCACCACGATATTTCGCCCTCATTCCCGCAGCCGGCGTCGGCGCGCGCATGGCGGCGAGCGGACCCAAGCAATACCTGAAAATCGGCGGCAAGCCCATGCTGCGCCATGCGATCGATGCCTTCCTGTTCAGCGAACTGATCGCGCACACCTATGTGGTGGTCAGCCCGGACGATCCCATCATCGATGGCGTGGTCCCCAGCCATGGCGTGACCGTACTGCGATGCGGCGGTGCAACACGGATGGAGTCGGTGCAGAACGGCCTGGCCGCGCTGGCCGGCACACTGCGCGAGAACGACTGGGTGCTGGTGCACGACGCCGCGCGTCCGGGACTGGACGACGCGCTCATCGAAAAGCTCATCACCAGCACCGGCGAGCATCCGGTCGGCGGCCTGCTGGCGCTGCCGGTGGTCGATACCGTCAAGCGCAGCATCGGCGGCGAGGTCGGCACCGTGTCGCGCGAAGGCATGTGGCTGGCGCAGACGCCGCAGATGTTTCGCTATAAACTGCTGCGCGAAGCCCTGGCGGCGGCGCGCGATCCGCGCCAGGTCACCGACGACGCCAGTGCCGTCGAGGCGCTCGGCCTGTCGCCGAAGCTGGTCGAAGGCCACCCGCGCAACATGAAAGTCACCATGCCGGGCGACGTGCGCCTGGCCGAAATGTACCTGGCCACGGCCCAGCCTGAACTACTGTAACGAAATTACTGTCACGAATCCAGCAAACAGATATGTCACTTGCATCCTACAACCCGACTCCGCCGTTTCGTGTCGGCACCGGCTATGACTGCCACCGGCTCGTCGAGGGCCGCAAACTGATCGTCGGCGGCGTGACCATCCCGCACCGGCTCGGCCTGTTCGGCCACTCCGACGCCGACGTGCTGCTGCACGCGATCATCGACGCGCTGCTCGGCGCCGCGGCCCTGGGCGACATCGGCAAGCATTTCCCCGACACCGACCCGATGTTCGCGGGCGCGGATTCGCGCACCTTGCTGCGCGAAGCGGCCACGCGCGTGGTCGCCACCGGCTACACCATCGGCAACGTCGACGCCACCATCATTGCCCAGCAGCCGAAGATGGCGCCGCACATCCCGCACATGGTCTCGCGCATCGCCGAAGACCTGGGCGTGTCGCCGCAGCAGGTCAACGTCAAGGCCAAGACCAACGAAAAGCTCGGCTACCTGGGCCGCGAAGAGGGCATGGCGGCCGAAGCGGTGGCGATGCTGATCAAGGCCGCGTAAGCAGGGCAGGGCGGCGCGCCGTCGATTCTTTCAGGAGGACGACCTCCCCCGCATTGGGACGACACGGTCCGGGACGACCCGGCTCTTTTGAAGGAGAGCCGAAATGGCTTGGATCATGCTGGTTGTGGCAGGGGTGCTGGAAATCGTCTGGGCCTACTCGATGAAACTGTCGGAGGGCTTCACGCGCCTCGGGCCCTCGGTGGTGACGATCGTGATGATGATCGCGAGCTTCGCCTTGCTGTCCCTGTCGATGCGCAGCATTCCCCTCGGTACCGCTTACACCATCTGGACCGGCATCGGCGCCGTCGGCGCCTTTGTCGTCGGCATCGTCATGCTGGGCGAGCCGGTGAGTGCGACGCGTATCCTGGCGGCCGTGCTGATCGTGTCCGGCCTGGTGCTGATGAAGATGTCGTCGTAGGGTGGACTCCCGAGTCCACCGTTGCGGTGGTGCCATGCGACCGCCGCAGCGGTGGGCGGAGCCCACCCTACGCCAGCGTTGCCCCCATCCCGGGAAGGCCGCCCCAAGCAAGCCTGGCGCATCATTGCTAAAATCCCATCCTCGATTCGCGCCGCCCTGTGCGCGGCACCACCAGGATGACAATGAACCCCCATACCGAGATGTCGCCGCGCGCCGCCTGGCTGCTGATCCTGGCTGCCAGCGCGATCCTGATGATCACGATGGGCGCGCGCCTGACCACCGGCCTGTTCCTCTCTCCGCTGAACACGGCGACCGGCCTGGGCGTGGCGACGATCAGCTTCGCGCTGGCCGTCGGCCAGTTCATGTGGGGCGCCTCGCAACCCGTGTTCGGGGCGATCGCCGACAAGTACGGGCCGGCGCGCGTGATCGTGCTCGGTGCGCTGCTGCTGGCGGGCGGCCTGGCCGCGACGCCCTTCGTCGAGTCCGAGTGGGGCCTGCTGCTGACCATGGGCGTGCTGTCGGCGGCAGGGGCGGGGGCCGGCAGCTTCTCGATCCTGATCGGCGCCACGGCCCAGCGCCTGCCCCCGGCGCGGCGCCCGTTTGCTTCGGGCTTCATCAATGCCGGCGGCTCCTTCGGGCAGTTCGTGTTCTCGCCGCTGATGCAGTTCCTGATCGCCGGTCCGGGCTGGATCGTCGCCATGTTCACGATGGCCGCCACCACCTTGCTGACCATTCCGCTGGCCTGGCTGATGAAGGGGAGACGGCCCGCGGCCAGCGCCAGCGTTGCCGCTGCCGGCGCCGCGCCGGTGCTCCCGTCCGGCACCGGCCTGACGGCGCAGCTGCGCAGCGCCATGCGCGACCGCAGCTACCTGTGCCTGCATGCCGGCTTTTTTACCTGCGGCTTCCACATCGCCTTCCTCGTCACCCACTTGCCGGGCGAGGTGGCGCTGTGCGGCCTGCCGGTGGGCGTGGCCGGCACCGCGCTCGGCCTGATCGGCCTGTTCAACATCGCCGGCAGCCTGGCCGCCGGCGCGCTGTCGGCGCGCTACCGCATGAAGAGCCTGCTGGCGCTGATGTATGCCAGCCGCGCCCTCATCGTCGCGCTCTACCTCTTGGCGCCGAAGACGGCGCTGACCTTCTACGTGTTCGCGGCCGCCCTCGGCTTCACCTGGCTGGCGACCGTGCCGCCCACGGCCGGCCTGGTCGGCAAGCTGTTCGGCACGCGCTACCTGGCAACCCTGTTCGGCCTGACCCTGCTGTCGCACCAGATCGGCGGCTTCTTCGGCGCCTGGCTGGGCGGACTCGCCTTTGTGCGCTTCGGCGACTACAGCTGGATGTGGTACGCCGACATCGTGCTCGCGCTGGCCGCGGCGGCGGTCAACCTGCCGATCCGCGAGGCGGCGGTGGTGCGCGCCGGCCCGCCGCCGGCCAAGGCTTGAGCATGGCGCGCGATATCTGGGCCTACCGCGAAGTGGCCGTCCATTCGGTGCCGGACCCGCGCACGGGCCGGCTGCACATCCGCCCGATGCCGGGCCAGGCCTACGCGCCCTCGCTGCGGGTGCAGTGCGCGCGCGCCCTGAGCGACCCCGCACGGTACCCGGCCGGCACCCGCTTCCTGCTCAACGCCAAGCTCACCGACCGCCTGGGCGGCCAGCCTTTCCTGTATGCCTGGCATGGCGACCCGGTCCAGGTGCTCAGCGCGGCCCAGGCCCGCAAATTCCTGGCCGCCTTCCGGCGCGGGCGCATCTGAGGGCCGGCGCAGCTAGTGAACGATGCCTTGCGGCCGGCTGCGTTAGTATCGAAGCTTGTCGATTTCAAGAAAGGAAACCGCAATGGCAACGAAAAAAATCGCAGTCGTGGTAGGCAGCCTGCGCAAGGAATCGTTCAGCCGCAAGCTGGCCAAGGCAATGATGGGCATGGCGCCGGGCAAGCTGGAGATGGAGATCGTCGAGATCGGCGACCTGCCGCTGTATAACGAGGACGTCGAAGCCGCCGGCCCGCCGCCGGCCTGGAGCGCATTCCGCGAGCGCATCGGCGCCGCCGACGGTATCCTGTTCGTCACGCCCGAATACAACCGCTCGACCCCGGGTGCGCTGAAGAATGCGATCGACGTCGGCTCGCGTCCCTACGGCAAGGCGGCCTGGACCGGCAAGCCCTGCGCCATCGTCAGCCAGTCGCCGGGCGCGCTCGGCGGCTTCGGCGCCAACCACCACCTGCGCCAGAGCCTGCCTTTCCTGAACATGCCGGCCATGCCGGGGCCGGAAGCCTACCTCGGCGGCATCGCCTCGAAATTCGAAGGCGAGACCCTGACCGACGAGTCGCTGCGCGGTTTCCTGCAAACTTTCGTCGACAGCTTCGTCGCCTGGGTCGAGCGCCATGCGGACTGACGGCGGACTGACAGCAGACTGGCAGCGGACCAAGAGCGGACCGGAAGCAGGCTGACAGCGGCGGGGCGCGACATGGCAGACAAGGCTGCGCGGCAGGCAAGGCTTGTCCCGGACCCCCGCATGGCCGGGGAGCACGACCAGTTCGGGCGGCCGGAGCACGGCTGGCGCGCGCGGATGCACGAGATCATCTTCGGGATCGACACCCCGGCCGGGCGCCGCTTCGACATCGCCCTCGTCATTACGGTCGTGCTGAGTATCGTCGTGGTGATCCTCGAAAGCGTCCCGGTGGTCCGCCAGCGCCATGCCGCCGTCATGCACGCGCTGGAATGGGGATTCACGCTCCTTTTTACGGTCGAATACGTGGCGCGCCTGGCCTGCGTGCGGCGGCCGCTGCGCTACGCGTCCAGCTTCTACGGCATCGTCGACCTGCTGTCGGTGCTGCCGACCTATATTTCGCTGCTGGTGCCGGGCAGCGGCGCGCTGCTCGATATCCGGGTGTTGCGCCTGCTGCGCGTGTTCCGCATCTTCAAGCTGACCCTGTATCTCGAAGAGTACACGCGCCTCGGACACGCGCTGGCGGCCAGCCGCCGCAAGATCCTCGTGTTCTTGTCGGTGGTGGTGATGGCGATCGTCGTGTTCGGCACCCTGATGTACGTCGTGGAAGGTCCCGAGCACGGCTACACCAGCATCCCGGCGGCAATGTACTGGGCCGCGGTGACGCTGACGACCGTGGGCTACGGCGACATCACGCCGCATACGCCCTTCGGCAAGCTGATCGCCTCGTTCATGATGCTGCTCGGCTGGGGCATCCTCGCGGTGCCGACCGGGATCGTGACGGCCGAGATGACCGCGCAGCACTTCCGGAGCCGGGCAGGGGCCGGCGAGCGCGACTGCGCCTCCTGCGGCAGTGGCGGCCACGACGCGCGCGCCCGCTATTGCAAGGATTGCGGCGCGGAACTGCCCATGCCGGCTCGTCCTTGACGGCGCACCTTTGATTTAGCGCAAACCCGTCAACACCTGCTGCCCTAGCCTTGAGGCTTCGCGCGGAAAGCGGCGTTCCCGCCTGACGGGGCCGGATCTTCCCCCGCGAACTTCCACGTGCGCACACCAGCGTGCTGCGCCGGGAAGACTCATCCTTATAACCACTACCCATGAGCGAGGCAACGCATGTATCCATTTTCCCAGTCCGTAACGCCAGCGGTGCGCACCCACCTGGACGCGCAGACCGCCTTCATGAACGACGTGTCGAAAACGCTGTTCCAGTCTTTCCAGCAGATGTGCGACCTGAACATCAAGCTGGTGCAGACGATGCTCGAGGAAACCACGCTGGCCGGCCAGCAGATGATCACCGCCGACCGCCAGACCGAAGTGCTGAGCGCGGCCGCGTCGCGCGCCCAGCCGGCCGCTGAAAAGCTGCGCGCCTACCAGCAGCACATCTCGCGCGTGGCCGCCGACGCCCAGGTCGAGATGACCCGCGTCACCGAGCAGCACGTGCAGAACACCACCCGCACCGCGCGCCAGCTGGCCGACGAAGTGGCGCGCACCGCTTCCGAGGAAACCGAGCGCGGCCTGCGCAAGCAGCAGGAAACCATCCAGCGCTTCACCGATCCGTTCTCCGCGGGCGGCCATGGCGGCAACGGCCAGGCAAGGCAGGGCAACGGCAGCGCCGGCGCCACCATGCAGAGCGCCGACCAGGGCGCCAGCCAGGGCGGCTCGCAAAGCGGTTCCATGCAGCGCAGCGAACCTGGCCCCGGGGCCAAGGGCGCCCACGCCTGAGAGCCATACCGGCCGCTGACGCCGCGTGCGCAAGCATGCAATGGCGCGACAGCGGCCACCCTTGAACGACGGGGCGCGGCAACCGGCCGCGCCTCGCAGCTCAAACGCTCTTACTCTTCTTCCAGGCGTTCGCGGTCGAGTTTCTGCTTCATGCCTGCCACGTCTGCCATGAATTCGTCCACGCTGGCGTCCGGCGTGAAGCGCATGTCGGGCGGCAGCAGCACCGACATGTAGAGCTCGTCGGCAAGGCGGCCGTTGCGCTGGTCGTTACTGATCAGCACCAGGCCCGAACCGAGCAGCGCCAGCGCCGCGCAGATCAGGGCGAAGCGCTTGCGCGGCTCGGGCTTGACCGTCCGCAGGTGGAAGTACACCATGCCGGCCACCAGCAGAATCGCCACGTGCGAGCCGTAGCGGGTGAACACCTCGATCGACCAGGCATAGCCGACGGCGCTGGTCACCAGCCGGAACGCCATCAGGGCGGCAACGCCGCAGCCGAAAATGAACAGGTGGCGCCCGAGGCGGGCGTGGCGCCCGAACAGCCGGTTGCCGAAGGCCCACAGGCCGCTCCACACCAGGCCGGCGCCGAGGCCATAGGCGAGCGCCAGCAGGTAGCGGAAGGGCCGGTAGGGCTGGGTGTCGGCCAGCCACATCGTAAACAGCGCCACGAGCGCCGTGAGCAGGGCGCCTGCCAGGCCCGGCAGCGCGCCTTCCCAGCCGTGCATGGTGCGGTCCGGCAGTTCGTTCGGCACCGGGAAGCCGGCGGCGCGCACGCGCAGCGTGGTGTGCCCGAGCCGCACCACGGTATTGCCGCTCAGGGGCAGCCGGGCGCTGCGCCGCCCGGCGTGCACCACGCCGTTGCGGGTGCCCAGGTCGCGCAGCACCAGCTCGCCGTCCGGCCCGGCTTCGACCACCGCGTGGCGCGGCGCGGCGTAGGGGTCGTCGAGGATGTAGTCGTTGTCGTAGCCGCGGCCGATGTGGATCGGCAGCGCATCGACCCGGTGCCGGTGCAGGACGTCGCCGTTGCGGGCGAGCGTTTCGATGAACCACGGCCCCGTCATGCGCCGCCCTTCATAACTTCCCACTGCGGCCGAGCCCGTTGAGGAAGGCGCGCGTGACGCGCATGCCGTTTTCGTAGGACACGCCGGCCACGTCCAGCCGGCTCTGCAGGCTGGCCTGCGGGTTGTCGGTGCTGGCCGTGAGCACGGTGAAGTTGTACAGCCCGGGAAACTTGCGGTAGGCGCGCACGCAGGTGACGGCGCGCATGGACAGCGTGTTCGAGTGCACGAAGCCCTCGCTGCATAGCGGCCCGGTCAGGCGGGTGTCGCGCGTGTTGCCGAGGCGGTCGACCGCGAACTGGCTGCTGGCCAGGGCCGCGAAGCGCAGCGGGTGCAGGGTGGCCGAGCGCAGGTACTGGTGGGTCATCGACACGGCGCCGGTCTGCTGGGTGTCCGAGACGTAGATGGCCGATTCCGTCGCGCAGCTGAGCGAATCGGCGCTGAACGAGGTCCCGGCCTTCACGTTCGAGCGGCCCCAGCAGCGAAGCTGCCCCGACTCGCGCACCGGCACCCGATAGGGGCCCATGCTCTTGATCGACAGCGGGGTGTCGAGCAGGCGCCCGACCATGGCGCGCTGGTGCGCCAGCAATTGCTCCGCGATGAGCGGGTTGAAGTCCTTCGGCGGCGCACCCTGGGCCGCCACCTTGCGCAGCAGTTCCTGCGCGTACTTCACCGGCACCAGGAAGCTGACCGCCTCGCCGTCGCGCCGCTTGGAGACGTTGATGCCGGCCACGGTGCCGCTGGCGGTCACGCTGGGTCCGCCGCTCATGCCCGAATTGATCGGCCCGCCGAACATCAGCTGGTCGTAGAAGCTGCGGCTGACCACGCCGTTGTAGGCACCTTCGGAAATGGCGAAGCCGAGGTCGAGCGGATTGCCGAGCGAGTACAGCTTCTGTCCCTGCAGCAGCCGCGCCGGTTCTTCCGGCACCTTGAAGAAGCCGGTGCCGCTGCGGCCCACGCGCAGCACCGCCAGGTCGTGCAGCACGTCGACGGCCAGCAGTTCGACCGGACCGTGGCGGCCGTCGGTGTCGACGTATTCGCCGGCATACACGTCGGGATCGAGCGCCATCTGCGACACCACGTGGTAATTGGTCACTACCAGGTTGCTTTCGCCGACGAGAAAGCCCGAGCCGACCGTCGACTGGGTGCGCCCGTTACGCAGCAACATGCGTATCTGCAGCAGGTCGGACTGCGCCGACGAATACAGTTCCTGCGCGGCCGAGGACGGCAAGGGGAGGGCGGTGCTGTTGTCGTCGGTTTCGCCGGGGCCGGGCGCGGGCGGGGTGGCGGCCGGCGGGCTGTCCGGCGGCACGGCGGTGGGCGGCACGACGCCTGGAGGCACCACGGCGGGCGGCACAGTCGGGGGCACCACAGTGGGCCGGGCGGCTTGCGAGGCCGCGGTGCGTAGGTCCCTGGCCGTGGGCTTGTCGGCCGTCGGTGCCGCCGCCGATGCGCCCAGGCAGGACAACAGGAGGAGGCTGGCGAAGCGTTTCATGTCGATGGACGAATCACCGGGCCCGGGCCGCACGCGCGAACCGGGCAGGATGACAGGATGCGATGTTAAGCGCTATCTTGCCACCATACTAACTTCTCTGCAGGACGTTACAGTTCGCCATCTTCCGCGACGGCGTCCAGCTGCGGCGTCATCATGTGGCCGAGCTTGGCCTGTTTGGTGTCGAGGTAGCTGTTGTTGAAGGCATTGCGGTTCACCAGCAGCGGCACCCGCTCGACGACTTCGATGCCCAGGCGCGACAGGGCGTCGATCTTGCGCGGATTGTTGGTCATTAGCTTGACCTGCCCGATGCCGAACTGCTCGAGCATCGGCCGGCACAGCTCATAGTTGCGGGCGTCCGCATGGAAACCCAGCGCCAGGTTGGCTTCGACCGTGTCGGCCCCGGCTTCCTGCAGGCGGTAGGCGCGGATCTTATTCACCAGCCCGATGCCGCGCCCTTCCTGGCGCAGGTAGAGCAGCACGCCGCGGCCTTCGGCGGCGATGCGCTTCAGGGCGCCCTCGAGCTGGGCGCCGCAGTCGCAGCGCTGCGAGAACAGCACGTCGCCGGTCAGGCATTCGGAATGGACGCGCGCCAGCACCGGTTCGCCGCTGCCGATATCGCCCAGCGCCATCGCCAGGTGTTCCTTGCCGGTCGCATGCTCGACGAAGGCATGCAGCGTGAACTGGGCCCAGGGCGTGGGCAGCGCGCACGAGGTGACGTAGTCGAGCAGGGAGTCGGAGGCAGGCGTGGTGATGTCGGACATGCTGTGGTCTTGGTGCGGATGGTTGTAGCCGGTAAGTATAAGAGAAAACCGGCGCGGCTGTGCGGGTTGGGCTTCGGCCGGCCTCGCGGCGGCGGCATGTCGAGAAGCGGAGCCGAGATAAAGAGCGTCTGACAAAACCGCCATGGCCGCGTTGCAGCGCCTCGCGGTACCCTCGGGAACAGGAGCTATTCCCTCAATCGCATCCAGGCAGGCCAGATTACTGTCGAGGAGGCCCGTTCTCGGCAGTCAGAACGATATCGAAACGGCTATCAGAACCCGGCGCATACGATGGGGACTACTTCGACGTGTTGAACTACGGCCGAGTTTTCCCCAGTATGGAGGTTGACCCGTTCGATACAGGTCGACGGTAGTCATCTCTGGCGCTCTTTGGAGCATGTCCTGGATGGCGTCGGGGCGAAAGGGCCACAACCAAACCCATCCGCTTCCAGCTGGCGGACGGCGGCATCGATCGCGATACCGGGTTGGACAAGTGCATGCACCTGTTTGGCGAACCGTTCATCGTCTACCGTGTAGCAACCGGTAACGCACACCAGGCATACCCCGCTGAAGATAAATTTGATCACCGATTTGGTCCGCTTCGCGCCGATCGCGGAATACGCTGAGTGTCCGCCGACGACCGTCCGTGTTCAATGTCCGCTCTTGCTTTGCGCTTGTTTTGAGCAAGTGCACGAAAAGCAGACCTCCGTAATGCCCAGTGTACGCGGCAACTTGCTGTTATGACAAGCACAAGCCGTGTTCAGGCGGCAAGGAAACACCCGGCATTCCCGGCTGCTTTCCAACCCGTCCTGGCGCGCACTCGGCTTCCCCGTGTTGCGGCACACGCACTTGCGCCACACCAGCAGTCGCTCGCGCAGGCCCGGCGTGCTACTCTTGCGCTACGGCAAATCTTTCCATCCCATGAACCACGAAATACCTCCTCCTGCCGCAGCGCCTGCGGGCACTGTTCCCCCCCGCCCGCGGCGCCGCGGGCTGCGCAGCCTCGGCAGCTGGCTGGCGCTGGCGTTCTCGCTGCTGTCGATCCTGCTGACGGTGCTGCTGGTCGAAGTGGTCGACATCGCCGCCAGCCGCCAGGTCGAGGAGAGCATCGGCCACGGCCTGGGCGAGCTGGCGCTGCAGACCGCCGACAAGCTCGATCGCGGGATGTACGAACGCCATCGCGAAGTCGGGCTGCTGGCGCAGCGGCGCGACCTGTCGCCTTCGACCTCGGATGTGGCGGCGCGCCGCGAGGTGCTCGACGGCATCCAGGATTCCTATGGCTTCTACGACTGGATCGGCATGGCCGGCATCGACGGCAAGGTCCAGGTCGCGGGGCGCGGCCTGCTCGAGGGCGTGGACGTCAGCGCCCGGCCCTGGTTCCGCAATGCGCTGCAGGGCATCAACGTGGGCGACGTGCACGAGGCGGTGCTGCTGGCCAAGCTGCTGCCGCAGGAGAATGGCGAGCCGCGCCGCTTCGTGGACGTCGCCTTCCCGTATGTCGACGCCGGCGGCAAGACGATCGGCGTGCTCGGCGTCCACCTGTCGTGGAAATGGGCACGGGCGGTCGAGCGCTCGGTGATCGCGCCGGTGGCGGCGCGCGGCAAGATCGACGCCCTGATCGTCGGCGCCGACGGCAGCGTGCTGCTGGGGCCCAAGAACCTGCAGGGCAAGAAGCTCGACCTGGCCAGCCTGCGCGCCGCGCGCGGCCAGGATACCGGTTACCTGGTCGAGGACTGGCCCGACGGCCAATCCTACCTGGTCGGTTTCAGCCGCAGCCGCGGCCGCGAGAGCTATCCGGGCCTGGGCTGGACGGTGCTGGTACGGCAGACGCTGGGCGAGGCCTATGCGCCGGCGCAGGCGCTGCGCCAACGGGCGCTGGTCAGCGGTGTGCTGCTGGCGCTGCTGTTCTCGATCGTGGGCGTGGTGCTGGCCCGCTACATTACGCGGCCGCTCGGCAGGCTGGTGGGCGACGCCCAGCGCATCGGGCGCGGCGAAAGCCTGCCCTTGCTGCCCGGGGCCGGCAGCTACACGGAGGTCAATACGCTGTCCGAGACGCTGAACGCCCTCGTGAGCGACCTGGTCAAGCGGCGCCAGGAACTGCAGGGCCTGAACACCACGCTCGAGGCGCGGGTCGAGGCGCGTACCCTGGAGCTCGAACGGGCGCTGGTGGCGGTGCGGGCCAGCGAGCAGCGCATCGGCGCGATCGTCGAGGCGGCGCAGGACGCTTTTGTCGGGGTCGACCTGCGCGGGCTCGTGACCGACTGGAACTCGGCGGCCGAGCGCATGTTCGGCTGGAAGCGCAGCGAAGTGCTGGGCTGGCCGATGGTCGAGCTGATCGTGCCGCAGCGCTTCCGCCCGAGTACCTACCGGGCCATCGAAGGCGTGCGCGCAACCGGCCACAGCCCGCTGCTCGAGCGGCGCGTCGAACGCCTGGTGATCAATCGCCACGGCGAGGAATTCCCGATCGAGATGACGGCGGGCCTGGCCAGCGGCGGCGACCAGACCTTCTTCGCGGTCTTCCTGCACGACATTTCCGAGCGCAGGAAGGTCGAGCGCCTGAAAAGCGAATTCGTCGCGACCGTGTCGCACGAGCTGCGCACGCCGCTGACCTCGATCCGCGCCTCGCTGTCGATGCTGGCCGACGGCTTCGCCGGCGAGCTGCCGCCCGACGTGGCCGGCCTGATCGCGATTGCCCACCAGAGCGCCGAGCGCCTCGTGCGCCTGGTGAACGACGTGCTCGACCTCCAGAAGATCGAGGCCGGCGGCATGCAGTTCGAGCGCCGTCCGCAGCCGCTGCTGCCGGTGGCCGAGCAGGCGCTCGACGGCATGCAGGCCTTTGCGGCGGAAAACGGCGTCGCACTGCGCCTCGCATGCCCTGAACCGGCGCGCGCCCTGGCTGCCGTGATCGACCGCGACCGCCTGGTGCAGGTGCTGACCAACCTGCTGTCGAATGCGATCAAGTTTTCGCCGCGCGGCGGGGCCGTGACCTTGACCCTGGAGGCGATCGGGGAGTGCGCGCGGCTGGCGGTGCGGGACGAGGGCAGCGGCATTCCGCAAGCCTTCCAGGCGCGGGTGTTCCAGCGGTTCGCCCAGGCCGACGGGGCCGACACCCGGCAGAAGGGCGGCACCGGGCTCGGCCTCTCGATCAGCAAGAGCCTGGTCGAGGAACACGGCGGCAAGATCAGCTTCGAAACGGCGCCCGGCAAGGGCACGACGTTCCGGGTAGACCTGCCGCTGGCAACGGCCTGAGCGCGGCCGCCGGGCCGCTTCATGTCGCGCCGTTCTGATTTTGCGCGATCCGAGACTGTTTCGTCATGCCTGTGCCCGTCTCCTTGCAGGCGGCGAACGCCGTCCTACACTGGATCATCCGCGCTGCGCATCGCCGGCGGCGCGGCTCTCCAACGGCTCGACATCACGCTTTCCCGCGCGACGCCTGTCCCGAAGGCCTCCTGTTGCTTCGTGAAGGAACCATCATGCGTCCCCTTTCAATCACGCTTTCCGCGTCCCTGCTGGCGCTCGCCGCTGGCGCCGGCGCCCAAGACCTGCCGTATCCCCACGATACGGCGTCCACCTCGACCGTCCAGGTCAGCGCCCCGGCCCGCGGTACCTGGGTCCGGCCCGAGCAGGCACAGCTGATCGCCGGCTCCTACGACATGTCCAACGGCTGGCACATGAAGGTACGCACTGCGCCCCGTTACATCGACGCGACCATCGACCAGCAAAAGCCGATCCGCCTGATCGCCGTCGCGCCCTACAAGTTCGTCTCCGGCGACGGCAGCGTCACCATGAGTTTCAACGAGGGCAACTGGGGCGACGAAATGTCGATGAGCTACATACCCGACCGGCGCACGGCCCAGGTCGTGGTCCTGTCGTCGCGGATGGCGCAGCGCTGAGGATGCGTCGCTTGCTTACAGATTGACACTTCTCTTACAGCCGGCGACAGCTTTCTGCCGCGTTCGCTGACACACTATGTTCATCAATACATCGTGTTCATGCAACCGGAGGAAACCATGCGATTTGCCAAGCACACCATCGTGCGCGCCGGCGCCATACTCGCCTTGACTGCCGCGTCGGCGTCGGCGTTTGCCCAGAGCGCCGAATACCGGCGCGGCTACGAGGACGGCTTTGCCGCCGGCCAGCGCGCCGCCTTCGACGATCGCGGCCGAGGCCAGGGTCATGGCTGGGGACGGCTGCGCATCGACGAAGCCGTGTATGGCGCCCGCGGCGCGGTCTGCGACGCGCGCCGGGCCGTGCGCCAGGAGGCCGAGCGCAACGGCGGCGCCGTCGTCGCCGGCAACCACCTGTGCGGCGACCCGGCCTACAAGGTGCCCAAGCGCCTGGACATCGTCTACCGCTGCGGGGACGATGCGCCGTTGCGGGTCAGCGCCCGCGAAAACGATACGCTGCGCCTGACCTGCCGCCGCTGATCGCGCCGCGCAGGCTACAGGCGCCGTGCCAGCGCCGCGACCCCAAGGGCCGCGGCGTCGACCGCGCCGGCCAGGTAGCCGGGGAAGGGCTGCGACCATTCGCTGGCGATGCCGGCCAGGCGGCCTGCCCACGGCCCCGCGGCGATGCCGGCCTCCGGCGCCGCCGCGTGCCCGCCGGCCGGGTCCAGGTCGGCGCGCGTGCTGGTGAGCGGGTCGGCAGCCCAGTCCTTGATGAACTCGGCCTTCGGGCTGGCCGCCTGCGCGCCGAACAGGCGCGCCAACTGGGCGCGGCAGTGGGCGCGCAGCACCTCGCCCGCGAGCCCGGCACGTAGATCGCCGGCCAGAACCAGGTCGGGCCGAGGTCGACGCGGTCGCGCGCGTCCGTGCGCGGCGCCGACAGGATCCGGCCGCCCAGCGTGCCCCGCGCCTCGAACAGCACGTAGTCGAGCCCTTGCCGTTCCAGCAGCCAGGCGGCATACAGGCCGGCCAGGCCGCCGCCGACGATCGCAATGCGCGCTTCGCGCATGCTCATGGCTGCGCCGCAAGGCCGGCCAGGTGCCCCGTCTTCAGGTAGAAGGTGGCGCCGGCCGGTCCCGCCAGCAGTGCCGGCCAGGCGCCGGCCGGCAGGCGGATCCAGGAGCCGCGCGGGCAAGCGCGTCCTTCGAACAGGAGCGCGCCTTCCAGCACCAGCAGTTCGGCGCCGCCGATCTCCTGCTCGAACAGGACGGTGTGCGGCGCCACGCGCTGCAGGCAGACCTGTTCGCCGTGGCCCGCGAACAGCGGGCAGATGGCGCGCTCGCCGCGCTGCTGCCAGGAAGAGGGCGCGCGCGTGTCGATCCGCACCGGACGATCCTCGCCGGGCGGCATCTGGCGCAGCTTGACGAAGATGAGGGCGCCCTCGCGGCTCGACGGCTGGTGCGAGGAGTCCGGCGGATTGCGCAGGTACCAGCCCTCCGGGAAGTCGTCCTGCTCGTCCGAGAAGGTGCCGGACAAGACCAGGATTTCCTCGCCGCCCGGATGCGCGTGGCGCGGGAAGCTGGACCCGGGCGCATAGCGCACGATGCTGGTGGCGCGCGCCTGCTCGGCGCCGATCCGGTCGAGCATGACGCGCTCGACCCCTGCTTGGGGCGACGCGACCCAGTCGTACCGGTCCGGCGTGACGGCGACGGCGCGCGAAAAATCTGCATTGACCAGCATGGCGTGGCTCCCGGGGGACGATGAAGTGAAATTGTAGGCCATCGCGGTGCGCGGCGTCGGCGTCGACCGGTTTGGCCTGTTACGTGTCTGGCTGCCAGCCGTGCAAGGCAATGCCGGCAAAGCCCGGCCAGGCCGAAAAGTCGCGCTCCAGGGCCGGCAACAGCGCCTTGAGCTGGCCGCGCCGGCCGTGGAAGCTGGTGGCGCTGCCGTCCAGCAGGCGCTCGCCGCCGAGCTTGAAGCGCGGCACTGCCGCTTGCTCGACGCCTTGGCGCAGCAGGACCAGCACCTGGGTGTCGCCGGCCTCGGCCAGCAGCAGTTGGCCCGGCTCGCCGGCCTCGGCGCGCAGGTAGCGGCGCTGCAGTTCGGGCGCCACCGGGCCCGCTTCCAGCCCGATCTGGACCCGCTTGCCGTGGGCGCTGCCCCAGTCGAGGAAGGGTACGGCGAAGCGGACGATGTCGCCGGGCGCGGTGCGGTAGTCCATCACCGCCAGGCCGTCGGCGAACGGCGCCAGCCTGGCCAGCAGTTCGCGCTTGTCGCCCCACCAGAACGGCACGACGAATTCGAGCGGGGTGGCGCCGGCCTGCGCGTGCAGGGCCTGCGCCAGCGCCAGGTAGGCGCGCTCGCGCTCCGCGGGCGCCAGCAGGTGCGCCGGCAGGAGGTAGGGTTCGACGTCGAACTGGATCGCGCGCAGCCGTTCGGCGGGCGCGGCGGCGCGGTTGTAGGCGGCATAGGCGCGCACCCGGTCGACGCTGGCGGCGCGCTGCGCGGGCAGCACCATGTGCGGGTCGCCATCGACGCTGGTGACCGCGATCCCGGCGGCGCCGGCACGGCGCACGAAAGCGGCCAGCCGGGCCGGCTCGCGCACGGCCGCGCCGGCCAGCGGCACCGCGATGAACAGCTCCTGGACCCCTTCCTGCCGTGCCCAGTCAAGCAGCGCGGGGCCCTGGTCGCGCCACTGCGCCGCTTCCCAGATCCAGGCCGAGCGCAAGGGCGGACGAACGGCGGTGGGCGCCAGCTCCAGCGCCAGCGCATCGAGCGCCAGGCTGGCCGCGCCTTGCGGGCAGCCGATGACGAACCGGCGCCACTCGGCCCGCTCCAGCCGGTGAGGGATCGGCAGCAGGACCTCGCGGACGCTGCCGGCGGCCGGCAGTTCGCCGAGGGCGTGCGCGCTTTCCCTGGCGCTGGCGGCGGCGTCCGCCGCCAGCAGGGTGAAGGCGGCGCTGGCGCGATAGCTCGCCTTGATGCGCAGGCCGGCCAGCGGCAGGCGCCACGGGCCTTCGAGCAGCACGCCGGCGGCGCGGGTGCCGGGATCGCATTCGATGCGCAGGCCGCCGCCGCGCTGCTCGACCCGCACCCTTTCCTCGACGCCGAAGGGACGGATGCGCATCTGCCCCAGCAGGTTCGCGCGCAGCGGCATCGTGACCCGGGCCGGCGCTGCGCCCGGCCGCTCGGGCCGGGGCAATTCGTGGCTGGACGGGACGAAGCGGCCCTGGCCGGCAGGGCCGTAGAGCAGGATGGTGTGCGCCGCCTGCTCGCCGGGCGCGAGCGGGTACAGCGCTTCGACCAGCGCCGCATCGACGCCGAGGGGCAGGGCGCGGCAGCCGGGCAGTCGTGCCCGGGCTGCGACGGCGACGGCCGCTTGCCCCGGCAGGCTGGCGCGCGGGCCGTCTTGCGGCGCCTGCGCGGAGGGACACAGGTGCAGGTAGCCGGCCTGGGCTGGGGATGCGCTCACGAGCAGGGTGGCCAGCAGCAGCCGCTTCACTACGGCCCCGGCGGCGTGCCGGCGCCGGGATCGGGGGCGGCCGTCGCTTCAGCCTGCCAGTTGCCCTTGCGTTTCATCGCGCCCCAGGTCGATTCCTTCTGCCGGACCCAGCGCCACATGCCGATCAGGCGCCACCAGGTGTTGAGCTGGCGGTAGCCGAAGTTCTCGACGATCACGACCAGCCCCAGCATCAGCAACTGCTTGCCGCGCGGGTAGAGGTGGAAAGACATCTCCTCGAGCAGCAGGCCGGAGGCCGAGAGCAGGATGCCCAGGCCGACCGCCACGAACAGGAAGGCACCGAACGCGGGCCAGGAAATCAGGCCGGCCAGGAAGGCGTAGATCATGAACAGATAGCCGCCCAGTTCGATCACGGGGCCCAGCCATTCGAAGAGCACCATGAACGGGAAGGCAACCCAGCCGGGCACCCCGCCGCGGCGCGAGAACATCAGGCCCCAGTTCGCGTTCAGGCTCTCGGCCAGGCCGCGCTGCCAGCGCACGCGCTGGTTCTTCAGGGTCGCCAGGTCTTCCGGCGCCTCGGTCCAGCATACCGGGTCGGGCACGAATTCGATGCGGTAGGGCTGGCCCTTTTCGCGCAGCGTGCGGTGCATGCGCACGACGAGTTCCATGTCCTCGCCGATGGTGTCGGGGCGGTAGCCGCCGGCCAGCACCACGGCATCCTTGCGGAAGATGCCGAAGGCGCCGGAGATGATCAGCATGCCGTTCAGCGCCGACCAGCCGAGCCGCCCGAAGAGGAAGGCGCGCAGGTATTCGACCACCTGGAACAGCGCCCACGGGTTCTTCGGCAGGCCGACCTTGGTGAGAAAGCCGCCGCTCACCTCGCAGCCGTTGGCGACGCGCACGGTGCCGCCGGTGGCGACCATGGTCGGGTCGCGCAGGAAAGGCTCGGTGACCTTGGCCAGGCTGTCGCGCTGCAGGATCGAGTCGGCGTCGACCCCGCAAAACAGCGGGTAGCGCGAGGCGTTGATGCCGGCATTGAGCGAGTCGGCCTTGCCGCCGTTGACCTTGTCGATCACGCGCACGTTCGGGTAGCGCGTCGAGCGGTAGATCTGGCGCACCTCTTTCGTCGGGATCTGGCGCCGGTAGGCTTCCGGGAAAGGCAGCAGTGCGAACTCGCGCTGGAGCACTTCCAGGGTCTTGTCCTTCGAGCCGTCGTTGATGACGACGATTTCGAATTCGGCATAGGTCAGCTGCAGCATCGAGCGGATCGAGGCGGCGATCGTCGCTTCCTCGTTATAGGCCGGCACCAGGATGCTGACCGGCGGCTCGAGGCCGGAATAGGCGCGCGGCAGGTCGCCCAGGAACTGCTCCTGCCCGCGCCGGTGCAGGGCGCGCAGCGAGAACAGGTTGAGCAGCAGGTAGCCGCCGTTCAGGGCCACGAAGAAGGCCAGCACGAACCAGGTGATGAAATCAACGAGGAGATGATCGGTATTCATGCGCGGTATTCATGGGCTTGTGCTTTCCGCCATCGCCTGCGACAGCATGTCGGCGGCGAAGCGGTCGGTGAGCGAGGCGCGCAGCGCCTCGAGGTCGGCGCGGGTGAGGGCGGGCAGCTCCAGCAGCGCCTCGGCGGCCCGGTAGCGCACCCACCATTCGCGGTCGCCCAGCAGCCTGACCAGGCGCTCGGCGTCGGCGCGCTCGCCGACCCGGCCCAGGGCGCGCGCCGCCTGCACCCGCACCTGCCAGTCGCCGTGCGCCAGCAGCTCGCGCACCTCTTCGATCGTGGCGGGCGTGCGCACGCTGCGCAGGCCGGCGATCACGACCGGCGTCGCGCTGCTGCGCAAGGCCGCTTTCAGGATCCCGGCCGGCAGGCGCACGTGCAGCGCCTCGGCGATGCGCAGGGCGCGCGGCAGCCTGGCTTGGTCCAGTTGCGGCAGGATGCGTACCAGGGCGGCGGTGGCCGGTTCGATCGCCTGCTGCAGGATGCCGGCCGCGAGCGAGAGCGCCCATTCCTCGCGCTCGATAAACAGCGGCACCATGTAGTCGGCCGCGGCCTCCGGATCGATCCGCACCAGCGCCCACAGCGCGGTGAGCGCGACGGTGTTGTCGGGCTGGCCCGCCATGCGCAGCAGCGCCGGCCAGGCCTGCTTGTCGTGCAGGTGGCCCAGCACCAGCGCCGCCAGCAGGCGCGAGGTGCGGGTGCCGCGCGGCAGCAGGCCGCGCGCGTAGGTGTCGAGGCCGAGGCGGCGCGCGACCGCGTTCAGCGCTTCGTTGGCTTCCCCGCGCAGCGAGCCTTGCAGGTGCGCCCACAGGCGCAGGAAGGGCAGGCGTTCGGCGCGCCGCAGCGGCGGCAGCGTGGCCGGCATCTCGCCGACGATGGCAGTGTTGAGCAGCGGGCGCCAGCGCGCCAGGGCGCGCTCGTCGCTGCGCTGGCGGCGCCGCAGCGCCAGCCGCATGCCGACGATCTGCAGGGCCAGCAGCAGGGTCAGGACCAGCGCCGCGAACCCGGTCCAGAGGGCAGCGTCGATGAAGGCGTCGGGATGGGAAACGGGCGTCAAGGACAGCATCCTTGCGCTAGCCGGCGCGCGCGGCCGTCATGCCGCAGGGCGCAGGAAGCGGCGCACGCGCGCCAGCAGTTCCTGGGGCTGGAAGGGCTTGATGACGAAGTCGCTGGCGCCGGCGTCGAGCGCGCGCACGGTGTCGCGCTCGGTGTTCTTCGCCGTCAGCATCAGCACCGGCACCTCGCGCCAGGCCGGCTGCGCGCGGATCAGCTGGACGATCTCGAAGCCGTCCACGTAGGGCAGCATCACGTCGAGCAGCACCAGTGCCGGCGGGTCCGATGCCGCGACGTGCTGGGCCGCGGCGCGGCCGTCGGCCATGTGCTCGACCCGGTAGCCCTGGCGTTCGAGCATGAAGCGCAGGACCTGCGCAATGTGTTCGTCGTCCTCGACGACGAGGACGGTGGGAGGCTTTCCCGGTTCGGTTTGCATGGCTGTAGGAATCGATGTGGCAGCGGCAGATTATATCGAAGGGGATACTGCTTGACGTGAATCAATGCCTAGTGGCAACTCGTCAGGCGCCGGCAAGCTGCCGTCCGTTGCTCGCTTGCAACGGCCGGGCGTCGAGACCGGCGCCACGGGTATGGTTTAATGCCAAATCTCCAACAATCCCATCGAGACTAGCCATGCGCCAGCGTCTTCAACGCCGCACCGTCCTTGCGGCGCTGACATCACTCCCTGTGTATTACCTGTCGGGTTGCGCGCATGCGGGCGAGGCGGCAACGCAAGCGGGCTTCGCGGCGCTCGAAAAAGACCTGGGCGGACGCCTCGGGGTGGCGGCACTCGACACCGGCAGCGGACGCACGCTGGGCTACCGCCAGCATGAGCGCTTCCCCTTGTGCAGCACGTTCAAGGTCGTGGCAGCCGCAGCGGTGCTCGCGCGCAACGCCGAGGTCCCGGGCTTCCTGCAGCGCCACGTCCACTATACGAAAGACGACCTGATCGTGTATTCCCCGGTCACCGAACGGCATCTGCGTGAAGGGATGACGCTCGAGCAGCTGTGCGCCGCGACGGTGATCCATAGCGATAACGCAGCCGGTAATTTGATCCTGCGCCAGATCGGCGGACCGGAAGGGCTGACGCGCTTTGCGCGCAGTATCGGCGACCCGATGTTCAGGCTTGATCGCTGGGAAACGGAACTCAATACGGCATTGCCGGGCGATCCGCGCGACACGACGACGCCCGCCGCCATGACGGCCACCCTTGACGCGCTGTTGCTGGGTGCGGCCCTGCCCGGGCCCGGGCGGGCGCTGTTGACCCGGTGGATGATCGATTGCGCCACGGGTGCTGCCCGCATCAGGGCCGGGGTGCCTGCCGGCTGGACAGTGGGCGACAAGACGGGGACGGGCGGCTACGGCAGCGCGAACGATGTCGGCGTCATCTGGCCCGAGGGACGCGCTCCGATCGTGCTGTCGGTCTACACGGTACGCGGCGCGAAAGACAGCGAGGCGCGCAGCGATGTCGTCGCTGCCGCCACGCGCCTGGTGGCCGGGCGGCTGACCGCGTAGTCCGGCCTCACACCGTGCCGCGCCGCAGCGGGTCGAGCAGGGCGCGCAGGTCGTTATGGTCGAGCTCGTACATCAGGGCCAGCAGTTCGCCCAGCTCGCCACGCGGAAAGCCTTCGCGCGCGAACCAGCCGAGGTAGTGGGCGGGCAGGTCGGCGATCTTGCGCCCCTGGTATTTACCATAGGGCATTTCGCGGGTCAGGAGCAGTTGGAGGTGTTCGGGTTTCATCGTGACGCCACTTTAGCAAAGATGGCGAAAGGGGTAGCATCGGCGGGAGGATCAGGGCAGGGAGAACGCCATGGACACCGAATTCGACCTGGAGCGCTTTGTCGCGGCCCAGGACCCCGTGTATTCCACCGTGCTGGCCGAACTGCGCACCGGCCGCAAGCGCAGCCACTGGATGTGGTTCGTGTTCCCGCAGATCGCCGGCCTGGGCACGAGCGAGATGGCGCGCCGCTATGCAATCGCATCGAGCGACGAGGCCGCCGCCTACCTGGCCCATCCGGTGCTCGGCCCGCGCCTGCGCGAATGCGCCGCTCTGGTGGCGCGCCACCAGGACAAGGACATCGGCGAGATCTTCGACGGCCCCGACGACCGCAAATTCCATTCCTCGATGACCCTGTTTGCCGACGTCGCGCCCGACGAAGCCGTGTTCCACGCCTGTCTCGACCAGTTTTTCGACGGGCAGCCGGATCCGGCCACGCTGGCACGGCTTTGAGTACTCCCAGGCTCAGCTGCGGAAGTCGAAGCGCAGCGGCAGCGGCGGCGCCTGCCAGCGGTAGCGCGAATCCAGCACGTCGCGCTGCGGCTGCTCGCCCTTCCAGCCGATGCCGAGCAGGCGCGCCAGGCTGTGCCCGAACCAGTCGCCGCGCACGGGCGCCGTCAAGGCGGCGGAGGGAGCCGCCTGGCCGAAGGAACTCCACATCATGAGCGGAATGCGGTAGCCATCCGGCGTGGTGGCGCTGTGGCCGGCGCGGTTGACGGTGTGTCCGACTTCCTGGCCGTGGTCGGACAGGTAGACCCAGGACTGCCGGCCCGGCGCCGCGCGGCTCAGGTCGAGCATCGCCGCCACCGTGCTGTCGTGGTAGCGCATCGACGAGTCGTAATCGTTGCGCAGGACGCGCAGCCAGGGCGGCCGCCCGGCAAGCTGCATCTGTTCGGCCACGCCGTCCTGCGCGTGGGCGAAGGTCTCCTGGCCGGCCGGGCGGCGCATCTGGTAATGCGGATGCAAGCCGAGCATGTGCACCACGATCAGCTTGCGGGGTGCCGGGTCGCGCAGCGCCGCGCGTGTGGCGGGCAGCATCTGCTCGTCGAGCGCGCGCGTGCGCCGGCCGGGCTGCTTGTTGAGCAGGTGCGTCTCGTCGGCCAGGCGCGCATGCTCCTGTTCGATGGCCAGGTCGTTGTGGTTGCTGATCCAGAAGGTACGGTAGCCGGCCGCGCGTGCCAGCGCCAGCAGGTGAACGCGCTGCTTTGCCTCGGGACTGCCGAAAAAGAACAGGTTGCGCAAGGCCGGGACCGTCGACGCATCCGCCGACCAGGCGTGGCGGAACACTTGCAGCCGGCCGCCGAGCGTGCGCTGGCGTTCGATCAACTGCGGCGCGGTGGAGCGCGGATAGCCGTAATTGCTCATATTGCTGCGGTTCATGCTCTCGCTGATCACCAGCACCAGGGTATCCGGCCCATCCCGGGACAGGACCGGCTTGAGCGCGCCGGCGCCGGCCAGCAGCGTCCCGCGGTCGCGGGCATAGCCTGTCCATTGCGCGCGCAGGTCGCGCACCTCCTGCGACCATTGCGGCCAGAATGCCAGCGGGTGATGACGCCGGAAGGGCTTGCTCGCGAACGCAGCGCTCACCAGGGCCAGCAGCAGCGCGCCCAGCGCAATGCGCGCAAGGCGCCAGCGCGGCGCAGCGCATGGCGTGGGTGCAGACGGCGCGCGCCACCACAGGAACACGCCCGCACCCAGCGCGCCGGCGCATAGCAGGGCAAAGCCGCCCCAGGCCAGCAGGTCGCGCCAGAGCAGGGCGACAAACTCGGCCGACTCGTCCGCTGTCGTATTGGCAACCGCGCTCAGCACCATCGCGCTGTTCGGCAGCATGTCGTAGGCCGCGAGCAGGAAACCGCGGGCGGCGCCGTCGAGCACGAATGCCAGGCCCGGGAGGAAGCACAGCAGGCCTTGCAGCATGCGCGTGCTGGGCGTCGCGCTTCTCCGCCACAAGACCAGCCAGCAAGGCAGCGCAAGCAGCAGCACCTGCCAGGCGCGCGTGCCCTGGTGCCCGGCCAGGATCGGAGCAAGCAATGCGGCGCAGGTCAGCAGCAGGGGCAGGGCCGGATTGCGCCGGACCGAGCCAAGGAAGGGCGCGAGCAATGCCGTCCGCGCCACGCGGTCGCGCTCGTCGACGCTGGAATGCATGGCTGCGGATCAGGCTGGGAAGAGCCGGACACCGGCGGGGCGCCGGCAGTCGGCGAGGGAATGCGGACAGGTTTCGAAGGGCAGCAACGGAGTCATAGAGGCTCGGTAATGTAGATCGCGAAGGAAATAACCTGAAGCAATGATGGGAGTGTATATCGCATTGGGCGATGTATGTACAACCCAGCCGGGAAAATTTTCTTCCATGGCAGCGGTGTCACCCGCGCCTGACTCCGCCGGGCTTGTGCGTATAATCCGGCGATACCTGTCTTCATTACTAGAAAATAACAACTCATGGCTTCCTCCTCCGATAACATCAGCATGGCGGTGTTTTGCGATTTCGAAAACGTGGCGCTCGGCGTACGCGATGCGAACTACGAGAAATTCGACATCAAGCCCGTGCTCGAGCGCCTCTTGCTCAAGGGCAGCATCGTGGTCAAGAAAGCCTATTGCGACTGGGACCGCTATAAAGGGTTCAAGTCGACGATGCATGAAGCGAATTTCGAATTGATCGAGATCCCGCATGTGCGCCAATCGGGCAAGAACTCGGCCGACATCCGCCTGGTCGTCGACGCGCTCGACCTCTGCTACACCAAGTCCCACGTCAACACCTTCGTCATCATCAGCGGCGACTCCGACTTTTCGCCGCTGGTGTCGAAGCTGCGCGAGAACGCCAAGCAGGTGATCGGCGTGGGCGTCAAGCAGTCGACTTCCGACCTGCTGGTGGCCAACTGCGACGAATTCATCTTCTACGACGACCTGGTGCGCGAAGTGAACCGCGCCGCGGCCAAGCGCAAGGAAGTGCAGGAGGCACGCAAGGCCACCCCGCAGAACAACAAGCGCCCGACCGACGACCGCCGCAAGGAAGAACTCGAAGCGCGCAAGACGCAGGCGCTGGAGATGGTGGTCGAGACCTTCGACGCGCTCGTCTCCGAACGCGGCGACACCGGCAAGATCTGGGCCTCGCTGCTGAAGGACACGCTCAAGCGCCGCCGCCCGGAGTTTTCCGAGGTGTATTACGGCTTCCGTACCTTCGGCAACCTGCTCGAGGAGGCGCAGGCACGCGGCCTGTTCGAGTTCGGCCGCGACGAAAAATCCGGCACCTATGTGTATCGCAGCAGCGCCGGAGCAGTCTCGGGTGCCGGCGGCGAGCAGCCCGCCGTGGAGCTGCCGGCCGCGGACGAGGGCGCCGATGCGGCGCCGCTGCAGGAGCCGATGCGCCAGGAAGGCAAGGCCCCGGGCCGCGGCCGTGGCCGCGGCGGGCGCGGGCAGCCTGCCGCCGAGGCGGCGCCGGCCGAGAATCTGGATGCCGCCGGCGTGCCGGCGGTGCCGATGGCGCCAGCCGTGCCGGAACTGCGCGACGCGCGCGATGAGGCCAAGGGCGAAGGCCGCGGCCGTGGCCGTGGCGGACGTGGGCGCAAGCATGCGGCGCGCGCCGACACCCCCTTCGTGCCGGTGACGCCGGACGAGGTCGTCCAGGTCGAGGCGCCGACGGAACCCTTCGACGCCGACGACGTGGCAGCGGCCGGTGCCTGGCCGCAAGTGGCCGAGGAAGCCGTCCCGGCCGTCGCCGCTGCCCCGGCAGTGGAAGCGGAAGCGGAAGCGGAAGCGCAGCCCGAGCCGGCGAAGAAGGAACGCCGCCGCGCGCCGCGCAAGCCGGCCGCGAAGAAAGACAATGCTGCCGCGGCGGCCGACACTGCCGTCCTCGATTCTGCAGCCGCGCCGGCGATCGCCGTCGAAGACCCGGCAGCGGCCCTGACCGTGTCGCCCCAGGCACAGGCAGCGCCGGCCGCGCAGGCCGATGACGCCGATGCGGCCTATGCGGAGCCGGACGACGTCGACGGCAACGTGATCCCGGGGCGCAAGAAGGCAAGCGGCCCGGCGCGCAAGCCAGCCGCGCGCGCCCGCCGTCCGGCCAAGCCCAAGGCGGCGCCGGATAACGCGTAAGTACGGCACAGTTGTCGGCAGTGCCGGGCCGCCATGGCCCGGAGCAGGAGCGAGCGCCAACCCGGCCGCCGGTGCGGCCGGCGCCCGAGTACTTGAACGTACGACTACTGAAGCGTAGTGAAAGGAACTGCCATGCATCTGCCTGCCGGATTCTTGCTCCCGACTTCCCTCTGTGTCGCGCTTGTCGCAGGCGTGCCGGCCGCCCGGGCCGCGCCGCCGGTGCCGGCCGCCAACCATCCGATCCTCGGCATCTGGAGACTCAGCCTGCCCGACCTCGGCTGCTCCGAAACCTACCGCTTCCGCGGCGACGGCACCACGCTCGTCACCAGCGCCGAGGAAGTGTCGGAAAGCGAATACAGCATCCCCGACAAGCCGAGCGCGAAAGGCTTCTACAAGCTCGAAGACCGCATCGTCAAGGACAACGGCAAGAAGGATTGCTCGGGCGCGATCATGAAGGTCGGCACCCGCGCCACCAATTTCGTGCGCTTTCACCCCTCCGGCACCTTGTTCCTGATGTGCAGCGACGAGACCATGCAGGCCTGCATCGGCCCGTTCGAGCGGATCGAGGGGGAAGAGGCCTGAGCGGCTGCTGCTGCGTTCAAGCGGGAAGCCATGGCGCCGCGGGCGCCATGGACCGGCGGCGGGCCTGCCGGATCAGCGCGCGCGGCGGCGCAGCGTGAGCGCGGCCAGGCCGGCACCGAGCAAGGCGAGGGACGCCGGTTCAGGCACTTCGCCGCCGCCTCCGCCCGGCACCCAGGTGATATGGCTCAGGCGCCCGATGTTGCAGCGGTTGTCGTTGCCGATCGCGCAGTCGCCGCCACTGAGGAAGTTGACTTGCGCATTGCTCCAGGCGAGCTGGGTCAGGTCGCCGGTGTTGCGAAACACATAGGTGTCGAAGCGGGTCTTGAAGCCGTTGCCGAGGCCGAATTTCAGCAGGAAATATCCCGGTGCATTCGGCGCGACATCGATCACCCACAACTGCGTTTCGGCATCGAACATGGCGCCGCCATTGCCTTCGATCTTGCGCAGGTCTCCTGCGTCGAAACTCAGTCCCGTCGCATCCCCGAGGAAAGCCAGTTCGGTTTGCTCGCCCGAGTTCGGGCTGTCGTAGGCTTTCAGGAAGTTGTCCATCGTCGGCATGGCCATGGCGCTGCCTGCCGTAAAACCCGCTGCGACTACGACAGCGGTCAGAACGCCTTTCAATTTCGTCGCTTTCATCGGAGATCCTTTCAGGGTTGTTGTACTGCAGAGCTATGCAAGGAGCATGCCCGGCACCCCAAGTTATTGATTTTTAGGCAATAGTGTATTTACGCTTAGAAGTTGCACTTTGTGCATGTAAAGTAAACCGACGAGGCGGTTGCGGGTGCTTACCCCATGCCTGCGCCACTCCAACACCGACACGACCGAATCCCCGCCCGGCCCACCCCGCGGTAGCTCCACCCGCCTTCTGCGTGTATATTGCTGGGCGAATCGTCAACACCCACGGAAACACATGTCCCCCGTTCTTCTCTTTTGCATCCTCATCGCCTATTTCGCGCTGCTGCTGGGCGTGGCCTGGGCCACCTCGCGCAATGCCACCAACGACAGCTTCTTCATCGGTAACAAGAGCAGCAACTGGATGCTGGTCGCCTTCGGCATGGTCGGCACCACGCTCTCGGGCGCGACGTTCATCAGCGTGCCCGGCGCCGTCGGCAAGGATGCCTTCGGCTATGGCCAGATCCTGATCGGCTACGTGTTCGGCTACATCGCGGTGGCGTATATCCTGCTGCCGCTGTACTACCGCCTGAAGCTGACCTCGATCTACCACTACCTCGATGTGCGCCTGGGCCGGCGCGCCTACCAGAGCGGGGCCGGCTTCTTCATCATTTCGCGCCTGCTCGGCTCGACCGCCCGGCTGTATTTGGTGGTCAACATCCTGCAGGCGATCATCCTCGACAGCCTCGGCATTCCGTTCTGGGCCACCACGCTCGTCATTCTCGGCATGATCCTGATGTACACCTACCAGGGCGGCGTCAAGACCATCGTCTGGACCGATACCCTGCAGACGAGCTGCATGCTGTTCGGCCTGTTCGCCTGCGTCTGGTTCCTGCTCACGGAACTCGACATGTCGATGCTGGAAAGCCTGAACCAGATGCAGTCGCAGGGCCTGGCGCGCATCTTCGAGACCGATTTCGACAGCCCGAACTTCTTCCTCAAGCAGATCGTCGCCGGCGCCTTCATCGTGCTGACCATGACCGGCATGGACCAGGAAATGATGCAGAAGACGATTTCGGTGAAGACCCTGAAGGATTCGCAAAAGAACCTGCTGACCCTGACCGCCGTGCTGGTCGTGGTGCTGTCGGCCTTCCTGTTCCTGGGCGGGCTGCTCTACCTGTACGCGCCGGCCGTTGGCGTGGCGGAGACCGGCGACAAGATCTTCCCGGCCGTCGTCATGGGCCACCTGCCGGCCGCGGTGCAGATCATTTTCCTGATCGCGCTCGTCTCGGCGCTGTTCCCGAGCGCCGACGGCGCGATCACCGCGCTGACCTCGACCACCTGTATCGACTTGCTCGGCATCCAGCGCCGCAGCGACCTGTCGCAGGAACAGAAGGAGCGCCTGCGCCGCCGCGTCCACCTGGGCTTTGCCGCGCTGTTCCTGGTGCTGGTGATGGGCTTCAAGTGGATCGACGAGCCGAGCATGATCATGATGATCCTGAAGCTGGCCGCCTACACCTATGGACCGCTGCTGGGCCTGTTTGCCTTCGGCATGCTGACGCGGCGCAGCCTGACCGACCGGCTGGTGCCCTGGGTGACCATCGGCGCGCCGGTTCTTTGCGCACTCCTTGAGTACAATCAGCAATATTTGCTCGGCAGCTATCGACTGGGACTTGAACTGTTGATCGTCAATGGCATACTCGTATTTGCCGGCCTGTTTGCGATCTCGCATAAAGAGACGCCAAGCAAACTGACCGTCACAGCCTGATTCCATGCGTTTTCCTTCCTGAGCGGAGTTTCGATGCCTTTCAAGCCACTGACTTCCCTGCGCCGCGGTTTCGGTATGTTCTGGCGCGGCCTGGACGCTACCCGGCGTTTCGTGTTCAACATGCTGTTCCTGCTCATCCTGATCGCCTTGCTCTGGGCGATTTTCGGCGGCGGCGTCAAGCCGCTCGGCGAGAAGACCGCGCTGGTGCTGGAGTTGCGCGGCGACCTGGTGGAAGAGCACAGCAGCGGGCTGCGCGATTCGCTGCTGGCCAACGTCGGCGGCGAGAGCCGGCGCGCGGTCGAGCTGCGCGACCTGCTGGTCGTGCTCGACGCGGCGGCGAAGGACAAGAACATCGGCAGCGTGCTGCTGATCCTCGACGAGCTCGACGGCGGCGGGATGGCCATGCTGCACGAAGCCGGCGCCGCGATCGACCGCGTGAAGGCGGCCGGCAAGCCGGTCGTGGCCTGGGGCGGCAGCTTCGACCAGAAGCGCTACCTGCTCGCCTCGCACGCCAGCGAAATCTATGTGCACCCGATGGGCATGGTGCTGATCGAGGGCTTCGGCCGGCGCAAGAATTACTACCGCGACGCGCTCGACAAGCTGGGCGTGACGGTCAACCTGATGAAGGTCGGCACCTATAAGAGCTTTGCCGAGCCTTTCATCAGCAACGGGCCCTCGCAGGCCGCGACCGAGGCCGACGCCTTCCTGTACGGCGCGCTCTGGGACGGCTACACGGCCCGCGTCGAGAAGAACCGCAAGCTCGCCGCCGGCACCGTTGCGCGCAGCATCGAGCAATTGCCGCAGCTGATGGAAGCGGCCGGCGGCAATGCAGCCCAGGTGGCGCTGCAGGCCAAGCTGGTCGACGGCATCAAGACCAAGGACGAAGTGCGCGCGATGATGGTCAAGCGCGGCGTCTATGACGAGTCGATCAAGAGCTTCCGCCAGGTGGGCTTCGGCGACTACCTGGCGCGCAATCCGCAAAAACCCTTCGGCAATGCGGTGGGCGTGATCGTGGCCGCCGGCGAAATCACCGACGGCCAGGGCGGCCCGGGCGTGATCGGCGGCGTCTCCACCGCCAACATGGTGCGCCGCGCGCGCGAAGACGACAGCATCAAGGCGGTCGTGCTGCGCGTCGACTCGCCCGGCGGCAGCGCCTATGGCTCCGAACTCATCCGCCGCGAACTGGAACTGACGCGCGCGGCCGGCAAGCCGGTCGTGGTCTCGATGGGTAACGTCGCCGCCTCGGGCGGCTACTGGATCTCGATGGCGGCCGACGAGGTGATTGCCGACCCGTCCACCATCACCGGTTCGATCGGCGTATTCGCCATCCTGCCGACCGCCGAGCGGGTGGCCGACAAGCTGGGCGTGAACACGGCCGGCGTCACCACCACCTGGCTGGCCGACGCCTACAACCCGCTGCGCCCGCTCGACCCGCGCTTCGGCCAGCTGGTGCAGGCCAGCATCAACAACGTCTACCGCGAGTTCACCACCAAGGCGGCCGCGGCCCGCAAGACGACCCCGGCGAAGATCGATGCGGTCGGGCAGGGCCGGGTCTGGACCGGCACCCAGGCCAAGGAGCGCGGCCTGGTCGATACCCTGGGCAGCTACGGCGACGCCCTGCGTTCGGCCGCCAGGCGCGCCAAGCTCGGCGACGACTTCCGCGTCGCCTACGTCGAGCGCCCAAGCACGGCCTTCGAGCGCTTCGTGTCGCTGCTGGGCGTGTCGAGCGCGCAGGCGATCAACATCCAGGTCAAGCTGGGCATGCTGCCGGACGCGCTGCCGCGCGGCGCCGTGGCCGAGGTGGCGAAGGATATGGGCTGGCTGTCCGAGCTGGCGGACGGCAAGAAGCCGTTCGCGGCCGTCACCCACTGCCTGTGCGAGCTGCCGTAGAGGTGAAGGCAAATACGGAGCCGAACCGTTAAGTTATGTAGCCGCTTTGTATCTGGCTGTTACAAGTTCTGACCCGTCCAGGAAGGGCGCCGGATCATCCGGCGCCCTTTTTTTGTCCCTGTTCCGCCTTCGGCAGCGAATGGTGTCAGTCCGTATGAAGCCAGTCCCGGGAGCGGTTTTTGCCGCCAGTCTTGGCCCTGGCGCTATGTACGTTACGAAACATATCTTCCCCATGTCGCATGCTACATTCCGAGCTGATTGCCTTATGCATTTGTCAGCAGCGAACAACAAGGATGAGCATGGATTCCACCGTTTCCCCGAAAAAACCACCCGCCACCGAGGCGAAGCGCCGCCGCGGCAAGTTGATCGGCGGCCTGGTCGCGGTGCTGGCCATGCTGGCGCTGGCGGCGCTGGCCTGGCACCTGACCCACCGCACGCCGCAGGGCGCGGGCGGGCCGGCAGCGGCGGGCGCGGCGGCCCGGGCCAGGCCGGGCGGC